>NZ_JBFUDD010000008.1:0-197707 GCF_056404915.1 Asticcacaulis sp. P2_B1 | reverse complement strand
GGGCAATCGACGTGGGCATAGTGACGGTTGGCGGTTTCGTATTCGACGTGCGCCGTGTTGATCGTGATGCCGCGGGCCTTTTCTTCCGGAGCAGCGTCGATGTCGGCATAGTTCTTCGCGGTCGCCCCGCCGGTCTTGGCCAGCGTGATCGTGATCGCTGCCGTCAAAGTCGTCTTGCCATGGTCGACGTGACCGATGGTGCCGATGTTGCAGTGAGGCTTATTGCGGTTGAATTTTTCCTTGGCCATAGGTCTAAGGCTCCAATTTGCCCAGATGGGCTAAGGGTTGATACGTGCAAAATCATTTCCACGAACATGGAAATGAGTCATTATGGAGCGGGTAGTCGGAATCGAACCGGCATCCTCAGCTTGGAAGGCTGCTGCACTACCGTTGTGCTATACCCGCCGAAGAGCCGCCCCTTGGCCGGGCGCCGCTTCAAAATGTTTGATTTGGGGCTGTCGGATATGACTTGGAGTGATGGTGGGGGAAGCAGGACTCGAACCTGCGAAGCTTACGCAGGGGATTTACAGTCCCCCCCCTTTGCCGCTCGGGACATTCCCCCAAACACTCACAAAGTCATAAACCGGACGCCTTAAACCTGAACCTTCGAAAAAGCTCAAGTCCGTGGTTGAAAAAACTTTTGGCATCCGCGGGTTTATGCGTAAGAACACCCGTAATCATCCTAAAGTCCCCTCAAGGGCCTCAAATCGGAGCGCGTCTTATAGTGTCCTCTTTTCGTGAACGCAACGACCCCAAAGGCCATAAAGGCAAAAACCGTGTACAAAATTTCGGGAACAAGGTTACCGCTAAGCCGGAACGCCCCGCACACGGCAGCGAAAGGCCTCAAAAACCTGTTCATAATCAGCGTTCTAAGGGCAATGAAGACGGCTGGCTGTGGGGTGTCCACGCGGTCGAGGCGGCACTGAAAAATTCTTCGCGCGAGGGTCCGTTCCGGCTGTTTTTGAGCGAGGAACGGGCAAAATCGGCGCCGCAAGCCCTGCTGAAGCGCCAGGATATCCGTCTTCAGGTGCTGCCGATGGGCGATATCGCGCGCTTTTTACCGCAAGGCGCGGTCCATCAGGGCATGGCTTTGCAGGCGCCGGTGCTGGAAGGCGATTCGCTGGAAGCCATCATGCACGCCGGTGATGGCGTGGTTTTGATGCTGGATCAGGTCACCGATCCGCAGAATATCGGCGCCATCTTCCGCTCAGCCGCGGCGTTCGGCGTGATCGGCCTGGTCATGCAGGACCGTCACTCGCCGCCACTGCAGGGTGTCCTGGCCAAGACGGCCGCCGGCGCCGTCGACATCGTGCCGTTCTCACGCGTTACCAACCTGTCGCGCGCGCTCGAAACCTTGAATGAGAACGGCTATGTCAGCGTCGGCTTAGCTGGTGAGGCCGAGTTCAACCTGCATGAGCTTCTGGCACAACAAGGCTGGGGGACCAGTCTGAAAAAACTGGTTCTGGTTTTGGGGTCGGAAGGCGAAGGCCTACGCCGGCTGGTCGCCGAACACTGCGATCATCTGGCCAAGATCCCCATGCCGGGCGGATTCGAAAGCCTCAATGTCAGCCATGCGGCATCCATATCACTCTATGAGACATGTGCGCGCCGCTAACATGTAACGCATTGACTTAGGTGCCTCGTTCCTTAAGTTAACTCTTAACGCCCGGCCTGAGGAGATAGCGTGAGTTTTCATCTGTCCAGTCTGACCAGCCTGATCGATCCGGAAATCCTGATCCCGGCCCTGGCCTTCATTCAGGTCGTTTTTATCGACATCGTCATGGCCGGCGACAATGCCGTCGCCGTCGGTGTCGCGGCCGCCGGTTTGGCGCCGGACAAACGGCGGCTGGCCATCCTTTACGGCCTGATCGGCGCAGTGGCGCTGCGTGTCGGATTCGTCCTGATCACAGTCCAACTCCTGGAAATTACCGGGCTCCTGCTGGCAGGCGGCATATTGCTGCTGTGGGTGTGTTGGAAGATGTACCAGGAATTGCGCGCCCATCATGATCTGGTTCATGCGGCAGACGGTTCGGTCGTAGCCAAGGGTAAGCCCAAGACGCTGTTTTCCGCCGTGCTGCAAATCCTGGCCGCCGACATCTCGATGTCGCTGGACAATGTGCTGGCGGTCGCCGGCGCGGCCCAAAGCCATGTTTGGGTGCTGGCCTTCGGCCTGCTCTTCTCCATCGCCGCCATGGGCCTGGCCGCCAACCTTATCGCCAATCTCCTGCACAAATATCGTTGGATCGCCTATCTAGGCCTGGTGGTCGTTTTATTTGTCGCCTGCAAGATGATCTATGAAGGCGGGGTGGAAGTCTGGACCGACGGACATTGCGACACCACGTTCAAATGCGTGCCGGTCATGGCGGCGAATACCCGCGACTGGTGGGTCGACGCCTTCCATCAGGCGGTCGATTACGTTCATAAGCTGTTGCCTGCCAAGGCGTGATTGACGGTTGGACCGCTTTGGCTTTATGCTATGAAGTAACACCACATTGAGGAAATCCCATGTCCGATCTGCACGCCAAGCTGGCTCAATCCGGCGACCATCACCATAGCCACGGCATTGTCCATATGATGATCGAAGGCGCGCTGATCGGCGGCGTGACCGCCCTCCTCGCGCACCTGGTTTCCAACGGCATGAGCCATGTCGTCGACAAGTGGCAAGGCGGCGAACACCATGGCGTCAGCGGCGATGACCTTGCTGCCATCCTGGGGCCGGACAAGCTGGCGGCCATTGCGGAGAAGACGGGTCTGCCCGTGGATGACGCCGCCAAATACCTGGCACAGCAACTTCCAGGCGCCGCCAAGAAGCATTTCGGCGGTTAAAAGACCTCGGCTTGCACCGTCTTTGATTTCGGCGAGGGGCCGTATTTGTTTGGTCCCTTATCCCCGTCAAGACAACCACACTCGACGATGGTCCACAGGGCCAAAATAGAGACCGGCAACCGCAAAAGGTAGCCTAACGGCTGCGCGTATGACGAGCCACCCGCAAGCAAAAAGTGTGCAATCACGAGACAAATCAGATTGCCGAGTACCAGTGCGCCCGCGAGCCAACCCGACTTGGCTCGGTCATGCCAACGCTTGGCCGTTGCGCAAAAGCGCGGCCACTCCATGACCGTCAAATTCAACATATAGAGAACACCAAATGGTGAAAGAGGATGAATCCACACCTCCTTCATTTCGCCGACAAAGGTATCCGCGGTGCCCCAAATTTTGTGAGCGACGAACAAGACCGTTATTGAAGAAAACAGTATGCCAAGCGTCGACAGCCAATAATCTCGGCGGCGAATTCGCCCATGAGGGCTGAACAATATTTGGAAAGCAGTCATGTCAAAAGACTCGGTGGGTCGTGTCGATTCCCTTAGGCGAAGGACCGAATTTATTGGCGCCCTTCGTGCCGTCCAGCACGCAGGTTTCGGCAAAAGCCCACCACTGACCGATGATCGGGATCAGGTTGATGAAGATCATGGCGCCGGACTTGTTACGGTCGTGCCAGCGCTTGATCTGCAGGCATATCTGCGCCCAATAGATAAACGGCAGGAGAATGGTGAGAAGAATGCCGGCGGGGGACATGGCGTCGCCATCGGCTTTGCCGTTACGCGTCACGAAGGCGATAGCGAAGAGTATGATCACAACGACGAGGATGACGCCCAATGACCACAGCCAATAGTCGCGGCGACGAATGCGCCCCTTGGCGCTGAACAGCATTTGCAAGATGGTCATGATTACCCCCGAAACAGCGCCAGCATAGACGTTGTTTCGGGGCTGACAAGTCTCACGCAATGCGGTTGATGGCGCCATCCGCGGCCTTGGGTGAGCGGCCGAAGCGGTTCGGACCTTCGGTACCATCGAGGAAGCCGCCTTCGATCACCTGCCAGATCCAGCCGATGACCGGGATCAGGTTGATCAATACCCACCAACCAGATTTGTCACGGTCGTGCCAGCGTTTGACCGTGACGGCCAGCTTGGCCCAGATAGCGGCCAGGCCGATCACACTGGCGCCCAGGTTATGGCTGACGAGGCGGATACCGTAAAACGGACCGAAAGTGTCGTCGAGACCACGGACGCTATACATATGGTCTCTCAGGCCCCACAGCAGGGTGCCGTCGAGCAGGGTCAGAATGATGAAGAAGAGCCAGACGTCGCGGCGGCGCACGCGGCCTTCGAAGCTGAATAGAAATTGTACCAAGGACATGTTTGCCTCCCAGAACTCTCACCCTGGGCCAGTATACGCACAACCGGCCACGGAAAAACTGAATTCGCGGTAAGGTTTGCGGGTCCGGAAGCGTTCCGTATTCAGATAGAGTCGATCATAAAGGCCAGGGTTGGCACATCAGTTTTGAGCAGCCGAAACCAGAGCTGCCGGGTTTCCACTGTATTGGCGTGGTGTTCATCGGGCAGTTCGGGCACAAAGCGCTCGATGAACTTGCCGTCGGCGTCCAGCATATCACGATCGATCCGATAGAGTTTGACCCACGGATGTTTCATCAACCCCGCCTCCAGACGATCGTTGAAATAGACGGTTCGCCGATTGCGCGCCACACGGCCAAGGTCCGAATGCGCCTCGCTTGCTCTGAATTCGCCTTCTGAAACCTTGGTGTGAGCCGGCATGATCTTGAAGAAATTGGCGTCATCCAAGGGTGACGGCTGAGGCGCCAGAACGGTAATCGTACTGAAGCCGTCCCCTTCGGGACTGGCCTGAATTAGATCGCTGATGAACCTGTTATAGGCGTCAACGCGTTCATCGATCCAGGCGTCGACGTCGAAGAGGCCTTCGAGGGCGAGCTTGCGATAGAAACTGAAATCGACGTCGACGCTGCCGAACATCAAGAACAACGCCTTGATGACCGGCGCCCTGGCGTAGTGACGGATGACCTGTCCGTGAACCTTGTCCGGTTGCTCGTTGACCAACCCCTTGATCGAAGCACCCGAGAAGATGGCATGCGTAAAAGCCCCCGGCCGTTCTGTCCGCAACTGCCGCGCATGTGAGTCGCCGCAGAAGAGGTACAGTGACGGACGATCAGGCATCACTGCCGCCAAAGCGTTCGGTCCAGGCCGCAACCATGTCTTCGTCGATCTTCTTGAACAGCACCTCGCCCGACGACACGGTCTGGCCGGGCGCCACCTTTGACAACTCGGCCTTGGCGTCGCTGGACGGCCAGTCGAGCACCCCCGTCACGCCGACGCATTTGGCGATGTCAGCCGCGGCGAAGGGGATGATCGGCTGCGCAAGAGCCGCGTACAGCCGTACCAGGTTGAGGGCATGGCGAACAATGACGCCGGCGCGGGTGGCGTCGGTCTTGAGCGCGGTCCAGGGCGCTGCTTCCTGCAGGTATTCGTTGCCGAGCACCCACAGGCGCCGCACGGCCTGGGCGGCCTTGCGCATTTCCATAGTTTCGAAAGCTTCGGTGGCTTCGGCAATGCCCGCTGCCAGGTCGAGATAGAGTTTGTCTTCCAGCGGCCCCGCTTCGCCGCCATCCGGCACCACGCCGCCGAGTTTGCCTTCGGTGAACTTCAGGATGCGGTTGACGAAATTGCCGAGGACGTCGGCTAGATCCTTGTTGATCGTTGCCTGGAACTGCTCCCAGGTGAAGGAGCTGTCCGAGCTTTCCGGCGCATTGGCGATCAGGTACCAGCGCCAGTAGTCGGCGGGCAGGATTTCAAGGGCCTGGTCCATGAAGACGCCGCGGTTCATCGAGGTCGAGAACTTGCCGCCGTACCAATTGAGCCAGTTAAAGGCCTTCAGAGTGTCGACCATCTTCCACGGTTCGCCTGAGCCGAGGATGGTGGCGGGGAAGCTGACCGTGTGGAAGGCGACATTGTCCTTGCCCATGAATTCGACATAGCGGACGTCGGACGCACCCTGGTCGAGACGCCACCATTTTTGCCAGCCAGCGGGGTTACCCTGAGCCGTGAAATATTCCTTGGTGGCGCCGATATATTCGATCGGGGCATCGAACCAGACATAGAAGACCTTGTCTTCGAAGCCCGGGCGCGGCTTGCCGTCCTTGGTGACGGGGATACCCCATTTGAGGTCGCGGGTAATGCCGCGGTCGATCAGGCCTTCTTCGAGGTGTTTGTTGGCGATCGACAACGCCAGTTGCGGCCATTCGAACTTGCCGGCGATCCATTCACGCAGTTGCGGCTCGACCTTGGTTTGCAGCAGGTAGAGGTGGCGGGTATCGCGGACCTCGAGATTGCGCGAACCGGAGACGGCGCTATACGGGTTGATCAGGTCGGTCGGGTCGAGCAAGCGACCGCAATTGTCACATTGGTCGCCGCGGGCCTTGTCGTAACCGCAGTGGGGACAGGTGCCTTCGACATAGCGGTCGGGCAGGAAGCGGCCGTCGTCGATGGAGAAGACCATCTTGTCGACGCGTTCTTCGATCAAGCCGTTCTTGTCGAGGGCTTCGCAGAAGGCCTGGGTCAGTTGGTGGTTCTCGGGCGAGCTGGAACGGCCGAACCAGTTGTAGCTGAGGCCGAACTTTTCGCCGGCATCTTTTTGGATCTGGTGTTGTTCGTCGCAATAGGTGCGGACGTCCTGGCCGGCCTTGGCGGCGGCCAGTTCGGCGGGGGTGCCGTGTTCGTCGGTGGCGCAGATATAGAGGACGTCGTGGCCACGCGCACGTTGGAAGCGCGCATAGACATCGGCCGGCAGCATGGAGCCGGCGAGATTGCCGAGGTGCTTGATGCCGTTGATGTAGGGGAGCGCGGAGGTGATGAGGATGCGGGCCATGGATTCAATCTTTTTAAGGTCGGGGTCAAGGGGCCTGCGGCCCCTTGCCTTGACCTTTACAACGTTTGGGTCTTGCCGCGTCATAAACCAATTCGACGGCCGAAAACCAGTTCTCTATTTATATAAGGGCAAAAAAGTCGCCCTGCCCGTCTGGACAAGCTGGCCGGCCATGGGCATAAGAGCCCTCCGTTGTGTGCCGGCTTAGCTCAGATGGTAGAGCAGTTGTTTTGTAAACATCAGGTCACGAGTTCGATTCTTGTAGCCGGCACCATTTCCCCCTCCGCAAACGTCCGCTGACGGTTGAAAAATCCAATAAAATCTGATACATTACGGCATAAGATGTCCAAGGACGTCCCTGCCTGTCCGCTGCTATCCGCCGATTGTTGGGGTCTTTTTGGGGTCTTTTCCGAACCTTCAAAAAAAAGACCCCAACATGGCTCTGACAGACTCAGCAATTCGAAGCGCCAAAGCTACTTCTAAGCCCGTAAAGCTTTACGACGGTGGCGGCCTTTTCATGATTCTTTCGCCAGCAGGCGGCAAGCTCTGGCGGTTCAAGTACCGATTCGCCGGCGTCGATAAGACAATGGCGATAGGGAAGTATCCGACCGTGGGTCTGAAGGACGCACGTGTCAAACGCGACGACGCTCGCAAATTGCTTGCAGACGGCCTTGATCCAGGTTCCGACAAGCGGCGTAAGGCTGCTGCCGCGATTATTGCGGCGGGCAATACCTTTAAAGCCGTTGCGGACGAATTCATTGACAAGCTGGAGCGTGACGGACGAGCCCAGGCGACTAT
This sequence comes from Asticcacaulis sp. P2_B1, assembly GCF_056404915.1. NCBI lineage: Bacteria > Pseudomonadati > Pseudomonadota > Alphaproteobacteria > Caulobacterales > Caulobacteraceae > Asticcacaulis > Asticcacaulis sp. P2_B1. The sequence goes on along the minus strand of NZ_JBFUDD010000008.1, from coordinate 190,176 downwards.
GGTAAAAACCAAGTGGCTTGCAGCCCAATTGGAAGCCGACTTAGGTACGCGTCCAATTGCGGAAATCGAACCTGTCGAAATCCTGGCTGTCCTCAAGCGAATAGAACGCCGAGGCAATCACGAAAGTGCAAAACGCGTCTGCGAATTTGCGAGCCGTGTTTTCAAGTACGCCATTATCACGAGCCGCGCCCGCAATAACCCGGCTGCTTACCTGGGCGGAGCGCTTGTCACGCCGAAGGTTAAGCACCACGCCGCCATTATCGAGCCCAAGGCGGTCGGTGACTTGCTTCGTGCAATCGACTCCATTGAAGGATTTGGTACGACAAAATTGGCTCTCCAAATCGCCCCTCACCTCTTTGTGCGTCCGGGTGAATTGCGCCATGCCGAATGGAAGGAATTCGATTTTGATGCCAAGATTTGGCGAATTCCTGCGCCGAAAATGAAGATGCGCGAAGAACATGTCGTTCCACTGTCGCGCCAAGTAATTGCACTACTCAGCGAGACACGGGAAATAAGCGGGCGATCCAAGTACGTCTTCCCTTCGGTTCGATCAAATCACGTTCCGATGTCTGAAAACACCATGAACGTCGTCCTGCGCCGGATTGGATATTCGTCAGATGAGATGTCCGCGCACGGATTTCGAAGCACAGCCAGCACCTTGCTAAACGAGTCCGGGAAGTGGTCGTCCGACGCTATCGAGCATGCCTTGGCGCATAAGGAGACGAATAAGGTCCGGGCCGCTTACCACCGAGGCAAACATTGGGATGAACGGGTCAAGATGGCCCAATGGTGGTCAGACCACCTAGACCAACTGCGCGCCGGCTGCCAGGTCCTGGAATTCAAGAGGCTTGGCGAATAGCTGATAGCGCTTTATTCGATCACCGTTGATTCCATTTTGGGAACATGTTAAAGGTTTAGCTATGAGGATAATCGCCCGTCGCACTTTGCGGACGTTCATCGACGAACTCGCGGGGCACAAGGATCAACCGGCCGTCAAGTCAGCGCTCGATGCTTGGTTCAACGAAGTCAGCAAGTCGAATTGGCTCAGTACTGCCGATGTCAAGCATCTCTACGCGACGGCCAGTATCGTGTCATCAGAGCGTATCGTCTTCAATATTAAAGGTAATTCCTATCGATTGGTAGTCGCTGTTGATTTCGAAAAATCCATTGTCTGGATCAAGTGGCTTGGCAGTCACAAGGACTATGATCAGATTGACGTGACCGAGGTGAAGTATGACAAGTGAATTGAGGCCTATTCGTAGCGAAACGGACTACGAGGCGGCTATGGCCGAGATCGAAGTGCTCTGGGGCGCTAAAATTGGGACGCCTGAAGGTGATCGTCTGGACGTGCTCGCCACACTTGTGGAGGTCTATGAAGCCAAACAATACCCGATGACCCCGCCGGATCCAATTGAGGCAATCCAATTCCGCATGGAACAAATGGGTATTACGCGCAACGACCTTATACCCTTGATAGGCAATCGGGGGCGGGTTTCAGAGGTCCTTAGCCGCAAACGGAGTCTGTCAATCGAAATGATACGACGACTGCATGACACGCTTGGCATTTCAGCCGACGTTTTGATCAAACCAACCGTAAACGGCCAAGCGGCTTAATTGCGGAATGAGTTGGTTGCGGAATTTGACCAAGCATCTGAAACAATGGTCCCACTCGCGCCTCTTCCGTTGCCCATTACTTGGACGATGTGCAAAGGCAGCCGGGAGCGGCCGCGTTTGGCTTTTGTGATTTGTCACCTTCATATAGAAATTCGCAGTGATAAAAGTCGCACAAGCTTGTAATTTGCAAGTCACCCAACCTGCCTTCCCAGGCTTGACCAAACAGGCCTCCAACGCCTTTCATCATAGGCAGGATTACTATGACTTGACACACAACTCAAAGGGGTTTCGACTGACCTAAAATTAAGCGGGGCGAATGGTGTCGAGCGAAGACTTGGTAATGGATAGGAAGAATCTCCTGATGCGACGCGCCGTAGTCGCGCCTGCATGGGAAGATGAAAAAGTCCTCACCTCCGATAAGTGGACTTATGTCGATCTTTGGTTGCGTCGCAACGGGTCGTCCAACGCCGTATTTTATTGGGAACAAGCCCGGGAATTTTATCGCGCATCCCTCGGCTTGCCGGTAACAGCGGCACCTTTGACCCTCTACTACTGCTTTCTCAATGCCACCAAGGCATTGCTAACCGCGAAGGGAGTTGCCTTCACGGATAAGCATGGGTTGACTGGCAACGGCCTTCCCGGGAAGGCGAGCCTATCGAAAGAGCAAATCATCCTTAAGGGAAGCGGAATATTGCCGGCCCTGATGGGATACTACCGCGAAGCACTCACGACCGACACATATACGTTGAAGGAGGTCTTCTCGAACTTGGCATTCATACACCGCGCCTATTGCCTGTCGTATCAAGAGTCGTATCTTTTCTTTTCACTTCAAAACTGCCGATATACGCGAAAAATCGGTTCTACCGAAGCCTGGTTCACGGGCTATCTCGAAGACAGGTTCGACGATCAACGTATTCTTGCCACCCTACCTGTTGGATTTGAGCGGGATATCGGCGTGATGGACGCCCTGGCGATCCGGAAAAAGCAGAGGTTTCAGTGGGCCCGGGGTAAAAGCGCTAGGGCGAGCAACCTAAGCAACCTTACAAACTATCACAGGCGATCGCGCCGCAATATTACCTATATTGCCGGGGTAGGGAGTTGGTACCTCAAAAGATTAAAAGCGGGTGCAACTGTAATCGATCGCCACGCCCCTACCCTCATCTTCGCCGCCATGCACAGATTGAGCGAATTATCCCGCTACGAACCTATCCGTCTTTCGAAACTTTTGGACACCCAGCGAAACTGGTTACTCGCTGAATTCATCAAGACTGCCCCGATACAATTTATCGATGAAATTGCATGCGAATTGACAGGTCAGGAAATCAGTGTGCCAGGGATTCATGCAAGTACCCACACCGCAGGTGCATGACAGTAAGGCGAATAGGGCCAGCGGCCCAAAAATCAAAAATTGGCCGCGTTGGCGTTTTGAAACAAAAAGCGCACCAATTCTTCCCGCAGGATGAGCCGACGGCCTCCCACCTTGATCGATTTAAGCGTGCCGTCAGCTATACGCTCATAGAGAAATGTCCTGCCAAGGCCTGACGCCTTTACCGCCTCATCGATGCGGTAGGYGATCTTGTTTATTTCCTCCTGCATAGTCAGCCTTCTGCTTTCTGAGTGACGCCCGCAGCGACATTCGGTGTTTGAACCGTCGGCGTCCCGCTAGCCACGGCCTGTCCCACCCTCGCAATAAAGCTCTCGAACCTTTCCCGGCCCTTGGCGCGAGCGGCATTGTCGGGGTCAGGCATGTGCGCCGTGAACAACAGGTAATAGCGGACGAAAACCGTCAGGGTCTCGACCAAGACTTTGATGTCGCGCTCCAGCCGTTCATGATGACGCGACAGCCGGTCCAGGCGGGTCTTCAACGCGTCGTCCTGGTCGGTGCCGCCCTTGTGGCGGAGATACTGCCGCAGGGCGTCGGCGACTATGGCCGACTTGGATGACCCTGGCACGGCTGACAGGGCGTCAAGCTGTGCCGTCAGTTCATCATCGAGGTAAAGGTGGTGCCGGGGCTTCATGGCGCTCCTTCTCCAAAAAGGAAAGCGCCATGATGCCCCATCGTGGCTATTCCTCTTATAACCCTTCCGCCGCACCCTGCCGCCCGGCACCTACCCGTTCGGGTAGGTGCGCACACTCATTCTACGCCGATGCCTCGGCCTCGCCCGATCGTCCAGTTGATACCACCTTCGCGCTGGATGCCGGATACCTGCTTGCCGACGTGGTTTTCCAAGACCGGGCGCCACGGCACCAGGGTGAAGTCCTTCGCCCGCTCAATCAGTGCGAACTTGCCGCTGCTGAGGTCCACAGCCTTGCGATAGATACCTTCGACCGCTTCGCCTTGGCGGCTCTCGGTGAAGTGCAGGCCAAGCTCCTTCGACAACTGCCCGGCGGCGACGCGCAGCTCGCGGCCCGTCAGGGTCTCCTTCATGCCAGGCGCATAGGCGGTGCTTCTACCCTCTCGCTGGCTGGCCAAGCCCTCATTGACCAGCCATTGCCGTCGCTGCTCCAGGGCATCGTGGACGGCCTTGCCGAAACCGGTTGGTGACACCGTCAGCGGGCTGCCGGAAGTCAGTTCCCGGTCCAGCCAAGTTATGGCCTGACGGGCGGTCTGCTGGTCCAGTGACAATGGCGACAGAGCCTCGACCTTGACCGGCGACGTGCGCACCTGCTGGCGTTCATAATCGAGGGCGGTCTTGAGGTAGTCGGGACCGATCCTGAACCGGCCGTCGGGTTGGCGCTCGACCGCGCCCGTCGCTTTGCGAATGGCTTCCAGACGACGGACATGAGTTTCAGCGAAACCTTGTGTCGCCGCGCGATCGTGCTTGAGGTGAGCATCAATGTCATAGAGGCCGCAATTGCCGGCTGCGACCTCGGCGATGGTCTGATCGGCCTCCCTGACCGCCGCAACCTTCAGGTCGATTCTGACGATAGAATTATCGCTGATCGGTGGCGTCCTGTCCCCCTGGCCAATATCGACGGCATGCACGCGTCCGTCCATGCCATCAACCAGCATGTAATGCCGGTCATTGAGCTCATCCGAGAGGCCGCGCCTGATCAGCCGCCCGACGATCGGCTGTGCCTGTTCCGCCTCAGATCGATTGGCCACGTCCTGCTCGTGAATGACGGCATCGCCCAAGGCGTGCTCCATGCCGCTTGCCCTCAACTCATGTGCCATCGTCTTGATGATGTCGCCGCGCTCGCCCAGGCGCCGCAAGGTGGGCTCCAGTTCCTCGGCCAAACGCCACCGCCCCTGCCCGGCGGTTTCGGCCAGACCCAAGTCCTCCAGCTTATTGAGCCGTCCCGCCAACAGCGACTGACGTAAGCTGTCGGAATCGACGGCTCGAACAAGACCATCTTCGCCCCTGTTCTGGAGCAATTGTTTGTCCAGATTGGTGAATCGATCCTGCGTCACCTCGGCCTTGAGCGAGGCGTCGATTTCCGAATCCAGTCTTGGCCCCAGGTCGAGGCTGACGATCTCGATGGCGCGCTCGCGGACGCCGGATGACATGTACTCGCGGGCAATGACCAGATCCTTGCCAAGCTCGTCCCTGCCTCTGATGATGATATGGCTGTGGGGATGGCCGGTGTTGTAGTGATCCACGGCCACCCAATCGAGCTTGGTGTCTAGGTCTTCCTCCATCTTCGCCATCAGCCGGCGCGTGACGGTCTTCAGGTCGCCGTACTGGTCGCCGTCCTCGGCGGAGACGATGAAACGGAACTGGTGCCGGTCGCCATCGGCGCGGCTCAAAAATTCCCGGCCGTCCGCCTCGTCGAGCTGGGCGTTGTAAAGTTCGCCCGGCAACCCTTCGCGGGTAACGCCGTCGCGCTGGATATAACGCAGATGCGCCACCGCCCCGGACAGGCCCTTGCCGGCCAGCTTGACGATATGCGCCTTAACCACGACGCGGCGCTGCCGGAAGCTGGCAATACCGGCACGCGACGACAGCACCCGGCCGACACCGGAGCCACGCCCGATGCGACTTCCATCAAAGCTTGAGGTCCGCTGCCTGCCACCTGTCTGAGCCGCTCCGCCGCGCGCCAGATTGGCGGCCTTCAGCACCCGGTTCAGGTACTGCCGCCCGTTCGCAACCTTGCTCCCGCGAGCGCGTGCCTTACCGAGTTTGGGGGTGAAATCGTCATTGAAAGTCATTGAAGTCGCTCCGCAGGAGCGCTATGGTTTCCCGAGCAAAATCAATGCTCTCGGGCCAGATGGACCACTATAGCGCCATGTAAAAACACAATGGCGCTACCTTCCCTCTCTAAAAGCGATGTGCAGACAAGGGGTTAGACAGAGACCGAAGGGAAATGGCGCCACTGCTTTTATCTTGCCTTCCTCTTCCTTCAAAGACGATCACGCTTAGATACGCCCTCATACGATCTCGCTACAGAAGGATAAGGACAGTGGCGGACAAATGAAGAAAAGCGTGAGGATGGCCGAAACAGCCGCTACCTTGTCAGCAAGACCGAGCCGCTGTCGCCCTGGCTGACGTGGATGCCGAAGCTCGATTGCAGCGAGGCCAGGAAGTCTTTCGGGTCGTGCGTGGTGAAACGACCGCCCAATCGAACAGACGCCAGTTCCGGATCAGCGATGAYGATCTTGTCTTTGAGATAGCGGTTATATTCCTCGACGGCGACACCCAGGGTCTGACCGTCGAACACCAGTGCGCCCTGCCGCCAACCCGACGTGAACTGGATATCGCTCGCGCTGACCGGACGAATATGTGTGTCTGCGGGGCCAGCCAAGGCAGCCTCTCCAGTCGCGACTTTCTCAGGTTTTCGGTCGGCTTTTGAGATGAGGCAGTCGCCTTTGAGCACAGTCAGGTCGAGGGTTTTGCCCCGCAAACGCGCGTTCAAATCACCTTGGGTCAGGCTCACAATTCCACTGCCGGCGTAGATGAAACATGGTAGTTTATCGGGCATAACGACCACACCGATCTCACCACGTTCCAGCCAAATGCTTCGCCCTTTTGTATCGAATTTCCATGACGCCTTGGAGTCGGTATTAAGGGTCATTTGGCTCCCGTCAGGCAGCGATATGGACTTGCGACCGCCTATGGATGTCGAAGCCTGGGCGCGGGAATTGGTCAGGGTCCAAAATGAAAGACTACCCGCCAGCCCGACAAAACCCGCCGCCCATACCAAAAACTGGCGACGATTTTGGCGGGGTGGTTGTGCAATATCCGGATCGTCCCCCAGGTCAATTCCCTTGAGGCTGTCGAGCGCATCGGCAGTGGCGGCTATGCGTGCGAAAGCCGCCGCATGGAGTGGATCGGCATTCCTCCAGGCTTCAAACTCGCGCTCATCCGCTGTCCCGGAATCGAGCCGGGCATGCCAAAGCGCGGCCTCGTCATTGACCGCCTGTCGTGATGAATTGTCGTTCGCGTTCACACCCAAAACTGTCCTGATCGCAGCCGAATCCTCCGGCCATTTCGGCGCCAAAATACGGGCAAATCCATGCGCCGTCTATTCACCAGGCACGGCTTCAACAGGGGCGGCTAGGCGCGTATAAACATGTTCGGGATCGGAGGCGCTGAGCTTGTCGGCGATGATTGTCATCCCCTTCGCCAGGTGTTTTTCGACCATGGACAGGCTGATACCCATCTCGTCGGCGATCTGCTTGGGTGGCATTTCTTTCAGGCGCCTGAGCTTAACGACTTGGCGGCATTGCGGCGGCAACTGCTCGATGGCTTCCAAAATGATCCGGCGCTTTTCCTTCGCTGACAATACGTCATGAGCGTTGGGACTCGGATCGATGCCGCCGACTTCGTCCATATTGGCGAAGGAGTCGAAGGGAACAATCCGGGCGCGCTGTAGAATACGGCCGGAGATACTGCGCACCGCCCGCATGGCATAGGCGCGAGGGTTTTCGATGCCGCGCCATTTGTCACCTGACATCAACTCGACATAGGTCTGCTGCACCACATCCTGTGCGGTTTCCACGTTCCCGGTCATCTTGCGCGCTACACCAAGCAAGGTGCGCTCATGCGGAAAAACCTGCGAGGAAAACCAGCGATCGACATCGCGGAGCCAGGACGGCTTCCCGTCCGGCTCCAGCGTCGGGCCACCAAAGCCCTGATAGAAATAGCGCTCCGCCACGTCCAGGGCATCGGCAGCCCAAAGCAACTGATCAAAGGCGATCCGAGCACGTCCGGCCTCGAAATCAGCCAGCTCTGGCGTGGTGACATTGAGTCTCCCGGCCAGCCAGTCCTCGGACATTTGCAGGAACAATCGACGGGCACGGAGCCGGGCGCCGACATGGCAATCGATAGCATTCAGTGGGATTTCTGCGTGACCGGAAGCGTCCATGTGACTCCCCGAGAAGCTCGAACCGCGGTGCGCCCCCGCATTAGAGCCTCCTCTGATCCTGGTGATCGGGGAGTTAGAAAACCGTCCGTAGTCGGTCCCTGTGACCTTTAGCCGGGGCCTGGACATACGTCACAGGCTCCCCGACCATATAGGTCAAAGGAGGTTGTGCCGGATCAGCCGACATCAACTGCTACGGAAGGGGTTTTCTAAGACCCCAGAACTGCGCGTACAGCTCCGACAGGAATCATAGGCCGAAACGGTAAAATCGGCTAGTTCAAATGTTCGCTAGTCCGAAGGCGATTGATAACGAGGCAAGACCAACGACGCGACGAGTGTGATGACCCGATGAACAACCTGAGCCGAAACTCAGGTAATGATCCGCGTATTGACCCAGCCCACGAACAATCACCGCTCGACTGAATAATCGTGGACGCCTAATCAGCGCAGGTCTGGTGATAGGTGATGGCCTGAGGCCGCTATGTTCGATTACGCAACCTGACGCTACTTCTGAGATTGTGAAGGTCGACCCTATTTGCCTGCAAGTAGCGGTGCAATTCATTGAAGATAGGCTGTTCGCCTTTCGGGTCTTCGATAGTGACGATTAATGAAAACGGTACCCCGGCTGCCGGAAATTCAGCCTCGGCCCTAACTAAACTTTCAACCCGAATCTGCCATTCCGTGCTTGTCCCAATGCCATCCCCAAAATCGCGCTCATAGCGCTTTGTAGGCCACCACTTGAGACCATGGGCGATCAGTGACTTTTCCTGCGGCGTCAAATTCGAGACTTTGGGCAGAAAGCCTTGTGATACCGCTTCATGCCAGCTCGGCAGTCCGTCTTTTCTATCGTTTGGCTGTCGTTGCACGAGTCGCGCATCCAGATTGACACGAACAAATTCAGTGCCAAACGCTTGATCGATTGGAGCATCATACGTGAGCGTCATTCTCACCTTACCACGGCAGGCGGATGTGACAGGATCGACTAACGACGCTGGCCACACCAACGGAAATTTCAAAATCGCGGGCTTCCGCTCACCAATTGTAAGCCGACTTTCGAATACCAGTGTAATGGCATGATCGCTCGTTTCTAGCATAGAGCGTGCATCCGTTGGTAGACCAAAGCCGACGAATTGGCGCCTAATGTCCCTTAATGCTCCATTTTTCAAACAGTCGGGTGTTGAGGCACCGTGTATTGCGAAAGCTTTGAGAGTGCGCGTTTCGAGTTGTTGGCTCGTGAGGACATCAAGCGCTGCAAGCGTCTTTGCAACCAGCGGCGCCGCAAAACTCGTACCTCGGGTTTCTGTTCGATAGCCATCTGTCGTGCAAGAAGCTAAGCCAGTCAGAGTTGGCTTGCTTTGGTCCCCTGCGCCGCCGTAGTGCGCAAGGTCCGGCTTTATTCCAACCCGTAACCCGGGCCCCCGTCTGGTATACGTAGCCGGAGCGCCGGATAGGTGCGAACTCGCTGGTGGATTAACTGCGCCCACTGCGACCGCCCTGACACTTTCACACGGCATCAGTATTGTTTCCGGTGCGGTCCTAGCTGCTAAAGCGGCTACAGCTTGTTTCGGGGTTTTAGGCCATTCAGCTCGCCATTCACCTGGTTGAAGATTTCCGGCGGAATTGATGATGATGACGCCATGCCTGTCCTGAATTTCGTCAAGACGGGCGGCATAGATACTGTAAATGTTTTGCTCAACTGGCGCCGTGATGTTTAGCGACATATTAAAAACACGTACTTGATGCTTATTCCTCGCTTCACCAATTGCTGCATCAAGCTCCTGCAAAAAGGATTCAAATCCGCGATGGTATGTGTCAGAAAATGATCCTCTCGGCATAAGGGGAATATCGACGATCTCACAGCCGTCCTCTTCGACACCTACTTCGGTCCCGTTTTCAGCTCTAGCCGCAACAAGAACGCCAGCGACGAGGGTTCCGTGAGTCGGGTCGAATTCACCTTCTCCTAAGAAATCATGGCGTTCTCGCACCCACGGCGCGAAGATGTCGGAGATGCCAGTATCGATCACGCCTACCTTGGGGTATATGGCGCCAGAGACCCTTACAGGCATCTGAAAGGCGGCGACGCGGCTCTCACCTGAGCTGTCAGATGGCTCTATTGTTATCGGAAAGCGAATGCGGCGAACCAAAGGATGGTGCGCCAGGGTGGAGAGAACTTTTTCGTGCCGAGAAATTTGCGGGTCAGTGTGCGCCGTCGCGGTTGTGAGAGCTAAGTCCTCCTTTACGGTTCTGCGGTCTTCTAGCACGGCCTGTTTATGCGCGGTCGTAACCAGCAATTCGACGGCCGGGCCGGTACCAGGGCTTGGCACGAGCGCAGCATAGATTCCGTCTCCCAGTCCCGCAATATCAGCTTGTAAGGTCTCAAATGATTGGCGGAGTCCTAAGACATCATCCCCAAAGGAAATAATCGGTCCTTGCTCAAATAGTTCTATAACGTAGCCGCTTGCCGCATGTGGACTAAGCATGGCGTTCAGGGCATCGGCGGCGGAAAAATTACGTTTAGCGTTCGGGTCTGCAATCTCAACCTCACCTATCGCACCCAATTCGCACCTGCCGCGGGTCACGTAATGATATGGCTGGCCTGACTGCTTTGAGATCCGAGCCTGAGCAAGATCCTCAGTGTCCGAAAATCTCGCTTTTAGGCGCCACATGTGTACCAAGGGCACTCTGAAAAATAATTCGCCAGGCGCGCCGGCCCCAACACAAGGAAACTGGTCAGGCAAGAACAAGCATTTGCTTGGCCTGTAGGATTTGGCTATCGCTTCTGGGCGCATCCGGACACGAACATAGGCCACTGGTCCAAAGCGCCATGTGCTCAATTTTGCCTCGATCGAGTTCAGTCTTTCTAACATCGCTGTTCTGTGTGCGACGAAACCACGATCATTGTTCTCAAAAAAGTCCTTGTCAGGCCCCGCCCGAACTGGATCAGGCGCTTTTAGAAAAGCATCGTCGTTCAGGACAATTTGAACCGGATTGTTAGGCATTCGATTTTTCACCTTCTATACCGTCGCCGCGCCAGTCGGATGCCCATCTGGAAACGTTACTCTGGCTACACTCAAGCATTTGCGCCAAACTCTCTTGCTTGATTCCAAGCCCTGCATGAGTAATCGCCCCGACGAACTTGGATTTGTCCGCGAGAAAAAGACGCGCCGGCGCCATATCTGGCCCTTCGATGCCCAACCGCGGGAGGACGGCTCTAGCTGAGCTAAGGACACTTGCCGGGCTTGTAGACTCATCGGCCATTGCCAGATTACGTCGAATAGCATCCGCGAATGTCTTGAGATCTGCTCCAGACCGAGTACCAATAATGAAACTCAAGGTTTTGTATAGATCATCACTCAACTGAAGTGGAGTTAAAAATGCACGAAGCATATCTAGGCGCACATGGGGGTCCGGAAGGCCGATGCGAATATGGTTTTGAAAGCGCCGCCAGACGGCTGTATCCAATAGGCCCTCATGATTTGTGATCGCGATCGTTAGGCCCCGATCTGCTCGCGAGTCGAGATTTTGCAGCAAGGTATTCACAACGCGTTTTAGCTCGCCTAACTCGTGTGGATCATCACGCATCTTAGCGAGTGCGTCGAACTCGTCGAGTACGAGCACACAACGGTACCGATTAGCAAAATCGAATAGATTTGCGATGTTCCGAGCTGTAGTACCTAGGAAAGAGCTGACTAACCCGTCGATCCGCGCGTTTACGACAGGCATACCCAACCGAGCGGCTAGCTTCTGGGCAGTCAAAGTCTTGCCCGTGCCGGGAGGGCCATACAAAAGGCACGACAGCGAAGGCTCGACCCCCATTTGGCGCAATCTGCCTGGATTTTCCCATTCCCCAACAAGAGCGTTAAGTGCAAGCTTCAAGGTTTCATCATAGATCGGCTCGTGGCGTCCACGCCCCGGAGTTAAATTGATCTCGGCAAGAGGAACGCTCGATTCTCTGTCAGCCGGCGCAAAAACATTAGCGGTAAGCTCGTCTCCGACAACGAGCGCTCTCGACACTTCAACTGTGCTTGGTGCCATAGAAACCTCGCTGGCGACGCTTTCTAGAAGCCTTTCGAGAGCTGTGGCCTCTTTTGCTTCGCCTGCTTTAACCAAGCGATCTCTCAGCCGTTCGACCTGCTTTCGAAACTGCGAGTCTGCCTGTTCTAAACCCAGGCGGCACAAGGTTTGTATGACGGAAAAGTGCTCCATAGAATTTTACCTCAGCTGCCAATATTCATCCATATGGCCATAATATGCATTTTCCACTTGAATTATGCAAGAAATATGTTCTGATATGCACACCAAGATCGCAATGCTAACTCTCGATCAGATTCACAGGGCTGCGATCGCGATTTTTTTTATAGATGACAGGAGGCCGTTATGAGCGGGAAAGATGACACCCACCCCGAGCCTGGGGACGATAAAGCGAATGGTCACGCAAAGACCTACACATTCTTTGTCGGCAACAATAAGTATGAGACAGATCAGAAAGCGCTGACGGGGTTGCAAATTAAGGCCCGTGTTGCCGACTGGGATCAGGACACTGACCTTCTTCTCGAGGGACATGGGCATGACCCAGACAAAATTATCGGGGATAACGAATTGGTGGACCTCGACACGGGTCACGGGCCACTGCGCTTTTCGTCCGCGCCGAAAGCGAATTTCGGTTAACGGGCATGATAAACGGCCAGATTCAACATCTCCGAGATCGCTTTGGCGCGGTTGACGTCCGGTCGTTGCCAAGTGGCACGTCCCTCATTACGGTTGCTTCCGTTCCGCTACCTGCTGGATGGAACCGACCTGCGACATCAATAAGATTCCTAGTGCCAGTAGGCTACCCATACGCTGCGCTCGACTGCTTCTGGGGGATCATGGGCTTCGCCTTACAGGCGAAGGATTGCCGCAGAACACAGGACCAGACAACCCGATTCCTGAAGTGCAGGAGCCAGGACTTTGGTTCTCTTGGCATCTAAATCAGCCTTGGAATGCGAACCGCGATACGCTGTCCAGCTGGATGAATATTGTATTGGACAGACTTCGGAGGGCAGTATGAGTAGCGTTCGGTTTGCATTTCCGGAATTTCATGATCTATCTGCTCGGCTTTTATTAGATCCGTCGCGTGAAAGCTGCGCTGTTGGGTTTGCTAGATTTAGCTCCGTCGGCGAGTGCTGGGTCGTTACGGACGTCGAAACTGCCCCAGAGCGAGCCTATGAGCGTCGGGATCATATCTCTGCCGTATTGACCTCCACCTATCTCGTCGAGATTGCCAATCGGGCACGCAAAGACGACCTTAGCGTCATTCTAATTCATACCCATCCGCACGCGAAAGGTGTGCCGGAGTTTTCTTGCGTAGATGACGACGGCGAAATCAGTCTGCTAGACTTTTTCTCGCGCCGCGCACCAGCTGGAAATCATTTGGCAATGGTGATCGGACCTGAAGGCGTGACATCGCGGCGTCTCGGAACCCACGAAGAAATATTGGTTTGGGAAATCGGCGAAAATCTCGAAAAACTCTCGCGCACCGCCGGCCTTGCAAACGAGACTAATCGCCACGATCGGCAAGTTCGGGCGTTCGGCGCGCCCGGTCAAGAAATAATGCGGTCTTTGCGCGTGGGAATCGTAGGTGCGGGGGGAACGGGGTCGGCTGTACTTCAGCAGCTTGCTTATCTCGGTGTGTCCGATTTCACATTGATTGAGCCGGACACCGTAGAGGAAACCAATCTGAATCGATTAATCGGCGCATCGCCGGCAGATTTGGGTGTCAACAAGCTAACCGTTGCCAAACGTGAAATTCAGCGCATCAATCCGGTTGCTAAAGTTGAGAGCCATGTTAGAGACGTAGTGGATATAGATGTTTCATCAAAACTAACGGCACTCGACTTTATATTTATATGTACTGACTCCCATGCGAGCCGAGCTATCGTGGGCCAGTTAGCCTACCAATATCTAATTCCTACCATTGACATGGGCGTCAGCGTCACAGTCAAAAATGGGGGAGTGACTAATATTACAGGGCGGGTCCAAATGCTTGCCCCAGGATTACCATGTCTGCTGTGCACAGGCGCCCTTAATAGTGAACAAATAAGAAGAGAGCTTTTAACCTCAGAACAAAAAGCCGCTGACCCGTATATCATTGGCGTGCACGAACCTCAGCCTGCTGTTGTCTCTATAAATACCACGTTATCTTCACTAGCTGTAACTATGTTCCTTGGTGCCGTTACCCCTATTCGTGCTAGCGCTCGTTTTCAAATGTATGACGGGGTACGTGGCACAGTGCGCTTGACGACCGCAACGCGTGATCCGAATTGCATCGTCTGTTCTAAGAGCGGAGCGCTATGTCAAGGCAGCGCTTGGCCATTGCCTGGACGCCAGGTGAGACAGAAATGAGCGAATACCGGTCCAGTGTAGCATGGTTTGGAACCGATCCAACGGAGTCGGAGTCGCGAGAATTCGAAAACCGTCAACTTCAACTCATTAAGATGAACTCCTCTTGTTTGGCCGATACGTTAATGCGTTACAGAGGAGCCGTTTTTTCGGTTACGTCCAACAATGTAAAAAGCATCTCAATGGAAATTTGGAGACTAGGTAAGGACCTATTCGACGCTGGTTTGCGTGTCGATATAATTGCTCGTGATGATGCAACACTAGGCCTAATTCAAAACGAGTTGAAGAAGTACGGGCTATTCACACGTATGAATCCGATTACGGCACCCGCTCACCACGTTGTTCCAGAGCGCATAGCGCTATAATGTGGGAAAAGCAGCTGCAAGTGATTTAGAAATCAAATTTGGAAATAATCGGAGCCCACTTGAAAAAAGTGACATCCTGCTGCTTCGGCGAGCTTTCGCCGATTGCTCCGAAATAGTTTTAATGGAACTTACGGGCGGCCGATCGGACGCGCGTGTATTCGCGGTTCACATGACCAAGGCGGGTTCACGCGCTGGAATCTGGCCGCAACCTCGTTTCGCGAAAATCGACCGTCATGACAAAATAGATCGCGAATATAAGAATTATTGCGTCTTCGCGCTGGGTTATATTCCGTTTGGCCTGAGACCCAATGTGCTCGATTTGGTTGAAGGCGCAGAACGCAGTCTCCTTATGGGCGATTTCGTTGACCGAGCGGAGCCACTATGGGACCTTGTTAGGCGCAATGTGGCCAGCCAAGCAATATCATCGCTGTTCGAGGAAACCTTGGCTCGTTGGCGGGATCAAGCCTATAGCGCCCCTCCTACCACGGGTTCCGTTGCCGCGCAGCTTATGAAAATAGGGATAATTGATCCTGCAAAAATCAAAGTAAACTATGCAGCCCATGCTAGGGGAAATGAGATTGAAATATCCCCTAACGGCCTCTGGGAGAAGCTCGTTTCACTTGACACCCAGCGCTACCGGGGCGCTCCCATCCATGGGGACTTACATGGCGAAAATGTGCGTGTCCGCAATGGCCAAGCCATCATCATTGATCTCGCATCGGTCGCAGAGGATGGCCCACTCACTACGGACTTAGCCGCGCTTGAAACCGCGTTAGCGTTTGAGTTTCCGCCTGAAGAAAAAGAGCGAGCCGAGGAGTTTCGCAATGAGGTTTGGGAAAATGAAATAGACCGGCTTTATATGTCCGAGACCTTCCTACATCCTCCCGCCCCTTGTGCCGCAACTTCAAAATACTATTGGATGGCGGCGGCGGTCAGACAAATTCGCCATATGGGTATTGCGGTTCAGTCCTGTAGCGACGAATATCAAACAGCTGTGGCTGTTCAGTTGCTAAGACGATGCCAATGGGATGGCAGCGGTCAGGCCGATAGTTTCCGCCGTGGCCATGGTTACGTGGTCGCTTGTCGATTAGTACAAAATTTGATGGATCGGAAAAGTAATGAGCGAACCCGCAAGAAAGGTCCAAATGTGCGGAGAGGCCGAATACCGTGACCAGGGCGAAGCCCTTATTAATGCCCCCGGGGATGCCGCTCTCATACGTCGCGGTCCATTGCGGTCTTTCCTTATCCGTTGCCCCGATGGATGTGGCGAAACATTGGTCGTAAACCTCGACGCAAGGGCGGGCAAAGCGTGGCGCTTTCACAATCGTGGAAACGTGCCGACACTTTATCCTTCGGTCTGGCGCGAGGGAGGTTGTGGAAGCCATTTCATTGTCTGGCAGGGTCGGATAATCTGGTGCGGATCATACGAACGGGGTAATATTGAGCCTGAATACGATGAGGCGTTAGAGACACGACTTTATGCGATCACGTCTTTTACTTTACAACGAGACGAGGACTTGGCGAATCAACTTGATGAAATCACATGGGATGTGTCGCGATCTGCACGTCGGCTAGTTCTGAAAGGTTTGCTTGAGAACGGGGGACAAGGAAAGCTGAATTGGTTCCGTAGACGAGTGTAAATGGATGTATTGCTGAAGGTATGCAGATTTTCCATGCCTTATTTGTGTTCCAGCCCGGAAACTCTGCTTCTAACTGCTTGATTCCCGGGAATTGAAATCCAACAATATTTCCGTATAGGGCCATGAGTACTCTAAATATGGGATCAGAGCAGGTCCTTGTAAGCGGAAAGAAAATTGGCCGTTTCCGGCATACCAAGTGTTTCAACCTTCAAAAACAGCCCCTCTGCCGTAATCTCCGGGTTGTTGAACCTCTCCCGCATCACCCGCAGCGCTGCAACCGCTTCTGGGCCTGCCAAGGCTAAGAACACAACCAAGCGTTCTTGGCAAACTTCTTCCGCTGTCCAATTCAGCAAAGAAAATTTTATATCGTCTCCGGCATCCAGACCATGGTTTTCTCCCTTTTTGGCATAGCGTACATCCTTGGCCGCCAACGGTGTATGGATACGCACCATTATGGACATTTTTCATCTGTTATGCTAAATTGTAACTAACGGTACGCGGCCCCTCGTCGGAATCGAACTCGGTCTGAAATTTATTTTCGGGGGCTGCTTGGGGGTCAGTCCAAAAACCTCATTCGATTAGGAAATTGATTTCAATAACTTATTCAATCTATTCGATTCTTGTAGCCGGCACCACTCTCCGCATAGCGCCATGACTTTTCGTATAGAAACCGAGACCATCGATCTACCCTTTCCAGCCCAGCAAATAGGTTGGCAGAGTTTTGACGTCGACAATAACGATAATTGGCTGGCCATAAGGAAAACCACCGCTGGGCTAAAATTAGTCTCGCCGTGGAACGAGGTTCACCTGCCGCTGAACTTGGATTCCGCCATGGTGCGGTGTTTGGACGATAAGGCGCTTGTCGTCTTCCCACGCATAAAGGCGGAAGGCGAAACAAACGCGTGGATCGTCGATCCGAATACCGGACATGTCGTCAAAGGGTTCTCTGTGGGAGACGGCGTCGAGGACGTTATGGTTCTGGATGACTATGTCGTTGTCAGCTATTTTGACCAAGGCATCTTGGGAAAAACGCGGCCTTCAAAGGAAGGAATCGCAATTTTCGATCCCGTCGGCAATTATCTTTGGGGCTATGCGTCGGGCGTTAAAAACCCTGTCGACTTAATCGACTGTTATGCGATGTGCCCAGCGGGCGGCGGGCGGCTCGCATTTTGCGGCTACAAAGATTTTGCGCTCGTTGAACTCGATTTAGCGAAACAAACCCAGGTCATTACGCCGACGCCTACCGGCCTTCACGGGTGCAGTGCAATGGCGTGCCTGAAAGACATTATTTTCTTCCGAGGCCCTTACCCGAGCGACAGCGAGGGTCAAGCGCCTCGCGATGCGGTTTTCGCTTTTGACAAAAGAAGGGGACAGGTGTCCGCGATTGGCGATCTGGCGGGCGACTATGTCCGCGGTTTGTCGGACGGCCGCATGCTGTCGATTAGCGGAGGTAGTGTCGTAATCGCCAGGTTCACAGACTTGGAACACTAGAACCTTTCCGCCGCGGGCTATTAGGCCCGTCGGAATTGTATCACGTGTCGTTTGCCATTAGCTTTTCGGCGGCAAAGCAGATCATCTCGCGCAAGACAGGCCTAACTTTGGCCGCAGCAAAGGTTGGCAGGATGTGCGGTATGTAGAAGCCATCGCATGATAATTTCCGCCCCGCTGAGCGACGCACTTTGAGAACCCTGACCGGGGTCGCACACACCCTATAAAGGCCTTGATTTATTTGTTATTATATATAATAAATATACATCATCTCTTTTTTGGAAGGTACAGCGTGTCGAAGTCTGCATTCGTGATCGTTTCTCTCGCAGCCACCCTTGCCGGCCTCCCGATGGCCGCGACCGCAGCCATCACTTCGAACGACCCTGCGGCTGTGCCGGCGGGGCATTATGAGGTCGATCCAACCCACACCAGCATCCTGGCGCGTATCGACCATATGGGCTTTTCGACGACGACTGTTGCCTTTGACCAGGTCTCTGGCGGCTTCGACTACGACCCTGCCAATCCCGAGCCATCGCAGCTTTCGATCTCGGTCGATCCCACGGCGCTGAATTCCGGCTTCGGGAAGCGCGACACCGACCTTAAGGGGCCAGGCTTTTTCAATGTCGCGGGTTTTTCGACCATTAGCTTCAAATCCTCGCACCTGACCCGCGTCGACGCGACCCACGCCACGGTAGACGGCGAACTGACCCTGTTGGGGGTGACGAAGCCGGTCACACTGAACGTCACCTTCAACGGGATGGGCACCGGCATGATGGGCGATACCCGCGCAGGCTTTCAGGCCACGGCGACATTATTGCGCTCCGATTTCGGCATGAAGACCTTCCTTCCGGCCATTGGCGATCAGGTAACGCTCCTGATCGACGCGGAATTTGCCAAGAAATAGCCCGCGGAATAAGATTGCGTATTGGTTTTCTCCGACATCGAGGTCGTTTAATGGTTCGCTACAATCCCTTCCTTCGTTTTGCCGTCACGGTGAAGATTGCACTGGCCCTTGGCGCCCTGACGCCGATAGCGGCCGGAGCGCAGGAGGCCGTCACCGGCGCCACCGACGCCGAAGCTCTCTTCACAAGCCCTGATCCGACGCTGAATGCCAACAAGCAGGTCGCCTATCATATCGTCCGCGACCTCCTTGAGGCCAACCATTGGGAACTGGCCGACCAGTATATCACCGACCGCTATATTCAGCACAACCCCAACGCCCAGTCCGGGCGGGCCGGGGTCGTCAAGTTCTTCACCGAAGTCCTCCAGGCTAAGCCGACCCCGATCCCGGATCATCTGAAAACCCCGATAGTCTCGGTTGTGGCCGAGGGTGACCTGGTCGTGGTGGTCTATCCGCGCATCGTTCAGAATGCTTCCGATCCGTCGAAAAGCTATACGACGACCTGGTTCGACATGTGGCGGATAAAGGACGGCAAGGCGGACGAACATTGGGACCCGGCCACAAAGCCGGATGCTCCGGCCATGTAGGCCGGACGGCGGACCGACGGCGATGAGGCCAACTCATGCGCCGTCGGCTTAGGCTATTGTGTCAAGTGAAGCTCGGATTTCGTTCCGGAAAGCGAATAGACCTTGCCCTTCCAGACCAACTGGCCCTCAAGGTCCGCGGGCTTGGTGACAATGGCATCGACCGCGCCGGATGATGAGGTGCGATAGGTGACCGCGACGAGGCCCTTGGGCGTCATGGCCGCGGCATCCACCGAGGTCAGATCGCCGAGATGGGGCTCGATCTTGACCGTACCATATCCAGGCGCACCCGGCTGAATGCCAGCGACGATACCGATCAGATCCGCGGTCGGGTGCGACGACCAGGCATGCGTGTCGGAGCGCGTATCGCCCCTCGCCTCCGGCCAGGTCGTAAAGTTCAATTTGGCAAGGTCGCGCCAGGTATCGACCAGTTGCAGGTACCTGTCGCTGAGGCCCGCATGCTGATAGGCCTTGATCAGATACCATGAAAAATAATAGCTGGTCGTCAGGATGCCGTCGGGCGCATCGATGCCGTCGGCCTTTGTCACCTTAGTCAGAATCTCGGCCGCGCGGTCCTTTGGGGCCACATCATAGAGGACAGCCAGGGCATTCGTGTGCTGACTGAACACCGTCCTGGTCGGTGAATCCGCGAACAAACCGCGCTTTTCGTCCCAGCACTGGTCCTGGATGGCCGCCGTCAGAGCGGCCGCCTTTTGCCGGTCGGTTTCGGCCAGGGCGGGATCGCCGGCGACCATTTCGACCGCCGCCATATCCTTCAGGCCGCCGAGATAGGCCAGTGACACGAGACAGGACGTCTTGGTCGCCGGGTCGAAGGACGGAAACCGGTCGAACTCCGTCGGGGCATAGGGCGCCTGCGCCTCCCCGGCCCAATCCATGTAGTTCCATTTCGGTGTGATGGTAACAAGGCCGTTAGCCGCGATATAGGGCGCGTACCAGTCGAGAATTTTGCGCCCGCCGGCGATGTTGCGTTTAATGACGGCGAGGTCGGGCTGATAGGTCACATAGTCGTGCATCATGCCCAACCACAGCAAGCCGAACGGCGGAATGACATTGTCCGTGCTCGACGGATAGGCGGATTGAATCATCCCGTCCGCACCCTGGGAATTACCGTAGGCATCGATCGCCTGAACCGCCAGGCGCGGATCGCCAACCACGGTATAGGAGATAATGTTATCGATGCGCGTATCGCCGACATATTGCAATTGCTCCCAATAGGAGCTGTCCATGAAGGTTTCATGGGCGTCGACCTTGACCGTACGCCAACCGATATCCCAGATTTGGTTGAGTTGCGCGTCGTTGGACTTGAAATAGCCCTTAGCCTCGAAAGGATAACCCGTCTCAAACAGCTTGACGCCGTCCAGGGTCACGGGCTCCGCGCCGGTCGTGACCTGCACCTGCATGAAGCGCCAGGTTCGCCACCACAAAGGCCGGTAGTTGCGACCTTTACCGCCGTCGAGATGGAAGGTGTCCTGAAGGCCGATCGCCTGCCTGTCACCAACCTCGGCCCTGTCGCCCTTATGCTTGGCGGCATCATAGAGCGCCTCGGCATAGGTGACCGTTACGGTCGCGCCGCGGCCGCCCGACACCAAAAACTCAGGGTAAGCCGATTGGACAACCTTCTGGTCGAGCAGGAGTGTGACCGTCTTGTTCGCCGGTATGACGACGGCCTTGGCTGGAAACGCCTCGGCTGGCGCGTAATCCGTACGGACGACGATGCCGCTGGCTTCAGGTTTGAACGCCATCTGCGGCAGCGGGTCGGCCATCAGCGTCCACGGACTCGTCTCGCCTTCGGCCAAGGCCGGAACCGCCGGCGCCCAGTTGGCTTTCGTCAAGCGTCCGCCCTTCCAGTCCCAGTCGGCCTTGGCGCCGTCGATGTCCTCGGAACTGCCAGCGGCATAGAAGGTGCCGCCAAATGCCTCGATCAGGTGGGGAAATGGCGAACTGAACCTGTGGCCGGCCTGCACGGAGACCTGCCAGGGCTGGGTAGTGTCGAGAACCTTCGCGGCACCGTCGCCTTCAAGCCAAAACGCGGTCCTGGCGCTCAGCTGGGCCAAGGGTTCGGTGTGGAAACGACCGCCTGTGTCTTCGGCCGCATTCCATACTTCAGCGGCAACCACATTATGACCGGCCTTCAGATAGGGGCTGAGGTCCACGGTCTCGTACCGCCAATGCGCGAGATCGCCGCGGGCGGGCCCTTCGGCAACCCGTTCGCCATCGACGTAGAGGATGAAGCGATTGTCAGCACTGAGGTGTACCGGAAAACTTTTGGGCACCGCGTCGAGGCTGATGTCCCTGCGAAAATGCAGCACGACTTGGGTCTTGGGTGCGATGGCTGGGTATGTAATCCACCGGCCCTCCGCCTGGGCGGCGTCACCACACGCAAGCCAGCCCACAATAGCAGCGGCAGCCATCAAAGCGGATTTAGGCATTGTCTTCCATCCATCCCCCGAGAGCGGCGGGGTTCCAACATGATCAAAATAACAACCCTCCTGAGGCCAAAAAATTGGAGCTGGTCGGGACCCTTGATGTCTCTCGAACGCGGGCGCCCCCCTTAACGCCCGCGCTCTCGACCAGCTCCAGGTTCCCCGGGAGGACTTGGGGATTAGAAGTCCTTGCGCAAGGTTATGCCCATTTCACGGCGATTGGTCACAGTGCCGATGCTGAGGCCGGACTGGACGCCGTAAACGGTCCAGGGGCCGCCGTCGGTATCTTGCACGACCTTGTCAAAGAGGTTCTTCGCCCAGAAGCTAAGCTCCCAATTGTCGTCCTTGCCCTTGATGCCGACATAGGCGTTAACCTGGGTGTAGCCCGGCATATAGTTGGCGGTTTGCGGGAAGTAGGCCTTGTCGCGATAGATCGCGTTGGCGCGCGCATAGGCGTTGAGGCCGAACAGTTTGAAGTCGACATTGGTATTGCCGCTTATGCTGGTTGCCGGGAGCTGGCCTAAAACCTGACTGGAGACGCAGTGGCTGATATAGCTGTTCTGCTGCACCCTGGGCGTGCCGGTCACATCGGGCGTGCCATCGCCATTGTAATCGTTACAGGGCAGTACCGCGTTGACGAAGTGCGCATCGGTATTGGTGTAGATAAACCCGGCAGACCAGTCTGGCGTAATCAGGTAACGCATTTCGAGTTCGACGCCCTTGCTGACGGCATTGCCGTTCGCGAACATCGTCCCGAAGCAGGTCGGGCCGGCCGCGGTGCCGTCGTTGGTCGCGTAAGACATGCCGGTCGTATTCGGCACACCCGTACAGGCGACATTGAACATCGATGCGATATAGCCGTCGTACTTTTGGTCGAAGAGCGAGAGGTTCGCCGTCAGGCGACGCTCAAACCACTGGGTCTTGATCCCCACCTCGGTCGACTGCGAATGTTCGGAATCGAAGTTTGCATTGCTCTGCGGGACTGGGTTGTTGATGGTGTTGGCACCGCCGGAACCGGGACGGAAGGATGTGCCGTAGGAGACGTATCCCATCACGTCCTTGCTGAACTCGTGCTGGTAGCTCGCATTGCCGGTGATGGCCTGATAGGTGGTATTCGGACCGGCGCCCAAACGATCAACCATGAAATGCGAATAGCGGATACCAAGGGACAGTTTGTCCTTTTCGCTGAGGTTGAAGCGTTGATTGGTGAATACGCCATAATCGCGGACGTTCGAGGCCGACGGATTGGTGGTAAAGAACGGAATGAAGGCGAAATCACCGGTATTCTTCGTCGAGCTTGAAAAGACGCCATAGGTGAAGTTGTAGAACTGGCCGGTTGTCGACTCGAAACGCAGTTCGTTGGTCGTGACCTTCGCGGTATTGGTCCCCCGAAGCCAGGTCGGGATCTGATTGGCTTGGCCGATGCCGGCGAAATCGAAATCCAGCCCGTTAACGAAGGTCGAGTCGTTATAGCCGCCAACATAGTTGATCTGATAGTCCCCCAGATCATACCGGGCGCTCAAGGTGGTCAGGTGACCTTGGTACTTTACCGGGCTTGGGCCGGTGTTCAACGAGACGCGGTCCTGCAAAGTGTAGGTATGACCGCAACCGACCGAACTCACCAGGATCGGGCCGCCGGCACAGGGCGCCGTGCCCTGGATCGAGCGATAGAAGTCACGATCTTCGTTGATATACTGGTGCATCAAATTGATTTCGAGATTGTCCATCGGCTTCCAGGTCAAGCTACCGCGGAGACCGGTGGTCTCGTGGTGCGAATGCTTGCCGTTACCGATGCTCTTGACCTCGTTGTCGTCATTGGCATCGTACAGGCCGGCTATGCGGAAGGCCAGCTTGTCGTTGATCGGACCGCCGAATGCCGCCTGAACATTCTGGCCGTTGTGATCCGTGATCGCCCCCTGGATGAAGCCGCTATATGAGGTAAAGCTACCGCGTTGAGTAACGATGGTCATCGCACCGGAAGGTGACGGCCGGCCGCGAAGCGTGCCCTGGGGACCACGAAGAACTTCGATCTGACCGATATCGAACAGAGCGTTGAACGCATCCGTCGTGCTGATCGGCACTTCGTTCTGGTAAACTTCGACCGTATTCGTCGCGCCGCCGGTACCGCCGTTATTCGGCATCTTGATGCCACGCATGGAGATGGATTGCTCGCCGCCGCTGGTCCGCGTCAGAGAAACGCCGCCCACGACGGTAGCGACTTCCTGGAACGAACGGATCTGCAAGTTCTGCAGTTGTTGCGCGCTGACGACGTTGACCGTCTGCGCCACTTTTTGGACCGGTTCGCGACGTTTGTTGGCGGTAACAATAACAACCGTCGTGTCTTCTTTCGCCTCAGGTGCGCCGGCCGGTGCGTCCTGAGCGGAAGCTGCGCCGGCAATAGCGAAGAAGCTCACACCGACCATGAGGGCGACGACCTTTTGGGGCAGCGCTGACGTAATAGATTTGACCACTTGTTTCTCCTTTTTCCCTGCACCCCGATTTCGAGGTCCTGACTTATTTGCTTGGTTTCGGGTTATGGTGGACTCAGGCAAGTCGCCCGTTCCATCTCACATTCCCAGCGTTTCCATGCATGAGCCGATTTGCTCGACTCTATGCTGCATGATGAGGAAACGACAGTTTGACACATGCGTCAAATCCAAAACCCGCGCCGCCTCGTACTCGTTATCCATTAGAACTATTCTGTACCATATTTAGCGCACATGATTTCACATATCGGAATTTTGCGCCTTCCACCGGCCGACAGGATCATCGGGATTGATTGTTTTCCCCGTGCCCCACGCCTTAAACGACCGGACCGATGCTTTCCCACATCTGCCGTGCCGCGCCCTCGAGGTCGGGCTCGACATAACAGTCTACGTCAATGACCATGGTGGGGCGGGCCTTCAGGTCGTAACGGGGCCATTCCGGCTGACCGGCAGCGGCGGGCTTCGCGGTACGGGCAAAGGTGGCCCACATTTCGCTCATATTTCGCGATGCCTTGGCGACGCCGGGGCCGGAGCCCTGAAGACCGCGAAGGTCGTAGTTATAGAACTTCATATTGATTTCGGAGGCATGGCCGGCGCCGAAAGCATAGGAGGTACCTGGAATGACGAAGTCGGATTGATAGTCATATCTGTACAGGTAGACCGGCGCCGGTTGCGCGGATTTGCGCGCCGCGGCGGTTATCGAGTCATTGCCGAACCATACGTCGCTGGCGATCGCAATATAAAGCTCGCTGGGGCTGCGATCCGGGTAGATCCCGCGGTAAGTCGTCTCGATTCTATCGGCATACTCGCCGAACTCCTTGGCCAGCCGTGCCTTCAGGGCAGCGTCATCCATAGAAAATGTGTCCGGACGGCCCATATTGAAGAAGGTCGCTTCGTCGCGATTATGGCCGACCATCATTGGGATGTTGGCCGAAACAGGCGTCGCAACCGGATCGAATGGGCTGGCCGGCAGGATCGTCCCGTCGACGACCGGCCCCCAGGAACCGGGGCGCAGGAAGTTCGCGCGATGCAGCAGATCGCTCTTGGGATCGTTCGGATCGACAAGAGGCCCCTTGCCCTGGTCGGCAGCGCCTTGAATGTCGATAAACGCCTGTCCTGGAACATCCGCCAGCTTATGCAGCTCGTTCGGGCCGATCCCAAGGCCTTTCAAGACGCGCTGCGCCGTGTCGGTTGCCTGTGCCCGCGAGAGTCGTGTTAGGGCCGCGCCGCTCTCGACGCTCGCCTTATGGAAAAGACCATGCGCCGCCGGCATGGCCAGCAAGGTGCCGGTCTTGAAGCCGCCCCCGGATTCGCCAAAAATCATGACGTTGCCCGGGTCACCGCCGAACTCAGCAATATTCTCTTTCACCCAACGCAAGGCCGCAACGAGATCCAGCATGGATTGGTTGCCCGAGGTCGCATAGTCCGAGCCACCCAAGTCGCCAAGATACATGTAGCCCAGCAAGCCCAGGCGGTGATTGCAGGCGACTACGACGACATCATAATTGGCTGCCAGATGCGCTCCGTCCTGCGAGGGCGCCCCCGCTGAGCCTGAATGATAGCCGCCCCCGTGAATGTAGAACATGACTGGGCGCTTCTTCCCGTCATTTACCGCCGGGGTCCAAACATTGAGAACAAGACAGTCCTCGCTGGCTGCCGGTTCCGCCTCGCCAAAACTGCCACCGACCTTTTGCAGAGAGGGGGCACCCAGGCTCAAAGCATCGCGTACGCCGGCCCAATGCGGAGCGGGCGGCGCCTCGACAAACCGGTTTTTGCCGGAAACCGATCCGGCGTAGGGAATACCCTTGAAGGCCAAAGCCCCACGACTATGCCCTCCGCGCAGAACACCCTGAGCGATCTCGACCGTCTGATATGGTTCGCCAGTAGCAGTCGAGCCCGGCGCGACCGCCTGTGCGAGCGCGGGTTGGATTCGGAGCGCACCTAAAGCTCCCAATGCGACCGCTGTGCCCATAAAATAGCGGCGATTTAAACGTGCGCGTTCCATCTTCGGACCTTCCTGCAAATTATCCTGCTCCGCGAATTTGCGGAGCAATTTTGCCAAGACTCTCCGATGCCACGAAAGGAGTCAATTGCTCGCGATTCCCTGGCAAGGCCACTTAACCAGAAAAGTGCGTGCCTTGAGCACCGTCGGGATGGGCGATGCGAAACCGCAGGCGGCCGCCTCATATATCTGAAATATTTATATAAAACCCCACCATGCCGCGGCAATATACCAAAAGGTATGCTGTCAGGGCCCGGCATATACGATAGAAAAGGTATCCATCATTATAGATATTAAATATATCTTTTTTTAACTAGGTATCAAATATGCAACATCTGATCCCATAATATGAAATTTCGGCGAACCGGATATGCCATCAATCCGAAGCGACCGCTTTCTTCTTTAGCGCCGGCGGGGGCGCTGCCGAAAGCCGGTGAATGATCGAATAATCCAGTTGATCGTGAATGAGCCCCTTGAACGGCTTGTCACGGTCGAGATGGCGCAGCAGGATTTCCGTAGCTCTCTCACCCATCGCGCTGATCGGCTGATGAACAGTTGTTAGCGGAGGCCAGATACTCTCCGCGCCAGGACTATTGTCAAAGCCAACGACGCTGACGTCGCCTGGAACGGAGAGCCCAGCCTTATAGGCCGCGGCGATACAACAAAAAGCGACGGAATCGTTGCCGCAGACAATCGCCGTCGGGCGATTTGGCAGGGACAGGAGATTGAAGGCATCTTCGATACCGTAGATCGGCAAGTCAGGTACCGGTACCGCATATTCCGGGTGAAGAGATAGACCGGCCTCAAGCAAGGCCCGATGAAATCCGGCTTCGCGCAATTCCATGGACGCCAGGTTCTTGCTGACTGAAATCCAAGCCAGGTCCCGGTGCCCGATATCGATCAGGTATTTCGTTATCTCATAGGAGGCCTGTTCGTCGTCCATCTCAACCGACGAGAACCTTTCCCGATTGCTGACCGGGGCAATTCGGACGAACGGCAGCTTGAGCGCCTCAAGCGCTTCCATGAACGATGAAACCTCCGAAACGGGCGGGACGATCAGAAACCCGTCGGGCCGAATACCGTTAAACCGAGCCGCGATGGCGTCAGCGCCCTTATGCAGAACATCCTCCACCGGCTCGACAATCAAATGATAGCCGGCCGCGATACACGCCCGGGAAATGCCGACCTGGAGCTCCGAGAAGTAGTAGTGCGAAGACTGTTCCTCGACGATCATGCAAACGACGTAATTTCTTGCGCTGGCCAGGCTACGCGCGCCAAAGTTCAGGCGAAAACCCGTCTCCTGAATTAGTTTCTCGATTTCCGCCCGCTTCTTGGGGCCAACGCCGGGAAGCTTGTTAGCGACACGCGATATCGTCTTTGGGGATACATTCGCCAGCTTTGCGAGGTCGTCTAAAGTCAGGTTTGCCAAGGCGATGCCATTCAGAGATTTTCCATAAGTATCAGTGCTCACGCGGGCTTTGTCCAGCCCGCTCCGCGTCAAGAGCTTGGAATTCAGGCAGGATCGCGACGACATCCCGCTTGACGGCAGCGCTGACCTAGTACAAGTTACGTCAGCGCTGCCCTAGTGGAAGGAATGTTCGTCCATCACCTTCTTCGTCCCAGGAGGTTTTCTCAACTTCTCCCGGCAGCGCTATAACTTTCGCGCCTTAGGTTTGAAGCTTAAGGCGCGAATTCTTTTAGAAAAAATGCCACGCGATTCAACAAGGCATGCAGGTGAAGGCAGGGTGAAAACATGAAGACCACGAACCGGGGATCCCGACTCGAATATCTGGCGATGGCTTGTTCGGCCCTGATGGGTTTTTCACCCCTAGGCGCGACGGCCCAAGTCAGCCGGCCGTGGATGAACACATCCCTCTCACCCGATGAACGCGCGATTCTTCTTGAAAAGGCCATGACGCCCGACGAACGGATAAGCCTCGTACACGGCCCAATGGCCCTACCCGTATTCCTGAAGGACGGCAAACTGCCCGACGGCGCCATCGCATCGGCCGGTTTCATTCCCGGCAATGCGCGGCTGGGTATCCCTAACCTGCAGGAAAGCGACGCGTCGCTGGGCGTTGCCAATCCCCTGATGTCGCGCCCCGGCGATACGGCAACCGCCCTGCCCGCGTCTATCCTGCTCGCGGCAACGTTCAATACCCAGATCGCCTATGATGGCGGCGCCATGGTCGGAACCGAAGCGCGCGCCAAGGGCATGAACGTGCAACTGGCCGGCGGCATCAATCTCGCGCGCGACCCGCGCAACGGCCGCAACTTCGAATATGCCGGCGAGGATCCCTGGCTGGCGGCGAATATGGTCGCCGAGTCCATCCGCGGCATCCAGGACCAGAACATGGTCTCGACCATCAAACATCTGGCCATCAACGACCAGGAAACGGGGCGCAACTTCGCCAACAGCCTTATCGATGAGCAGGCCATGCGCGAATCCGACCTTCTCGCTTTCGAAATTGCGATCGAAAAAGGCAAGCCCGGGTCGGTCATGTGTTCCTACAATCTGGTCAATGGCGTCTATGCCTGCGGCAATAACCATCTGCTCAACGACATCCTCAAAGGCGATTGGGGCTATAAGGGCTGGGTAATGTCGGACTGGGGGGCGGTTAAAGCCACCGATTTTGCCGTCAAGGGCCTGGATCAGCAATCCGGCGAACAGATCGACAAGGATATCTGGTTCGGAGCGCCGCTGAAGGCCGCTATCGATAAGGGCGAAATCCCAGCCTCGCGTCTCTCCGACATGGTCCACCGCATTCTGCGTTCCATGTTCGCGGCGGGCCTTTTCGACGCCACACCAGCGAAAGCCTATGATCCGGCGGCGCATGCCGACATCGCCAAGCGGGAAGCCGCCGAGGGCATTGTTCTTCTCAAGAACGACCGCAACATCTTGCCCATGGCGACGAGTGTGAAATCGATCCTGATCGTCGGCGGTCACGCCGATTCAGGTGTACTGTCGGGCGGAGGTTCGTCCCAGGTCATCGCAGATATTGACGAGATTACCATCCCCCGCGGCGGTGAAGGCGTGTTCGCCGCGTTCAACAAGACGCATTACCATCCGTCCTCGCCACTGAAGGCCTTGCGCACCGCTTTGCCCAATGCCACCATCGCCTTCGATGCGGGCGACTATCCAGAAGAGGTTGCCCGCAAAGCCAAGAGCTACGATCTGGTCATCATCGTTGCCACCCAATGGATGGGCGAAGGCAGCGATGCGCCGAGCCTGAATTTGCCAAACGGGCAAAACGAGCTGATCAGCCAGGCGGCCGGCAGCAATCCGAACACGATCGTGGTTCTTGAAACCGGGGGCGCCGTCAATATGCCGTGGCTGGACAAGGTTCCAGCCGTGATCGAAGCCTGGTATCCCGGTCAGAAAGGCGGTGAGGCGATCTCCGATGTCTTGACCGGCGCCACTAATCCGTCCGGACATTTGCCGGTCACCTTCCCGGCTTCCATCGACCAATATCCGCGCGGCGCGGCCTTGCCGGGAATCGATGTACCCGAAGGTCAGATTTTCGATGTCCATTACGACGAAGGCGCCGACATCGGCTACCGGCGCTTCGCCAAGCTCGGCATAAAGCCGTTGTTTCCGTTCGGCTACGGGCTCAGCTACACGACCTTCAGTTATTCCGACCTGAAGGTAACGGGCGGCGACACACTGAGTTTCAGCTTCAAGGTGACCAATACGGGCAAGATGGTCGGCAAGGCCGCGCCGCAGGTCTATCTGAATGCGACACCGTCGGAAACCGCCAAACGGCTCCTCGGCTTCGCCAAGGTCGATCTGGCGCCCGGCGAAAGCCAGACCGTCACCTTGTCCGCCGACCCGCGGCTCCTCGGCCACTTCAGGGTCGCCGAACACAAATGGGTCATCGAGGGGGGGGACTATACCATCGGGCTTGCGGACAACGCTCAGGATTCCGGCGTTACAGGCGATGCAAAGGTGCGCGCTCAAAAGCTGAAGCCGTAGAGGCTTAAGTGCACTCCCTCATTGAGATTTAACACGGTCTGATATTCTGTTCGCCCGGAATGCGTTCCATCAGAGGTGAGCCATGGCGGACTACACGCTGTATTACTGGCCGGTGCCGTTTCGCGGTCAGTTTATCCGCGCCATATTGGCCTATGCCGGCAAGACCTGGGATGAGCCGGACGATGTCGCCGAACAGATGGCAGCACCACCGGGTCAGCAGCTGATACCCCACATGGGACCGCCAGTGTTGGTCGATAACAGTTCCGGATTCAAATTGGCGGAAATGCCCGCGATAGCCTTCTATCTCGGCGAAAAGCTCCAGCTTTTGCCGAAAGACGTCGAGGGACGCGCCCTGACACTCAAGGTGGTCAACGACGCCAATGATGTGATCGACGACATCACCAATGATGGCGGCCGTGAGATGTGGACACCGCAAAGGTGGAAAACCTATGTTCCGAGGCTCAAGCGATGGATGGCGATCTTCGAAGTGCTGGGCAAACGGAGCGGCTTAAAAGCTGATGCCGGGTATATGTTGGGCGGCGAAGTGGCCGGGGTCGCCGATATTGTCACGGCCACATTGTGGTGGACCCTGGGCGATCGATTCCCGCAAATCGGCGACATGCTGCTGGAGGAAGCGCCCCTGGTGGCGGGACTGACGCAACGCATGATGGCGACCAAGCCCCTTCTGGATCTGATCGACTCAACGAACAAGCGCTTTGGCAATATCTATTGCGGCGGGCAGATCGAGGCGTCGATGCGCAAGGCGATCAACGGATAGGCTGGCTGGCCTGCGACAATATTCCATATCCCATCTTTACGCCAAGTCGTGGCAAACTCACGGTCATAACAATCTGAGGAGCGCCCCATGACCGATACTGTTTACCACCTGATCGATAACAATACGGGCGAGGAGGTTTATGCCTCGAACGATTTCAAGTTTCTGGCCGAGCCAACGCCTGCACATATCATTCATGACCAGGACTTGCGTGAGCGTTATGGCGCGCCGGCAGTAATAGACCGTGTTGAACAGCTGGCTGACGGATCGGTCAATGTCTATATCGACGGAGTCGAAGAGCGGACGAATAACGACGCGGACGACGCCGATCAGAGCTATCGGCGGTCTTAAGGCTTCACAAGATCCTTGCGGATCCAGGCGGCGACGCCTTCGAAGTCCTTGCGCTTTTGTTCCGACAGTCGGTCCTGGGATAACAGGACATAGTCCGACATCAGGCGTCTGGTCTCCGGGTCCTTGTCGATCCAGGCCGGCCAATTGAAGGGACCGATGCCGACCAAGACGATATCCGGCCGTTTGGCGAGGTCGCGATTGGTGACGGCGCGATCATAGGCCTGCCATTGACGATATTTGGCCAGCTTGGCGGGGTCTTTGGTTTCATGGGCCAGATAGGCCGCGTTGACGGTGACCCAACGGCTGGAAAAGGTGCCGACCCAGGTACCGTGGGTCTTGGTGACGATGGGGTGGCCCGGCGTCAGGTCGAAGGTGATCGACATCATGGTCGGGTGGGCGACAGCGGCACGGATCGGCGCGACGACTCCGCCACCGACTGCGCCGAATATGGTCGAATAGCCAAGGGTGGAAAGTCCGGCGACGATCGCCACCACCGCCGGTACGCGGCGTTTGGGATCACCGCTGGTCAAGGCCGCGGGCACGGTTGGAAAGACCACCAGCATCAGCAGGCTGAGGGCGGGATACATCTGGTAGGCCCAGCCCCTCCCCTGGTCGATAAAGCCGATAAGATAACCTGCCGATGCCGCCAGCAAGACGATATTGAGCGGGGTCAGGAACCTGCCTTTCGAAGCGAACCATAAGGCGGCTACGGCGATCATCCAGCACAGGGTCGGGATGAGGAAGAGCATATACCAAATGGGCTTCTTCATCGGCCGATAGAGGTCGAACAGTAGCGGCAGGACATCGTGCGTATAGGCCGGCATATAGATCATGGTCGCCACGCCGTAGCCCACGGTCAGGATCGCGGCGATGAGGGCTTCGGGCGACAGTAGCGGCCAGGGTCGACGCCGCAGGACCGCCAGGGCGACATAGGCCCCGACTATACCCAGGGCAAAGTGCGGCTTGATCATCGGAGCAAAACCGGCAGCAATACCGGTCAGGATAATCATCAGCCAGGGAATGCGGTGACCGTGGGCCCGCAAGATGACGACACCGAGGAGCGGCAGGGTTAAGATCAGGGCAACCTGTTCGCGCTCATCGAAGGTCGACAACGGTGCAATCAACAGAACCGCCAGGGTCAAGGGTAGGATCAGTCGCAGTTTCGGCTCGGCGGTTTTAACGCAATGGCTGAAAAAGACGGCGGAACCGATGGCGGCCAGGAACACCATGCCGGTAAAGACCGGTTCAGCCGGCAAGCCCGTCCACCGTTCGATCAACGCCGCCGGCAGGTGCATGAAGATGGCCATCGGCGGGTTGGTTTCGATGATGTCCTTGTACAATACGGCGCCGTCAAGGAAGCGACGGCAATTGCTCATCAACCAGTCGGTGTCGGTCGTCAGGGGCGCGATGACGCGGATGACGAAGGCGACGGCAATAATGATCGCGCTCCATGCCGTGGCGCTCAGTCGGGCCAAGCCGGCAAGACTGAGTCTAATGGGCGGACTGGGGACCATGGTTGTGCTGTCGTTCATGCGGCGTAACAGACCACAGAGCGATTAAAAATGTCTTCAAATGAGACAGTTACGGCAAGTTCAACTGCCAGGACACACCAAACCGGTCGGCCGTCCAGCCGAACTTGCGGCTGAAGCCGTAATCGGCCGGCGACATATGGATGCGCCCGCCTTCGGCCAGCAGGGCAAAGGTGAC
This sequence comes from Asticcacaulis sp. P2_B1, assembly GCF_056404915.1. Taxonomy (NCBI): domain Bacteria; kingdom Pseudomonadati; phylum Pseudomonadota; class Alphaproteobacteria; order Caulobacterales; family Caulobacteraceae; genus Asticcacaulis; species Asticcacaulis sp. P2_B1. The sequence continues at coordinate 157,162 of NZ_JBFUDD010000008.1, read as the reverse complement.
GTCGAACTCGGCCTCGTCTTCACAGCTCATGAAGATCGACATTGATGGGGTGAAGGTAAAATCATGGCCGACGGTGGAATCGCTGGCCATGAAAGGCGTACCGTCGAGTACGAAAGAGCAGCGCAGGACCTTGCCGGCCATCGGTGCGCCGGCGGGATGATAGGCCATGCCGGTGATGTGACTGTTGGGAAACAGAGAGACATAGATGTCGACCGCCTCTTCGGCCTTGCCGTCGAACATAAGGAAGGTGGCGATCTGGCTCATCGTATCGTCTCGAATATCCACATGCGAATCATGGCCCTGCCAAGATGGCGTGTCCAGTCCGGGTTAAGGCTTATCAGGTCTTCACCGCCAAAAATGTCTTTCTGATGTGCGATCTGTAATCCGGCTGTGCGGGCGGCGGTTTCGATGGCGGCGGCCGTGTGAGCGAAGCTGGCCAAACGGACGTGCCGGCCGTCTTCGGTGGTAAAATTGGCCTGGGTGCCGGCCGCGATGCGATCCGGGTGGATTTCAGACATGTAGAATCGCCCGCCGGGTTTCAGATGTCTGGCGATGCGGGTGAAGAAGGTATCGAGGTCGGCAATGTGCTCCAGAACCAGGGCTGTCAAGGCGACATCAAACATACCTATGGGTATGTCGCCTCGCATGATGTCGCCTTCCAACAGCCGGACGGTATATCTTGTCAGCTTCTCGCGCGCCCTGGCCAGCATGCCGGGCGAAAGATCCACGGCGGTGACGCGATTGCCCTGGCCGGCAAGGCGCAAGGTGTGGCGCCCGGTGCCGCAGCCGATCTCAAGAACATCCCTGTCGCGGACATCAGCCCATAGGTGGGGAAAATACAGGTCGTCGACGGCGACCGTGGAATTGACATAGGTGTCGTACTGGGTGGACCAAAGATCATAGCCGGCACGGTTTTCGGATGATGGATCAATCATGGATGAGCTCCCGGTCAGTCACCGAGCCTTGGCGACAAAGGAGCGTATCGCGCCCGCTAAACGGACCGCAGCGCCACTGCGTAACGGTTCTATAAAACTGCCGGGGCCCATTGTCCAGCCGGCTTAGAGCGTTGCCCGGCTAAGAAGGGCCGGGCTAACGCTCTATGTTTTTGCTTTGTCGCATTTCCTTACGCCAAACTGGCGTCCACTTTGGCGGAAAATGCTCTGGCCGCCCCGCCCGCCCGTTCTGTCGTAAAAACGTTATGCCGGCAGCGTATGGAGGAGGTTTCGCTAGACTTGGGCTAAGCCGATGATGACCGCCTATTACCGTGACGACGGCGTGCTCAAAACGGCCTTGCTGGCCCGGGTAAAGAACGATCGCCAGGGCATATTCGATACCGCGGTGTGGATCGATATCCACGGTCCGGGGCCGGAAGACGAACGCTATCTCAAGGATCATCTTAACATCGCTATCCCGACGCGCGGCGAAATCTGGCGCAACCAGGCACTCAACCGTCTCTATGTTGAAAACGGTGTCGCCTATATGACGGCGGCCCTGCTGCACAAGATCAGTTCCAACCACCCGAAAACCAGCCCCGTGACCTTTATCCTGACGGAACGCTGTCTGATCACCGTTCGCCACACGGCGCCGACCTCCTTCGGCCATTTCCAGACACGCCTGCTGAACAACAGCGGCGCTTTCACCACCGGGCCAGAACTGTTGGAAGGTCTGATCCAGGAAATGTTCACCCGCGTGGCATGGCACATGGAAATGCTGGTCGACGGTCTCGACGATCTGTCGCGGCGGATTTTCGACGACCACGCCTTTGAAAACAAACAGGGCAATCCGTCGATCGTCATGCGGCAGGTCCTGCAGAAGCTGGGTGCCCTGGCCGATCTCAATTCCAAGATCCACGAGAGCCTGCAAAGCCTTGAGCGCATGCTGGTCTTTTTCCGCAAGACGGCGCGGGCCGACCAGAAGGACCTGCAGGAAGATCTCGACGTGTTAATTGCCGATGCCGACGCCCTGATCAACCAGACGGCTTTTATGTCGAACAAGGTCAGTTTTCAGCTCGATGCGGCGCTGGGTATGATCAATGTCGAACAGAACCTGATCAGCAAGATTTTCTCGATCGTCGCTGTATTCTTTATTCCGCCGACCCTGATTTCCAGCATCTACGGCATGAACTTCGCCCATATGCCGGAATTGCACTGGGCATTCGGATACCCATTGGCCATCGGGTTGATGCTGGCGGCCGCGACGGGAACCTATGTGTATTTCAAGCGGCAAGGCTGGCTTTAGTTGGCAGGTGTGACCCGCCACACGACATTGCCGACGTCGTCCGCCACGAGCAAGGCGCCGGCTTTATCGACGGCGACGCCGACCGGTCGGCCCATAGCCTTGCCGTCGGCGCTCAGGAAGCCATCAAGGACGGTTTCAGGTTGCCCCGCCGGCATGCCATTGGCAAAGGGCACGAAGATGACGTCATAGCCGCTGACCGGATTGCGGTTCCACGAACCATGCCGGCCGACAAAGGCGCCACCATTATAACGCGCCGGAAACAGCGAGCCCGTATAGAAGGTCAGGCCCAGAGACGCTGTGTGCGGCCCCAGAGCGTAGTCCGGCGCTATGGCCTTGGCCACCATATCCGGGTTTTGCGGCTTCGGCCGGCTGTCGACGTGCTGACCGTAATAGCTGAACGGCCAGCCGTAGAAGGCGCCGTCTTTGACGCTGGTCATAAAGTCCGGCACCAGGTCGCTGCCCAATTCGTCGCGTTCATTGACCGCCGTCCACAGCGCGCCCGATTGCGGCTGCCACGCCATGCCATTTGGGTTGCGTAAACCGGTCGCAAAAGGCCGCAATTGGCCGGTCGCCAGATCGATCTCGTCGATGCGGGCGCGGCCCTCTTCCACCGTCAGACCATTTTCGCCGACATTGCTGTTGGATCCGACGGTGGCGTAAAGCTTGGTGCCGTCCTGACTGGCGAGGATGTTCTTGGTCCAGTGGTGATTGATTGTCCCGGCAGGCAGCTCGGCGACCTTGACTGGCGCTGCTGTGATCTGAGTGTCGCCGCTATGATAGGGGAATTTCACCACGGCATCGGTATCGGCAACATAGAAGGTGTCACCGATCAAGGCCATGCCGAAGGGCGAGTTGAGGCCCGACAGGAAGACGGCCTGACTGTCGGATACACCGTCGCCGTCCGTGTCGCGCAGCAACAGAATCTTGTTCGGGCTGGGCACCGCGGCGCCCGCACCCTTCATGATAAGTTTCATGAAGAAACCTTTGATTCCCTTGCCATCGTCTGGCTTGGGTGGCGCGTTGGTTTCGGCGACCAGCACGTCGCCATTAGGCAGTACATACAGCCATCGCGGATGGTCGAGATTGGCGGCAAATGCTTTGACGGCAAGGCCGGACGCGGCGCGTGGCGTCTGACCGGCCGGCCAGCCCACGGCGTCAGCGGTCTTGACCGTAGGAATCAAGGTTCGTGCCGGCTGCGGCAAGGCGGGCGCGGGGCCGGTTCCATCTACGACGTTGAGCTTGGCGGTTTCGCCGCAGCCGGCCAGCATGGCAAGCAAGAGCAGCGGTGCGTATCTCGGCATTATCAGGCAGCCTTCGCCATGCGGCCCATGTCGTCGCAGGCCATGGCGCAACGGCGGCACAATTCGGCACAGGCCGCCATGCGCTCATCGCCGATATGGTCGCACGCGGTGGCGCAGGCTTCACAGATAGCGGCACAGGCCGCGCAGACGACCATATGCAGGTGCGATCCGCGCGTCATGAAGTCGGCGGAGACCTGGCAGATTTCGATACAGTCGGTCATCGCCTTGACATGCTCGGGCGCAATATGTTCGCCGCCCATGGTGAGGCAATATTGGTAGAGGGTTTCCTGGCAGGTCGCCCGGCATTCCCAGCACAGCTGGATGCAGTTGGTCATCGGATCGTCGCTTGTCATCACACACCTCATGGAAGTTGCATGTTGAATAGGCGAACACAGATGAGGATGCAGCGCTGAACAAGCGGCCACAGATAAGGAAGGCGTAAGGCGCCTATATCAAGCGGCGCGTAACAGGCGGCTGGCTTCGCCGGCCTGATCGAGTTTCAGCGAGGGAATGGCAGCAATCATCGGCTTCAATTGCGCCAGGGAAGCCGGTTTTATCATATAGCCGGCGGCGCCGAGATCGGAGGCGCGGCGCAGGTCGTCCTCGTAGGTCGAGCCACTGCACATGACGACAACGGTCCGGTTGATCGTGTCGTCGCGCGCCATCTGCTCCATCATCTCGAAACCGTCCATGCCTGGCATGTTGATATCGAGTAGCAACAGATCGTAACTGTCGCCGCGGCTCTGGGCTTTGCGCAAGGCATCGAGCGCTTCCTGCCCGCCACGCGCCACCGACAGGTTGAACTCGCACTTGTCGCGGACCTGCAAAAAGACGCGTGTCAGTTCAACATCGGCTTCGCGGTCGTCGACCAGCAAGACGTTCGCCAATCGCCGGCCATTGCTGTCCGCCGGCCCCTGGATGGACAACGCATCGTCCGGAGACGGCACAGGGACGGGCTTTGGCAGGGCGAAATGGAAGCTTGCCCCCTCGCCCACGGTCGATTCACACCAGATGGAGCCGCCATGCAGGGCCATGATCTTGCGGCAGGTCGCGAGGCCGAGACCGGCACCTTCCTCGTTGAGATTCAGGCGCTTGAAAGGCATGAAAATGCGTTCCTGGTCGCTGCCTTCGAGGCCTGGGCCGTTGTCGCGCACGGTGATCCGCATGCGGTTGCCTTCGTCGTCGGCGGAGACATGGATGGCGACGCCCATCGGGCCGTGACGCAGGGCATTGGCGATCAGGTTCTGCAAGACCTGCATCATGTGGCCGCCGTGGGCTTCGACCTCAGGCAGGGGATCCGACGTGACCGTCGCCTCGCGGTCCACGATCAGCTGCGCCAGGTTGTCGGTCGCGGCCGCCAAGGCGCCATCCAGAGCAACCGGGCGTTTCTTGAGCCGCGACGGATCGTCGAGCTGGCTGTATTGAAAGACCGTGTCGACCAGCATGGCCATGCGATCGGACGCCTTGCGGATCAGCTCGAAATACATTTGCTTGGTTTCCGGCGGATCGTCATAATTGACGATCAGATCGGAAAAGGCGCGAACCGTGCGCACGGGCTCTTTCAGGTCGTGCGCCAGGGCACGCGCGAAGACTTCGAGCGACTCGTGCTGGGCGGCGATGCGTGCCTGTTGCGCCTGCAAGCTCTTGATCTTGTCCTGCAGTTCGGCAAACAGGCCGACATTTTCCCAAGCCACCGCGGTGACGTCGGCCAGGGCCTGCAAAACCTTGATTTCTTCGGGGCTTGGGATGTGCGATGTCGCCCAATAGGTAGCGATGGCGCCGAGGGGATCGGATCGGCGTATCGGCACGGCCGTCAGGCTGCGCGTCGTCTCCACATTATAGGCGCCGGGCTTGATCCATGGGTGATTGATAACGTCCTCGATGACAACGGGCTGGCGCGTTTCCATGGCCAGCCCCGTAATCGTCGAGGCAATCGGATAGCGCCTGCCCTTCCATACCTGGTCCGCGCCGGTCTGTTCGACGCAACGGCATTCGTCGCCCTCACGCAGGACGAAGGTGGCGCCGTCGGCGCCGGTCAGGGTGCGGGCAGCGTCGCCGACAATACGGGCCAGGGCGGGGACGTCCCGGGCCTGCGAAAGAGACTGAACCACACCGACCAGATGCTCCATGGCGCCGGCGTACCATGACGACGGCGCAGGCGATGCGGTGGTGGACTCTGGCTGAGTTTGATCGGTCATGACGAACATCCCTTGGGACGACGGGCACTGATACAGAGGTTACGCTAAGCCCAGCTTTGTTTACAAGTCACTAAAAACGGCGCGGAATGTTAAATATTTCAGATTGCATTTATGGTTAATCGCCACCGTGTCGCGATCCGCGAGTTTTTCGTCGAAAACCAAAGACTTCGCCAAAAGACTTAGCCTGGGGCGTCGCGCAGTTAAAGCTTGATCAATACTGCCCCTCTAAGCTGTGTGCGAACGGGTTCAGGGGCCTTGCATGATTACGGTTTTTCATCTTGTCAGCGGCCGCATTGCCGAAATGCAACTGGACCCGACCCATAACGTGCCTGACGAGCCGGTGTGGATCGACCTGATCAACCCGACCCAGGACGAGTTGCGTAATCTGCCGCAAAATCTCAATATCGCCCTGCCCTCGCGCGAAGAAATCTGGCGCAATCACGCCCTCAACCGCATGTATACGCGCGACGGTACCTCCTACATGACCGCGGCCCTCATCAACAATATCGAGGTGGCGCGCCCACAGACCAGCGCCATCACCTTTATCCTGACACCGGATTTCCTGATCACCATCCGCGATATCGACCCGCCGGCCTTTCTCGAATTCCAGGAACTGTTGCTGCTCAATCCGAAACGCTTCGTCACCAGCGCCGATGTCCTGGAAGGGCTGCTGGAACTAACCATCACCGATGTGGCGGTCGACCACGACCGCGTCATTAAGGGGCTGGACGGACTGTCGCAGCGCATTTTCGACGACAAGGCCTTCAACGGCCGCGACGGCAATCCGTCCCTGGTCATGCGCGGCGTGCTGAAAGAGTTGGGCTATGCCGCCGACCTGAATTCGAAGATCCACGAAAGCGTGCATAGCCTGCAGCGCCTGCTGACCTATTTCCGCGATGATCACAATCCCGGCAGCGTGGCCATCGTACGCGACGCTTCGCGGCTGATCAAGGATGCGCAGTCCCTATCCGATCAAACGGCCTTCCTCAACGACAAGATCAACTTCCAGCTCGAAACCAGTTTGGGGATGATCAATGTCGAGCAAAACATGATCGCCAAGATTCTGTCGGTCGTGGCGCTGATCTTCCTGCCGCCGTCCCTGGTCGTGGGTTTCTACGGCATGAACTTCGCTACCATGCCCGAATTGCACTGGCGTTACGGCTATGTCTTCGCGATCGGGGTGATGATCCTGTTCGCCGTCGCCCCCTATCTCGTTTTCCGCCATAAACGTTGGCTTTAAAGGGCTTTCCGCGGAGTCTTTAACCGGCCACAATCGGAGTGGCCGAGGCCTAACGCAAGAAAAACCGGCACTCCGAAAAGGGGCGAGAGATAGCGGCGCAAATGCCCATCTACGCGCTCTAGACCGTTGCTATAAAATACTCACTCCGATTGTCGCAAAACCGCCGGCGATTATGCCAGTTCGCCACCTAACGGTGTGAAATGGGCCGCTATCTTCGCGCCAGGCGCGCCGTCAAAATCACCAGACGCGCTCCGAATGAAAAATAACTATTAATAAAATCAATAATATATAAATTCGGAGCGCTGGGAAACGCAAATAAGGCGCCACGCCACTCCGAATCTATGGCCGGCGAGCACGCAGTTCCTGATTTCCGAACTCTGAAAAATCACCCCTTAAAACCTGCGCCAATCTGCGGAAAAAAACTGTCTTGATCGACGCCGGCCCTCGCGCACTGGTGATTTGAGAATCGCCGCTATCCGTGACAATCTCCTGGCATGGGCCTCTATTTTTCACATATCGAAACGCCTTTCGGCATGACGGCGGCGACGGTCGACGACGACGGTGCCCTGATCGAATTTACCTTCCTCAACGATATCATGAGCAATCACTGGTCACATTCGGGCCAGGCCGAGCATAATCCAAACAAGCTTCGCGATGTGACTCAGCAAGTGCATGATTTCTTTGACCGAAAGCTGACCGACTTCAACCTGCGTCTCAAGCCGCGCGGCACCGAATTTCAGCAAAAGGTTTGGCGTGCCCTATGCGACATTCCGTTCGGCGAAACCATCTCCTACCAACAACTGGCCGTAGCGGTCGGCGACATCAAGGCAACACAGGCCGTCGGCTCGGCCAATGGCAAGAACCCGATCGCGCTGATCATTCCGTGCCACCGCGTCATCGGCAAGAACGGCAGCCTGACCGGCTATGGCGGCGGCCTGCCGCTGAAGCGCAAGCTGCTCGACTTCGAGACGCCGCTACTGTTCTAGGATGATCTCGCCCTTGAAGTGGGATTGGATATAGGCTGTCAGATCGGCCGTCGATGTCGTCATACCTCCAAGGCCGACAACCAGTTCCGGATGCTTCTGCCAACGCGCGCACAGGCGATTGAAGGCATAGATTGGCATGGGGCCGAGATCCATGTCGCGGCCAGGCGTTGTTACTGCCTTGGGCTCAATGCGCACCATCCATTGCCAACCCTTGCGAAAGACCAGCAGACGTTCGATTTGGTGCCAGAGAACTGCGCCGCGCGTCAGCCGGCGATCGTGCAAACCTTGCGGCGTAAGGGTCAGGATATCTTTCGGGTTTAAAATGTCCCAAAGCTGCGTGGTGAACACGCCCAGCATGATCAGCCCCAACCCAGCCAGTTTGATCGTCGTGAGCGCAACTCTGACCGGCTCATATCCAGGAAATGGCCACGGCCGCAGCACCCATATCAGCAAGCCGACCAGAAGGACGCTGACGGCCATAACGATCAATGCATAGGTCAGGGTAAAGCGGGCTTTGAGCGTGTCCATGGCAGCGTTTTAGGTCGCCATATCGAGCTTGGCCACGGTGATCTGCAATCTCTCAACATTTGTAACGAGCAGCGACGCGGGCCGCGGGATAACCTTGTTTGACAAAATCGGAGGAAACAAGATGAGCCAACCTACCAGCCGCCGCGGCCTGTTGATCACCGCCATTGCCGGCGCCGCCATCGCGCCGCTCGCGGCTTGCACCCAAGAAGGGGCCGTCAATTGCGGAAAGGTCGCTCCGATAGAGACGGCACCAGCACCCATGATCGTCACCGATTGGATGTCGTGGCAGGGCGGCGTCGATCTGGCCGGCGTCACAGATCCGGCCTTTACCCAGCCCAATGTCATCGTTCACCTGGCCAATATGGTCCACACTCCGGCCGGTTCGGCGCCTTCAGGCATGGTATTGTTCCAACCCGATCCCAAGGCCGATCCGGTTGTCATGGGCTTCGTGTCCAGCGACGCCAAGCTGGCGGCCTGGTTCGGGCCGCATATCTTCGCCGGCACCCCATTTGAAAAAGCGCCTGCCCTGGTGGCCGAGATCACCATTACGGAAGCGACCGACGGCCACAGCGTCATGTCGAAGATCAAGGTTGCCGGCCATGTCTTTGAAGTTACATTCGAAAATCTCGGCACGCTTGGTACGGTCAATCGCCCCGCCGGTTCGCCCATGCCCTTTTCCCAAAACGGTCTAGAAGCCGTGGCCGGCCGGGTGATCCTTAAGGTCGACGGCCAGGAGGTCGCGGTTACCGTGCCCACCCTAGGCCTTTCGGGCGGCAATGGCGCCGTTTGGTCACCCGCAGGGATCTATGCGCGATGAAATACGGATTGGCGGCGTCTCTAATCCTGGTTCTTACGGCAAGCGCGGTACAGGCCAAGGCGCCTGTGCCCCCGCCGCCCACACCACCAACTGAGGTCATTGCGGCTGTCGCCGCCATGCGGGATGAGGACGCGCCGCCGCCGAATGCCAAGACCATCCGTCACTGGCTGCGCGACGGTACCTTGAAACCCGTTCACGTCACGCCGAATACCGCGCCGGACTGGTTGGTCGATACCGGCAAGGATTTCGGCATGGGCTGGTGCGGGACCGGCGGCTGCACTGTGCGTATTTGGTCGCAGGATGTTGACGGACATTACATCACGATCTTCGACAATCAGGTAATCGAATATCACTTGCGTTCTATCGCTGGAAAAACCTATTCGGGGCTGGATCTCGATTTCCACGGTGCGTTTTGCGGCCTGACCGGCTCGGACGACTGCTTCTGGGGCTTCGAATATGGCGAGCGCGCCGGTCATCCAGCTCTCATGTCGAGCACGCGCTACTTGAAGGCACCCACCCTGATGCCCGATATGGTGCCACAAGCGGTCGACCCAGGCTCGGTTATTCCGATAGACACGCCGATTGCCATCACCGACTTGGTTCACAATCAAGAGGCGGTCTGTATAAAATGGCAGGGTACGCTTGATGAAGACCGCCTGGTCACCCGCCTGCCCGATCTCAATGGTGACGGGGTCGAGGAATGGACCTATGCCGGGCGGAACAGCTATTGCAGCTTCGACGACCTGGATGACGGATCACCATCGCCCGCTCAGGATGCTTATTCGGCGGTTGATACCTGCACCATACTTGATTGCCGGTCGATCGCCTGGTTGTCGCGGCGCGAACCGGATAGAACGCTCACTTGGCATGAAGCCGATTGGGACCAAAGCAAGACGCACGCTTACCTGTTCTCCCCCGGCAAGGCGACCGTGGTCTATGAAGTCGACGGCCCAACCGGGATGATCGCCGAGGACACCGAGGCGTGCAGCATCTTTCACCTCGACAATTGCACCAAGGGCGAGATTTCGCTGTCGCCAAAGCCGTAAGAGTCGCCTAAATTGCGCCGACTCTTACGCGGGCTTTGGACATGAAAACGGTAATCTTGGCGGCCTTGGCCGTGGTCGCGCTGGCCGGCTGCAACAAGGCAGCGGACAATGATGGTGGCCAAACCATGGTGATGGCCGAACCGGCGGACTATACGCCAGCGGAAAAGGCAGCCATTCAGGCGACCTTCCCGGCGCCGTACAATACGGCCGACCTGGCGGAGGGCGAGAAGCAGTTCATGAAATGCCGCGCCTGCCACACCATCACCTCGGACAAGATGAACATGACCGGGCCGCATCTGTACAGCCTCTTCGGTCGTAAATCCGGCACCGAACCGGGTTATACCTTCTCCGACGCCATGACTGCGCATAATACGGTATGGGACTTCGACAGCCTGAACACCTATCTCGAAAGCCCGCAAACCGTCGTCAAAGGGACCAAGATGAGCTTCATGGGTATCCCGGACGAGGCCAAACGCCACGCCCTGATCGCCTATCTCAAGCTGGAAACGACACCGCGAGCGCCCTCGGACGCCACGTCGGCTTCGGAAACCGCTTCAAGCCACTAAGCGTCGTAGCCCGGCGACTCACGCGCCAGTTTACGCAATAGGCCGGGCCACACCAGAACGCCGACAAAGCCAACTCCGCCGGATAGTGGCGCCACGTTGTCCTGAACGTCCTGACCGACCTCGATCAGCCCGTCGCGGCCGATGCTGAGCGCCACGACCTGCTGGCGACAGGCCTGTTCAAGGAAATACATAATGGTGAAAGCCTCGGCGGCGGAGGTGCCCCAAGTCAGGGTGCCATGGTTGCGCAACATCAGGGCCTTTTTCGTGCCGATATCATCGACAATGCGCTGGCGTTCGGCGAGATCCAGCGCCACGCCTTCATAATCGTGATAACCCAATTGCGGCCGTAGCAGCAAAGCGTTCTGCGTCAAGGGCAGCAGGCCTTCCTTGTGCACCGAAACCGCCGTCATATGGTCCGTGTGCAGGTGGATGACGTAATGCGCGTCTTTCAAAGCGCCGTGGATGGCGCTGTGGATGGTGAAGCCGGCGGGATTGATCATCGCCTTGTTGTCGCCAACGGCATTACCATCGATATCGATCTTGACCAGATCGGAAGCGGTCATCTCATTGAAAAATGTACCGTAGGGATTGATCAGGAAGTGATCGACGGCGGCCGGCGCATAGTTTCCGTCAGCTTGTTTGACCAGAGAATCCGCAGCCGGCACGCGGGCGGAAATATGGGTGAAGATCAGATCATCCCAGCCATAGAGCGCCACAAGGCGATAGAGCGCTGCCAGGTCGCAGCGAATCTTCCATTCGCTTTCGGTGATATGCGCGCGAAGCGGGCTTTGATCGTCGTGAGGCATTGTAACATTTCCTGGGCGGCGTTTCCTGTTTTGCCGTCAGTATGTTGCCGAACACGTCAAGTTTGCAACCGGTTTTTGCAGGGGAGCGCGCGCTCAGGCAGGCTTTACAAACAAGCGGCCTTCATAGACCCGCTCAATGAGCACGCGGTCCTTGCCCGACAGCGGCGCCTCGGAATGCCCGTTCAATACCGCCGGCCATTCGACTCCGTCGAACATGACGCGGCCGGTACGCTCACCGCCGGCGACCAGTTCGAAGCCGCTCAACACGTCGGCCTGCTTGCCCAACATGCGGGCGTGCGGGTCGTTGATGTCGCTGCCATGATGTTTGACCGTGAGAAAACGCCGTGTGAGCAAGGCGGTGATGACGCTCAGGATAGCGAAGGTCAGGGTCTGGAGCACGAAGCCGAACGGCAAACCGGTCAGGCACACCACCGCCACCAGGCCGGCGGAAGCCGCCGACCACAACAGCCATTGAGTGCCGAGGAAGGTCTCGACTCCCAACAACAGGATGCCGAAGGTCAGCCATATCCAGAAAGCCTGGACGTTCATCGGCCCCATCATCAGGATCGAAGAGATGTCAGACATGAAATCCTCCCTGCAAACCTATGATTATGCCGATTTTTTGGCTGAAGGTGATGGCGCCTTGGGGGCATCCGTCGCGACCGATTTCACCAGTTCCGAGACACCGGCCACCATGCCGGCCAGGGACGACATGTCCGCGGGCATGATCAAGGTCTTGGTGCTGGAGGATTCGGCGAACTTGCCGAAGGCTTCGACATATTTCTGCGCCACGAAATAGTTGATGGCGTTGATATCGCCCTTGGCAATGGCCTGGCTGACCATGTCGGTCGCCTTGGCTTCGGCCTCGGCGGAGCGTTCGCGCGCTTCGGCGTCGCGAAAGGCGGCTTCGCGGCGGCCTTCCGCCTGAAGAACCGCCGACTGCTTGGAGCCTTCGGCGCGGGCAATCGCGGCCTGCTTGTCACCGTCCGCTTCGATGATCAGGGCACGGCGTTCGCGCTCGGCCTTCATCTGGCGCGCCATCGAATCGGTGATGTCGTGCGGCGGCTTGAGGTCCTTGATTTCGATACGGTTGACCTTGACACCCCAGGGCGACGTGGCGTGGTCGATGACGTTCAGCAGCCGCGAATTGATGGCATCGCGTTGCGACAGGACTTCATCCAATTCCATCGAACCGACAACTGTCCGTAAATTGGTCATGGCCAACTGAGTGATGGCATTGTCGAGGTTATCGACACGGTACGCCGCTAGCGCCGCGTCCATGACCTGGGTGAAGACGATGCCGTCGACGCGGACGACGACATTGTCCTTGGTGATGACTTCCTGCTGCGGTACGTCGAACACGCGCTCCATGACATTGACCTTGCGGCCGATCGCTTCAACAAAAGGTGTCAAGAAGGCAATGCCGGGCTTCAGGGTTCGCGTGTAACGTCCGAAGTTTTCGATCGTAAATTCAAAGCCTTGTGGCACGATCTTGACAATGCTGAACAACAGCATGATGCCAAGCACGACGGCGATAAAACCAATAACGAGAAATGCGCTGGATAGCATAAGGTTCGGGCCTCCCCCTGAGAACACCCCACTGAGATGGGGACTCGTTGCGTAGCCACAAGCCTACAACCTTTTGCCTGTTATTCAACTCATCGTTATTGAACCGCGCTGGTCGCCAACTCGTCGATCTCTTGCGTTGATTCGGCCGCGTGGAGGTGCAACATGTCGGTGACCGTCTCGACCAACTTGTCCATCAGGATCGGCTTGGAGATGTGCGCATCCATGCCAGCCGCGTGACAGGCTTCGACCTGGTCCTGCATGGCATCGGCAGTCAGGGCAATGATCGGCACATGCTTGCCGGGCGCTTCATTGGCGCGGAAAATGCGGGTGGCTTCAAGCCCCCCCATTTTCGGCATGTTGAGATCCATCAATACTAGGTCGAAGCGCGACATGTCGGCATTGAGGGCCTCCTGGCCATCGACGGCTTCGGTAATAACGAAACCGAACGGTTCCAGGAACAGGCGCACGACCTTACGATTTACCGGGTGGTCGTCGACCAGCAGTATCTGCATGCCGGGCATGTCGCTCTTATCGGAAACGGTCAAGGCCGGCATCGCATCAGCAGCGGGATTATGGGCAACTTCGCCGGCGATAAAGGTCATGACGAAGGACGAACCCTCTCCTTCCGTGCTGGTCACGCTCAGGCCGCCGCCCATCAGTTCCGACAAGCGCCGGCTGATACTGAGGCCCAGGCCCGAACCACCGTATTTGCGCGCGGTGCCGGCATCGGCCTGGGCATAGGCGTCGAACAGCTTGTCGATAGTCGCCTGACTCATGCCGATACCGGTATCGCGGACCTCGCAGCGTACCAAATAACCACCGTCGGGGATGATTGGCTCAGCGCGCACGATGATCTTGACCGAGCCTTTTTCGGTAAATTTCAAAGCGTTGGACACAAGGTTCGACAAGCATTGATAGACGCGCAGGACGTCGAACGACATGGTCTCGGTGGCGCCTTCGGTCAGTTCGTAACGCAGGGATACGTCCTTGCCATTGAGCAGCGAACTGTAGGTATTGATGACGCGTTCGACCATGTCGTTCATATTGGCCGGCGTCGGCGCCAGTTCGATCTTGCCCGCCTCGATACGCGACATGTCGAGGACGTCGTTTAGCAAGGTCAGCAGGGTCTGGCCGGAATCGACCAGGATATCGACCTGTTCGCGCTGGTTATCGGTCAGGCTTTCCTGCTTCAAGGCCTGGGCCATGCCCAGAACACCATTCAACGGCGTACGCAGTTCGTGGCTCATAACCGCCAGGAAGCGCGACTTGGCAGCATTGGCGGCTTGGGCATGCTCATGGGCGTCCTTGAGATGCCACTGCATGCGGCGCATGCGCACCACCCACAGGGCGCCACCGACGACGATAACGGCCAATAACAGAGCGATCAGGCCGGCGGCGCCAAGCAGCAACTGCCCCATCTGAACCTGTTTGGCCAGCAACGCGCTTTCGGCATTCTTGCGGTCCAGTTCCTTGCGCAAGGTGCTGTACATGTCGCTTATGGCGGCGACGCGCCGGGTTTCGGCCTTACGCGCGAAATCGGTCGACCAGTCGCTGAGATCGTGGAAGGCCGCTCCCGTGTCGCCGTCACCGGCTTTCAACCAGGCGCCGATGTAGGCGTCGAAAGACGGATCACGGGGATAGACATTTTCTGGTACCGCGTGCAACCGGGCGAGAAAGTAGCGAGCATGCTGGACATCGCCCAGCCGGGAATAGGCCCGCGTTAACAGACGCAATACAACGGCGTCATGTGGCCCTGTCACGGTCTTTTCGGTGACTGTAGTCGATGTTTTCAGGCAATCGACAACAGCCGCATATTTCTCCGCCAAGTCAGCGACCGAGGCGCACAGTTCGGCATCCCACGGCTTCAAATCCGCAACGTCGTATTGGCGCACATATCCTGCGAACAGCTTCTGGAGATGGTCTGCCAAGGCCATGTCGTTGTCATTGGCTGCGAACAAAGCCTGTTCATAGAGCATATCCATCTTCTGTTGGAAGAAGGCATTTTTGCCGGACAGGCGCGCCATGGCCAGGATGTGGTCGGCATAGGCGTCGTAATCACCGACCCGCATCATGCTGTAAGCCAGGGTTTGTTGGGCGACGCTGAGCAGGCCTTCGGCCGGCTTGCCTTCCGCCTGCAAGCGGTTGACCAAGCTGTCACCAATGTCGATCGCCTCTGCCCAATTGACGGCATATTGGTACTGACGCTCGCGCTCCAGTGTGGCAATGTTCTGGATAGCATGGTCAGGGACAGTCAGATAAATGTTCCACTCACGCTCGGTCAAGCTGCTGAAATTATTGCTCTCGTTCTCATAGGCCTGGAGCATGAAACGCGCCAGCAAGTCGAGATTGCTATCGCCGTCCTTCAGAGCCAGCGCCGCCAGACGATCATGCCACTGTTGTAGCCTGTCCTCGTTTTGATTGTTCTTGTAGGTGTATAATACACGCCAAAGGGCATAGATGCGTTCGTCGCCGGACAGGGTCATGGCGTGCTGACCGTAGGATTCGACTTCGTTTTCGTCATAAACGAAGGGCTTGCCTGCGATAATATCGTAGGCCGCCACCAGTTTTTTCTGATACGGCGTCGCTTCGGCGACGGCAGGGGTGGGCTCTGCGGCATTGGCCGGATGGGCAAGGGGCAAGCACGCGCAAAAAATTGCAGCCAGAAAGCCTGTCACCAGGTTTTTGACCGCGTCGCGGACCCTAACGCTTGAGCGACCCATGCCGGCTCCCGTGATTCTTAGGCACCTACTAAGTCACAAAGACCTTAGTATTCGCTTAAATCATCGAAAGGGCGGTATTATTCAGCCTTGAAGGAAGTTCCAAACGCAAAAAAACGGACAGAACTCAGCGCCCTGCCCGTCTTTCACCAATTTGTGCCCTGTTGCTACCGCGTGGCCAAGGGCCCGGCGGCAGGTTACAGACCATCTGCGCCGACTTAGTGACAAGCGTCCTTAAGCGGGTTGCAGATCGTCGGGAAGGCAAGCGCTGAGGTGGCGACGACAGCGGCACCGGTGAATGCCGCGAACAGAGCGACGGCCACAACAAACTTCTTCATAAGCTACTCCTAAAAAACTACCAAAACCAATCGATGCCAGCATTTTGCCGGCGCTTTTTTGTAGGTCCGCACTGCGGGGGGCGGCCGGGGATTATCCCAGGCCGGAGACTTTTGCGCGGAAACGACAGGTGCAAAGATGCCGGGGCAAGGTTCCACATATCGTTAATTTTGTGTTAACACGAAATGAGAATTCCCGCAAGGCGCGATATTGCCAAGATATGAACGGAAACCGATTGCAAGCAGGGTTAGCGCCAAATGTCACAGTCGGCCGAAGCAAAAAAGCAACAACCTGTTAATGAAGGTGGTTAACGGGAAAAGTTAACGTGATCTCTGAAGTACGTCACGCAGGTCGTCGCGGGTTACCGCAGCCAAAGCATCTTCGAAAGACATAAAGCATGCGTCATCGGCATCATCGCCCGCGACGGGCTCCCCCGCCAACCAGTCGGCGGCATAGTCGATCAGCACGTAGTGAAAAGCATCGTCGATGATTTCGTATACGTCGACCAGGTGCGAGATCGTCGCGGTGACACCTGTTTCTTCAAGCAATTCCCGCAAGGCTGCGGCATGCAGAGTTTCGCCGGCATGGACCTTACCACCGGGAATCGACCATTCGCCCTGACGCGGCGCCCTGCCCCGACGAATCAGCAAAACTTCATCGCCCCGCCGGCAAACGACACCAACGGCCGGCACTGGACGTAAGCCTGACTGCGCGCTGCCTTCAATTATTGTCGCTTGCAATATGCGCACCTCTCGCTTAACGCAACCCCAGCCATCTTATATCAACGGTCATAAGCATGACAGTTGATATAAGCTTTTCTTGAGCTCAAGCGCCGCATGGCTCCTCGCATAAGCTCGGGCGGGCACTTGCCCGCAGCCAACGGCGATGAGTCAGCCTCATGCGCCGCTGGTATTAATACAGGTTAAGCCTATGTCCACGCCCGCTTTTGCTACCGATGTACCGCCCGTGTCGCCCGAAGTGATCGCTCAGATCAAGGCGGTCGTCGGCGAAGCCGGCTTCAGCGAAGACGCCATGCGGGTGGACCCGAAACTGACGGAATGGCGCGGCAAGTGGAAAGGACATACTCCCCTGCTCGTCTTGCCGAAAACGACCGCGGAAGTCGCCGCCGTAGTCAAGATATGCTTCGACAATCATGTTGCCATTACGCCGCAGGGCGGCAATACCGGCCTGGTTGGCGGCCAGATTCCGTTCGGCGAAATCCTGATCTCGCTGGAACGCATGAAGACCGTGCGCGATGTCGCCCCGACCGACGATACCATGGTCCTCGAATCGGGCCTGAGCCTGCTCGAAGCCCAGCAGGTCGCCGAAAAGGCCGGGCGCTATTTCCCGCTGTCGCTCGCCGCCGAAGGTACCGCCACGGTCGGCGGCGTCATTTCGACCAATGCCGGCGGAACGGCCGTCCTGCGTTACGGCGTTACACGTGACCTGGTCTCGGGCCTCGAAGTCGTCCTGCCCAATGGCGAGGTCTTCCATGGCCTAAAGCGCCTGCGCAAGGACAATACCGGCTACGACCTGAAGCACATGTTCATCGGCGCCGAAGGCACGCTGGGTATCATCACCGCTGCGTCGTTGAAGCTGTTTCCCATCATGAATTCACGCTCAACCGCGATCGTCGCCTTCGAGACAGCGCAAAAGGCCATCGACCTGCTGGTTCGCGCCAAACAGGAAACCGGCGGCCAGGTCGAGGCGTTCGAGTTGATGGGCCGGTACGGCCTGTCCCTCGTGCTCAAGAATATCCCCGATACGCGCGAACCGCTGGAAGCCGAATATCCATGGTACGCTCTCATCGAAGTCGCTTCAGGCGATCCGGACGGTGCTGCCGGTTCAATGGAGCGTCTGTTGGGCGCCGCTTTCGAGGAGGAACTGATCCTCGACGCCGTCATCGCCCAGAACGAGACCCAGGCGGCCGAATTCTGGCGCCTGCGTGAAGATCATTCTGCGGCCGAAAAGGTCGAGGGCGCGGCGTGGAAGCACGACATCTCCGTGCCCCTCTCACGCATGGCTGACTATATGGAAGAAGGAAAGCAGGCCATCGAAGCCTTCCTGCCGGGGGCACGTCTCGTGGCCTTTGGTCACGTCGGCGACGGCAACGTCCATTTCAACGTCATTCTGCCCGTCGGCATGGACCCTGCCGAGTTCAACGCCATGCGCGACGCCGGCGCCAAGGTCGTACACGATCTGGCGCACAAATATGAGGGCTCGATTTCGGCGGAACATGGCCTAGGCCGCATGAAGACCGAGGAAGCGTTGCAATATAAGGACCCGGTGGCGGTGGCGGCGATGCAGGCGGTGCGCGCGGCGCTCGACCCCAAGCGCATCATGAACCCGCACGTGCTGTTTTAGGCGCCCAATCTTTTAAGCACTCAGTCTTTTAGGCACTCAGGGCCTGGTCTTCGATTTCGCCGCTTTCGCTCTTGGCCCGGATAACACCCGCGACAGTGCGCAACATTTCCGGCATCATGAACGGTTTCGGCAACAAGGCCTCGGCACCCGCGGCCTGGGCCGCCGCCAAGACATGCATGGCGGTAATCTTGGCATCGACCGCTTCGGACGTCGCGATAACATGGACGTGCGGGAAATCCTTGCGTATCTGGCCGATGCCTTCGATACCGCCGATGCCCGGGATCAGGATCGCCGTCAGCACGACATCGATCAGACCGAGATTGTGGTCGAAGAAGGCGTCCTCCATATTGGCCGCCCACGACACCTTATAGCCGACCTGTTTCAGCACATTGCAAACGTCGCGCGCCAGGCCGGTGTCGTCTTCAACGACCAGGATGTGATTTTCCTTCATGCGGGCGCGGTGATAGCTGTTGGTGTCGGCCAGCAGGGTCTTCAGCTTGTCGGGCGTAAACGGTTTCGGCATGATGAAGTCGGCGCCGGCCATGCGCGCCAGGTTGCCGGTCGAATTGGCATTATTTCCGCGATGACCATTGTCGGCCATAATGGCTAATGGCGCGTCGTGGGCCTGTTCGCGAATCTGGTTGACGATCTGCATGGTGCTGGCGCCATCGACATAGGCGTCGAACAACAGCAGATGATAGCGGCTGGATTTAAGAAGCTTGATCGCCATGCGCTGATCGAAGCTCAGCACGGACGTCCACTTCTGGGCGTTCAGCATCGTCGAAATGCGTTGGGCCTGATCCCTGTTTTCATCGAGAACAAGAACACTACCCAGGCTCATTTAGCGCTCCCCAAGCGGATCAAGCTGTTTTTAAACTTTCCGCGTATCGAGGATACCTGAAGAAAGATTAATAAGTTGCCAACGAACAACTATAGCGGCGCCATCCACAAGCTTCCAGCAAGTCACATGGCATTATTGTAAAGGTCACACCCCGGCTTGCAGACGCACGATACACATATGAACGCGATGACCTAAGTATAAGTTCAAATTGAAATCGATTGCCGAAGTATCGACCGCCAAGTGTTGAAAGCGGTTTCAAGCTGCCAGACATTTTTCGCTGAGAACCGCCTCGATCAGGAAGGTCAGGTCGGAAGCCGTGAACGGCTTGGGCAACAAGGCATCGGCCCCGATATGTTTGGCGGCCGACAGGACCTGGGTATTGGCGACCTTTTGATCGGCGCCCGCCGACATGGCGATAATCGCGACTTCGGGCCAGGTATGTTTGATGATGCTGATCCCTTCGATACCGCCCATGCCGGGCATGAAGATATCGGTCAGAACGACATCGACGTGGGCGATATCGACTCGCTCGAAGGCTTCTTCCATGGTCCGCGCCTCGCTGATGCGATAGCCTTTTTCGGCCAGTGCACTGGTCGACAGTTTGCGCACGACACGACAGTCTTCGACAACCAGGATATGGCGCGGCGGTACGGGCGACCGGCGCATCTTGAAAGCGTCGTCGAGGATGATGCCTATATCGGCCGGGGTAAAGGGCTTGGGCAAAACGAAATCGACCTGGGCGCGGCGCGCCATGTTGAGCGTGGCGTTGAGCGCCTGCCCGCCTGCTCCGCCGGCGGTCATGATGGCGATCGGCACGTCAGGCGCCAAGTCGCGAATTTCCGGCAGGTGCAGCAGGGTATTGCCGCCTTCGACATAGACATCGAGCAGCATCAGATCGACATTAGCGGTGCGCAACAGGCTATAGACGGTTTTATGATCGAACGCCTGCATGGCCGACCAATCGTGGCCGTTGAGCATTTTTGAGATGAGCTGTGCCTGAACGCGGCTGTCTTCGAGTACCAGAACCGTGCCGAGTGACATGTGGACCATTCCTTGCGTTGCGAAAGACTAGCACCCGCAAGTTAGGCCAAGGTAAACAAAGACCGGCCACCGTCAAAAAAATGTTGTAAAAGAAAGTATTACCACAGGAAGCAGGTGAAGCTTGCGCCGGCCGGACAAGCCTTTATCATGGCGCAATTCCCGCGAATCTCAAGCCCTGAGCCCCTAATGCTGACCCTGCTGTCCCCCGCCAAATCATTGGATACGACACCGCACGACGGCGGGGTGGCGGCGACCGAGCCGCGCTTTCTCGATCGCAGCGACAAATTGCTGAAGAGCCTGAAGCGACTGAAACCGAAGCATATCGGCGAGATGATGGATATTTCGAAAGCGCTGAGCACGTTGAATTACGAGCGCTATCAGGGTTTCGAGGAACAAACGGCCATGCCGGCGRCCTTCATGTTCGACGGCGACGTTTATACCGGCCTGGTGGCGCGCACCCTGGATGCCGACGGCCTCGCGTGGGCACAGGATCATATTCGCATTCTGTCCGGCCTGTATGGCGTGCTGCGACCGCTGGATCTGATCCGCCCCTATCGCTTGGAAATGGGCTCGGCGCTGAAATCCGGGCGCAGCGAGTCGCTATACCAATTCTGGGGGGACGTCTTGGCCAAGAGTCTGTCTGATGAGTTGAAAGCTCAGGAGTCCGACACCCTGGTTAACCTGGCCAGCCAGGAATATAGCCGTGCTGCCATGGTCAAGGGCCTGAAGGCCAAGGTCGTCAGCCCGCGCTTTCTCGAAATCAAGGGTAATGAGGCGAAGATAGTCTCTTTCTTCGCCAAGAAGGCGCGCGGCTTGATGGCGCGTTACGTCATCGATCATCGCATCGACCGAGCTGAGGGCTTGAAGGATTTCAACGTGGCGGGCTACACCTACCGTGCGGATCTGTCGAAGAACGACGATTGGGTATTCACCCGGCCCCAGCCGGAGCTGATTTCAGCCCGCAAAAAGACGGATTGACCGCCCGCTGAAGGCTAAATCCGAGCCGTCCTGTGCGGCTGTCAACGCCATTTCATTGCAAGCGTAAAACCTGCCCGCACACGAATCTCAAGCGCACAAAGGCTTTTGTGCAAATGCCGCCTTTTGGGCCCGCCACAAATTTGCGCCAATCCATCACCTTCGTGTCACCCGCGTCGCCTTGTGTCGCCGCCGACGCACAGGCGACTTAATAGCGCCCCGCCTCCTCTTCATGGTCCGCGTCCATGAAGATTTGGAACGGCACATATATGCGCAAAACCACCCTGCTTACCGCCACCGCCCTGGGGCTCATCATCCTGCCGCTATCCGCGCAGGCGGCAACCACGGTATCGACCGCGACCATAGATCCCCTGGCCACCAGCACGGCCGGCGATGTCACAGTCAGTTCGGCGGGAACCATCACCCTGACCAGTGGCACGGCGGTTACAGTCGATAGTGACAACGTGCTCGATATGGAAGGCACGATCGCCATGTCGGGCTCAGATTCGGACTCAACCGGCATTCTCATCACCGATGTGCCGGATCGCACGGCCGCCTTGACCTTGGGCGGCACGATCACCGTCACCGACGACTACACGGCCTCCGACACCACGGATGACGACATTGTCGACGCCCCTTGGGCCGAAGGTACCGGCAGGTATGGTATTCATTCGGTCGGAACATCGCCATTTACCGGCGACGTCAACATTACCAGCGCGCTCGATGTCGAAGGCAATGAGTCCTATGGCATCCGTTTCGAAAACCAAATCGACGGCGCCTTTACCTATGATGGTTCGATGACGCTCATCGGCGACAATTCCACCGGCATAGCGCTCGATTCCGGCGTCACCGGCAATACCTACCTCTCCGGATCCGTCAGCGTGTTGGGAGCCAACAGTTCAGCCATCTCCCTGACGGGAGATCTTGGCGGTTCGCTGATCATCGACGGCAGCTATTCCGGCACCGGTTATTCGGCAGCCTATTCGCTGACCGAGGACCAGCTGGAAGACCTCGATCCGTCCCTCAACCTGCTGCAATCCGGCCCCCTGGTCTCGATCTCCGGCAATGTCGCGAACGGTATCCTGTTCGGCTCTTCGGTCACCAGTACCGATGACGACAACACCGATGAGGACGGCGACGGACTAACCGACAGCACACAGAGTACGGCCTCGCTGACGCAATATGGCAGCGCCGCCGCCCTGCTCATCGGCTCGTCGACCTCGGACATCACGATTGGCGGGCTGAGCTATGCCTCGACCGCTGTCGACCCGCCGAGTGTCAATTATGGCCTGCTCAACCGCGGTACGATCAGCGCCTACGGCATCTATTCCGGCATCGACTCCACCGCCGTGCAAATCGGCGGCACCGGCTATACCACTACGATCGCCAATGGCATCGGCGTTACCGGCAGTATTGTCGACTCGGCCTATGGCGGTAATGCCACCGGCCTGTCGTTGCTGACCGGCGCCACAACGCCACTCCTCGATGTCGATGGCGCTATCACGGCGACGACGACCACCGCGACCACGTCCGAGACGACCGACGACGTCACCACCTATACAACCGTCGGCAATACCACGGCACGGGCGGTCGATATCGCCGCAGATGCCAATCTGAACACGATCAACGTCGGCGAAAGCGCCAAGATTTCGGCCTCGGGCGTCGGTTCGACCGCCAATGCCACCGCCATTCGCGACCTGTCCGGCACGCTGACCACCATCACCAACAACGGCACGATCAGTGCGGCGATCACAGCCTCTGATGACGATGGCGACGACGTTGCCGACACCATTACCGGCACTGCCACGGCCATCGATGTGAGCGCCAACACGACTGGTGTCACCCTGACGCAGACCGATACGGCCCCGGACGACGACGATATCGCCGCTCCTTATATCTACGGCAAGATTCTGTTCGGCTCCGGCAATGACACGCTGTCGTCGTCCGGCGGCTATATCTATGGCGCGCTCGATTACGGGTCCGGCACCGGCACTTTTTCACTTAACGACGGCGCCGTCTACGCCGGCAAGATGACGTCAGCCGGCGACATCGCCATGGATATCGACGGCGAAAGTACGGCCAACCTGCTAAGCGGCAGCGCGGTCAAGACCAGCACAGTACACGTCGGCGACGGCAGCACGCTCGGCCTGGTCCTGGCGGTCGATTCGCCCTCGACCGCCATCTTGACCGGCACCGGCGCCGCCACCTTCGATGACGGCGCGACGCTCAACCTGACGCTCGACAAACTGCTGACCACGCCAGCTACTTTCACCGTCTTGACGGCCTCCAGCATAGATCTCGGCGACATGCCGACCGAGACTCTGGACGGCTACGTGCCCTACCTCTACCACGCCGACCTGACGACAAACGATGGCGACACTACGCTTTATGCCAATTTCCGGCTGAAGACCCAGGCCGAGGCCGGCTATTCCAATAATCAGTATTCGGCCCTGGCGCCGGTCCTGGCCGTCGCTGCGCTCGATTCCGGCGCCGAATCCTCCATCCTGGCGCAAACGACGAAGGAGGGCTTCGATCACGTCTATAACCAGTATCTGCCCGACTATTCCGGCGAAAACCTGCTAACCCTGTCGCTTGGTTCGGAGTCACTCAACCGCTCACTAGGGTCGCTGACCCTTATCCCGGACAATAATGGCGGCCAATACTGGCTGCAGCAGTATGGATACAGCGTCAATCGCACCTATGGCGAGACGGCTGGCTTCAAATCCACGGGCTTCAGCTTTGCCGGCGGGCGCGAACGCGCCGTCTACGGCAACCAGATGGTCGGCGGCTACATGTCGATTACCTCGTCCTCGCCACTCGATACCTTCGCGATCGCCGCCGAAACCACATCGGCCTCGGACTACTCCATCGGCGCCTACTGGCGTCTCAACAGCGATGGTGTCAAGGCATGGGCCCATGCCGGGGCGGGTTATGATCAGTTCGCCACCACGCGCAACCTGCTGACCACCTACGTCACCCACATCGCCACCGCCAAGTGGAACGGCTATTCGCTCAGTGCCGGCGCCGGCGCTTCTTACGACTACAGGGTCGGCGGCTTCACGGTCACCCCGCAGGTGCTTGCCGACTATTACCGCCTGAACGAAGCGAAACACGCTGAATCGGGCGGTGGCGATTATTTCGACCTGGCTGTGGCGAACCGCGACGGCCATTTGCTGAGTTCTACGGCCCTGGTCAATGTCAGCTACGACAAGGCCTTTATCAAGCCGACCCTGTGGCTCGGCTACAAGGAGAACATGTCGGCCACCATAGCCGATACGGTCGCCAACTTCGCCAATCAGGATGCCTTCACCCTGACCGGGGGCAATATCAAGGGCGGCGGTCCCGTGGCCGGCTTCCGGGTCTCGGCCGATAACCAGTACAGCTATTTTGCCGTAGAGGCCGAATACCAGAAGACCGCCGACTATAGTAACGCTTCTATCAGCCTGCGTACGCGCTTCCAGTTCTGACATGGTCCGGACGATTCTGTTCGTCAAATCGGGCGTTGGCGGCCAGCCGGTTCCGGCGACGGAATTGTCCGAAGCGGGCTTCACGACGGAGGTCGTTTATGCGCACGGCTCCCAACTCCCGCCCAAGCCGGAATACCGGCCGGACCTGGCAGTATGGCAGGGTGGCGTGATGCTGACGGCGCCGGTCGTGGCCTGGGCCGCGCCGGTGCCCTTGATCGTCGTCAGCGACGTGGCTGAAGACGTCGACCGAATCATCGGATTGGAGCTGGGGGCCGACGACGTGGTCGCCGCGCCCTATAACCCAAGGGAACTGATCGCCCGGATCCGCAATATTGTCGGGACCGAAGGTCAGGCCGAAGCCCCGGATCACGCGCGGACGACGAGTTTCTTCGACTGGACGCTCGACAATCCGACCCGACTGCTGAGCCACAGAGACGGCGACCGGCTAAGGCTGTCGCCGAGCGAATACCGGGTCTTGCGGCTCTTGCTCGACAGCGACGGCCGGACGTTGAGCCGCCAGGATATCCAGCGGCTGACCAGCCAGGAGGACGGTTCGCCTATTCCGTTGCGAGGCATAGACGTCATCGTCAATCGCCTGCGTATCAAATTGTTCGGCGGTTCGGCCTTCGACATCCTACAGACCATTCACGGCCAGGGTTATCGCATGCGGCTGCTGTGGCAGATCGGATAAGGCAACTCAGCCGATAAAGCCGGCGGCGCGGCGCAGACGGTCATTGATGGCCTCGCCAATGCCGGTTTCGGGGATCGGCGCCACCATAATCCGTTCAGGCTTCAAGCGGTCGGCCTCGCGCAACATCCTGAACAGGTTGGCGGCGGCTTCACGCACATCGCAGCTTGCGCTGAGTTGGAACACCGGGCCGGAATAGCCTGTCGGGCCGAAAGCAAGATAGGCACCCAGATCAGGACGATCAATGTTGATTTGAACAGGCGCATCGGGTGCGTAGTGCAGACTGAGGCGACCAGGCGAGCGATGCCCTTCCGCCGCGTCGGCGGCCAGGGGCCCAATGACCGCTTCAATTTGCTGGCGCGTCACGGCGCCGGCGCGCAGATAGCGCGCCTCACCCAGCAGGCTGACCACGGTCGATTCAACGCCGACCGGACAGGCTCCGCCGTCCAGTGAAACTTCTACATACCGTCCGGTCTCTTCCCATGCATCCGCTGCCGTGGTCGGGCTTGGCCGGCCTGAGCGGTTGGCCGAAGGTGCGACAACGCCAAAATCCACGCCTCGCAGAATCCGTAGGGCCAAAGGATGATCAGGCATGCGCAGGGCGACGCTGTCGAGCCCTGCCCGCGCCAGATCGCAAGCCATGTCGGTGCCAGCCACCGGTAGGACCAAGGTCAAGGGACCTGGCCAGAAAGCGGCTGCCAAGGCGCGCGCCCGGTCGTCGAATTGGCCTATTTTTTCAGCCATGGCGATGTCACCGACATGGACGATCAAGGGGTTGAACCGCGGCCGCCCCTTGGCTTCAAAGACCTTGGCGACCGCAACGGGGTCGTCTGCCCGGGCGCCCAAGCCATAGACGGTTTCGGTCGGCAGATGGATCAGTTCGCCGCCCCGCAGCGCTGCGATGGCGGCGTCGACATTGCTCATTTGGCGGCAGTGGCTTTCAGCGTGATCGATACCGTCACCTTGGCCGGTACGGCGTCGGTCTTGGCCCAGTCGCCTGAACCCACGCCAAAGGCGGTACGGTCGATCGTCGTCGTTCCCGACATGGTCGCTGCACCGCCCTTGACGGTCAGGGTGAACGGCAGCTCGCAGGGCTTGGTAACGCCGTGCATGGTCAGCTTGCCGTGGGCGACGAAATGGGTGGCATCCTTCTGGGTGAAGGATTTCGCTTCGAACACGGCCTTTGGAAAGGCGGATGTGGCGAAGAAGTCGCTGCTCTTCAGACTGGCGTCGCGATCATTGTCGCCCGACGTCACCGAGGTCAGGTCGATCGTGACCTTGACGTGCGAGGCGGCCAATTGCTTGGCGTCGAAAGCGATGGCGGCGGCATAGCTGCCGAACGCGCCGTTGATGGCTTCGCCGGAAAAGGTCGTCGAAAAGGCGATCTTGGTGGCAGACTTATCGACATTCCAGGTCGTGACAGCGGCGGTTTCGGAAGAGGTCGACGACGCTTCGGACGATGCCGCAGCCGAAGCCGCGACTTCGGATGCCATTTCGGATGTCGGCGCTTCGGCGGGTGGCGCTGCACCTTCCGCCGGCGGCGGTCCTTCATGCCCGCCCGTCTCGGGCACGCCGCGATAGATGCCGAAACCCAGGCCAACAGCCAGGGCAACAACCCCGACCGGCACGATCCAGCGCCAGTTGAGGATCGGCTCGGGTGTCAGGCCGGGCACCATGTGCTGGATCACCGTATCCTTGTCGACAAAATGATGCTTGAGCGCGGCAGCGACGTGCAAAGGCACCATCAAATAGATGATCAACTTGGCGATCAGGCCGTGGAAGGCTTCGAAAAACTCATGCAAGTCATGGGCTCGCGGTCCGGTCGTGGGCAGAAAAGGCATATGCGGCCAGGCAAACAAACCGAAAAACGGAATCTCTCGCACCGAGGTCGACACCATCAACCACCCGGTTAGCGGCATGCCGATCATGACGACATAAAAACCAAGATGCAGGGCCTTGGCCGCCAAGGCTTGCCAGGCCGGCATAGGCGGTTCGGGGGGCGCCTTGTAGGCTAATCGGAAACCGATGCGCACAAAGCTGAGCAACAGAATGGTGATCCCGATCGATTTGTGCAGATTGATTCGGCTCAGTCGCAAGGAATCGTGGTCACCGAGCCGCCAACCGAGGAAGATCATGAACAATATTAAGCCGGCGATCAGCCAGTGTAGCCAGCGGCTGTAGCGATTATAACTTTCGGCCTGCATGATCGTCTCCGTCGTTTCAGAGTGACTCTCATACACCGGCTTCCCGGTGGCCGTCATGCGAAAAGATATGTAACTGATACGATTTCAGATATTGGGATTAGGATCAAATCCGCATGACAAAAGTTGACGTTCACGTAAAACAACTTGCCAAAAATCGCCCCGCCCGCTTACACTGGCTTAAAACAGACCAAGAAAACCGAGGGAAGCATCATGACCTACCGGCCCAGCATCAAGGATATCCGTTTTACCCTGGATCATGTCATTGGCATGGACGATCTGTATGGCACGGCGGCCTTTCCCGATTTCGACGCCGATCTGCGCGAGGCCGTGCTCGATGCCGCCGGTCAGTTGGCTGGAGACATTCTGGCGCCGCTGAACCGCATAGGCGACCTGGGCGGCACTAGGCTGGACGGCGACCGGGTGGTGGTCGCCAACGGATTTTTGGATGCCATCAAGAGCTATGGCGACGGCGGTTGGTACGGATTAGCGGCCGATCCGGCCTATGGCGGCCAGGGTCTGCCGAAAATGCTGGAACAGGCTTGTTTCGATATTTTCAACGGCGCCAATATGGCCTTTACCCTCCTGCCGACGCTCAGTCAGGGTTCCATTGAAGCCATCCATGCCCATGGGTCGCAGGCACAAAAAGACCTGTTCCTGCCCAAGCTGATTACCGGCGAATGGTGCGGCACCATGAACTTGACCGAACCTCAGGCCGGATCGGATCTGGCCGCCCTGACCACCAGGGCCGAGCCCGCCGGGGACGGCACCTATCGCATCACCGGGCAAAAGATCTTCATCACCTGGGGCGAACACGACGGCGCCGACAATATCATTCATCTCGTTTTGGCCCGCCTGCCCGACGCCCCGAAAGGGACGCGCGGCATCTCTTTGTTTTTATGCCCGAAATTCCTCGTCGGCAGCGACGGTGCGAATGGCGCGCGCAACAGCGTCAAATGCGTCGGGCTGGAGCACAAGCTGGGTATCCACGCCTCTCCCACCTGCGTTATGGCCTTCGAAGGCGCCCACGCCGAGCTGATCGGCCCGCCCAATGGCGGATTGGCGGCCATGTTCACCATGATGAACGCGGCACGGCTAGCTGTCGGTTTCCAGGGCGTCGGCATGGCTGACGCCGCCTGGCAGAAGGCGCAGGCTTATGCCGTAGAACGCCGCCAGGGCAGATCTCTGATCAGCGGCGAAGACTATGCCCCAATCTACGATCATCCCGATGTCCGGCTGATGCTGGCGCTGATGAAGGCCAAGGGCGAAGCCGCCCGCGCCATTTGCGTGCTGACAGCTGCCGCCATCGATACAGCACTTATCTCGGATGATGATGCGATCAGGACGAAAGCCAAGCGACGCGAAGATTTTCTGGTCCCCATCGCTAAGGGATGGTCGACCGATGCGGCAGTCGATGTCGCGTCATTAGGCGTGCAGGTCCACGGCGGCATGGGCTTTATTGAGGAAACCGGCGCCGCGCAATATTATCGCGACGCTCGTATCGCGCCGATTTACGAAGGCACCAACGGCATCCAGGCCGCGGACCTGGTCGGCCGCAAGCTCGGTAGCGATGGTGTGGCCGCCAGAGAACTTCAGACAGATATAAAATCCTTTATAGATAACAATAGTCTATCTTCAATATTTGCCGATCAAGGCGAGGCTTTGCAGACCGCCGTGACGGCCTTTGCCGAGGCAACGGACTTCCTTCTGGCGCAAAAAGCCGTGGCGCCGCTCGATGTCGCCGCCGGCGCCACGACCTATCTCAAGCTGTGCGGCGACCTGATCGGCGGCTGGCTACTGCTTAAGGGGGCGCTAGCGGCGCAGGCCCTGATCGACGCAAACCAGGGCGATACGGCCTGGCTGGGCGACCGCATCAGGATTATGCGCGTCTATTACGCCCATATCCTGCCTCACGCCGTCGCTCACTTGGCGGCGATTAAGGCTGGATTCGGCGCGCTGGACGGCCTAAACCTCACCCTGGATTAGGGAGAGCCTCGTGAAAATCAAGCGCAGCGTTTTATTCGGCGTGCCCCTGTTGGTGCTGGGGTTTGTGGTCTTCGTCTCACAGAACAACAAGCGCGGCGACACGGTCATGCCGTCGAAATCACTCAGTCTGATCGTACCTCCGGCCGCCGAAGACAGCTTCGAGCTGGCCATCCTCGACTATGCCCGGGCAAAGCACATGGTGGTGTTACAAGGCGAAACGCCGGCGGACAAACCCGGTTTTTTGACCGTGCAGCTTCAGGGCGCCAAGAGCCACATCAATATTTCGCGGCTCAATCCCGACGACAAGCGTACGACCAAGGTCTATTTCTTCGCCCCCAAACCGATGTTCGGACTGGGTCAAAACATGGCCGAACGCGATTCAGCCGAATTCATCGACCTGGTGACGAAAACTCCGGGGGTAACCCTGGTCCGGTAATCGCTTCGGCAATCCTCAGTTAGCTGGACCGTCGACCGGCACGGCAGACCCGGATGCGCTATCGTCGCCGGACGGCTTGGCGGCCTGGCCGGCTGTGCCGCCCTTGGGATTGTTGGTCAGGTCCTTGGTGTCGGTCGTGGCACCGCCAGGCGTGCGGACCGGTTGCGGCGGCAGGGGCGTAACCTTGAGATTGCCCGAGGGATTGAGACCGCTGGCCTGGGCTTTCAGCATGATGTCGATTGTCTGGCGAACATAGACCGCGTCGGTCACCACGCCCAATTCCAAACGTTGGTTGTCGTCCTCGACCTGCTTGATCAGGACGCCCGCGATAAAGGTATGCGCCCGGCCCCCGCCCGAGGTCATGAAGACCGGGCCACCGGAATTGCCCGGCACGGCCGTCAGGTCGATCAGGAAGGTCGGATAGGTGCTGGTCGGCGACGTCGGATAGGAGGCCAGCCGCCCCGCGCGCAGAATCGGGAAGCCGGCGATATTGGCCGACAGACCGTGCGGGTAACCGAGCGTCATCAGTTCGTCACCTGGGCTGATATGCTCGGTCGTAAAGGTATTGTCGTCGGCCAGCCAGCTTTCAGGAATGGCCTGGCCCTTGAAATTGGCCGGCAAGGTCACCGGGATAACCGCAATGTCCTGGGACGGATGCTGATACCAGGCCGGGCCCGTCGTCGAGCGAATGGCGATATTGGAAGGCACATAAATCCATTGGCCGTTGGTGCTTTGCACGCGCCAGCCGACGCGAACTTCCGGCGCCGGCATCTTTTCGAAAACGTGGGCGGCGGTAACCAGGACGGTCTGAGTGGTGCCGTCGGGCTTGGGGACCGAAATCAGGAAGCCGGTGCCCACCATGCGTTTGGCGTCGCTGATCGGCTGATCGATCTGCACCGTCGCCTTGATCAGGTCCACTGTCAGATCAACATCCATATCGCCGCTACCCCACCGTATTGCGTCTGAAATCCGCGGGAACCCGCATTGCTATTTGACGGCATTTCCGGAATGGGTCAATCCTTTACCCCCATCTCCGTTTACCACGTCTTGCGAGTCTGGCTTTGCAGCCACAGTTTTTAGGTGCTCATGCGCCGCGGGCTTTCCTGCCTGGTGGCGGCACCTGCGAGATTATATGAAAGATAACATGCCTCTATCCCACGCCGCCGTACCCCAGGCACCTTCCCCCGCCAAGAAGCCATTCCGTATCGAGCAATTGGGCCGGGTCCGCACCGACGACTACCGTTGGATGAAGGACGACAACTGGCAGGCTGTGCTGCGCGACCCGGCCCTGATCCGCAAGGATGTTAAGGAAACCCTCGACGCCGAGAATGCCTACAGCGCCGCCATGCTTTCCGGCACCAAGACGCTGCAGGACGAGATTTTCGCCGAAATGAAGGGCCGCATCAAAGAAGACGACGCTTCGGTGCCATCGCCGGACGGTCCGTGGGAATATTACAGCCGCTTCGAGCTGGGCGCCCAGCACGGCATTACCGCCCGCCGGCCGCGCTCCGAAACCGCCTTTACGGACATCCTGCCGTCGATCGCTGACACCATGGCGTCAGAGCAAGTCCTGCTCAACGAAGAAGATCGCGCACAGGGGACCGACTTTTACGAGACCTCGGCCGCCCAGCACAGTCCGGACCATAAACTGTTCGCCTGGGGCGAGGACACGCAAGGCTCGGAATATTATAAGGTCTATGTCCGCGATCTTGAAACCGGCGAGATCCTGCCCGATCCGATCGAAAGCTGCGACGGCGGTTTTACCTTCTCACCCGATTCACACTATATCTTCTGGACCTGGCGCGACGAAAATTCGCGGCCGGCCAAGATATTCCGCCGGCCCGCCCGCGGCGGCGAAGACGTCTTGGTCTATACCGAAGCCGATGACGGCTTCTTCCTCAATATCGGCACCCTCAGTTCGGATCAATTTATCGCCATAAGCAGCGGAAATCACGAGACAAACGAGACCTGGCTGATCCCCGCAGCCACGCCCGAAGCCTTGCCGGTCTGCGTGCAAGCTCGCGAAGACGGCGTGCAATATGATGTCGACCACTGGGATGATCGCTTCATCATCCATACCAATGCCGACGACGCCATCGACTTCAAGATCATGGTGTCGTTCGCTGCTCATCCGTCGCGCGACACCTGGCAGGAGTTCATCCCGCACCGGCCGGGTATCTATGTCACCGGCGCCGAGGTCCTGAAACGTCATATGGTGCGATCAGAGCGCGAAAACGCCAATACGCGTGTGGTCATCACGCGCAAGGCCGATATGAGCGAGCACAGTATCGACGTCGCCGAAGAAGCCTACAGCCTGGGCGCCGGCAGTGGCTACGAATACGATACCGACATCATCCGCTATTCCTATACCTCGCCGACGACGCCAGCCCAGACCTTCTCTTATAATATGGAAACGCGCGAAAAGGTGCTGCGCAAGGTTCAGGTCATTCCGTCGGGTCATAACCCCGCCGATTACGTCGCGCGCCGGCTCTATGCCACGGCGCCCGACGGCGAAAGCGTGCCGATCACCGTCCTGATGAAGGCCGGCACACCTTTGGACGGCAAGGCGCCGTTACTGCTGTACGGCTATGGCTCCTACGGCATGCCGATGGACCCGACCTTTTCAATCCGTTCGCTCAGCCTCGTCAATCGCGGCTGGATCTACGCCATCGCCCATGTCCGCGGCGGTTCGGAAAAGGGTTATGGCTGGTTTCTTGACGGCCGCAAGGGCAAGAAGGTCAATACCTTCAAGGACTTTATAGCGTGTGCCGAGTCTTTGTGTGAGGGCGGCTATGGCAGCCCCGGTCGCATTGTCGCCTATGGTGGCTCGGCCGGTGGCATGTTGATGGGGGCGGTCGTTAATATGCGCCCGGACCTGTGGGCCGGCATCATCGGCGCCGTGCCCTTTATCGACGTCCTCAACACCATGAGTGATATCACCTTACCGCTAACGCCGCCGGAATGGCCGGAATGGGGCAATCCGCTTGAAGACCCGGTGGCTTACGACACAATCGCGTCCTACAGCCCCTATGACAACATCGCTCCCCGGCCCTATCCGCCTGTCCTGGCGACCGGGGGCCTGAGCGACACGCGCGTCACCTATTGGGAGCCGATGAAGTGGATCGCCAAGCTGCGCGAGACTTCGACCTCCGGCGCGCCGATGCTGTTGAAAATCAACATGGAAGCCGGTCACGGCGGCGCCTCGGGACGGTTTGACTTCCTGAAGGAAATCGCCTTCGACTATGCTTTCGCCATCTGGGCGATGGAGAGGACCCAAGAAAAGGTTAGGCCATGATACGCGACGCGACCGACGCCGATTTTGCGGCCATCACCGCCATTTACGGCCATAATGTGCTGCATGGCACCGGCACCTTCGCCCTGGAGCCGCCCTCCCTGGCTGAGATGCTAGCCAGCTTTCATGCGGTAAAGCGGATGCGCCTGCCCTATATCGTCATCGAGGAGGGCGGTGCCGTCATCGGTTATGCCTATGCCTCGCCGTTTCGCACGCGCCCGGGCTATAAATACGGTGTTGAGGACAGCATCTACCTGGCTGCCGGCGCCGAGGGCCGAGGCCTCGGCAAGGCCCTGCTCAGCCGCCTCATCGAGCTCTGCACGGCGCGAGGTTTATATCTCATGATCGCGGTCATCGGCGATGGCGCCAACCAGGCTTCGATCGGCGTCCATCGCACATGCGGATTCGAGCTAACCGGCAGCCTGCCGCACGCTGGTTACAAGTTCGGCCGCTGGCTGGACGTCGTCTTTATGACGCGCGACTTGCTGCCGTCGACCGAAACGCCGCAGGGTGAAGGCTGGACCGATTAGGTTTCCGGCTGTTCACCATATCGTAGGCGTTTCATGTGAGCTTTCGTGATAACACCCACTTATCGCGTGAACTCCATGTCCATTCGTTTCCTTACCCTCGTCCTGGC
The DNA here is from genome assembly GCF_056404915.1 of Asticcacaulis sp. P2_B1. Taxonomy (NCBI): domain Bacteria; kingdom Pseudomonadati; phylum Pseudomonadota; class Alphaproteobacteria; order Caulobacterales; family Caulobacteraceae; genus Asticcacaulis; species Asticcacaulis sp. P2_B1. The sequence continues at coordinate 122,886 of NZ_JBFUDD010000008.1, read as the reverse complement.
GGCCACGGCCCTTTTCGGTACGGCGCCCGCCATGGCCGGAATCGATACCAATGCCGTATTGACGACTGAGGCCGATTCGGTGCTCAGCGGCGGCTTGAACCGCGGCATCAGCGGCCTCAGCAATCTCGACCTGACGGCACATTGGCAGGGTGATAACGGCTGGGAAGCCTTCGGCTATGTTTTGGGGGATTTCGGCGACGACTTTTCCGCCAATCGCGTCGGCGATATCCAGGTGACCTCCAATATCGACAGCGTCGACGGTTGGCGGCTGTTCGAGGCCTATGGCAAGAAAAGCTGGGGCGACAAGGGCTCGGTCATGGCCGGCCTGATCAATCTCAACGCCATGTTCGATGTCCAGGACGTCGGCAGTGTGTTCTTCAACGCCTCGCACGGCATCGGTATAGACTATTCGCAAAGCGGGCCGTCAATCTTCCCGATCAGCGCTCTGGGTGTGGTTGGACAGTGGCAGATTACGCCCCATCAAGCCTTGCGTGCCGGGCTTTTCGACGGCGTCCCAGGCAATCCCTATGACGACCAAGCCTTCGCCTATATCAAGTTGTCGGCCGAGGAAGGCGCCCACTATGCTGGCGAATATCAATATGATTTCAATGGCGGCTTCGTAAAGCTCGGCGCCTGGGCCAATACAGCTAGGCTTGACCGGTTGGATGGCAGCGGCACATCGCGCGGCAATAACGGTGCCTATGGCCAGGTCGGTTTTACCCTGACCAGGGAAGGGTCGTCAGAGGACCAGGGCCTGAAGGGCTGGGTGCGCGCCGGCGTCGCCAATGATACCCTTATGACGATCGACCATTATGCCGGCGGCGGCGTGGTCTATACCGGGGCGCTCAAGGGTCGCGATAGCGACCAGACCGGCCTGGCTGTCGCCGTGGCGCATTTCGGTGCGCCCTATAGGGCATCGGTTGATGAGGACCTGATAAGCGAAGTGACGTGGGAAGCGACCTATCGCTACGACCTGAATGACCGTGTTTCGCTCCAGCCGGACCTGCAATATGTCCAGCACCCATCCGGCCGCAGCGACATCGATAACGCCTTGGTGCTGCAATTGCGCGTGAAGGTCGGAATGAACGGGCTGTGATGTCTGGGAAGAGCTGGCTGGGGAACTAGGACTCGAACCTAGAATGACGGTACCAAAAACCGCAGTGTTACCATTACACCATTCCCCAGCATGAAGCTGGCCTTCCGGCGCGGCGGCACTGGGGCCGTGGCCGGGAGAGGCGTGGGAATAGCGCAAGGTTTTCGACAAGGCAATAGCCTTAAACAACTTTTTCCGCGCCGAGGTCCCGCGGCAAGGACATTTTTGGGGACATATCTGCTAACAACGATCCATGACGGATTCGCAAGCCCGCCCGCTCTGTATTCTCCTGCCCGGCACAGACGGTACGGGGGCGTTTTTCGACAGTCTTCGTCAGGCCCTCGATGATCATGATGTGCACGTCGTCAGCTATCCGCAATATGGCGACCAATCCTACGAACGATTGGGTCGTCTGATTCTGCCGGCCCTGCCGCGCGATCGCGATTACGTGCTGATAGGAGAATCGTTCGGCGGCCCCTTGGCAATCTGGCTGGCGGTCCATGCAGCCCACAAACCGGTGAAAATGATTCTTGGCGCGACCTTCGCTTGCTCGCCTTTCGGCGCCCTGGGGCGGGCTATCCTGCCGCTACTGGTCATCGGGCAATGGCTGCCATTGTGGACCTGGCAGATCAACCTGATCCTGTTCAATAACAAGAACCGGCAAATGGCAGAAACTATTCACCAAACCGTAAAACCCGTCCCGCGTTCCGTCCTGCTGGACCGCGTCCGTGCTGTTTTGACCTGCGACGTGCGTGGCTGGCTATCGCAGATCGCCCTCCCCGTTTTATGTCTCAACGCCGCGAAGGATCGCTTGATCCCGCCCTGGCTGCCGCGCGGGTTCGAAGGCTTGCCCGACGGGACGATTGTCGATATCGACCTGCCGCACATGATGTTTCAGAGCGACGCCGAAGGCATTGTCGTCAAGCATCTCCGGCCTTTCCTGCAGAGCTGAGCGTTTGTCAAAAGCCGGCGATTATGTTACCTGCGCGCCATGTTCGAAACCCACCCCAATAGCGATGCCTTTGTCATCGCCGCCTTCTACCATTTCTTCGATTTTCCCGATTTCGAAGCCATGCAGGCGCCCTTGCTGGAGCGTCTAAAAGCCGCCGGCATCAAGGGCTCGTTGCTGATCACGCGCGAAGGCGTCAATTCAACCATTTCCGGCACGCGTGAGGCCATCGACGCCTTCCTCGCCTATCTCCAGGACGAACTCATCGGCGCGAAGATTGCCTGGAAGGAAAGCTATGCTCAGTTCCAGCCTTTCGGTAAGGCGCGGGTGCGGCTTAAGAAAGAGACGATTTCGCTGGGCGAGCCGGTATCGATGAAGCGTTTCGGACAATACGTCGCGCCCAGGGATTGGAACGACCTGATCAAGGGCGAGGACGTCGTCATCATCGATACGCGCAATGATTACGAGGTCAATCTTGGCACCTTTGCCGGCGCCATTGACCCGCAAATCCCCAATTTCAAGCACCTGCCGCAATGGACGCGCGATAACGCCGACGCCTTGCGCGGCAAGAAGGTCGCCACCTTCTGCACCGGCGGGATACGCTGCGAGAAGTTCACGTCGTGGCTGATCGACAACGGTTTTGATGACGTCTATCACCTGCAGGGCGGCATATTGCAATATCTCGAAGACGTGCCGGCCGAGACGTCTTTGTGGTCAGGCGAGTGTTTCGTCTTCGACGAGAGAATCGCCGTCGACCATGATTTGCAGCCGTCCAGGACCGCCGTCCTGTGCCTGCATTGCGACCACACCCTGACCGCTGAAGACCAGACCCATCCGGCCTATGTCAAGGGTATCTCCTGCCCGCATTGCTACGGCGAGCCCCGTCTCGCCCACGACCAAAAGCCGGTGCGTCAATTCCCCGGCCGCACGAAATTTTAGACTTTATGTTATAAGGTTTTGCCAAGATTGGTGCAGGTCTGTCACAAGGCCGGAAGAATCTTAACGAAAACGGACAAATCGTTAATTGTGACGCGCTCTTCATTTGACGCGCGCCTATTAAGGATTATGCTCCGCGGACTAGAGTTGGGGATGATGGATTCCGTATGAAACAGTTTTTCATAACGCTTTCGGCGACAATCGTGGCCTTGTTGGTCGTCTTTGTCGGCTTGCCGATCTGCCTAATCATGATGATCGCGGCGGCTTCGCATCCGAAGACGACCGGCGATGTCGTGATTTCGCTCGATCTGCGCCAAAAGATGACGGACCAGACATCCGCCCAACCGTTCGATTTCCTGACCGGAAAAGGCCTGTCGACCATGGAGGTCGTCACGACCTTGCATCGGGCTGCTGACGACAGCCATGTCAAGGCCGTCTTCATCCGCCTGCCCGAAGGCGGTATGTCGCCCGCCGCGGCCGAGGAGATTCGCAACGCCATCATCTATGTCCGTCGCGCCAGCAAGCCGGTGATCGCCCATAGCCAGGGCCTGTATCCCGACACCATGGTCGTCGCCTCCTACATGCTGGGTTCGTCGGCAAGCGAACTGTGGATGCAGCCGCGGTCGTCCTTCCAGGTAACTGGCATCTCGACCTCGACCATGTTCCTCAAGCGCGCTTTCGATAAGTTCGGCGTCAAGGCGGAATACGAGCAGCGCTACGAATTCAAGAACGCCGTCAACCCCTACCTCTATAACGACTATACGCCGGCGCACCGCGAAGCGACCCTGTCGTGGATGGGCAGCATCTATCAGTCCATGCTGAACAATATCGCCCACGACCGTCGCATGGATGTAGCGGCGGTGCAAAAGACATTGGAAGCGGGCCCTTATGGTGCCGAGCAGGCCCTGCAACTGGGCCTGGTCAGTAATCTCGGCCAGGTGCATGACGCCGAAGAAGCCGCCAAGAAGCGCGGCACCAATGCCACTGTGGTCGATCTGCGCGATTACGAAAAGACTCTGCTGCCGACCAGCAAGGGCTCAGTCATCGCCGTCATCGACGGTGAAGGCGCCATCATGACCGGCAAGGGTAGCGGCGGCGGCTTTGGCTCTTCCCCCAGCATGATGTCGGACGACGTCTCCGATGCCTTTTACGCAGCCATCAAGGATTCCAGCGTCAAGGCCATCGTCTTCCGCGTTTCGTCGCCAGGCGGTTCGGACACGGCGTCAGAACAAATCGCCGATGCCATCAAGGCAGCGCGCGATGCCGGCAAGCCGGTCGTCGTGTCAATGGGCGAATATGCCGCTTCGGGGGGCTACTGGATTTCCTCGGGTGCTTCGGCCATCGTCGCCAACCCCTCTACCCTCACCGGCTCGATCGGCGTCTTCGGAGGCAAGTTCGCCATCGGCGATGCGCTAAGCCGTTTCGGTGTCGATGAACGTGATATCTCCGTCGGCGCACCGTACAGCAGTGCCTTCAGCCAGGCCCAGAGCTTTACGCCGGCACAACGTGCGGCATTGTCGGGCTGGATCGACCAGATCTATAACGGCTTTATCGTCCACGTCGCCGCCGGCCGCAACCTGCCCGAAGATACCGTGCGCCACATCGCCAAGGGCCGCGTCTGGACAGGTGAACAGGCCGTCAGTCTGCACCTGGTCGACAAGACTGGCGGCTTCTACGACGCCGTCGATGCCGCCAAGGCCTTGGCCAAGATCGGCCCCACCGCCGATGTTCAACTGGTTATGTATCCCAATAAGCCGACCATGTTCGGCGGCGTCCGCCAAAGCGTCCAGATGAGCATGACGGGCTTGAAAACCCTGTCCTTCCTCGGCTGGGCGATGAGCGACCCCAAGGCGGAAGCGGTGATGAACACCGTCGCCGACGAACGCCTGCGGGAACAAGGAGCCACGGTCATGGCACCTAAACCCTATCAGGACACCCAGCGGTAAATCGCACTGAATTGCTACGAGTAGGCTGAGCGCCCGGATCTTATTCCGGGCGTTTTTGCGCTTGCGCCCAGCACGGGCACTGGCGACGGGAGTAGATGTGCCTGTCGGAGGATGATCACAGGAACTGCCCCGTGCTTGCACACGATGTCATCTGCTCCCTCACAGTTCCGCCAACACCCATGAAGTGGTCGGCGACGTTGGCGCCCGTCGAAGGAATCGCCATAAACAGACGAGGCACTTTCATCAAACGAGGCGCTTAATAGAAGGGCTACCATCGCATGAGTTCACCTCATCGCCGACGGTCACCGAAATTGCTAATGCTGCAATCGGAGTAGCTGAGGCCTTATTCAAAGAAAACCGGCACTCCGAATGAGTGTGCGGCTGAATCCATAGGCATTATCACCTCAACGAACAGCAGGGTGAGTCCGCGAAAAGCCTATGCCCACGGTCATTCTTTCTGCTGGTATTACGGCCGTCGAGATACCTTGCCCAGGTTAAAAGGTCGCCTCACAGGGCAGGTAATGCGGAACGGCCTGAATCAGAGCATCGACTTCCTCATCATCTACGTTGAATGCGCAGAGTTGCAAGATTTACGTCGGGTTTGCGCGCTTGTGACGACGCACGAAAAAGGGCGGCGCCGTAAACGGCACCGCCCCTCAGCTCAATCAGGTTCGAAAAGGTTTAGAAGTTAACCTTCGCACCGACCTTGAAGTAACGATTGATAACGCCAGCGGAGTGGAACGCGGCATTGTAGTTGGTCAGACCGTAGGTGCTGTTCGGGTCTTCCGGAGCCTTGGCACCGAACACGTTCAGCACGTCGAGGTAGATGCTGTAGTTTTGGTTGATTTCGTAAGAAGCGTGCATATCGACATCGACGAAGGAGTCGGTGTTACACTTCACGATTTCACCGGTGTTACGATAACCGACGGCGACGTTGCCGTTTCCGGGCGAGTCGCAGGTACCGTTATAGTCGGTATCACCAGCATCCATGGCGATGGCCTTGTAGCCGCTGATATAGTAGGCCGTGGCCGACACGTTCAGCTTGCCGAAGTCCAGGTTGTTCTGCCAGTTCCAGCGCAGCTTGGGCGTACCCGAACCCGAGGTGATCTGGTTATTACCCAAGGTACCGTCATAACGTTGCTTGGTGCCGTCATTGTAGGTTTGGGTGTAGTACTGCATGTAGGTGGCTTCAGCTGTGGTGGTCCACTTGGCCCAGCCCAGGTCGAAGCGACCGATGACCGATGCATCCATACCTGCCGTGTCCTGAGCGTTCAGGTTTTGCAGGCCGTATTGGATGAAGCCCGGGGTCGGCATAGCGTTCGGCAACAACGGGTCGACGGCGCCTGGCGTGATGGTGAAGCCGGCAGGGATCGGATCGCCATTGAAGTAGGCGTCGATGGCAGGCGCATAGTTGGCGCCGGCGATAACGCCCGACTTGTGGATTTGGTAGTAGTCGAAGGTGAAGCCCAGGGACTTCGTCGGCTGCCACACGAAGCCCACCGTGGTGTTCTTCGACTTTTCAGGCTTCAGGTCTTTGGCGGCGATCGTGGTCAGGCCCAACGAATAGCCGACACCGTAACCGTTGCCGCAAGCCGGATGGCCGGTCGTGTTACAGTCCGGATCATGCGGAACGCGAGCGTGTTCTTCATCGATGAACCAATCCGGGGCGTTCAAGGTCACAAAGCCGGTCGACGGATCCGAATTGGTTTCAGCGATCGACGGAGCGCGGAAGCCACGCGAGAAGGTGCCCCGCAGGGTCAGCTTACCGTCAAGGAACTTATAGCTGGTCGAGAACTTCGGCGAGAAGGCCGAGAAGCCCGTCGAGTAGCGGTCTTCACGACCCGAAATATTGACTGTCCAATTCGGCGTGAAGGGTGCGTCCAATTCGAAGGCGAGAGCCGTGATGGTACGGCTACCCGTTGCGCCGAACGGATTGATGGTGAAGTAACGTTCCGTAGGATCGCCACCGACCGGATCGGGGTTGGCCGACGGGTTGTCAATGGCTTCATACCGGATTTGACCGGTCAAACCCAAGGACAGAGATCCACCGCCCAGATCCATCAGATCGCGCGAGGCGTTGACCTGCAACATGTCCAGTTCCGACGTCGACTTTTGCACATTGGTCGGCGACAGGTAGTCGCGGACTGCCTGGCTGTTCTTCGACGGATCCATGAAGTTATAGGAACCGTCCTTGACCACGTCGATCAGGTGCGAAACGAAGATGCGGCCCTTCTGGGTGATATCCAGATTGGTTTTCATCGCCGTGGCGCCGATGTCGTAGTTCCAGCCGGCAGCCGAACCGGTCAGGCCGGCGGCGAAGCGCAGGGTCCGCGATTGCGTCGTGGTTTCGTTCTTGATGTCGTTGAGACGATAGGTAATACGGGCGATATCGCCGGCCGAAGCGAACGGATTGTTCGGGTTCAGAGTGCCGTTGGCCGCCGTACACGCGCCAACAGTGTCGCGCGGGCAGACATAAACCGGCAGGTAGAGACCGGAGGCGAAGGCATAGGCGTTCGGGTCGGCGGCAGCGGTGGAAACTGACGAACCAGCGGCGCCCGGAGTCGTTGCCGCACGGATGCTGGAGGGGTTATTATAGAGATAGGTATCGTTCTGATACCAGTTAACCGACGCGTAGCCTTCCATGTCGTCACTGAAACGCTTGCTAAAGCGCGCCGACAGGCTCTTGCGAGTATCTTCCGGCTGCATGACACCATAGTCTTTGACCAGGTCTTGTTGGCAAAGCTTGGTACCCGCCGCTATGCCCCCGATGCCGGAGTTGGCGGCTTCGTCTGCAGTGATAGTGACTTCCTTCAAACCACTGCAATTCAGGGCCGGGTTGATTTCCTGCCAGTTGCCGTGGGGGGCAAAGGCTTGGGTATACGGGCGAACAGAAGCGACCGTGTTCGTGCCGACGCCCGGGAAGGTATCGTCGAACTGGATGCCGTTGGTGACGCCATTGGTACGGCAGTCGGAGCCGTCGGCGTTACAGGTCTTGCTTTGGTCGGCGGTGTTGTAGGGGTAGTCGGTGTCGGCAAACTTGATCAGGTCGTCTTTTTGATATTCGGCGCTGACATAGAAGTTATAGCCGTCGGTGTTCAGGTTGCCCTTACCCCAGATGCCGGAAACCATCTGGTGACCGCCGAAGCCCTTTTCAGCGGAGCCGCCTTCGATCTTGCCAGTGAAGCCGTTGAAGGTCTTCTTGGTGATGACGTTGACAACGCCGGCGATGGCGTCGGCGCCGTAGGTCGACGACGCGCCGTCCTGCAGGGTTTCGATGCGGTCGATGGTGGCGTCGGGAATGGTGTTCAGGTCGACGAAGTTACGGGTCGCGTCGTCGCCGAGCGGATAATAGGCTTCGCGCATGCCGTCGACCAGGATCAGGGTCGAGTTGGACGTCAGGCCGCGCAGCGACAGACCGGAGGCACCGGTGGAGAAGCCGAAGGTCGACCAGTTGTTGGTGATCGCGCCGCCGTTGTTGCCGGACAGGTGCTGAGCAGCCTGGTCGATCGTGGTGATACCGCGCTTTTCGTAGTCGGCCGCCGAAGTGACGGTCAAGGGCGAGATAGAGGTCAGCGCCTTCTTGCGGATGATCGAGCCGGTAACAACCACGGTCGTGGTGTCGTCGGCCGGAGCGGCGGCCGCCGGGGCGGCGTCCTGAGCAAGCGCGGCCGTCGGGGTCAGCGCGCTGACGGCGAAGGCGCCGGACAGCATGCCGCAAATTGTCGTCGTGGCCATCAGGCCCGATCGCAGAGTTATCTTTTTCACTCGTTTGTTCTCCGGGTTTACAGTGTGGGTATAGGCGTACCCGCCGCAGTTTCCAGCATTACACGCTGTTAATGAACTTAAAGACCGCTGTCGTGAATCCGTCAATCGCACGACACATTTTTGTCTATATCATTTGAAACCTGTTTCAATAAAGTCACACGAGCAACCTTACACAGGGTCAGGCCGGACTACGCCTATGGGGTGATTTTTTCCACGCCTACTATTGCGTCACCACTGGTGATGCGCAGAATATAGCTAAGGCAAATCAATTGATTAAAGATTAATTGCGGGCAGGGAGGACAGGGACAGCGTTTTGCAAAAAAACACCCCATTTTCGCTTATTGGGCCCATAATCATTTCTTAGATCGTGGCGCCGCGACAAGCAGACAATGTGCCGCAAGTGCGAAAATATGCCTCAATGATGGAGATTCGTCACAGGCCGGTCGCAATCGCACCCGGTAAGGATGACGGCGTTGTCACACAGTAACCTCGCTCAGGAACTTTTTACCGCAGTTACCGCGTGAGGGTAATACGTGCCGCCATGGGCGAAACGGGCTCGGGCGTACAGCTCGCTACCAGCACATGTATCAAAACCAGACTGAGCACAGCCGCCACCCAGCGTTGGGAACGTTTTGATATATAAGAAATAGTTGCCTCAGCCACGGTGCACCTCTGTCGTTTCGCCAGAGGTTAAGCAAAAGTTAAGCCAATCCGTTCAATCGCCACCGCCATCGGCAGGCATATCGCTGCCCGGCGCCATTCCCGACGCGGCAGACAAGGCCACACCATCCGCCGCTGTTTGGTCCAGCATATCAGGATCACTTGGCAAGGCTTTGATCTTGTTGACGATGTCGGTCACACGGCGGCAATTGTCGCCCAGATCCGGCATGTCGTAACGGCTGATCGAGCGGACATCTACGCCCGTCGGATCGAGGCGCACGACGACATCTGCCTTGAGCCCGAAGAAGTTGTCCTGATGTATCGCTTCGACACGCCAGGGGGCCTTACCATATACCCTATAGCTCTTGTCGGACCGAAACAAACCTTCGACCTGCTCGGCGCTAATATCCTTACGATGGACGGTTCGAGCGCCCGGACACGTGGCGTCGTTGATGGCGGGTATCGTCTTGCCGCCCCACTCCATCGATTCGTTACGCGGTACACGCGGCAGATCTTCGACCGCTTTGGCATCGGCCCCACGAGCCGCGATCAGTTTGTCCGACAGGCTGACGGCCGGCGACCAATTCGTGGCGACATCGGCGATTGGAGGATAGGCCTTAAGCTGGCGGTGATAAAGCGAATAGCCGCCCATTATGCCACCGGAAATAAGAGCCGCTGCCAAGGCCCACGGCGCGTACCGTTTCGGCGCCATAAACAAGGAAATCAACAAAGACAAACCGGAAATCGCCAGGGCCGCCATGGCCAAACGCGGCCCCACTCCGAGTGCCAGGGTACGGACACCAACATCCGTCGGGATAAAACCGAGATTGGTTGCCATCATGGTGCCGAGCAGAAACAATGGCACGATAAGCGCAACTATAAAAGCCCATTGAGCAAAGGCCAGGCCTTTCTTCTTTTGCGGCTTCTTGTCGGCGGGATCAGGCAAGTCATCCGTCACGTATGGGGTTTCCCTTATTTATTGGTTTAACGGCGTACGCGCACATTAGCCCCCGCCGGAGCTACGTCACGGAATTACCTTCAACAGGCGAAAAACGACGAGTGGCAATTGTCCGATCTTGACCAATGCCCACTATTATACGTCATGGATGAACAACTGGATGGGTTAAAATCAGGCGCGATCGGGGGTGAGTATATGCCATGAAAGTTGAGAGGTATCAACCGTTTGCTGGCTTAACGCTACGGCAGCAGTTGCATCTGAAACATCTCTAAGACGAGCCTTTACACGTTCGGCGCGCGCCTCCGCCGAAACATCGAGCCATATCCCGCCGAACGCAAGTTTCTCCTGCTGGGCGAGTACCTCCGCACGCTCACGCCAGGTGGATTCGCGAAAGGTTGCGTCGAGGATAACAGACTGACCAGCCTGCAAAGCGACCGCCGCTAGATCGAGCATATGACCGTAGACGCGATCATTCTCATCGGCGGCATAAGCCTCCTTAGGGAGAGGTTCATATTCGGGACATGCCCACAGACGCTTGCGCAGCTCGTCACTGCGGATAATAACGGCGCCCGGCGCCCGCCCGGCCTCAGGCGCCCTTTGTCTGGCTACCGTGCTCTTGCCTGAGCCCGACAGGCCCCCGACCGCGCCGAGAGTCGCCGGAACCAGGTCGAGAAAGCGATGCGCGGCTTCGAGATACATGCGCGCCTTGTCCATGCCGTAGGTCGCTTCGCCGACATAGTTGGCATTGACGTGGCAACGCACGCCGGCGCGCACTGACATATAGAGGGGCAGCAATTTCAGACCGGCGTAGATGCCGGCGACATCGTCTTCCAGGCGCGCGGCCTGTTCGAGATAGACATTGAGGACGCTGTTGGCGGCGGCTTCATGCCCCCTCACCCACAAATCCATAAGCAGGAAGGCTAGGTCGTAAAAGACGTCGATCTGGCTGAGGCGTTCATTGAACTCGATGCAATCGAACAAGACCGGCTTGTTGTGCTCGATCAGGATATTGCCGAGATGCAGATCGCCGTGGCAGTGGCGGACATGGCCGTCGTCAAAGCGTTTGACGACCTCGTCCTTGAGCGATTCGTAAGCCGCTTGGATCGCCGCGTCATAGGCATCAACCGCCTCGGCGCCCAATTGATCGCGGAAAACATCGATATTTCTTTTATTGGAATCAACGACGTATTTGATATTGTTGACATGTTCGGCGTCGCGGCAAATTTCCGAGCCGGCGTGAAAACGGGCCACCAATTGCCCCAGGTCGTGCATGGTCTCGGGATCGGGCGTCCAACCGGCCTGGGCCGTGCTCTGCTCTCCCAGGACGCCGGCCGTGTCGAAACGGCGCATGACCAGGACGCTTTCGCCGCCGATATCCTCGACGCCGAGATAGATGTCGGCCGCCATGCGTTGATTGTAACGCAATTCACGCAGCAGGGCAGCGCGGCGCTTTTCGGGCGAGGTGAAGTCGAGAAAGCCGTAGTCGACGCTTTTCTTGACCTTATAGGCCTTGGTCCCTTTGAGGATGACCGTGGCGCACGAGGTTTCGATGACGGCGTCGGCGCCTTCTTTCAGGTGGTAGAGAACTTGGCTGAGAGACAAGATCGGGTCCTTGTAGGTATTGGAAGAATAAGGATTATCCGTAGGTTACGGATAAAGCTTTTCGCGCGACCAATTGGCCGTGACGGTGTCGCGGGTAAAGTGCACGCGATCGTGGAGACGGAACGGCTTGTCACGCCAGAACTCCATGGCCAGCGGAGCGACACGATAGCCGGTCCAGTGCGGCGGCCGGTCGATCGTGCCGAGGCCGAATTTCAAACCGTAATCGATGACGCGTTTTTCCAGCGCAAAGCGATCCGGCAAGGGCTGGGATTGGTCGGACGCCCAGGCGCCGATCTGGCTTTGACGGGCGCGGCTGTGGAAATAGGCATCGGCCTCGGCATCGCTGACGGTCGTGACTTCGCCGCGGATACGTACCTGGCGGCGCAGGGATTTCCAGTGGAACAGCAAGGCAGCCTTCGGGTTCTGCGTCAGTTGCCGCCCCTTGGCCGACAAGGTGTTGGTGTAGAAGACAAAACCGGCCTCGCCGAAGTCCTTCAACAACACCATGCGGCAGTCCGGCAGGCCGTCGGCATCGGCTGTCGCGACCGCCATGGCGTTCGGATCGTTGGGTTCACGGGCAGCCGCGTCCTTCAGCCACTGACCGAACAAGGCGAAGGGTTCACCGGCCTCGATCTCGGCCTCGTGGGCGGCGTGGGCTTCGGCGTAGTCGGCTTCGGACGGGCTGGGCGGAATGAGCGTCGATGACATGAGAATTTTAAGACTTTGCAAACCATAGCTGGGCGATAAATCGCTTTCGGACAATGGACTTCGGGACCCTGAACTTCAAGATGGCATTGGTAAAAAGTCTCGATACGGACACGCGAGCCGGCGCGCTGAGTGAGCTCGGGTTGGGCGGTCAGGTGAGTGAAGACGATGTGCGCAATGCCTTTCGCCAAAAGCTGAAAGAAGCTCATCCCGACGTCAATGGCGGCAGCGATATCTTGCTTCGGCGCATCTTAAGAGCGCGCGACATGTTGATGTCGGACAGCAGGACATCGGTCCATGAACCTGAATTATTGCAGGATTTGACGCACGGTGACGCGATTGAATTGCGCATTACCCTGGAACAGGCCATCCTCGGTGGCGAAATTCAGCGCGATGTCCCGGCGCTTGAAGTCTCCGGCGTACACGAGGAACTGACGTCTCTGACCCAGATGAAGACCGTGCGTATCGACTTACCGAAAGGGCTGCGTAATGGCGATACGTTGGCGCTGAAAACGGCCGGCGCAGCGCGGGCGGAGCAGCTGTTTCATATTGCGATCGACACCGAACCGCATTGCCGTGCCTGGGGTGACGACATCTGGATGACGGCACGCATCGAAGCGCGCCTGTTCGCGACAGGCGGCACGGCGGAGGTCATGACGCCCCACGGACCGCACCCGGTTGATGTCGCCAAGGACACGCCGCGCGGCTCGAGTCTTTGCCTGAATGGGCTGGGTTTGCCAGCCACCGGCATGGCCGCCGCGGGTAATCTCTATCTCCGTTTGGAGGCCGCTGCCGATACCGTGCGGCCATGGCACGAAGCTGTGAGCGACTTCCGGCAAAAGTGGGTGGCCTAAGGCCGGAATCTGTGGCTAACCTCTGGCAAAGAGACCAGAAGAGGAAGCCATATGCCCTATCAGGATTTCAGCCCGTCGCTCGGCATTCGCAACGACGCTTTCGGCAACCCGATCGGCAAAGCCCTGCCGGACTGGCACGGCTGCCATAAATTGCCGGGCGCCGAATTGATCGGCCGGACATGCAGCGTCGAGCCCTATGACAGGGTGTTTGCGCAAGGGTTGTTCGAAGAATATGCCAAGGACGACGGGCGGATGTTCAGCTACCTGCCCTACGGCCCGTTCGGATCGGCTGAGGAACTGGCTGACAGTATCGAAACCTACCAAAAAAACAGGGACTTCCACACCTTTGTTATCCTGAAGGGTGACCAACCGGTCGGTCACGCCAGCTATATGCGGTATGATTGCCCCAATGGCTGCGTTGAAATTGGCGGCCTGACCTTTTCACCGTCATTGCAGAGATCGACCGTGGCGACCGAAGCCATGTATCTGATGATGAAACACGCCTTTGAGCACGGCTACCGCCGCTACGAATGGAAGTGCGATCAGTTGAACGCGCCGTCGAATGCCGCAGCCTTGCGGCTGGGCTTCACCTTTGAAGGGGTTTTCCGCAACGCCATTGTCACCAAGGGCCGCAGACGGGATACCGCTTGGTATGCAGTGATTTGCGAGGAATGGCCACAGGTCGAGGCGCGGCTGGTCGCTTGGTTGAACGCCGCCAATTTCGACGAGGCCGGCGTACAGAAGAGGGCTTTGCGGGCTATGGCCTTGCGCGCCATGGAAAGCGCCTAAATTTTTGCAACCTTGGCCGCGGTTTTGGATAGCAGCGGCGAGTCGGCTTCAATCAGGCCGTTCTCGCGGCTGACCAGGGTGGCGCAGACCAGCTGGCTTGTGACATTGGTCGCCGTGCGCATCATGTCGAGGATACGGTCGATGGCGGCCAGGAGCGCCAAGCCCTCCAAAGGCAGGCCGGCGGCCGAGAGGGTGACCGTCAGCATGACCGTGGCGACGCCCGGCACACCGGCGGTCGCCAGCGAGCCCAGAATGCTGCTGAGCGCAATGATAATATAGTGGGTCGGCGTCAGGTGGACGCCGAAATAGTTGGCGGTGAAGATGGCCGAAATCGCCGGATAGATGGCGCCGCAGCCATCCATCTTCATATTGGCGCCCAGCGGCAAGGCAAACCCCGCATAGGCTTTCGATAGTTTGAGGTTGTCGACCGCCACTTGCAGCGACACCGGCAAGGTACCGATCGACGAACACGTGAAGAAGGCCGTCTGCTGGGCGGTGAAAATGCCTTTATAGAAGCCGGTGACGCGCAGGCCGTGCAGTTTCAGCAGAGTCGGATAAACCAGGAAGATTTCGATCAGGCAGCCCATATAGATCAGGCCGATATAGGGGATAAGCGGTCGCAGGGCCTCGAGGCCGTAGCCGGCGACGACGCTGCCGATCAGGCCGAAGACGCCGATAGGCGTCAATTGAATGATCCAGCGCGTCAGCTTGAACATGACCTGAGAGCCCTGTTCAATCAGCGTCCCCAACTCCTTGGTTTTGTTACCCAAAGCCCCCAAGGCTGCGCCGACCAGAATGGCGAAAAAGACGATGCTCAGCACCTTGCCCTCGGCAAAGCTCTGGAAAATGTTCGACGGAATGATGCCGGTAATGACTTCGACAGGGCCCGGAATGACCTTAACCGGCGACGTGTCGAGCGGCAGGTGGCCGACGCCGAGCCCCGGTTGGAAGTAGATCCCGATGGCGAGGCCGATCGAGACGGCGATGGCCGAGGTCAGCATGAACCAGCCGATCGTATAGGCGCCCAAACGCAGCGCACGGCCGCCGGCGCCTTTTTCCGCGCCCTCTTCCTGATGGCCCAGGCGCGCCACCGAACTGGCGATGGTGAAAAAGACAAGCGGCGCGACCAGCATCTTGATGGCGCGGATATAGGTGTCGCCGATGGGATTAAACACCGGCAGGGCGTCCTTACCCCAATAGAGCGCCACGGCAATACCGGCGGCGAAAGCGACGACGGTCTTGAGCCAGAAGGGAATCTTGCCGAGAAACGTGAGCATGGCCAAGGTGCTTTCGTGTGAAACCAGTCTCCGACATATGGCCACGTGATGGGCGATTTGCACACTAAAAAAATTGCAGGCTGAGGTGAATTCCACTAAAGCCAAGGCCTGTTTATCTTTGGAAATTCCCATGTCGCACAATACCTTCGGCCATCTTTTCCGCGTCACGACCTGGGGCGAAAGCCACGGACTGGCACTCGGCTGCGTCATCGACGGCTGCCCGCCGGGTGTGCCGCTGAGCGAGAACGACATCCAATGGGCGATGGACCGGCGCAAACCCGGCGGCTCGCGCTTCGTTACCCAGCGGCGCGAGGCCGACGAGGCGAAGATACTGTCCGGCGTTTTTGAAGGCGTGACCACGGGTACGCCGATCTCGATCCTGATCGAAAACACCGATCAGCGCTCGAAGGATTATGGCGATATCGCCCAGCAGTTTCGCCCTGGGCATGCCGACTATACCTATTTCGCCAAGTACGGCGTGCGCGATTATCGCGGCGGCGGACGGTCGAGCGCGCGTGAAACCGCGGCACGTGTGGCGGCCGGCGCGGTGGCTTTGAAGGTGTTGCAAACCCTGATAGGCGAGCATCTCAAGGTGCGCGGCGCCCTGGTGCAATTGGGCGTGCATAAGGCGGCGCGCGGCAATTGGGATTGGGATATCGTCGGCGAAAATCCCTTCTTTTGCCCCGATCCGGCGTCCGTTACTCTATGGGAAAACTATCTCGATGGCATCCGCAAGGCGGGATCGTCGATCGGCGCCGTCGTTGAAGTCCAGGCCGAGGGCGTGCCGGCCGGTTGGGGCGCACCTATCTACGGCAAGCTCGACAGCGAACTGGCCGGCGCCCTGATGACCATCAATGCCGTCAAGGGCGTCGAAATCGGCGAAGGCTTTGCCGCGGCGGAGTTGTCGGGCGAAGACAATGCCGATGAGATGCGCATGGGCCCGGACGGTCCGGAGTTCAAATCCAACCATGCCGGCGGCGTGCTGGGCGGGATTTCGACCGGGCAAACCGTGGTCGCGCGGATGGCTCTGAAACCGACCTCGTCGATTCTCAACAAGCGCGAGTCGATCGATATGACGGGCCAGGAGGTCGAGCTACTGACCAAAGGGCGTCATGACCCTTGCGTCGGAATCCGCGCGGTGCCAGTGGCCGAAGCCATGATGTCGTGCGTGTTGCTGGATGCGTATCTGCGCCATCGCGGTCAGACCGGCGGCGGAATTCACAAAGTCGGTTAACTGAACAAAGGGGGGAAAGAATGCGAATTTTCACGATACTTTTCGCGGCAACGGCCTTAATCACGGCGATGCCGGTGGAAGCGAAAGACTCGTACGACAAGGACAAAGTGGCGGAATTGTGCGCCAAGGCGGCATGTCGCACCGGCGTCTACCAGGCGATCGTTTGGCAAGACGCCACACATTTTCAAGACGTTCCTGTCAGTCCAGCGCCCTATGTCGTAGAAGACGGCAAGATACTAATCTTTCCCGGCGAAACGTTCGCAGTCCAGTTCCCGGTCGATGGCGACAGGCTGGGCATTCCCGCTTTTTTCCAAAGCCTTTGCCCCGCATTTTCCGGCGAAGATAGACGTCGACGATCGCCCTGCCGACAACCCCAACAACGCCTCCTTACCCGCCTTGACAGGAGACTTAGCCTCCGAGGAACTGGCCGCCTTGCCCGACAACGTACTGGTGGTGTCCTATGGCCAAACGGACACCACTTCAGGAATGTTCATGACGATCGAGCATAATCTGAATGGAAAACTAAAACTCGATGCCGCGATGATGATCATCAAGCCGAATGCTTATGAAAAGCATTATACGTCGACCTGCCCGATCGAAAGCGAAATGATGGGCATGGAAATGTGGCCCCATCCCATCGGTCCCATGCTGCTGTCGAATTTCCGCCTCCTTAAGCCGACTGACGACCAAGGCTGTAAGTAGCATCATAGCTGACATATTGTAATCAAATCGGTTACACTTATATTCTCGTCAACCAAGGAGATTTTCCCATGATCGACAAGAGACCCTTCAATCAGCTGGGCGGAGCCAATCACGGCTGGCTGAACGCCAAACACCACTTTTCCTTTGCAAGTTATTATGACCCCACCAAGATGGGCTGGGGTTCGATCCGCGTGTGGAACGATGATGAAATCGACCCGCAGTCGGGCTTTCCGCCGCATCCGCACGACAATATGGAAATCATCACCTATGTCCGCGAAGGCGCCATTACTCACGAGGATTCCCTAGGCAACAAGGGCCGGACCGAAGCTGGCGATGTGCAAGTGATGTCCGCAGGCACCGGTATCCGACACGCCGAATACAATGTCGAAAACGTCAAGACGACTCTGTTCCAGATCTGGGTGCAGCCCAATGTGCGCGGCCAAAAACCGTCCTGGGGCGCAAAGCCCTTCCCGAAGGACGACCGGTCGGGCAAGTTCGTCGCCCTGGCGTCGGGTTTCGATAGCGACGCTGACGCGTTGAAAATTCATACGCCAGCGCGTTTGCTGGGCGCCACCCTGCTGAAAGATCAGAGCGAAGTCTACACGCCCGTCGACACCGGTGCGGAGAGGCATCTGTACTTGGTCGTCGCCAAAGGCCGCGCGATGGTCAATGGCGTCGAATTGGGACCACGCGACGGCGCCGCTATCAAGGATGAAGCGTCATTGACCATCACCGCGTTGGAAGACGCCGAGGTGGTGCTGCTCGACGCGGCCTAAGGGCTTTCAGGACGTGCCGGATGGTGTTAGGCTGCGCCATCCGGAGCGCCCCATGTCCCCTCGCCTGCCTCTTCTTTTTATGTGCCTTACCCTGGCGGCCTGTTCGCGGTCGATGGATTCGACTCCGGCCGAAGCGCCAGCCGATGCGCCGTCAGAAGCACCATCGGAACCGCCGGCCGCTGCGAATGCGCCGCCTGCCGTGCATGTGTTAAACACGGTGGATCTGCGTGAACCGGTCTCGTTGAACGGCACCGAGCCCTTCTGGGGCCTGACGGTTAAACCGGAGGGTATAAAACTGAGCCGTCCCGATGCACCCGAGAAGGACTACATGCCGGCGGATTTTGTGGTCAATGGTAACCAGGCTGCTTTGCAAACCGGCGAACTGACCGTCAATCTTGCTGTCGCCACCTGTTCAGACGGGATGAGCGAGCGCCGCTATCCGCTGACGGCCGAGGTTCACGTCGGCACGGAAGTGCTCAAGGGCTGCGCCATGGCGACGGCCGAGATGGCGAAGAGCCGGCCGTAAGGCTCATCAGGCCGGATTGTGAAGTTTCAGAAAATCCACGATGCGCGTGATCATGTCGATACGCGACGACTGGATCGTTTCCCAATGGTCCTGACCGGCGTAGGAGATAAGGTCGACGCTTTTGCCGGCTGCCTTCAGCGCCTTTTCCATACGCACGCTGTGTTCGTATTCGACAACGGTATCGTCCTTGCCGTGGATCAACAGGATCGGAATAGTGACTCGGTCGACGTGGGCAATCGGTGAAATGGCGTCGAGGTCAGTCTTGTCGCCGAAATAGTTCTGCCAGTACAGCATAGAAGAACCGTACTTGTTGACGCTCTTGTCCTTGAGCATCTGCATTTTGAGTTTGAGATCTGAGACGCCGGCAATCGAAATCGCGCAATTATAGACGCCCGGGTCGAGCGTCGCGCCGGCCAGGGCCGCATAGCCACCATAGGATGCGCCGCAGATAGCCACACGCTTTGGGTCGACCGTGCCCTGCGCCACCAGGAACCGTACTCCATCGCTGAGGTCGGTTTGCATCTTGCGTCCGAATTCGCCGTAGCCCGCCTGGGTGAAGGCTATGCCGTAGCCTGACGAGCCGCGGTAATTGGGTTGCAAGACGGCATAGCCGCGCGACGCCAGGGCCTGGACCTGCCAGTCGAAATCGATGTGGTCGCGGGCTTCGGGCCCGCCATGCGGCAGGACAATCAGCGGCAAATCCTTCGCGGGCCTGCCCGGCGGCAAGGTGAGGTACGCCGGGATGTCCAATCCGTCACCCGCCTTATATTGTATTGCCGTTTTCTGCGTCACCCACGCCTGCGGCAACTGCGGATAGATGCTGCCGAGCGAGGTCGTGACGCCGGCGCCGAGATCGAGGAACCAGTAGCTGCCGGGATCGTCGGCGCCTTCGACCCGGACAATCAATTGCCGCGGGTCCTCGGCGAAATCGACGATCTCTGTACGGTACTCTTCGCCGATAACCTGAGGCAAGGCCTTCGCGATCTGATCCATCAACGGATCGCTGTAGCTATAGGTCAGGACCTCGCCATAGTTGGCGAAACCGGCGTGGCGCCAGGTTACAGGATGGAACAAAGCGCCGCGCTCGGTATTCGGATTCCCCGCACTCAAAGTGGGGCTAAGCTTGCCATGGCTGTCGATGACATAAAAGCTCCAACCGTCGTCATCCATCACCGTCATCAGGACGCTGGCGCCGTCGGCGCTCAGACCCAGGAGTTCGGGCGGCTGAGTCGTATAGTTGGTGCGGTAGACCTCTTTCATGAAGACCCGCTCGCCCGGTCCCGCCTGGTTCCACAGCACGGCCCAGGACTTCGATACGCCATGCGACAATTCCCCCTGCATGGCCGCAGCCAACACGTGGCCATCGGGAGACAGGACAATATCCGATACCTCAGCCGGGAAGCACGGCAGACTGCTATTGGCGATGCTCTTCAACGTGTCGGGTTGGCTGGAAACCTTGTTCGGGTCGGACGAAAAAGCGTCGAGGCAGATGCTTCGCGGGTCCTCGGCACCGAGATTGGTCATGTTGGTGTCGATCGTAGCCAGGGTCGAGCTGATGATCTTATAGCCGTCCGCCGTCTTGATGCGACGCAGTTGGCCGAACGCGACAGCATTGCTGATGTCAGGCAGTTTGTCCCACAACAGCTTGAATTTGCCCGTGACAGGATCGAAGATTCGCGCCTGCGGAAATTCCTGGATAAAGCCGCCATAGAGTTCAAGAGCGACCGTCAACGATGTCACGACCATGACATGGTCGTTGTCGGCCCACGAGATTCCGCGTATCTTGGGTTTGCCGAAGCCGATTGTGTGGACGTCCGGCGAGTTGCGACTGAAGGTCTTGAGGTACTGGTCGTCGCCGTCCTGGGTGATGACGGCGATCTTTTGCGCGTCAGGTGATATCGAAATATGGGCGATGACCGGAGATTTGGCGTAGTCGGCCAGAGGCGGCGGATCACCGGCTGCGTCGGCCGCCCGCGCCCGCAGGCCGGCAAAACTCAGCACGCCGCCGCCCAATCCGGCGGCCAGCACGTGCCGGCGATTCAATTTCGTCATGTTCGTCCCCTCGATCTGTTACCGCCAGACTAGCACTTGGGGCAATAATGTAAACGCTTTCAAAAGGGTAAGCCCCTTATTTCAACCCGACCAGTTTGTGTGTCTGGACGCTCATGCGCCACTGCGGGTGCGACAGGCAATAGTCGATGACGGCTTGAGTATTGGCGGCCTGGTCGCGGTTATCCTTGGGCTGGAGGTAAAAGCGTTCGAAATCCAGGCCGAGGAATTCGGCGGGATCGACCTGGGCCTGGGGCCACACCAGTTTCAATTCCTGGCCGTGCGTCTGATGCAGGCGATTGTCGGCCTTGGGGCTGACGCAGATCCAGTCGATGCCATCGGGGGCTTTCAGAGTGCCGTTGGTCTCGACGGCGATGAAATAGCCGCCCGCTTTGACGGCGGCGATCAATTCGGCATCCAGTTGCAGCAAGGGTTCGCCCCCGGTG
Organism: Asticcacaulis sp. P2_B1; assembly: GCF_056404915.1. Classification (NCBI taxonomy): domain Bacteria; kingdom Pseudomonadati; phylum Pseudomonadota; class Alphaproteobacteria; order Caulobacterales; family Caulobacteraceae; genus Asticcacaulis; species Asticcacaulis sp. P2_B1. The sequence continues at coordinate 101,619 of NZ_JBFUDD010000008.1, read as the reverse complement.
AAAACCACCGCTTTTTGGGCTGTATAGTGGCCACCCCAGACGGCATCTAACGCTGCGACGACGTCGGCCGGCTTGGGGAACTTACCCCCGTTCTCTCCATCCGTGCCTACGAAATCGGTGTCGCAGAAATCGCAAGCGGCCATGGCGCGGTCCTGTTCGCGGCCGCTCCATAGATTGCAGCCGGAAAAGCGGGCGAAGACATTGACGCGACCGGACTGGCCGCCCTCGCCTTGCAGGGTCAGGAAGATTTCCTTGAAGCTATACATCAGCGCGATTGCGGCTGGGAGGTCGGCTGGGGTTCGAGGAAATGCTCGAAGCCGGTCTTGCGCAACTGACAGGCCGGGCAGTCACCACAGCCATAGCCCCAAGTGTGGCGCTCACCGCGTTCGCCCATATAGCAGGTGTGGGTGTCTTCGAGGATCATGTCGACCAGGGGCTGGCCGCCGAGTTCCTTTGACAGCGCCCAGGTCTGGGCCTTGTCGAGCCACATCAGCGGCGTATGGATTTCGAACGGGCGTTCGATACCCAGTTGCAGGGTCTGTTGCATCGACTGCAGGGTGTTGTTGCGGCAGTCCGGATAGCCGGAAAAGTCGGTTTCGCACATGCCGCCGACCAGATGGTCCATGCCGCGGCGGTCGGCCACGGCGGCGGCGTAAACGAAGAAGACCAGGTTGCGGCCAGGCACGAAGGACGACGGCAGCCCGCGCTTCGTCATCACGATCTCGGTTTCACGCGTCAGGGACGATTCGGCAACGGCGCCGAAGCCTTTCAGGTCGCAGACATGGTCTTCGCCCAGGCGCGTGCGCGCCAACGGAAAGACATCCCGGAAATGTTTGAGCACGGTCTGGCGCTGGATCATCTCGATGCTGTGCCTTTGGCCGTAGTCGAAACCGACCGTCTCGACGCGCTCAAAGTGGGTCAGCGCCCAGGCCAGGCAGGTGGCGCTGTCCTGGCCACCGGAGAACAGGACCAGAGCGGATTTGGCGGCGGGAACATGGTCCAGGGACGCGGACATCGTTGGGCTTTCGTTACAGATAAGGGATGTTCCATGTAAAATGCYCCTTTGGTTGGTTTTGCAAGGATTTTTTGCTTTTTTTGGCTCAAGCGCCGCCGGGCTCCTCGCATAAGCTCGGACGGGCGTTCGCCCTTGCCGACCGCTATGTCCCATAGCTGTCGGATTAGGTTTTGACGCGGCGGTCAAGATGCGCAAGAATGTCCCGACAAGACAAAAATGAGTTCGCCATGAGCCAGCCGCACTTTTCCGAGATGTTCGCCACGATTGTCGAACACACGCCCTACATGAAGGCGATCGGAGCGCAATATGTCGGCCGTAGCGACGACGGAGTCACGACCTCCCTGCCCTATCGCGACGACCTGGTCGGCGATCCCGAAACGAGAGTCATTGCTTCTGGCGTCGTGACGGCCATGCTGGACCACTGCTGCGGCATGGCGGTGTGGGACAAGCTCAATGAATATAAACCAGTAGCGACACTCGACCTGCGTATCGATTACATGCGCCCGGCCATGCCCGACAACATCTTAAAGGTCACCGCCAAGTGCTACAAGGTGACGCGCTCGATCGGTTTCGTCCGCGCGTTTGCCTATGAAGTCAGTCCTGACGACCCGGTCGCAGCCGCCCAGGCGGCCTTTATCATTTCCACGCCGACCCTGAAGTCGAAAGCGTAAGTATTATGGCGCACAGCAATTCCGGCAATTTAACCAATCCTAATGACCGGCCGCATCCGGAAGCCGTTCTGGCCTCAATCCCGTTCGCCGCTTTTCTTGGTGTCCAACTGGAACTGGCCGGCGACGAATTGACGGCGCACCTGCCATTTGCCGCCAAGCTGATCGGCAATCCGATGATCCCGGCCCTGCACGGCGGCGTCATCGGCGCCTTCATGGAAATCACCGCCATGGCGCAACTGGCTTTCAGCGAAAACTTCGACCATATCCCCAAGCCGATCAATGTCGCCGTGCAGTATCTGCGCCCTGGCAAGCCGGTGGCGACCTATGCCCGCGCCGTGCTGAACCGTGTCGGCCGGACGGTCGCCAATGTCGAGGTGTCCGCGTGGCAGGAACACAAGCATCATCCGATCGCCACCTTGCAGGCGCATTTCCTGATCGGTTAAGCGGCCGCGTCGATCCGTGTCAGCAACAGGAACTGCCGTTCGCCATCAGCTGAGAAGGTGACGACGCGTGAGTCCTTGTCGCGATGCGCCCAGCCGAGGGCGAAAAAGCGCTGCAACAGGGCGGCGCCCAGCTTGCCGGCGAGATGATGGCGGCGTGCGCTCCAATCGAGACAGGCCCGGCAGGTGGCGCGATGGCCGGATGTCAGGTCGAGATGCATGTCTTCGATAAACCGGCCTGCCGTGGGGCCTAAGCTTACGCCCGCATTGTTTTGAACAATAACGCTTTTTTCGATCAGACTATCGAACAGGTGGACGCCGAGATCGCCCGCCAGGTGGTCATAACAGACGCGCGCCTTGCGTAGGGCCGGCTCCTTCGGTCCGGTGCGCACGCGGCCGCCGGATCGGACGGCTAGCCCCATCAGGTTTTCCAGCACCTCGGCCACGGCGGCATCGGCCAGGCTCCAATAGCGATGACGGCCTTGGGGTATCTGGCAGATCAGTCCGCCTTCGGCCAATTTGGCGAGATGCGAACTGGCCGTGGCAGGAGTGATGCCGGCTTCGAGGGCCAGTTCCGACGAGGTCAGCGCCTTGCCCGACATCAGGGCGGTCAGCATATTGGCGCGGGCGGGGTCACCTATAAGAGCAGCGAGGTAGGCAATGTCGGGACCGTTTTTCATGGCATGATCCTACAACGAAAATATTCGGCATGCTTCGATCGTGATCGAACTGTCGATGGTCGTCAATCCTTAGGATGGCGGCATGGACATCTTCACTCGCCTCACCCATCCCTGCCCGCTCTCCCTATGGCGGCATGCTTCCAGGTCATTGGCCGGCGCCGGCCAGCCCGTGCTCTATATTCACGGCGCTACGTTCCCCATTGCCCTTTCGGTTGGGCACAGGTTCGACGGCTATTCCTGGGCCGACAGTTTGAACGCCGCCGGCTTCGATGTCTGGGGCCTGGATTTTGCCGGTTATGGTGCTTCGCGTGGCGAGCACCTGCCGACCGTTCCGGCGTCCGAACAGATTGCTTCGGCGGTCACGGCTATTCTGTCCGAGACCAGTTATGCCCAGATCGTTATCATCGCCCACAGCTGGGGCAGCATACCGATAGGTATGTTTTCGACGGCCTGCTCTGATAAGATCAAAGCCTTGATTTTGTTCGGTCCGATCGCGCAGCGCCGGGGGACAGCTGATGCCACCTTGGAAGGCTGGAAGCTGATTACGGCCGACGACCAATATCGCCGCTTTGTCGAAGATGTGCCGGCGGGTGAGTCCCAGGTCTTGTCGCGTGTGCATTTCGATGGCTGGGCGCCGAAATGGCTGGCGACCGATCCCAGCAACGCAGAACGCAACCCGCCCAGCGTGCGCGTGCCGTGTCACGCCTACAACGACCTGGCCGCGGCTTGGGGCGGACACCTCGGCTACGACCCTGGTGCGCTCGCCTGCCCGACCCTGATCGTGCATGGCGCTTGGGACAAGGTGTGCGACGCCGATGACATCGCCTGGTTCCGTGGCCGCGTGCCGGCGCCGCTGTTTCACGAAGCGACGGTCGCGTGTGGCACGCACCTGCTGCATCTCGAAGCCAATCGTTTTGCCCTTTATGCCGCCTGCGAAGACTTCATCCGTCAACAATTGAGAATTAAACCATGAGCCTGACCTGCTTTATCCGCTACCAGATCGATCCCTTTCAACGCGAGGCTTTCCGGACCTATGCCGAGGCCTGGGGCCGCATCATTCCGCGCTGTGGCGGCCATCTGATCGGCTATTTTCTGCCGTCGGAGGGGACAAACGACATCGCCTGGGGCCTGATACGTTTCGATAACCTGGCGGCCTATGAGGCCTATCGCGCCCGCTTGCGTGCCGATGTCGAAGGCATCGCCAATTTCGCCATAGCGCAGGAGATGCGCTTTATCCAGCGCGAGGAGCGAACCTTTCTGGAGGACGTCGCCGGCACCCTGGATCGGAACCCGTCATGATCGCCGTCATTTTCGAGGTTGAGCCGGCAGAGGGGCAGAGAGACGCCTATCTCGACCTAGCCGCCAGCCTGAAACCGCGGTTGGAAGGGATCGACGGCTTTATCTCCATCGAGCGTTTCCAGTCGCTGAGCAATCCCAAGCGATTGCTATCGTTGTCGTTCTGGCGCGACGAGGATGCGGTAGCGGCGTGGCGCAATGTCGAGCCGCACCGCTGGGCGCAGACGGCCGGCCGGCATGGTATTTTCACGGATTATCGTCTGAGGATCGCCAGCGTCATCCGCGACTACGGCATGAACGATAGGGATCAGGCGCCGGCGGATTCGCGCATGGTCAACAGTTGATTAAGACTTGCCGGGCTGATCGCCATATTCCCAGTCATAGGGTACGCCGGTATCGCCGAGGACGAACTTGACCAGGTCGGCGAAGGCGGCTTCGGAGCGGACGTCGTTCGACAGGATGAGGACGCAGCGTTTGTGGTTTTCGACACAGACCATGGTGTTGGCGGTTTGGCCGTCGTGGCCGCCCTTGAAGAAGCCGTGGCCTTGCGGACCGTCGAAGACGATGACGCCGAGACCCGCGGCCAGATCTTTCCGCTGTTGGTCGGGCGGCAGATCGTCCTGGAACGGTGGGAATTGGGTGCGCGTGCCGATGTGGAGTAAGGGTTTAACCATTTCGGCGCGGGAGGCGGGCGACAGGCCATCGCCCTTGACCAGGGCAGCGACGAACTTCGACAGGTCGGTGATGGTGGTGTCCATGGAGCCGGCGGCGCGCGCCTTGCTGCGTTCGTCGTGTTCGCCGACCTCGCCCTTGTCGTTCCAGCCATCGGCCAGGTTGGGGCGGAAGTCGGGACGCCAGACCAGGGAGGTACGGGTCATGCCGAGGCGGTCGAAATTGGGCTGGGTCAGGGTTTCGATGGCCGTGCCGAGGCCTTGCGATTTCTTGCCGTTATCGATGACAAATTGCAGGAGGATCAGGCCTTCGCCGGAATAGCTGTAGTGGGTGCCGGGATCGAAGTGGATGTGGAGTTTCTGATCGGGTTCGAGCCACCAGAAGTTGGCGAAGCCGGTCGAGTGGGTCAGGACCATACGCGGCGTGATCTGTTTCCAGCGATCGTCGCCGGCCAGGGTTTTGTAGGGGCCGTATTTGTCGGGGAAGATGGCTTCAGGGTCGTAATCGATCAGGGGTTTGTCGAGATCGTCAGCCAGGGGGGTATCGAGTTTGAGTTTACCTTGGTCGACCAGTTGCAGGGTGGTGTAGGCGACGACGGTTTTGGTGAGCGAGGCGCCGTACATGACGGTATCAGGGAGGAGCGGATCGCCGGCGGCGTTGCGGACGCCGTAGGCCTGGACGTAGGCGACGTGGCCTTCGTCGATGACGGCGATGGCGAGGCCCTTGGCATGGGTTTGCGCCATGGCTTCGTGGATTTTAGCGTCGATTTCGAGAGGGGCCGGAAGATTGGGGGCAGCGAGGAGACCGGTGGCGAGAGCGAGCGCGGCGGTGAGCATGGTAGCCTCCAAACTTATGGGGTTTGACTGGGCGCCCACGGGGCCTGAGGCCCCAAGTCTTCCCTGTCTTCTCTTTTCTTCGCCCCTTTTGGGGCGGAAGAAAAGAGAAGAAAAGAAAAGTTATGGGGGCACAGCCCCCAAACCCCATAAGTTAAGCAGCTACCAGCTCACCGGCCACGCCCTGCTCCAGCAACGCAATCGTCCGCTCCAAGCCAAAGATAGCCACGAATGACCCAAACCTCGGTCCCTGGGATTGGCCCAAAAGAACCTCATACAAAGCCTGAAACCATGCCCGCAAAGGCTCGAATTCATGCGCCTTTCCAACCTCGAAGACGATGTTCTGCAACAACTCGGCATCCCGCGTATCGACCGGCAATTCACGGAACTTAGCCGCCAATTCCACCAGGGCGGCCTTTTCCTTGTCATCCGGCAAACGAAACACCTTGGTCGGTTTGACGAAGTCCTCGAAATAGTTGATCGCATAACCCGCCAAACGATCCAGAACCGGCTCGCTCTCAGGCGTCGCCCCGGGAATATAGGCGCGCAGGAAGCCCCATAACGTCTCCTTGTCCGAGGCATTGGCCACCGACACCAGGTTCAACATCAACCCAAACGTCACCGGCGGCGACTTGATTGCCGTATCGCCGCGCAACACAAACCACACCGGGTTCTCGATCTGCTTGGCCAATTCCTGCTTCGGGAAGGCATCCAACTGCTGGAAGAACTCGTCCGTCGCCCGCGGAATCACGTCGAAATAGAGCTTCTTGGCTGATTTCGGCGACTGGAACATGTAATAGGCCAGGCTCTCCGGCGCGCCGTAACGCAACCAGTCCTCCATGGTCAATCCATTGCCCTTCGACTTGCTGATCTTCTGACCGGCTTCGTCAAGAAAGAGCTCATAATTAAAGCCCTCCGGCGCCACGCCGCCCAGGATGCGGCACACCTGCGACGACACCTTGACGGAATCGATCAGATCCTTGCCGGCCATCTCGTAATCGACGCCCAAAGCTGCCCAACGCATGGCCCAATCCGGCTTCCACTGCATCTTGACGTGACCACCGGTCACCGGCACCTCGAACTTCTCTCCGTTCTCCTCGAAGACGATCGTGCCCTTGGACACATTGCGCTCGAGCGTCGGCACCTGAAGGACGAACCCGGTCTTGGGCGAAATCGGCAGGAACGGCGAATAGGTCGCACGGCGATCGGCCCCCAAAGTCGGCAACATCACTTTTTGGATATCGTCGAAACGATCGAGTGCCGTCAACAAGGTCTGATCGAAAACCCCGCCCTTGTAACAATCGGTCGAGGACAAAAATTCATAAGCGAATCCAAAGCCATCGAGGAACTTTTTAAGACGCGCGTTATTATGTTCACCGAACGACGGGTATTCGCCGAACGGATCGCGCACGACGGTGAGAGGCTTGTACAGGTCCTCACGCAGCACCTCGGCATTGGGGATACCGTCCGGTACCTTACGCAGCCCGTCCATATCGTCGGAGAAACAGATCAGACGCGTCGACCACACGCCACCGGTCATGGCCTCGAACGCCTGGCGCACCATGGTCGTGCGCGCCACCTCGCCGAAGGTGCCGATATGCGGCAAGCCAGACGGACCATAGCCGGTCTCGAAGATCACCGGCCGGCCCAGGCCTTCATACTCGCCCAATGCCTCATCCGTCTTGCCGGCTTCGATCAGGCTGAGCGCCCGTTTCTGCGCCTCGTGCCCGTCGACGCGTGATTTGATCAGGCGGGCGATCAGAGCGCGAGCCTGTTCAAACGGCCATGCACGGCCGGCGTATGCGAGGGTGGCGAGGGAAGACATGATGGGATTTGAGCCTTTCATATAAGAGAGGCTTGGCTTTACGGCGCAACGGTCATCAGGTCAATTACTTAGCATGACCAGCCTAAAGCCGATCCATCGTCATCGTGCCCGTATCTCCCAACCAGATGCCATCGAAGGCTGCTGTGGCCGCCTGGCTACTGGCCGTGTCACCCAGTTTCGCTTCGGCCTGAGCCTGCCCCCAGACGGCATAGGCATTGCCCGGACGAACGGCGATCGCGTGGTCGAAGGCCGCCTTGGCGCCGGCGGCGTCGCCGGAGGCCAGCAAGGCCCGGCCCAACGCGATATCGGCCGGTTGGAACCACAAAGGCGGTTCGGCATATTCGAACTGACTGTCCAGGGTCACGGCCGTGCGGAAATGCGCGATCGCAGCGGCATTATTGCCGGCCGCCAATTCGACACGGCCCAGGGCCATCTCATTTGCCAGGTCGACAAAGCCCTTCCAATCTTTCGATTTGGCCCCATCGCGAGCCTTTTTAAGCGCCTTCAATTCCTTGCGCGCCGAAACGACATCGCCGGCGCGAGCAAAGGCTTCAGCGCGAACGGCGCGCCAGGCCACAGTGGCAATCTTCAACCGCTTGTCCGGCGCGGCCAGGGCCAGGACCTCGGCCGGGGTCTGGAACTGCCCGCGCGCCTGCAGGGTGAGAGCCAGGGTGCTTTCCGCCCATTCCGACGTCAAAGCCTTGTCCAGCGGCACGCCCTGTTCCATCTGCGCCGCCAGACGCAAGGCCGTCGGCCCGTCGCCGACCTGTTGGGCCGCCGACATGATGAATCGCGCATGGTGGAAATAATATCCGTACCAGGCCGGATCGGCGCCGATATCTCGCGCCATGCCTTCGTCCAATGCAATCGCCTTTTCATTGACGACGATCGAATCCTTGAAACGGCCCAGCGGATAAAAGGTGTGGCTGGGCATGTGGACCAGGTGCGGCGAATTGGGCGCCAGGGCACCCAAACGATCGGCATAGGGCTCTGCCCGACGCGGATTGTCGGAATCTTCGGTCAGGTGGATGTAGAGGTGCATGGCCTCTGCCTGGTCCGGATTGCGCTTTAGAACGGCTTCGACCAGGGTCATGGCCTTGGCGCCCCAGGGTTTGGCGACATGACCGCCCGGCTCCCAATAATCCCAGGGGCGCATATCCATCGCCGACTCGGCTGCCAGGACTGTGACGAAATCGTCGTCGGGCCAACGCTGAGCCGCCGCGCCCATAGCGTCGGCGAATTTTTCGGTCCAGACATTGCCGGTGGCGGACGGCGCGCCGGCAGCGTAGCGGATATTGAGCGCATCGATCAGGGCACGATCGCGATCGGTTAGGTCCGTCGCCTTGGTGGCCGTGGCGAGCAAGGCGCGCGCCTCGTCCAGATCCTTGGCCTTCATATCGCTGTTGTTGATATTGGGCCCCAGGGCCATGGCCATGCCCCAGCCGCACATGGCGCAGTTGGGGTCGAGCGTCTTCGCCATTTTGAAGCTCTTATAGGCCGTCTCATATTCGAAGCCGTACAACAGGGCGATACCCTGATCGAAGTAAAGCTGGACCTCGGGATTTTTTGAAGAGACGGCGTAATGGATCGGCGCCAGTCCCCCCAGCAACGGCATGGCCTTATCAGACGTCGGCGCAGCATCGCCGGGCTTGCCGCAGACATGGGCCGCCAGATAGGCTGGATCGAGCGCGCTCGTCGCCGTGGCCGGGGCCGCCGCCTTGCCGGCACAGCCCATGGTGATCAGACAGGCCAACGCGCTGGCGGCGATCATCAATCTGGCTTTGGATGTCATGACGCGCTCCCCTTTTCGCCATTGAGACCACGCGCCTTTCACAGTGTCAATGCACATGGAAAACCTCCCCTTAGGGAAACAAATTTGTTGACGTGCCAGTCAAATCTGCTTAAGCTTTACGTTGACGTTAATGTAAACTTTTGCCATACAGAACCGACATGGAACACAAAGACCTGCACAAGACCTATTCGATCCGTCAGCTCAGCAAGGAGTTCGACGTCACGGCGCGCGCCCTGCGTTTCTACGAGGACAAGGGCCTGATCTCGCCGGAACGCAAGGGCCAGACTCGGCTGTATTCACCGCGCGACCGGGCGCGGTTGCAACTGATTCTGCGCGGCAAAAGGTTGGGCTTTTCGCTGATCGAAATTCACGAAATCCTCGACCTCTATACCCCGAAGGACCATGGTGCCTCGCAGATGCGCGCCACCCTGGTCAAGTACCGCGGCCAGATCGAGACGCTCAAGCGTCAGCGCGAAGATATCGATGCGGCCATCCGCGACATGGCCGACGGTTGTGTCTGGCTGGAAGAACAGATCAAGACGGTCGAGGCCGAAACCGAAGCCTAATCAAAGCGTAACTGCGAACTTCTCAACAGGGAATATAAGAAAATGGCCTATCAAGCCCCCGTCCGCGATTATCAGTTTCTTTTCGGCGATGTTTTCAACACCGACCAGTACAGCAATCTGAAGGGCTTTGCCGACGCCGATAGCGCCACGGTTTTCGCCATCCTGGAAGAAGCCGCCAAGTTCACCGAGGAAGTCGTCCACCCGATCAATATTTCGGGCGACAAGGAAGGCTGCACCTTGGATCCGGTCACCCACGAAGTGACGGCGCCGAAGGGCTATAAGGAAGCCTATAAGGCCATGGCGGAAGCCGGCTGGACGGCTTTGTCGGGCGATCCGGAATATGGCGGCCAGGGCTTGCCGCATTTCGTCAACACCGCCTTTTCCGAAATGCTGTCGGGCGCCGGTTCGGCCTTTGGCATGTATCCCGGCCTGACCGAAGGCGCGATCTCGGCCCTGACCGCCGGCGGCACGGACGAACAGAAGGCCATGTACCTGCCCAAGCTGATCTCCGGCGAATGGTCGGGGACGATGAACCTGACCGAGCCCCATTGCGGCACGGATCTCGGCCTATTGCGCACCAAGGCTGTGCCGCAGACCGATGGTTCGTACAGGATCAGCGGCCAGAAGATCTGGATTTCGGCCGGTGAGCACGATTTCACCAGCAATATCTGTCACCTGGTTTTGGCGCGCATCGAAGGCGCCCCGGCCGGCGTCAAGGGCATCTCCTTGTTCCTGGTGCCGAAGTTCATCCCCGATGCCGACGGCGTGCCGGGCGAGCGCAATTCACTGCAATGCGCCGGGCTCGAGCACAAGATGGGCATCCACGGCAATTCGACCTGCGTCATGGTCTATGAAGACGCCAAGGGTTTCCTGCTGGGCGCGCCGAACGAGGGCCTGAAGATCATGTTCTACATGATGAACAATGCCCGTTTCGGCGTTGGTTTGCAGGGCCTGGCTATCGGTCACGCCTCGCTGGTCGCCGCGACGCAGTTCGCCAAGGACCGCCTTCAAGGCCGCGCTTTGACCGGCCCGAAAAACCCCGACGGTCCGGCGGATTCGATCCTGGTTCACCCCGATGTACGCCGCATGTTGTTAGAGTCGCGCGCCCTGATCGAAGGCGGTCGCGCCTTTTTGACATGGGTTGCTTTGCAAGCCGATCTGGCCAAGGTGGCAGAAGACGAAGCGGGCCGTGAAAAGGCCAATGATTATATGGGCTTGCTTACGCCTGTGATCAAAGCCTATCTGACGGAAAAGGGGTTGAAGGTGACCCAGGACGCCATGCAGGTGCACGGCGGTTCGGGCTTTACCGAGCACTTCCCGGCGTCGCAATATATGCGCGATGTACGCATTACCCTGATCTATGAGGGCACGAATGGTGTCCAGGCCCTGGATCTGGTTGGCCGCAAGTTGCCGAGCAAGGGCGGCCGTGCTTTGCAGAGCTTCCTGGGTGAAATCGACGGTTATATTGCGGCTGAAGAGCCGGGTTCGATCGTGCCGGCCTATATTAAGGCTTTGAAGGACGTGAAGGCGAAGCTGTTCGACGGCACGATGTGGTTGATGCAGAATGGCATGGGTAATCCGGACGCCGCCGCGGCGGGGTCGCTGGATTATCTGCATCTGTTCGGTTTGACGTGTTCGGCCTATATGTGGGCGCGCATGGCCAAGGCGGCGCAGGAAAAGGTCGCCGAGGGTTCGACCGATCCGTTCTTCGATACGAAACTGAAGGTGGGGCGGGTGTTTTTGGAGCGCATCTTACCGGACGCCGAGGCGCATCTGGTGAAGATGAAGGCCGGGTCGGATGGGTTGATGGCGTTGGCGGATGATCAGTTTTAAGGCCAGGAGGCGCGCCTCCTGGACCTCGTTAGCCATTCGAGAAAATAATAAAAGCTGGGCCTGTTGGGCCCGGCTTTTATTATTTATACAAATAGTTATGGGGTCCAGGGGTCCGCGACCCCCGGCCTCAATCCTGGGTGCCTTCCATGTTCCATCGCCGCCTTTTCCTGACCGCGCTCGCCTCAGCCATCGCCTCCCCTGCCTTGGCGAAGAACGCCGACTATATCGACCTGATGGCCGATTTCTGGCCGGTCTACGACAGGACGCTCAACAGGCCCGATCGCGCCGCTGCCTTGATGGCCGGTTTCTTCACGCCGCATGCCGACATCTATGACGGTTCGGGCGTCAAACTCAGCGAGGAGCGCATCACCAAATGGCTGCCGCAGTTCGATCCCACAGCTGACGATGTCCGCCGGCTGTGGCGGCATTTTCCGCGACAGTTCCGCAGGCACAATCAACATTTCGCGCAATTCCTGCCCGATTTCGACTCAAACCGCGCGCCCATCTATGTCATGCCATCCCTGTATAATTTCGACGGCCATCTGCAGCCGTGGCAGGGCAAGGTACCGCTGTTCCTGGGCCTGGATGGCATCATCAAATATCACGGGGCCAAGACCGATCTGTCGGTGCTGCTCGACCACGAATCCTTCCACCTGTATCAGGCCCAAGCTTATCCCGAACAAAGCCTCGACGCGACGCCGCAGGTCTATGTCGCGCTGTGGATGGAGGGCTGTGCCACCTATGTCAGCGGTTTGATGAATCCGAAGGCGTCACGCGTCAACGTCTTGCTCGATGATGCCGAACTCACCCAGGTGACGCCAGAGACGGTTCACGTGGCCGTGGCCGACCTGCTGACCTGCCTGGAATCGCGCGACGACAAGGATTATGGTCGTTTCTTCTATGCCAATTATAAGGGCTCGATCCCGTCGCGGATGGGGTATCTGATTGGGTTTAAAGTGGCTGAACGGCTGGGTAAGACGATGACACCGGCCCAGATGGCGCGTGTGCCGAATGATCAGTTGCTGGGGATTGTGCGGGATGTGTTGCAGGCGTTGTAAGGCCAGGAGGCACGCCTCCTGGACCTCGTAAGTCGTTCATTATAAATACTTAAAGCCGGGCCACTTCGGACCCGGCTTTAAGTATTTCTACGGACAAGTTATGGGGTCGAGGGGACGCATCCCCTCGCTTTACAAATTCTCCAGCACATACTCCGCGCTCGACACCCGGAATTCACCCGGCGCCTCAACGAACAGCTTGTCGACAACGCCGTCTTTGATCACGGCGGCGTAACGCTTCGACCGTGGCCCCATACCGAAACCGCTGCCGTCGAACTCAAGCCCCACTGCCTTGGCGAAATCGCCATTGCCGTCGGCCAGCAACACGACCTCGTCCGCAATACCCTGATCCTTGGCCCACGCTTTCATGACAAAATAGTCGTTGACCGACGTACAGGCGACGACATCGACACCCTTGGCTTTGAAATCGGCAGCATGGTCCTTGAAGCCCGGCAGGTGGCGCGCGCTACAGGTCGGGGTAAAGGCGCCCGGAACGGCAAACAGCACAACCGTCTTGCCGCCGAAAAAATCGCGCGACGCGGTCGATTTAGGACCCGCCTCGTCCACGACGGTTACGGGGACCTCCGGCAACTTATCACCAACTTGCAGCGTCATGGCAGGCTCCTTATATGTTTAAAACGTGATCCCCTATATAACTTTATCGGGGATCGCGCCAAGACCGGAAGGCGAATATATGTTAGTCTCGTATAAGACCAAGGATTTACACCCCAAGATGACGACAACCGAAACGCCAGAGGCCGACGCGCACACGTCCTACCAAGGACAACTGCTGATCGCCATGCCGTCCATGGCCGAACAGCCGTTCGACCACAGCGTCATCTATCTTTGCCAGCATGATGAACTGCACGCCATGGGCCTGGTGCTGAACCAGCCTATCAACGGGCTGAATTTCGGCAAGATGGCCCGGGAATTGGGTATCGAAGGCGCCGATGGGGCGACTTCGGCCATCAAGATCTATCGCGGCGGTCCGGTGCAAAACGATCGCGGCTTCGTGCTGCATACACTCGACTATGCGCTGGACGATATCACCCTTGACCTCGGTGGCCCCTATATAACGGTGGGTGAAGGTACGGAACAAGGCGTTGGTCTCACCGCGTCGCGCGACATACTGGTCGATCTGTCAACCGGAACCGGCCCGAAAAAGACCTTGATCGCGCTCGGCTATGCCGGCTGGGGCCCGGGACAACTGGAAACGGAGCTCAGCGCCAATGCCTGGCTTGTGGCGCCGGCCAGCCAGGAATTGCTGTTCGGCGGAGACCCGGAACATCTGTGGTCACGTGCGCTGGCCAGCATGGGCGTCGAGCCTGGCCACCTGTCGGGCACAGCTGGGCGGGCTTAAGGTATTTTGGCTTAGGCGATCAACGCATTGGTATTGTAACCCAAAGACGCCGCCAGAAAGGCCTCGGCCTCGATCGGCTTCAATGCCTTGGCGAAGCCCCAACCCTGCCCCAAACCACAGCCCAATCCGTTGAGGCGATTGGCCAAGGCCATGTTTTCCACGCCCTCGGCCACGACGTCCAAGCCAAGATCGCGCCCCAGCGTCAAGATGGCACGGACGATCTTTTCCGACGATTCCTCGTCCTGCATGGTCATGACGAACGACCGATCGATCTTAAGGGTGTCGAAAGGCAGCTTGGCGAGATAGCTGAGCGACGAGAAACCGGTGCCGAAATCGTCGAGCGCGATGCCGGCGCCGGCGTCGCGCAAGGCTTCCAACACCAGGGCCGTCGCTTGCGGATCGCGCATCACGTCGCTTTCGGTGACTTCGAGTTTCAAACACTTGCGCGGCAAGCCGGCTTCACGGATCAGGCGCGACACGTCCTCGACCAGATGCAGGCGCTCGATTTCCGGCGCCGACAGATTGACGCTGACGAAGAAGTCGATCGGCAGGGTATAGACCTTCATCCATCCCTTCAGATTATTGACCGTAGCGTTCAGGATGATGGTACCGAGGTCGACCATCATGCCGAGATCGCGTGCGGCGCCGAGGAAATGGTCGGGCGGGATGACGCCGCGCTTCGGATGCACCCAGCGCGCCAGGGCTTCGAAACCGGCGATGCGTCCGGTCGCCAGATTGACGATGGGTTGGAACCAGGCATGAATCTCGCCGCTGATAAAGGCCTTGCGCAGTTCGGCCTCCAAAGCCAGGCGCGTCAGGCCATCGCTTTCAAGATCGCGTTTGTAAGAGGCGACGCCGCCGACACCCTTTTGTTTGGCGGCTTCGACGGCCATTTCGGCGCGGCGCAACAGTTCGGCGCTTTCCAGGGCGGCAGCCCCGCCTTCGACCGAAACCGCCCCCATTGAAAAGGTCGGGTGAATGTCGAAGCCGGCGACCGTGATGGTGCGTTCCAAGGCATTGCGCATGCGCTCGGAGACGCGCGGAAAGCCGCGGGCGGTCAAGACGGCGAATTCATCTTCGCCCAGGCGCGCCAGCACGGAGTGGTCGCCAAAGGCGTCGCGCAAACGCTGGGCCAACAGGTTGAGCACGATATCGGCGCGCTCGTGGCCGAGGGCTTCGTTGAGACGGCGGAAGCGATTAAGGTCGCCTACGACCAGGTCATAGTCGCCTTCACGCGCCAGAAAATGCCCGGCGGCGCCGAGAAAGCCTTGGCGGTTATAGAGCCCCGTCAACGGATCGTGATTGACGTCATGGACGGCCAGGCCGCTGTCCATGGTTGATCTGGCGCGGCGTATATCGCGGCTCAATTCGGTCAGGGTGCCCAGAACAACGTGCTTGGCGACCTTGCGCCCCTTGAGATAGACGAGGCGTTGATCTTTCAGACGCAGCAGGCATTGCACGTGATCATCGGCCGGCAGATCGGCCATGGTCAGGACTTCGACGGAATGCAGCACGGATTCGAGCCGGCCGATCTCGCCCTTTTCGAACAGCGGCGCCAGATCGTCGAGCGTGATGCGGCCATGGATGGGCGGCAAGTCGAGCGCGCGCAGATCGCCTCGAAATTCGAAACGTCCTTGCGACAGGTCGTAAGACCATAACAGGCTGTCGGCGGCCTTCAGCGCTTCGGCCTGGACCTCGGCATTACCAAGGTCGGCCTGCGGATTACACTTGTGATTTACCGCCATGAGTAGATCGTGACCTGATTGGCTGTCGGAACCGGTCATCGTCCAGCCTTGATGATTGATGTCAGACATGTCTCTACCCGGAACCGCGCGCCCTGCCAAACGGACAATTTAACCATAATTGGTTACGTTTGGGATAAGGTGATGATGCTGCACCTGAGGATTTTATAAAGCTTCAGGCCGCCAGCAAATCGCCCATCGACCGTGGGCCCAAAAGCGCGCTGGCGAAGGTCTTTTGGCTGGCTATGCCGGAGCCTACGCGGACCAGGTCGTCGCGGCTGACTCGGTTAATCTCGGCCGCGACCTCGTCCAGCGTAAAGACCTTGGCATGGGTCGACATCTGGCTGGCAAAGGTACTGGCTCGCGATGCGGCACCTTCGTGATTGAGGAACAGCGAAGTCATGAATTGCGCCTTGGCGCGTTCGAGTTCGGCGACCGTCGGATCGGAAGCCAGTTCGCCCAAAACCTTTTGCACCAATTGGATCAAGGGTTCGACGTCCGCAGGAGCACAGCCGGCATAGATGCCGAAAACGCCGCCGTCGCGATAAGGCGTGGCGAACGAATCGATGGCATAGGCCAGGCCGCGCGCTTCACGTGCTTCCTGGAACAGGCGTGAGGCCATGCCGCCGCCCAGGATTTCACTGAACAAACGCAGCGGTATGATATCGGGATCAAGACGGCCGATAGCACTGAAACCGAGCGTGACATTGGCCTGTTCGATCTTGCGTTTATGGACGGCGCGATTGGGTGCGAAACTCAGCGGCACCGGCGCACCGAAACCGGCATGGGCCGGTACGCTGTCGATCAGCGGCTTGGCAACGTCATAAACCTCCGCCGGATCGACGCCGCCGGAGACGCAGATGACGATCTGATGCGGGGCGTAGAGCGTCTCGGCAAAGGCGCGCAGATTGAGCGGATTGGCCGGCTTCAAGCTTTGCTTGCTGCCGAGGATCGGGCGGCCGATCGCCTGGTCCGGAAACATGGCCGATTGCAGCAGATCGAAAACGTGGTCGTCGGGCGTGTCGAAGGCTTCATGGATTTCCTGCTCGACCACCTTCTTTTCACGAGTCAGCTCTTCGCCATCAAGGGTCGGGCGGAACATCAGATCGGTGACGATTTCCAGCGCTAACGGCAACAGCGAATTCAGGCCGCGGACCTCGAAACGGGTGTGTTCATAACCTGTCGAAGCATTGATGCTGCCGCCCTTGTGCTCGATGGCTTCGGCCAGTTCCATGGCGTTGCGCCCCCCCGCCCCCTTGAACACCATGTGTTCCAAAAGGTGCGCCCAACCCGACTGCGCTGCCGTTTCAAAACGGGCGCCGCCATAGATCAAGGCCGTCAGAGCAAAGGTCTTCAGGCCGTGCATCGGATCGACCAACAGGCGCAAGCCGTTGTCAAACTGGTAGAGCTTTTGGCCGTCGAGAATGGTTGAGTTCATATTAAGTCCGATATTCCATTTGCAGGATGCAAATGGCAAGCACAAGTGTGCGCCCGAGCTTTTGCGAGGAGCCTCGCGGCGCTTGAGCGGAAAGACTCAACGCGCCCTTGCGCGTTGATAAATAAAGGACCCGAACATGCCGAGCATTGCCCAGGCAAGGCCGAACCAGGTCAGGGCATATTCAAAATGGCGGTTGGGCAGAGGCGCAGTCAGCGGCCCTTGCGCCAGGCCGGCGATATGGGCGTTGGAACGCGAGAGATCAAGGACAACGAAATAATCGTCGCGCAGATCGGCCTTCAACACCGGCCCCATATCGGCGACCGAACGAAAATACCAGTCACTATCCGCAGGGCGATTGACCGGCGTCACCATGCCGGGTTTTTCAAAAGGCCTGAGCCGTCCTACCGGCGTAAGATCGGCGCCGTCGGCCAGGGTCAGTTTGGCGGTGGAAAAACCGAGATCGACCAGGACGCTCTTGCCACCGGCAACACCGCACGCCGTGAGGACGCGAAAACCGGGTTCACCGGCCAATTCGCTGTGCATATAGATGAAGCGCTCGGGCGCCAATGTGCAAGGCGGCAGGGTCACGGAGCGCCATGCCGGAGTTGCTTGGGTCAGCGCTTGTTCGGCAGGCACCGGCGGCATGGCTTCGGTGCGCGCCATGTCGTTGATCAAGCCTTCTTTCCACCGCAGGCGTTCCAATTGCCAGATGCCGAGGCCGTTGAGGAAGACAAAGGCAATGATGACGCTCACCAGCATGCCCTTTGGGACGGCGCGCAGGATTTCGGTGATGGACATCAATCCCGGACCTTGTGCCTGAGTTGGGAGGCGATCATCAATCCTTTCAGCACGGGCATCAGGATAAGACACAAAACGACGGCGAAAAGCGGCCAGACACCGAGCAAAAACAGGACCGGCCAGCTGTAGACCAGGAGGCTGACCATCAAACCGGCGCAAGTCAGGAAACCGGCGATCAGGATGACAAAGACGACGGGACCGTCTCCGGTGTCCGCCGCCTTGAATTTCTGCCCGCAGGCGGTGCAATTATCCGCCACTTTGAGGTAGGATTTATACAGCTTGCCCTTGCCGCATACCGGGCATTTGCCCATGGCCGCCGCTAAGAAGTTCACTTAATGCGTGCCGCCGAAGATGACGTAGATAAAGGCGAACAGGAAGAGCCAGACCACGTCGACGAAGTGCCAATACCAAGCGGCGGCTTCGAAACCGAAGTGCTTCTTCGGCGTGAAATCGCCGGCCAGAACACGCAACAGGCAGACGAACAGGAAGATCGTGCCGATGAGGACGTGGAAACCATGGAAGCCAGTCGCCATAAAGAAGGCCGAACCGTAGAGGTTGGCGGCGCCGGTCGCATCGGCGGCATCGGGCAGCAGGAAGAAGTGGAAATTATGTTCCTTGATGACTTCCATATATTCGTTGGCCTGGACGCAGGTGAACAGGACGCCGAGGATAACCGTCAGGATCAGGCCCCACTTGGCGCCATTGCGGTCGTTGACCTGAAGGGCATGGTGCGCCCAGGTAACCGTTGTGCCCGAGGTCAGCAGCAGCAGGGTGTTGACCAGCGGCAATTGCCAGGCGTCAAGCGTTTCGACGCCTTCCGGCGGCCATTTCGACCAGGCCGTCTTGACTTCGTCGATCGCCTCGGCAGCGCCGGATCGGTGACCGTGGAACAGGGCCATTTCGAAGAACATCCAGAAGAAGGCGACGAAGAACATGACTTCGGAGCAGATGAACATGATCATGCCGTAGCGCAGCCCCAGCTGCACTACCGGGGTATGATCGCCCGCCTTCGATTCCTTGATGACATCGCGCCACCACACGAACATGGTCAGCAGGATACCGGCGATGCCGACGAACAGCAGCCACCAGGTGCCTTTCGGCTCGCCGAACAGGCCACGCATGCCCATGACCATGCCAAAAGCCCAGATCAGGCCGGAGGCCGAACCGAGCAACGGCCACGGGCTGGGGTTGATGATATGATAGTCGTGTTTAACGCCGTGATGGGCCATCGAGCTTAACTCACCTATTTTGCTCTGCGTCGAAGCGCAGTTGTTCGTATCTTGCGGGCACAAGGCCGGAAATCCCGTTTATGCCAATTCCTTTTCAAACACAATGCAACGCGGCGCACAAATCGACTAGATTTCCAGGCTTTGATGCGTTTTTGCATGCAAGCCTGGCAAGCACGACCGTGCGCCCGAGCTTATGCGAGGAGCCATGCGGCGCTTGAGCTTAATCATTCTGTTTTTGTCGTGCTTTGGCCGTCTTTCGCTTCGAAAAAGGTATAGGACAGGGTCACGTCCTTGACCGTCTTCGTGTCGGTGTTCGTCATCAGCTTGGGATCGAGGAAGTACAGCACCTGAAACTGGCGCGACTCCCCCGGCTGAAGGGTCTGATTGGTAAAGCAGAAGCATTGCAGCTTCATGAAGTATGGGCCCATGGTGTCGGGCAGGACGTTGAAACTGGCGCGGCCGGTCACCGGATGATCGGCATTGTTACGCACGCTGAACTGAATCAGCGCGGTCTTGCCGACCCGCGTGTCGATATAGGGTTTGTCAGGCTTAAAGCTCCACTGGATACCGTTGGTGTTGGAATCGAAGTGGACGCGGATGATGGTATTGGTCTCCTGCGACTCAGCCAGGGCGACACGCGCCTTGCGGGCGGTGCCGTTGAAGCCGGTAGCGGTGCAGAAGGCGCGATAGAGCGGCACGCTGGCATAGGCCAGGCCGCCCATGAAGACGAGCGCCCCCACCAAAATCAACACCATGCGGGAGTTTTTACTCATGGTCAGTGTGAAGCGGCGATCGAAGCGCTGGTGACCTGTTTCGTCACGCTGTCGCGGTGCAGGCCTTGCGCCATGCGCGCCATCGACACGAAGAAGACGAGGATGACGAAGGCAGCCAAGCCTAAGCCGATGAACAGGTTGCGTTGCTTTTGAGCCTTGAGATAGGCCTGTTTGTCGTCTTCGGTTGTCATGGCAGGAATCCCGAGATCAGGTGCTCGATCAGCAAGGTGGCGAACAGTGCCGTCAAATAGAGAATGGAAAAGGCGAACAGGTTGCGCGCCGCCATGGCTTCCTTCTTAACATCGTAGAGACTGTGCTCACCACCTTCCGGATGGTCGCCGGCACGCGACAAAAAGACGCGGACAGCGAGATAGACGAAGAAGGCACCGCCCAGGATCGACACGGCGGCATAGGCGAGACCGCCCATGCCAAAGGCTATCGGCAAACAGGCGACGGGCGCCATAACCAGGCTGTAGATGAGAATTTGCAGGCGCGTCGATTTGGCGCCCTTGACAACCGGCATCATCGGAATGCCGGCATTGGCATAGTCTTCCGTGGTGTAAAGCGCCAGCGCCCAGCTGTGCGGCGGCGTCCACAAAAAGATGATGGCGAATAGTATCCAGGCTTCCAGGGGAGCGTGGCCGGTCGCGGCGGCCCACCCGATCACCGGCGGAAACGCGCCGGCGGCGCCGCCGATGACGATATTCTGCGGCGTGCGACGCTTCAGGATCATGGTGTAGAAGACGACATAATAGACGATGGTCAGGGCCAACAGGCCAGCCGCCAACCAGCTATCCAGCGCCAGGCCCATGGTCATGACAGACAGGAAGGCCAGGATGCCACCGAAGGCCAGGGCGTCGTTCTTTGTCACACGCCCGGCCGCCACAGGACGCAGGCGCGTACGCCGCATCAGGGCGTCTGTTTCACCTTCCAGAGCCATATTGAGCGCGCCGGCCGAGCCGGCCCCCAGGGCGACGCAGAGGATGGCGACCGTAGCCAGAAACCAGTTGAGGTGGCCGTTCGAAATGACCAGCCCTGTTACGGCCGTGAAGATGACCAGCGACATGACACGCGGCTTGAGCAACTGGAAATATTCACCGGGCGTACCGCGCATGGCCTTTGACGCATAGGCCGCCTGATAATTGGCGGCCAGTTGCTCGCGTGTCATCGGCATGTCCGGCTTTCTCGCCTTCTTCACCTCAGATTGGGATTTTGGATCGGAGCTCAAATTCTGCGCCTTGAATGAAGAAGGGGGTGAAGATCGCTTGAACCTTCACCCCCCGATTTTAGTTTACGACTGAAAGGCTTAGTGCTCTTCGTCGTCTTTTATCACCGGCAGTTCCGAGAACTGGTGATAGGGCGGCGGCGAGGACAGTGTCCATTCCAGGGTCGTGGCACCTTCACCATAGGGGTTGGCTTCACCCTTGCGACGAACGATGGCGGCTTCGATGCACATCACCAGGAAGACAATGACACCGACCAGGGTAATAGCATAGCCGATCGACGAGATCTGGTTCCAGTAGGTGAACCCGGTCGGATAGTCGATGTAACGGCGCGGCATACCCTGCATACCCAGGAAGTGTTGCGGGAAGAAGATCAGGTTGACGCCGATGAACATGATCCAGAAGTGCAGGTGACCGAGGAACTCATTGTACTTGATGCCGTACATCTTCTCGAACCAGTAGTAGAAGCCGGCGAAGATCGAGAAGACGGCGCCCAGCGACAACACGTAGTGGAAGTGGGCGACGACGTAATAGGTGTCTTGCAGCGAGTAGTCGACCGCGGCGTTGGACAGTACGACACCGGTAACGCCGCCGACGGTGAACAGGAAGATAAAGCCGATCGCCCATACCATCGGTACCTTGAACTCGATCGAGCCGCCCCACATGGTGGCGATCCAAGAGAACACCTTCACGCCCGTCGGCACCGCGATGACCATGGTGGCCATAACGAAATAGGCACGCAGGTCGAAGCTCATGCCGACCGTATACATGTGGTGAGCCCACACGATGAAGCCGACGAAGCCGATGGCGACCATGGCATAGGCCATGGCGAGATAACCGAAGATAGGCTTCTTCGAACAGGTCGAAACGATGTGCGAAATGATGCCGAAACCCGGCAGGATGAGGATGTAGACTTCCGGGTGACCGAAGAACCAGAACAGATGCTGGAACATGATCGGGTCGCCGCCGCCGTTCGGGTCGAAGAACGAGGTGCCGAAGTTACGGTCGGTCAGCAGCATGGTGATGGCGCCGGCCAGAACCGGCAGGGACAGCAACAGCAGGAAGGCGGTGACCAGAACCGACCAGGCGAACAACGGCATACGGTGCAGGGTCATGCCCGGCGCGCGCATGTTGAAAATCGTGGTGATGAAGTTGATCGCGCCCAGGATGGACGATGCACCCGCCAGGTGGAGCGACAGAATGACCAGGTCCATGGCCTGTCCAGGCGACCCGACGCGGCTCGACATCGGCGGGTACATGGTCCAGCCGCCGGCGAAGCCGTGCTGTCCCTCACCCGGGCCCGAAGGCGTGAAGATCGAGGTGCAGAGCAGGATCCACGACGCGACCAGCAGCCAGAACGAGATGTTGTTGAGGCGCGGGAAAGCCATGTCGGGCGAACCGATCATGATCGGCACAAACCAGTTGCCGAAGCCGCCGATCATAGCGGGCATGACCATGAAGAAGATCATGATAACGGCGTGGGCCGTTACGACGGAGTTATAGGCGTGTTTCGCGTTGTCGGGATTGCTGAGGTTGAACAGCCCCAAATGGTCGAGCAGCGAACCGTGGGCAAAAACCTGCAAGCCGGGTTCGTACAGTTCCCAACGGATCAGGCCGGAGAACGACCCGCCGACAATGCCGGCCATGATGGCGAACATCAGGTAGAGCGTGCCGATATCCTTGTGGTTGGTCGTAAAGATCCAACGGTCGAGGAAACCGGGCTTGTGCTCGTGAGCGTGATCATCGTGGTGATCGTGAGAGGCGGCGGCGGTGGCCATGGGGATCTATCTCTCTTACTTGTATTTAGTTCGCGGGCGCCGCAGCGGCTGCGGAAGCGGAAGACGTTGTACCTGTGGCAGCGGCGGGAGCCCCCGCGACCGGAGCGGCGGCAGAGCCGCTGGCCGAAGCATCGGCAGGGGCGCCCGAGGCAGCTGCTGCACTGGCGGCCGCAGCGTCGGACGCCGAGGCGGCGGAAGCGGCCGCTGAAGCCGCGGCATCAGCCGCCAACATGGCGCGGGTTTTGCCACCGGCCTTGATGATATAGGCGTCGAAATTCGCATCGCTGACGACCTGGACTTCAATCGGCATATAGGCGTGGTCCTTGCCGCACAATTCCGAACACTGACCATAGAAGGTCCCGATGCGGGTAGCCTTGAACCAGGTATTGTTCAGACGGCCTGGAACAGCGTCTATCTTGAAGCCGAAGGCCGGCACGGTGAAGGAGTGGATGACGTCGGCGCCGGTGACTTCGACATGGACGACACGATTGACCGGAACGACCAGCTTGTTGTCGACTTCCAGCAGGTAGGGAATATTGGCGGCCTTGGCCTTCTTGATATCCAGCGCGTCGGGCAGGATGCGCGACTCGACATCGGTGACACCCAGTTCAGGATAGTCGTAGGTCCAGAACCATTGGTTGCCGGTCGCCTTTACGACAACGTCCGGTGTCGGCATATCGTTTTCGTACTTCAGCAGCGACAGCGAGAAGATGGCGATGACGACCAGGATGATGACCGGGCCGAGCGTCCAGATGATTTCGATCAGGGTGTTGTGCGAGAAGCGCGCGGGAACCGGGTTGGACTTCTTGTTGTAGCGGAAGACGATCCAGGCCAGCAGGGCCAGAACGAGCAGCGAGATGACGGTGATAACGGGAAACAGGCCGTAATCGTAGAAGTGCTCGACCTTGACCTTGAACAAGGTCGCTGCGGGCTGCCAGCCCATCGCCTTGTCCGTCGGTTGGCCTTCGTTCAACGGCTCGGCAAAGGCCGAAACGGAAAGCGCGCTTCCCAGCAGAAATGTCGCAACAGCTGCCGAAGCGGCTTTGAACAGCGCTCGCATGCCCATTCGAGAATACCTCATCCTAAGGCCGCGAGAGCGGCCGTACCCTTTGAAATTCTTGTCGGCGAGACCGCAAAACACCCGCATGACTCATGCATACGGCGAAGCAGAACCAGCCATTGAGAGTGATCCCATAATGCCTTCACAAGAAAATGCAAAGGGCAAAAAAGCGAATGTCCAGTTTTATCAACGCCGCGTGCGCAAAAACAGGCAGGCCTTGGGTTTGGCAATAAGCGGCATGCGGTCTTATGTCGCAGGGGTGCGTCAGTTTTTCGCCCGTGACCGGACTTTGGCCATAGCCATTCGCAACCGTGATGCTTAAATAGACATCGATACGTAATTTTACAAAGAGTTCGTCATGGCCGATTCCCTCGATTCTCTGTCTGTCGCCACCGATTGGGGCGATTTCGACATAGCCGCTGCCCAGGGCGCGCTGGAAGAGGCCTTGAACGGCGCCGACGATGGCGAAATCTTTATCGAGAAGAAGGAAAGCGAATCCCTGTTGTTCGACGACGGCCGGCTGAAATCATCGGCCTACGGCGCCGACCAGGGTTTCGGCTTTCGCGTCGTCGCCGACGAGACCATCGGTTTCGCCAACAGCGCCGAATTGTCGTTGGACGCCATTCATCGCGCCTCGGAAGCCGCCGTCCTGGCCAAAAAGGGCAAGGCCGTCAATGTTGCGGTGGCCGGCAATCCGGTGCGCTCCAACCAAAGCTATTACAAGGCCCATGATCCCCTGGGCGAAATGGCCTTCGCCGACAAGATCGCCCTGCTCCAGGCCATGGACGCCTATGCCCGCGACCGCAATCCGAATGTCGTCCAGGTGTCGGCATCTCTGGCCTGCGATAAACGCGCCATCACTATCCTGCGCTCGGGCGGCGAAATCTATCACGACTACCGCCCCCTCGTCCGCCTCAATGTCAGCGTCTCGGTCGAGAAGAACGGCCACCGCGAAACGGCCTCCATGGGCGGTGGCGGCCGTATCTCATGGTTCGATATCACCCAGCCGGAAAAGTGGCAGGCCCAGGTCGACGAAGCCATCCGCATGGCCTTCGTCAATCTTGACGCCGTCGCGGCGCCGGCCGGCGAAATGGATATCGTGCTCGGGCCAGGCTGGCCGGGCGTGCTGCTGCACGAAGCCGTCGGCCATGGTCTGGAAGGCGACTTCAACCGCAAGGGCACCTCGGCCTTCTCGGGCAAGATGGGCAAACAGGTCGCATCCAAAGGCGTGACCGTGGTCGATGACGGCACCATCCGCGACGCGCGCGGTTCGCTCAATATCGACGACGAAGGCACGCCGACCTCCTGCACCACCCTGATCGAAGACGGCATATTGGTCGGCTATATGCATGACCGCCTGTCGGCACGGCAGATGGGCACACATGCGACCGGCAACGGCCGCAGGCAGTCCTATGCGCACCAACCCCTGCCCCGCATGACCAATACCTTCATGCGCGGCGGCCAGGACAAGCAGGCCGATATGATCGCCGGCGTCAAAAAGGGGCTGTTCGCCGTCAATTTCGGCGGCGGACAGGTCGATATCACCAACGGCAAATTCGTTTTCCAATGCACCGAGGCCTATCTGATTGAGGACGGCAAGGTGACTTCACCGGTCAAGGGAGCGTCGCTGATCGGCGATGGCCCCGCGGCGATGAGCCAGATCGATATGATCGGCGACGATTTCCGCTTCGACCCCGGCGTCGGCACCTGCGGCAAGGGCGGCCAAAGCGTGCCGGTCGGCATCGGTCAGCCCAGCCTGCGCATCCGCGGTTTGACGGTCGGCGGCACCTCTTAAGCGCGGCTGCTTCGGTCAACTGTGGCGGCAATGTGGTGAAGACAGGGGCACCCAGGTTGCGGAAGATTAAATCTTTGTCATGATTAACTTTTTTGATGTACGAAAATTGCCGTAGTTTCTTTTGACAAAGCTTTGTTTCCGCTCACATTTCCGATTTCTGTCCCTGATTTCGCGGCCGAAGTCCGCTAAAATGGTTACAGCAGTTTAACTTGTCATAAGCTCCTGCCCGGTTATCTCGTTGCCGAAACAATGATCGTCTCTCGCGGTCGTTGACCGGGGAACTGAGTACCATGCGCTACTATCTGACGTCCGCCCTCACCTGTCTCGTGTTGGCCGGCTTGGGCACCTCAGCCCAGGCCCAGGATGCCGCTGCGGCGCCTACAACAGCGACGCCGGTCGTTGCCACCGACGGCGCCAACCAGGTCATCAAATATCAGCCCGACTATTTCACTGAATTCCAGGTCTCATCGGCGCTCGACATGGTGTTCCATGTCCCGGGTTTCAGCTTCAATCGCGGCGAAGAAGTGCGTGGCTTTGCCGGCGCCGCCGGCAATGTCCTGATCGATGGCCAGCGCCCGGCCAGCAAGAGTGGCCTCGATGAGACCCTGGGCAATATTTCTTCCGCCCAGGTAGACCACGTCGAGCTGATCATCGGCGGCGCGCCCGGCATCGACATGCAGGGTTACCGCCAGATCGTCAATGTCGTGCGCAAGTCCGGCGGCAAGCCTGTCATCCAGTTCGGCGGCAACGTCAAAACCTTCCCGCAGCACGCCCGGCCGGCCGGTTTCTTCAGCTATGCCAGCAACAAGGACGGCAAGACGACCGACTTCTACATGGAGGCCTTCGGTTTCCGCGACAACGGCGTCAACAATACCCAGCGCTATACCTATCTTCCGGATTACAGCGATCCCTCACCCGACCACATGTTCATTCATCAATGGGCGGGCGGCACCGGTCACCAGGAAAAGTTCGATCACTCGCGGCCTTTCCTGGGCGGCAAGCTGTCGTTCAACGGCAATTATAATCCGATCGATTACGACTACGACGCCGACTACATCTCCGACGACGATACAGCCAGGGAACATCTCGATCTCAAGGAAATTGAGAGCGAATTGGGCATGCAGTACGAGCGCTCGTTGACTAAGACGCTGAAGATGGACCTGAACGCCCTGCGGCGCTACGACCGCCTCAGCCAGGACGATGTCTTCCACGATGGCGACGACGTCGGTCACTACCGTTCGCTGGCCCTGACGTCCGAACATATTTTCAGCGCCAAACTGACCTGGCAGCCCAATGACAAGCTGACCTATAAGTTCGGCGCCGAAAGCGCGCTCAACAGCCTGGATAACAGTTCGCTCTACACTCAGAACGACACGACCCAGAATGTGCCGTTCGACCGTGTCTTTGTCGAGGAAGACCGCAAGGAATATTACGCCACGCGCAACTGGGCGGCGACGGCCAAGATCAATATTGAGACCGGCCTCAAGGTTGAGACTTCGACGATTTCGGTCCGGCAGGACAACCGCTCGCAATCTTTCGTCTACCCGAAGCCATCGTTGCAGATCGTGTGGTCGCCTACGAAAAAATTAAAACTGAGCTGGCGCAGCGAGCGCGTAGTCGGACAGCTGAATTTCAGCGATTTCGCTTCATCGGTGTCGTTGGAGACCACGGTCGTAAAGGCCGGCAATCCGGCGATCGTGCCGCAGAAGGAATGGCAGAACGGTCTGACAGTCGACTACAGTTTCTGGGACAAGGGTGCCATTACGCTGGGCTACAAGCACGCGGCGCTGGAAGACACGCTCGACTTCGCTCCGATCATCACTGATGACGGCGTCTTCAATGCGCGTGGCAATATCGGTGAAGGCACGCGCGACGAGGCCAGTATTTCGCTCACCCTTCCCACGGACAAGCTGCATATCAAGGGCGGCGAGTTGAAGATCGACTATACGCGCATCAAGTCGAGCGTCACCGACCCGACGACCCATCGCACTCGGGCCATTTCGAATTTGAACCCGGATAATTACAGCATTGTCTTCAACCAAAACTTCCCGAAGTCGCGGACCAGTTGGGGCGTCGAGTTCGACAGCCTGAACAATTCGCCGTCGTACCAGGCAACGGAATATTATCGTAACAAGTCGGCGCCGTGGATGTCGCTGTACGCGGAGTACAAGTCGAAGGACAATATCACCTACGGCGTGGTGTTGCAGAACGCCTTACGTCGCCGCGATCAGAATGACCGGATTGTATGGACGGGGCTGCGGGACGATAGCGCGATCCAGCGGATCGAGCACAATGTGTCGTATAACAAGCCGTTCTTTATCTTCCGGATCAAGAAAGAGCTCTAAGACTAACGGGGTTTGGGGGCTGTGCCCCCAAGTCTTTCCAGGTTTCCTTCTTTGACCTGGCCCTTATGGGCCAAGGATCAAAGATGGAAGCAAGAGAAGATGTGGGGTCGCGGACCCCACGCCCCGTTAGTTTAGCGCACTTCCGTTTCCAGAACCTCCGGCGTCGAGTCGTTCACACCATGCGACCAGCCCTTGATAAAGAACGACAAGGCAAACAACCCAACACCAAACGCAATCGTCATCAACCCGATCTGGCTGAACACCGTCAATGATGTACGCAGCGCTGCCCCTGGATCGACAACCTCGCCACCGATCGTAAACGACGCCGTCATCTCGGTAATCTTGCCGCCGAGGAATTGCGACCACGACAAACCAGTGAACCACAAGGCCATCATGGTCGACACCACCATGGCCGGCGACAGCTTGGTCTGCTGCGACAAGCCCACCGGCGACAAGGCCATCTCACCGATCGTCGTCAACAGATAGTTCAGCACCAGGAAGATCAGCGGTAACTGGAAGGCGCTATTGGCCAAGGGTGCCGCCCATACCAACACCATGAACCCCAAACCCGTCGCCACGATCCCGACCGAGAACTTCTTGACCGGATCCGGATCTTTGCCGCGCTTGCCCAAAAAGGTAAACAGGGCCGCGAATATCGGCGCCAGGATCAAGATAAAACCCGTATTGATCGACTGGGTCTGCGCCGCGGTGATCCCCATATTGACCCAGGTCGTGCCCGCCGGCACGCCGCCCATGGCCGCCACCTGCTTCGTCGAGGCCAGCAAGAACTGCCCCAAATGAATCGGCGCCGGCAGGAATTCAAGATTGACATTGCGGTCGGTAAACAAGCTCAGAGCCGAGCCCGACAACTCCTCGAGCGTAAAAAAGACGATCGAAGCCAGGCTCAAAATCAAAGCCAGGGCGATGCGGAAATTCTCCGCCCGGCTAAACCGCGTGCACATGTTGTAGATGACATAGCCCAGCATCAGGATGGACAATCCGCACAACACATAGAAGACGATGGTGTTCTTTTGCACCAGGAAATAAATCAGGGCTATGCTGGCCACCACGAGCAGATAGATCAGGTTTTCCTTGCTGATGACATTGCCGACCTTGACCTTCAAAGCCTCCGGATCGGGCGCGCTGCCCTTGCACTGCAGCCAGCTCTTGCCCAGCAGGAAGATCAACAGGCCCGCCAGCATGCCGACGCCGGCCAGGCCGAAACCATAGCCCCAGCCGTAGGTCTGGCCCAACCAACCGCACAGGATGGCCGCCCAGAACGAGCCGAGATTGATGCCGAAATAATAGAGCTGGAAACCGGCGTCGCGGCGCGGGTCGCGATCGCGATACAGTTGGCCGACAATGGTTGATATGTTGGGTTTAAGGAACCCGACCCCCATGATGATCAACGACACCGACAGATAAAAGGCGCTTTCCGCCCACGGCGTCACGACCTTGACGCCCGTCTGGTACTGGCCCTTGGCCAGGGTCGCCGGCACCGGCGCACCAGTTGGCAAGCCTTGAATGGTCAGGTTTTCCGTGTCGTCGGAAGAGACCGAATAGAGCTTGTCATCCAATTTGAGCTTGGATGTCTTGTCGTCCATCTTGACGAATTCATAGCTGTGGCCCTGATAAACCAGGGTCTGCTGCGCCGGCGCGCCTTCGAACGCCATGCCGAAGTGACCGAGCACCAGCAATATGCCACCGAAGATGACCGCCTTGCGCGTCCCGATCCAACGATCCGCCACCAGGCCGCCGATCAGCGGCATCAGATAGATCATGGTGGCGTAGGAGGAATACTGCTGGGCGGCGTGGCTGTCGGTAAACAGGAATTGCTTGGTCAAATAATAGATCAGCAGGCCCCGCATGCCGTAGTAGGAAAAGCGCTCCCACATCTCGGTGAAAAAGCAGATCACCAACCCCTTCGGATGGGTGCGCAATTGCAGGAAAACCGGTATCCCGGTTGCGATCGTAATGACGAAGCCGGCGATAAGGACGAGATTGAGCATAAGGCGTGGCCCCTGAGAACGGTATACCATCCGCCGAACAGATGGTTACATTTTCAAGGATCAGACCAGCTTAAGCGCGACTTGGCAAGTGCTGTCGTTTAGGAGGGCCGAAACCCGAACTTAATAGGCTTCCTGCTCGTACAGCTTGCGGATATCGCCCTGCCAAACGCCGTTGTACTTCTCAAGCAAACGATCGGCCGGGGTCATACCGCTATCGGCGATCTCAAACAGTTCGCCCAAATAGCCGCTTTCGTCGATCATGCCACCCGACAGGCGATTGCGGTTCTTCAGCCCCATCCTGGCGATGTTCAAAACATCCATCGCCCAATCCTTGACCGGGCGGCCGGCGATATCGCCCTTCAAACCCGTCCTCGCTGCCATGCCGCGCAAGGCGTTGTGATCGGCCGTCGTCCAGCCCTTGACCAGCTCCCACGCGGCCTCCAACGCGCTTTGATCATAAAGCAAGCCCGCCCACAGCGCCGGCAAGGCGCACAAGCGGCTCCACGGACCAGCATCGGCACCGCGCATTTCGAGATACTTCTTCAGGCGCACTTCCGGAAACAGCGTCGTCAGGTGGTCGGCCCAGTCGTCCATGGTCGGATAATGACCGGGATAGGCTGCCAGGTTACCCTTCATATAGTCCTTGAAGTCCTGGCCCGAGGCATCAATATAGCCGTCGCGGTGAACGAAATACATAGGTACATCAAGGGCATAACGGGCATACCGTTCAAAACCGAAACCGTCTTCGAAAACGAAATCGAGCATCCCAGTGCGGTCCGGATCGGTATCGGTCCACACATTGGCGCGGGCCGACAAAAAGCCGTTCGGCTTGCCTTCGGTGAATGGCGAATTGGCGAACAGCGCTGTCGCGATCGGCTGTAGCGCCAGCGAGACGCGGAACTTCAGCACCATGTCGGCTTCGGATTCGTAATCGAGATTGGCCTGGACCGTACAGGTCCGCAGCATCATGTCGAGACCAAGCTTGCCCTTTTTCGGCATGTAGGACCGCATAATGTTGTAGCGGCCCTTCGGCATGACCGGGGTCTCGTCACGCGTCCATAGTGGTGAAAAACCGACGCCAAGGAAACCCAGCCCCAGCTCCGACGCTACCGTCTTGACCTCTTCCAGGTGCTGCCCAGTCTCTTCGCAGATGTCGTGGATGGTCTCCAGCGGTGCGCCCGACAGCTCGAACTGCCCGCCGGGTTCGAGAGTCACCGAGGCGCCATTGCGCAACAGGGCAATCAGCTTGCCATTTTCTTCGTAGGGCTTCCAACCGAAGCGCTGCATCCCAGTCAGCATGGCTTCGATGCCGTCGGGCCCCTCATAGGTCGGGCGGCGCAGACTATCGAGGTGGAAGGCGAACTTCTCGTGCTCGGCGCCGATACGCCATTTCTCGCGCGGCTTGTTGCCGGACTCGAAATAGCTGACCAGTTCCGGGAACGAGCGGACAGGTTCTGCTTCCAAATTATACGCCATACGCCCTGCCCTTTAGCCCATTGATGGATTGCCGGTGCTATATGGGCCGCCGCAATGTCTCTGACAAGGCTGTCACGGGAAATTTAGCGCCAGTCGCCGCAGGCCGCCTGATAGAGCGTCAAGGCCGAGATCGCCGCGGTATCGGCGCGCAGGATACGCGGTCCGAGGTTGACCGGTATAGTGAGGGCCAGGGTACGTAATGCACGGCGTTCTTCATCGTCGAAGCCGCCCTCGGGTCCGATCAAAATGGCGGCCTGACCGGCGAAGTCTTTCAAAGCTTCGAGAACCGGCTTGGTACGCCGCGCCGCACCTTCATGGGTCGATTCCTCGTCGGCGAAAATCAGGGTCTCGGCGCCATGCTCGCCAAGCCATTTGTCCAGTTTTACAGGTGGTAGAACCTGAGGTACATCAAGCCTTTCCGTCTGCTCGGCGGCTTCGCGTGCAATCGCATTCAGCCGCTCGACGTTTGTATGACTGCTGTTGGAACGGTGCGATATAACCAATTGGATGCTTGCGGCACCGAGCTCCGTCGCCTTCTCGATAATGGTCTCCAGCGCCGCGCGCTTGACCAGGGCGATGACCAACACCGGCCCCTGCCCCAAAATCTGCGCGCGCGTTTGGGCGACGAGTTCCAGCTTCACCGTCTTCTTGCCAGCCTCGACGATACGGGCCGTCCATTCGCCGTCGCGACCGTTGAACAGCGCGACCTCATCACCCACGGTTTGGCGCATGACCGAGGTCAGGTAGCGCCCCTGGTCAACATTGAGCGTAACCATAAGGCCTTCGGCAAACGGTGGGGTCGGTTCTGCGATATAGAGACGGATCATGGTCGCGGTGTACCTCCGAATGATCGTCAAGCCAAGTCCCGCTTGACTTAGCCCCCTGAGTCAGGCTGATTTTACCCCAGACCTGAGGGGCCCGACATGAAATCGCACGACACGCCGGAAAAAATCTACGACCTCGAACGGCTGATCTTCTTCTCCGACGGCGTCTTCGCTATCGCCATTACGCTCCTGGTAATTGAAATGCGACCGCCGGAAAGCTGGGACGGCTCCCTGATCGATCTCGTCAAGGAATTGCAACAGCATATCCTCTATTACGCCATTAGTTTCACCGCTATCGGCGCCTTCTGGATGTCGCATCGCCTGGTGTTTCGCTACGTGCAAAAATTCAGCGAACCGGCGTCCTGGCTCAATCTCCTCTTTCTCATGTTGATCGGTTTGATGCCGCTGGCGACCGCCGTGCTGCAGAAAGGCGTCGGCGGAACCCAGGCCCATCTGTCGTCGATTGAAATCTATGTCGGATTGATCGTCGCCCTGTCGCTCGTCATCGGCCTGCTATGGGCCTATGTCGCGGTGATCGGCAAGTTGATCGATCCGCGCGTCACCACACGTTTTCGCTGGATCACGCTACTGCGCCTGGCCGTTTTCCCACCCGTCATGTGCGTGGCGTCGCTGTGGTTCGGCATGCATTTCGGCCTGGCGCCGGCCGTTATCTTTGTCGCGATTTGCGCCTTTATTTCCGGGACCCTTCATTCCAGCCCCTTTGGTAAAGAGCCGGAAGCCGAGACACCCGCGGTCTGATCAATGTTGAATTTGCGCCATCGCGAAGCACAACGGAAAAGAGATCAGCAGCACCAGTCCGGCGCAGATGAGAAAGGCCTGGGGCACGCCCTTCAATGCGGCGTTATTGGCGCCCATGACGGCGGAGATAATGGCCGTCACGGCGCCAAGGGCCAGGTTGGCGCCGACATGTACTACCGTCAGCATGGCCCAGACCAGGGCGATATAGCCGCCCTGATTGCCCATGGGCGCCAGGTAGATGGCAGCGATGATCAGCAGGTTAAGCGCGGCAATCACGCGAAAAGGCGTAGCCTTCATCTTATACTCTCCATCAGTTTTTGTTCGACCGCGGCGTCGCGGTAGAAAAGGTTCATGGTGTCGAAGGGAATGATGCGTCCGTCCTTGTGGACGATATGGACGCAGGTCTTCTTGACGCCGCGGACATCGAAATCGTGGGCGTCGTAAAACTTCATGACGATGACACGGAACAGGTTCGAATAGGTCAAGCCTTGCGCCTCGACCTGCGGTAAACAGCACATGATGTCGGCGATTTGCTCAGTGCAGTCCTGGGGCGAATTGCCGGTGCTGAAAAGCTTGATCAGCTTGTCGTGAACCTCGGGCATGGTCTCGAAATTGACCGTGTTGCGCGACGTCGCCAGCAGTTCCTCCGGTGAAAAATAGCGCGTCAACGGCACGATCTCGTCACCCAGTTTCAAGGCATAGCCCATCATGATGGCGTCCGGATGACACGGCACCGGCACCAGATCCTCGGGTACGAAGATATCGCTCTGATCAAGTATGGATTGGCGCACCTCCGACAAGGTGATGCGGTCGGTGGCCGGGTCGAAATGTTCCAGCCGCCCGGCCATCTGGGTCGGCTGGAAGGTGACGCCACGAACACATTTTTGCGTCCGCGCGAAGGCCAGGATGGCGCCGATCTCGTGGTCGTTCAAGCCCTTTTGCAGGGTAACGACCAGGGTGGTCGAAATATTGAAATGGTTGAGATGCTCCAGGGCCTGGGTGCGCGTGGCACGGAGGTCCTCGCCGCGCAGCGAGATCAGCGCCTCAGCCTCAAACGAGTCGAATTGCAGATAGACCTCGACGCCCGGCATGTAGCTGCTCAGCCGTTCGGCAAAGGCGAAATCCTTGGCGATGCGTATGCCATTGGTATTGATCATCAGATGGCGGATCGGACGCGCCTTGGCCATATCCATGACAGCAAAAAAATCGGGATGCAGGGTCGGCTCCCCGCCCGACAATTGCACAACGTCGGGCTCGCCTTCCGACGCCACGACAATGTCGAGCATCTTTTCAATTTCGCCAAGCGTGCGATGGCGGCCGTGACTGGGGCTCGAAGAGGCATAACAGGTCGGGCAAGTCAGGTTGCAGCGATCGGTCAATTCAACGATGGACACGCAGGAATGTTGCTCGTGATCGCTGCACAGGCCGCAGTCATAGGGACAGCCGCGTTCGACCTTCATGCCGAACTTGCGCGGCATGTCGCCAGGCTTGTTGAAATCGCGCGTCTTTTTGTAATAGGCGATATCGGTAGAGATCAGGACCTTTTCCTTGCCGTGTTCCGGGCAGGTTTTCAGCATATAGACGCGCTCATTCTGGAAGATGATCTTGGCTTCCAGCTTGCGATAACAGGTCGAGCAGATCGAATTGGTCAACTCGAAAAAGATATAGTCACGCGCCGCCATGTGGTCCCCATTTCCGCCGCACGAAGACCCAGCCATATGCGCAAATGCCCAGCAAGGCAGCGATTTGCAGGATGGAAAGACCGGCGCTGGATGAGTCCATAGCGTTATTTTGAACGATGTTCAATCCCGATAGCGCATAGGTCGTCACCGGCTTGATAAATTCGACACCAAAGCGCCAGGCGCAATAGGCCATGATGAATATCTTGAACAGGTCGCCGTCGCGGAGGGTGGCACGCCTGCGCACGACGGAAAGCGCTATGCCCAGCAGAGCGAGGAAGACGATTTCGTACAACGGCGTCGGGTGACGAATAACGCCGTCGCCAGCGTCGTAACCCATAAAAAAACTTGTCGACTTACCCCAGGTGCCGTCCGACACCCCGGTCAGCAGGCAGCCGACCCGGCCGATCATAATGGCGACCAGCAGCGGAAAGACATAGAGGTCACCGGTCGAGCGCGTAATGCCCGTGACCTTCTTGGCGATTTCGACACCAATAATGCCGCCAAGCAACCCACCCAGGATGGTCTTGGCCGCCATGGCGTAGATGAAATTGGTGCGCGCCAGGGCCCACAGTTCCGGATGTTCGGCAAATCCCAACAGCTTGGAGCCCAGGGCCGCGCCGACAATGCCGCCGGCCAGGGCCGTCAGCCGCGTCTCGTCGCTTAGGGCATCCTTCTGCTGCTTGCGCAGGAACAGGTAGAGCCGGAATCCAATGGTATAGGCCAGAGTCTCCATGACCAGATGCGCCGGCAGGGCGAGACCGAAGACATGGAAGACGACCGGAAAGGTCACAGTTGCTGCGTCACAAAAAGGACTCCCCTGCCCGGCTCAACCAAACAGGGGTAACGCAGCCCGGACGGCCTGTAAACTACCTGCCGATACTACCGGCCAGAAGGGCGTTCTGGTGAGTCGAAACAAAGTTCGGCGCAGCCAAAATTGTTAGCTGTCGAGCATGTGGGGCCGCCTAGGCGAAGCGACGTGTACTTCAGTACATGAGAGAACGCGCGCAGACAGAAGATGATTTGCAAACCTCCAGAACGCGCCGACCGTTATTTCTTCTCAGCGATGATATCGCTCATCAAGTCCGGCGTGCCATCGATGCGCACCAGGCTCGGATAGCGCGGCCCGCCGTGATAATCGATCTTGACCGTCTTATAACGGTCGCCGGATTTGATCAACAATTCGATCGGATCGGTATTGCCGGCCTTGGCGTCGGCCTTCAGCACCTCTTTCAGATTGTCTGGATCGAAAGCGATACCATTGACCGCGATGATCTGCTGGCCGATCGTCAAGCCGGCCTTATAGGCCAGGCTGTCCCACTGGACATTGTTGATCTTGCTCTCCTTGTTGACGGCCAGGCCCAGGCTATAGGTGAAATCGCTGTATTTATACTCACCTTCGCGGGCCTTAAAAAAGTCCGACGGCGTATCGGTATAGACCAGCTTGTAACCGGCCCGGGTCAAACCGTCGAACGGCGGCTTTTGACCGTGATCGTGCAGCCGCGTATTGAGGAAGGTCGCCCAGTCATAGGGATAGACGCTGTTCAGGGTCGCGACGACATCGTCGAAACTGTAGGTATTGGTGTCCCAATCGCCATCATGCACGCCGAAAAACGCCTTGGCGAAGTCATCGAGCGATTTCTTGCCCTTGGTATTTGCGCGGATCAGGGTGTCAGCATCGAGCCAGATCAGCAGGCCCTGGTCGTAGTATTCTTCCGAGGCCTGCCAGTTGGGCCAGGATTGACGGGCGCGTTGCGCGATGATCGGATCATTGGTCGTGTCGGCCATGTCGCGCCATTGCCGCGCCGCCAGATTGTCGTAATAGGCGGCGAATTGCGCCATTTGCCCCATATACTGATCCTTGCTGTAAAGGCCCGAGCGCGCCGACAAGACATTGCCCCAATATTCCGTCTGGCCCTCATAGACCCACAACAGGCTGTCGCGCATCGGCACCTGGTAATCGGGAGTCCACAGGTCGTTGGGCCGGCGGTACTTGCCGTTCCATGAGTGGGTGAATTCATGGGCCAACAAGTCGCGGCCGATAAATTTTTCCTTCCAGTTGGTGAAATATTCGGTGTCGACACTGTTTTCGCTACTGCGATGGTGTTCCAATCCGATGCCGCCGAGATTATCGGTGGCTGCGACCAGGAAGTCATAGTGATCGTAATGATGGGCGCCGAAAAGTTTATAAGCCTGCTGGACCAGCTTCTGGTGGATTTTCAGCACATCGTCCGGCACCTCCAGGGCGGATGCCTTGTCGGCGACAATATCCGCATGGACGGGGACGGCGGCGCCCGGGTCGAGGTCCAGGCGTTTGAAATAGCGGCCGGCGAAAACAGGTGAGTCGATCAGAGTTTCGTAGGTCGTCGGCTTGTAGGTGACGACATTGTCGGCCGATGTAGTGTCGACATCCATGCCGCTGCCCTGTTGCCAGCCAGCAGGGAGCTTCAATGAGACTACCACCGGGATTTGGCTGACATAGTAGCCGGCGGGATAGATCGAGGCGAAGTCCCACTGGATATTCATCATGTCGGGTGTGATGACGACGCGACCGATATCGCCGCTGACCGGCGCCAGATATTGGAAGTCGGCGGTGATTTCGGTGACGCCAGCCGGCACGGTGATATGGAAGGCATTGACCGCGACCGGATCGCGCATCCAGGCGATAGCCTGGCCGTTGCCGGTAAAGGTGAAGCCCGACATCTTGGAGACCTCGCCATCGGGTTGGTGATCGCCCGGCAACCACTTGGGCACCAGCAATGTCAGGTCGCCAGCGGTGACGGGGATGGTTTCATGAATGCGTACGATGCGGCGATCGATATCGGTGGCGTCGACAGCGACGTGCAAGGTGCCGTTATAGGCGACATCCTGCGGCGCCGCGATCGCCGGCGTCATCGCAGCACCTTGCGGCGCCGCATGGGCGGTGAATGCAGTCAGGGCAGCGAACGAGACGCCGGCGACCAGAGCCGATTTGAGCATGAAAAACCCCTCAGAGTGATATTTGGTAACACTCAAAGCCAGTTTCCGCCGCGGGTCAACGGCAAAGCGGTTTCTTAAGCAACTGTTGGGATTAAGCTTTTGTAATCTCGGAAACGTCCTTTGGCGCCATTCGGAGTAGCCTGGGCGGTTTATTGCCGAAACCGACACTCCGAATGAATGGACCGCCTTTCATATATGGTATTTTAATACCGCCAAAATCCGCCGGACGGCGCGCTGAACTTACCCTTGAAACACGAGCGCTATTCAAGGGCAAATCCATTCGGAGTGCGGGTTTTCCGTGAAAATCCCCACATCTACTCCGAATGCGCACCAGATCCTCTCGACCCCAAGTAAAAACGGCGCCGGTTCAAAAACCGGCGCCGTATCAGCTATTTCTTTTCGGCCAGGATATCGTCGAGATAGGCCGGCGCGCCAGCAATCGGCTGCAACACCGGATAACGCAGGCCGCCGTGGTAATCGATCTTAACCGTCTTGTAATTGTCATCGCTCTTGACCAGCAATTCGATCGGATCGCTGCCCGTCTTGGCGGCGGTAATGTCAGCCTTCAGCAGGTCCATGTCGAACGCCTTGCCATTGACCGCGATAAGGGTCGCGCCCGGCGCCAGTCCGGCCTTGAACGCCGGACCGTTCCACAACACGGATGAGATGGTGTTGTCCTTGGAGCTGACCGACAAGCCGATCGAATAGCTGAGATTGCTGACCTTGCGCAAACCCTCCTGGGCTTTCCAATAGTCGCTCGGCGTCTCGACATAGGCCAGCTTGTAGCCGCCGCGGGTAAAGCCATCGAGCGGCGCACCGCCATTATCGGCCTCGCCATGACCATCCAGACGCGTACGCAGGAAGGTCTTCCAGTCGTAAGCGTAGACGCTGTTCAGCGTGTTGATGACGTCGTCGAAATTATAGGTATTGACGCCCCAGTCGCCATTGTTGACACCGAAGAAGGCCTTGGCGAAATTGTCGAGCGACTTGGTATTATTGGTCTTCTGACGGATCAAGGTGTCGGCGTCCAGCCAGATCAGCAGGCCCTCATTGTAATAGTCTTCGCTGCGTTCGAACGACGTCCAGTTCTGCGGCCAACGCTGGGCGATGATCGGGTCATTGGTGGTGTCCTGGAGGGCACGCCAAGACCGCCCGGGTAGGTTGTCATAGGACGCCGCGGTCATGGCCAGGACCTGCAAGGCCTGATCCTTGCTGTAAAGGCCCGAACGGCCCGACAGCATGATGCCCCAATATTGCGTCTGGCCTTCATAGACCCACAACAGGCTGTCGCGCATCGGCACCTGGAAATTGGGCGTCCACAGATCGGCGCCGCGGCGATACTTGCCGTTCCACGAATGGGTAAATTCGTGCGCCAGCAGGTCGCGGCCGACGAAGGCGTTCTTCCAGTCGGTCAGGTATTTCTTCGCCACGCCGTCTTCCGACGAGCGATGGTGCTCCAGGCCGTTGCCGCCGAGGATGTCGGATTCTGACACCAGGAAGTCGTAATGGTTATAGTGATGAGCACCGAAGAGCTTGTAGGCCTGCTGAACCAGCTTGCGGTGGACGGCGATGACATCGTCAGGCGCATTGAGCAATTCCGGGCTGTCGGCGACCACATTCATGCGCACCGGCGCCTCGGCGCCGGGGTCGAGATCGAACGACTTGAAATAGCGCCCGGCATAGATCGGCGAGTCGATCAGGGTGTCATAATCGGTGACCTTGAAATGGACGGTATCGCCATCCCTGACGTCGGTCTCCAGTCCCGTACCGAGCCCCCAGCCGGCCGGCAGTATGACATTGGCCTGTATCGGAATACGCAACGCATAATAGCCGGCGGGATAGAGGGACGTAGAGTTCCATTGCAGGTTCAGCATGTCCTGGGTGATCACGGTCCGGCCTGCCGGCATCGTCGTGGCGGACAGGTACTGGAAATCGACATCGACCGAGGTCACACCGGCGGGGACATTGATATGGAAACCGTAGACATCGACCGGATCGCGCGTCCAGCCGATATTCTGGCCATTGGCCGTAACCGTCAGGCCGGCCAGCTTGGTCAGTTCCTTGCCTGGCGAATGGTGGCCGGGCAGCCACTCGGGCAACATGAGGACGAGATCGCCCGCCTGGGCCACCGGCACCGTCTCATGAACCTTGAAGATGCGGTGATCGAGGTCGGTGGCGTCGACCGTCAACTTTATGGTGCCTGGATAGGCGACATCCTGGGGCGCGGCAATGGCCGGCGGCATGGGCGCGGATTGCGGGGTCGCGGATTGCGGCGAGTCCGTCTGGGCGGACGCGCCGGACGCGATCAGGCCGACAATAAGGGCTCCGGCGCTGACGAAAGCCAAGGCGTTTGATTTCATAAACTTGATCCCACTGAATAAGCTACCCCGAAGAGGCGTAAACCAAGCGCAGATCGTTACGTTTGTAAAGACAAAGGCGGCAACATTACCGATCGGTAATCTAGTCGTCGCCAGCAGACATTGGCGCGTACCCTCTAATCCGTGAAACAGTAAGCTCGCGTAACCACGCCATTTTTGACCTCGAGTTCCAGAAAGCTGGATGCGAGAACAATGATGCCATCTTGATCGCCCAACAAATACTCATAGTCGCTATCAGCTGACTTCCGTGTCCACGACGGCTGGCCGAGAAGGTTGTCGACCTCGACAGTCGTCATGCCGACTGGCGAATGGTGTTTGAGCAGATCCCGCACCATGGTCCGCCGGACGCCCGATCGCTCGGCTTGAACCTGCCGCCACGCAACCGGATCGAAGGGCGCGGCGTTCCAATACGGTTTCATGCCCGAAAACGAGGTATGGCTGATGACCAAAACCAGCCCCGCCACAGCCATAAGACTGGGCAGGGTAATTTTCAGGAAGGCCTTATGACTGGGTAATTTCACCACCGCGCGGCCACTCATTCCGGCAAAGGAATGAACTCGACTTCGTCACCCGGCACTTTCGGGAAATGACCGTTCTTCCAGTCGGCCTTGGCCTGTTCGATGCGCTCGGGCCGCGACGACACGAAATTCCAATAGATATAACGTTCGCTCAGGGCCTCGCCGCCGATAATGACGAAGTGGACGTCATGACCCAGGGCCTTGAGTTCGACCTGGGCGCCCGGCGTCAGCACCGCCATCTCATAGGCATGAACCGTGAGCCCCGCGACCGAAAGTTCGCCGGCGCAGACATAGACGGCGCGCTGATCGGCGCTGGACGGCGCATCAATGGCCGCATCGCCCGTCAACCGGCCCTCGACATAGAGCGTATCGGCATAGGTCTTGACCGGTGAGGTCAGCCCGAACGCCTGGCCCATCATGACGCGAACGGCGACACCGTCGTCATTGTGGGCAGGAATATCCGACGACGCATAATGAAAGAAGGCCGGATCCATCTCCTCGTCGGCTTCAGGCAGGGCCAGCCATAGCTGCAAACCGTCAAGATGACGTGTCTGTGCCCTGGCGCTCTCCTCCTCACGTTCGGAATGAACAATCCCCTTCCCCGCCACCATCAGGTTGATATCGCCCGGCTGGATGACCGAGCGCGTCCCCAACGAGTCCTGGTGCAGGATGACGCCGTCGAACAGATAGGTCACGGTCGCGAGATTAATATGCGGATGCGGCCGCACATTGATGCCGACCCCAGGAGCGAAATCAGCCGGCCCCATATGGTCGAAGAATATCCACGGTCCGACCATGCGGTGCTTGGCGAACGGCAGGACGCGGCGGACATTGAATCCGCCCAGATCCTTTTCCCGCGCCGGGATGACCATATCGATACCGTCCGGCAGAAGGGTTGCTACAGTGTCCATGATAAAATCCTTCCGGTTAGCGGCGGCGGTGCCGACGATGTTTCTTGCCCTTCTTAACAGGGGGTGTCGTCTTGGTCTGCATTTCCGGCGGCGCCAGGACGGTATAGGGCGTCGGGCCGACGGGGGTAGCCTCTGGCTGCGGGGCGACCGCTACGGCCTCGGCCCTTTTCAGCAGTTCGACATTGGCCTGCACAGGTAAGTCGAGCTTGGCGTTATTGTCGTGTAGAACGGCCTTGATGGTATAAACACCCGGCATATCCTGGGCTTCGAACTGCATCAGGACGACCTTGTTGCGATTGTCGAAGACCCCGGTCTCGTTGCCCAATTGGCCATGCAGGGCGTCCAGGCCCTTATAATCGCTGTCGCCATAGATCTTACCGTCGGGCGCGATGACCTGCAAATCGTAGCTGACATTGGCCTGATTGTAATAATCCGGCTTCATGCCGATAAAGACCAGCTTGATGGCCAGGACCGCACCCGGCTCGGCCTTGGCGACGCGATCGAGCTGACGTGTGCTGCCCGACGGCTTGTCGAATTCGATCAGTTCCCTTTGCGGAATGACGATCAACATACCGGAAAAGGCGCCGTTGTGATCGGGAAAGCCGGTCTTAGGGTCGTAATCGGTCGTTGTCGGTGCATTCGGCACCATGATCGGCGGCTTGACGTCAGTCGGCGCCCCCGTCGTGGTGGTTTCGGCCGAAACGGCCGATGCCAGCAAGATGACACTCAACCCCGCCCACAAACCATACCGCATAGCCGCATCCTTATCCGAAGACGCAACTATGTCACGGGTTCGCGGCCCGAACAAGGCTTGAGCCGGCGTTTAGAGCCCCAGTTCGCTCAAGCCCGGATGATCGTCCGGACGGCGGCTGCCGCCATCCTCGCCACGTAGCCAGCGGAACTTGCGTTCGTCTTCGCGGATCGCCAGATCGTTGATGCTGGCATGACGCAACGCCATCAAACCTTCGGAGTCGAACTGCCAGTTTTCATTGCCATAGCTGCGAAACCACCGGCCGGCAGCGTCATGCCATTCATAGGCAAAGCGCACGGCGATCCGGTTGCCGTCAAAGGCCCAGACCTCCTTGATCAGGCGGTAATCGTCTTCAGCCTGCCATTTGCGCGTGAGGAAGGCCTCGATCTCCGACCGGCCCGTGATGAATTCCGAGCGATTGCGCCAGGCACTGTCGGGCGTATAGGCCAGGGCGACGCGGGCCGGATTACGGCTGTTCCAGGCGTCTTCGGCCATGCGCGCCTTTTGCACAGCGGTCTCGGCGGTGAAGGGCGGAAAGGGCGGACGGCTCATGGCGATCTCCAACAAAATGGCCGGCGAATTGAAATGGCTAGCCCGGCTGCCAGCCTGAGACAATGGGCAAAAAAATCCCCCGCCTCTTAACAAAAGGAGGCAGGGGACAGGAGCGCACTAGGAGGAGGAGGTACGCGCAACTCTAACTGGCTGTATTGTCCGGCACGGCGCCCAATTCGCCGCTTTCGCGGGCCTTCTTGCCATAGACGGCTTCAAACAGAGGCGACGCCATGACCGTAGTGACGATGGCCATCAGAACCAGCATCGAGAACAGGGTTGGCCCGATGATGCCTTTTTGCAGACCGATATTGATGATGATCAATTCCATCAGCCCGCGGGAGTTCATCAGAGCGCCGATACCGAGCGCCGTACGGTTATCTTCACCGCAGAGGCGCGCAGCCCCCCAGCAGGCGACGCCCTTGGCGATGATCGAGGCGATCAGGATACCGCCGGCGATCAGCCACAAGGTCGGCGTATTGACCATGTCCATGCGGGTATTGAGGCCCGAATAGGTGAAGAACATCGGCAGCAGCACGACGACCGCAAACGGCTCGACCTTCTTCTTCAGTTCCTCGACGAACTTGCCGCGTGGCATGGCCGTACCCAGGATGAAGCCGCCAAAAATGGCGTGGATACCGACGGCGTCCATGATGAAGGCCGCACCACAGAAACAGATCATGGTGATGGCCATGATAGTGTACGTCATCTCGCCCTTTTCCTCGACCATACGGCCGAGCGGGGCCAACAGCTTGCGGCCGAAGAAGATGACGAAGAGAGCGAACGCAAGGCCGCCGACAATAGCGAGGACGGCAACGCCGGGGCCGCCGCCGAAGGTTGCCAGCACGACCGCCAGAACGCACCACGACACGGCATCGTCGACAGCACCGGCCGTCAGGGACAAGGTGCCGAGCGACGAATTGCTGAGGCCGCGTTCATGGATGATGCGCGCCAGCATCGGGAAGGCCGTTAAGGCGATACACGCCGCCAGGAACAGCGTTGCCTGGCCCACCGGCAGGCCGTCGGCGAACAGGCCCGGGACCTTGAGCAGAAAGGGCGTGATCAGGATGGCGATCAGAGCCGGCGCTGCGATGCCGGCCAGCGAGACCGCGAAGGCGCTCTTGCCGTTGGTCTTGAAATGGTCGCCGCGGAAGCCGGTGCCGACCATGAACATGTACAGACCGACGCCGAACTGGGCGCCGACATAAAGCACGTTCTTGGTCTCCTTGGGGAACAGCATGCCCTGGATTTCCGGGAAGAACAGGCCGAGAAGCGATGGCCCGAGGATAACGCCGGCGATCATTTCACCGACGACCTGAGGTTGGCCCAGCAGTTTTTGGCCCAGCCAGCCGACGATGCGGCAGGTGATGATGATGATGGCCAGTTGTAGAAAGAAGTGAACGCTGAAGTCGCCGGGTGCATAGGTCTTGGCGCCGGCAACGGCGGCCGTCGCCGCGGTAGCCGCCGGGCCGTGCGGCGACAGGATGTGCGCAACCGTATCGGTTATACTTTTCAGCACAGCCGGTGAGAAAATATCGGGTGTCATGGACGGGTTCCCTGGAGAGACGATTTTATTGAACTTTATGGTGTTGTCGTGGTCGGGCTGTATGCCTGCGATAAAGACATATGAGAT
Source organism: Asticcacaulis sp. P2_B1 (assembly GCF_056404915.1). Lineage (NCBI taxonomy): Bacteria > Pseudomonadati > Pseudomonadota > Alphaproteobacteria > Caulobacterales > Caulobacteraceae > Asticcacaulis > Asticcacaulis sp. P2_B1. The sequence continues at coordinate 56,934 of NZ_JBFUDD010000008.1, read as the reverse complement.
TTTCAAGACCGTCAATCAAAAATATGTTCTCTTAAGTCATTTATTTTATTGATTTATTTATTGTGACCACCACAACACTATGTAGCAACATATGCACATTTAATACACGCCCCTTGCCGGCAAACGATCTTATCGTCACATCCACACATACGGTTCCGAAAGGCAAAAAAAATCCAGCTTCCGGGGTACGGGAAGCTGGATTTCAGGTGTTAAGGGGTCGAAGAAGACAGTCAAAAACGGGTGATAAATCAACGGGATCGGGAGGACTGACCCCGTGACGTCTGCCGCGGGCCTCGACTCGGGATCGGAAGGCACGACGGCGTCACGTGTCGTTAGCTAAGCCGATATTTTATCGCCGTCAAAGCGAAAAGACGAATTTCAAAGCCTTTATTTTATTGGATTATTTTTAGTTGCCAAACCATCACAGCGTAGTAATGTAGCAACATTATTTGCCTCACACATGTAGGTACATGGACGCGATATGAGTACGATCAGCAGCCGCGATTTCAACCAGGATGTCGGCAAGGCCAAGCGCGCCGCCCGAATCGAGCCGGTCTTCATCACCGACCGCGGCAGGCCGTCACACGTGCTGATGAGCTTCGAGGCCTTCCGCCAGATCACCGGCCAGACCCAGAGCATCGTCGATCTTCTGGCCATGACCGAACCGGTCGAGATAGAATTCGATGCCCAGCGCACAGGCGCCACCTGGGACCGTCGCGAGGAGTCCCTTTAGATGTACCTGCTCGACACCCACGTCATCAGTGAATTGCGCAAGGCACGCAATGGCAAGGCCGATCCCGGCGTCGTGACCTGGGCCGGCAGTATCGCCAGCCAGAACCTGTTCATGTCGGCCATATCCCTGCTTGAGCTGGAAAGCGGCGTGGCGGCGATGGAGCGCAAGGACCGCATCCAGGCAGCCGGCGTACGTACCTGGCTCGACGACCAGGTCATGAAGGCCTTCGAAGGCCGCATCCTTAGCGTCGACGCCGCGGTGGCGAAAAAGCGTGCGACCCTGCCTTTTACGGATCCGCGCCACGACCGCGACGCCCTGATGGCCGCGACGGCCCTGGTCCATGGCCTGACCCTGACGACGCGCAATCCTGCCGCCTACAAGTCCTGCCGGGTGAAGGTGTTCAATCCGTGGGGCTATGAGCCCGAAGCCGAAGAAGACAATGCCGATTGGCAACAGGTCGCCAAGGCCGGCCCGCTGTGGCTGAAAAACCTGTTCCTGCGCTTCTAAATCAGACGATCCAGCTCAGCAGATGCGGGTCGGTGGCGCTCATATTGAGCACCGTCACCGTATTGCCATCACCGGCGTCGATCACCACGTCCGTGCCCAATTGCGTCACCGTCATGGTGAAGCCCTGAGCGACGGTGATATCGATGCGGTCGCCGTCACGGCCGTTGAAGTCGGTAATGGTGTCGTTCCCGCTATCCACGCCGAACATGAAGATATCCGCGCCCAGACCGCCCGTCAGGTTGTCGTCACCGGCGCCGCCGTCGATGCGGTTGGCGTGGTCATTGCCGACGATCGTATTGTCCAGGCCGTTACCGCGACCATTGCTCGCTTCGCCCGTCAGGATGAGGTTTTCGATATTATCGCTGAGGGTGTAGGAAACCGATGCATGGACGACGTCCGCCCCCTGCCCGGCATGTTCGAAGACGCGATCATGGCCGTTGTCGACATAATAGCTGTCGTCGCCCATGCCGCCGATCATGCGGTCGGCGCCAGCGCTGCCATCGATCGTGTCGTCGCCGCTGAAGCCGAAAAGGACATTGTCGCGACTGTTGCCATCAAGCACATTGCCGAGATGGTTGCCGCGCCCGGTGACAGCATCGCCGTTCAGGGTCAGGTTCTCGAGATTGGCGCCCAGGCTATAGTCGAGCGTGCTATAGACCGTGTCGGTGCCTTGACCGGCATAGTCGGACACCCAGTCGCCGGCATCGCCGACATAGAAAACATCATCGCCGATACCGCCGATCATATGGTCCGCGCCCAGGCCGCCGTTCAGGATATCATCGCCACCGCTGCCATAGAGCGTATTGGCGCCAGTATTGCCGGTAATGGTGTTGTCTGACGCGTTACCGCTGCCGAAGGTAGCGCCTTCGCCCCTCAGCGTCAGATATTCAACATTGGCCGACATATGCCAGGTCGACCAGGCTTCGACGCTGTCGCTGCCTTCGCCGGCCTTTTCCGTAACGACATCGTCAAAACGGTCGACGATGTAGGTGTCATTGCCACCATGGCCGATCATGGTGTCCTGCCCGAAGCCACCATCGATACGGTTATCGCCGGAATTACCGCCGATGACATTGCGCAGGCTGTTGCCGGTGGCGTCAACATTTTCATGGCCGGTCAAGCTAAGGCGCTCGACATTGTTGCCCAGAGTATAGCTGACACTTGAAATAACGGTATCGTAACCGGCGCTGGCGCCCTCGATAACGATATCGCCGATATTGTCGACATGAAAGGTATCGCCACCGGTGCCGCCGTCCATGGTGTCGGCCCCCGCCTTGCCGTCCAGGACGTCATCACCGCCCAGGCCCGACAACATGTCGTCGCCGTCGCCGCCGTTCAGCGTATTGGCGCCGTCATCACCGGTGAGTTCCACTGGCACCGGCGCTCCAGCCGCTACCGGACCGTGCGAAACTAAGTGTTTGGACATCTCAAAACCCCTCGACCTGTGCGTTCAACCCTTGGTGCGAAGCTTATCAGGACGCGTGCTTCGTGACAATCTTGCAATAGGGTAAATAGCTACGCGTAGAACAGATTTCCTGCGAGGTCGCTGGCACCTCGTCCGGGAGTCAAAGAAACAGGCAGGCTCCCGCGGGAACCTGCCTGCCGAGTGTTCGAAAACTGGATCAGCTACCAGATCATGTGAGCGGCCACATCGCCGATCGTGGCGTGCGACACGGTGATGATATTGGTGCCGCCCAAATTGATGACCGTATCTGCGCCGACCTGGGTCAGGTAGGCCGAATGCGTCGTGCCGTGGGTATAGGCGTTGACATTGATCGTGTCGTTCTGCGCCGCCGAGAAGTCGGTGATCGTGTCCATCCCACTGGCGCTGCTGAACATAAAGGTATCGGCCCCGCCATGGCCTGTCAGGGTGTCGGCGCCAAAACCACCGTTCAAAATATTGGCAGCGTTGTTACCGCCGATGACATTGGCGAGGCTGTTGCCCGTGCCGTTGGCCACCGAGGTTCCGTTGATGGTCAGGTTTTCGACAAAGGTCCCGGCCAGGGTGAAGCTGACTGAGGCAATGACCAGGTCGGTACCTTGACCGGTCAGCTCCGTGACAACGTCACCGCTATTGTCGATGGTATAGGTGTCGTCGCCCAAGCCGCCGACCAGGGTATCGGCGCCGGAACCGCCATTCAGGGCATTATTGCCGCTGTTGCCGGTGATCACATTGGCCTGGCTGTTGCCGGTTCCGTTGAGATTGTCGCTGCCGGTCAGGGTCAGGTTTTCGACGAATTGCCCGGCCAGGCTGTAGGTCACCGAGGCGAAGACGCGATCCGTGCCGTTGCCGGTCGATTCCACGGTCGTGTCGGCCGAGTTGTCGACATAGAAGGTGTCATCGCCCGCGCCGCCGGTCATGGCATCGGCCCCCGTCCCGCCGTCCAGCGTGTCATTACCGCCGGCGCCGTTCAGGCTGTCGATGCCGTCCCCACCGTTCAACACGTTGTTACCGGCATTGCCGATAATGGTGTTGTTGCCGGTATTACCTGTACCGCTGATATTGTTGACGCCAGCCAGGGTCAGGTTTTCCAAGGCCGCGGAAAGCGTGAACGACTGGGTCGATTGCACCGTATCCGAACCTTCGCCAACATTTTCGACAATCGTATCGGACAGATTGTCGACGAAATAGGTGTCGTTGCCGATCCCGCCCGTCATGACGTCCGCTCCGCTGCCGCCGTCGAGAATGTCATTGCCGGCGCCCCCGACGAGGGTGTCGATACCGGCGCCGCCCGTCAGAACGTTGTTGCCGCTATTGCCCGTCAGCGTATTGTTCAGGCTGTTGCCCGTGGCCGTCAAATCACCGGAACCGGTCAGGGTCAGGTTTTCGACGAACTGTCCGCTGAGATCGAAGCTGAGCGACGAAATGATCGTGTCCGCGCCCTCCCCGGTCAATTCGAACACCTTGTCGCCAGCATCGTTGACATAGAAGGTGTCGTCATTGGCGCCGCCGTACATCAAGTCATTGCCGCCACCGCCATTGATGGTGTCGTTACCCGTGCCACCGCGGATCGTATCGATACCGGTCGAACCGAACAGGATGTCGTTGCCGGCATTGCCGTTCAGCGTATTATTGTCATTGGTCAGCGAACCGACGCCGAAGTCGAGACCGTCGGAATTGGCGCTGGCATCGGCGGAGATGAAGTCGTCGCCGCCGGTGCCGGACAGGATATCGTTGAAATCGCTGCCGAGGATCTTGATGACCCCGTCCGGCCCGACATTGGCGACGACCTGGGTGCTGGCGTCGAAGGTGACGCCGCTATAGGCCGTGCGCAGGTTGAACTCGTCGAAATTGCCGTTCAAAATGTTGCCGGTAACGTGCGACATGTCGAGCGGCAGACCGGCCGCGATAGCCGTGCCGTTATTGTTCAGATAGTTGCCACTGACCGTGTCGCTGGCGCTGAGGCCGGCGAAGCCGAGACCCGAACGGTTGCCGGCGACGGTATTGTTGGTCACCGTCAAGGTGGTGGCATCGGTTTCCGTTTGCATGGCGCGAGCCCAGGACGCGCCACCAAAGCTTCCCGAACCGCCGCCGTCGATCAGGTTGTGATCGACCACGACATTACCGTTCGCTGCGGTGCCGACATAGACGGCGACATCACCCCACGGCGCGGCGCCGAAACTGGCATTGCCGCCGGCGGAATGGATGACGCTGTTCTTCACGGTCACATTGGCCGTGCCGGTGATATCGACACCGTCCTGCTTGGTAGAGTTATCCGAGCCGTTCAGGATGTAGACGCCGTCGATCACCACATTGCCGGCATTGGCCGTAACCGTGATGGTGCCGTTGATGGTGCTTTCGGCCCCACGCGGCGAAGAGCCGTCCATGCCATGGTTAGCGCCGAGGATAGTCACCGCCTTGTCGACGGTGACATTACCGCTGACCGTACCGTCAGCCAGGATGATGGTGTCGCCAGCGGACGCCGCATTGATGGCGTCCTGCAGGGTCGCGAAGCCGTCGGCCCCGACCAGGAGGAAGGTGTGGCCGGCGCCGTCCGTGACCTTTTCGACGTTCTTGAAGGCATCGGCACCGGTAACCGTCCAGGTCGAGGCAAGGCTGTCGAAATCGAAGTCGGCAACACTCAGGCTGCCGCCCAGGCGGGCCGTGTCGATACCCGCGCCGCCGTCGAGGCTATCCGTTCCGGCGCCGCCATCCAGGGTGTCGTTGCCGTCACCGCCCGACAGGTTGTTCGCGCCGCTATTGCCGGCGATCGTGTTATCCAGCGCATTGCCGGTCACATCGACATTGGCGCCTTGACCCGCGGCATAGTCGTCCAGGGTTACAGTGTGCACGCCGCCGGCGATCGCCGATCCGTCGGTGTGCATGCTTGCCAGGGTCAGATTGAGGTCAGCCGAATTGGCCGTCGCCGCGACATGCAGGTTGTCGACCATAATGTCGGACGCCATGGCGCCGGATCCGCTCTGCACGACCAGGGTGTCGCCAGTGTGGATGTAGTCGCGTTCGCCGCCGAAGACATTGTCACCCGTATTGTCGAGCGCCAGGTTCATGGTGTCGATCGTGTTGGTGACGGCGAAGCTGTGATAGTCGCCATTGCCGTCATTGCGTAGCGCAGTGTCGAGCGCGCCACCCGAGGTCAGGGCATAGGCGTAGGTCGTGCCGGCATCACCATTGGCCGCCAGGAAGGCCGCAACCTGAGCCGCGGACGGCAGGTTGGCCTCGCTGTTATCGCTACCGCGCAACAGGAAGGGTGTCGAATTGTCGCCCAGCGTATTGCCGGTCATGGTCGGCGTCTGGGTCGATTCCAGCAGCCAGCCGACGCCGGTGACATTGCCGTTCAACGCCACAGTGTCGTAGCGGCCGAGGCCGTCGTCGTCAAAGTGGCCCTCGAACGTGTTGTTGGTGATCAGTTCCGAAGTGCTGACCGTGCCCGACGTACCGGCGCCCGGACCATTGGCGACGATAATGCCCTCATTGAGGATGTTGTGATCCAGGGTGAAAGCGGTGATGTCGTCATTGGTTTCCGTGCCGTTGTCGTTGAAATAGACGGCGGCCGGATAGTTGTAGTCGCCGCCCGGCGTATAGACGTCGATGAAGTTGTGGGTGATCGTGGCGTTATCGCCCCACACTTCCAGCAACTTGTTGTCGGTGGCGTCGCCGGCTTCAAGATGCAGCCCGTTCAGCGTGGTATTGTCGCCATCCGTGCCGATCCAGAAGTTGGCACCGAAATTGGTCTGAGCGCCAGAAATGATGGTCGGGCCGTGATCCTTGGCTTCCTGGGCCGAGGTCACCGCATTGCCGGTATCGCCATTGAAGCCCTGAATGGTCAGGCCTGCCTTGTTGATATAGAGGCCGGCCGGACCGCCGGGGGCCGCGGCCGTCTCGGTATAGATGCCGCCGGCAACCAGGATGGTATCGCCTGCCGCCGCAGCATCGATGGCGGCCTGGACACTGCTAAAGCCGCCGGCGCCGACCAGGAAGAAGTTGTGGCCGTTGCCGTCGCTGACCTTTTCAACGCCGGTCAGGGTGTCCGTGCCTTCGCCGGTGACGGTCCACTGCCCGCCAACGACCTGGAAGGACGAGATGGTCAGGGTACCGTCAATGGTGGCGACATCGCTGCCGGCGCCGCCGCTGATGAAGTCGTCACCAGCCGCACCGTGGATGGTGTCGTTGCCGGCGCTGCCTTCGAGATCGTCGTGCTGGTCGCTGCCCGTCAGGTTGAGCGCCAGGCTGCCTGCATCGGGATAGTATTCGACACCGCCGGAATATTGATCGGTCGTGTCGATGTGGCTGAATGTGTTGCCGGAGACCTCGACCGCCACCGGCCCCATATGGCCGCTGACGTCGATACCGTCGTCGACCCAGGAAATATCATTGCCGGTGACATGGCCGCCGCTGTTGGCCGTTCCGAAGTCCATAATGGCGACACCGATAACGCGCCCGTCGTGCGAGGTGTCGGTGTTGGAGCCGACAATAGTGTTGCCCGTGATATCGAGATTGGTATTGCCATAGGCCAGGACGCCGGTGGCATAGGTGCCGTCGCCGCCGACGCTGCCCATGTGATCAATCGTATTGCCGTCGATCGTACCGGTCGAATTGAGGACCTGGATGCCGTTCTGGCTGATGGCCTGGGTGCCGCCGCCGCTGACATGGACGCCGGTGACGTCGAGATCGGTGTTGTTGAACACCGTACCGTTCTTTTGGAAGTCGCTGATCGAACCGCCATGCATGTAGAAGGCCATTTGCGAGCTGTTGTCCGCCTGGACACCAACGCCGCGTTGCGTGCCGGACATGGCATCGTCGCCGTCCGGCGTCGTGCCGACATAGGCGTCGCGGATGCCTGTAACGTCGACATCGGTCAGGCCGCCCGAAGCATTGCCATAATAGACGCCGAGGAAGTTGGCATTGCTGCCGTCGACACTGTTGCCGGCGCCGTTGCCATCGACCGTGATGTCATGAAGGGTGACATTGCTACCGTTGAGGACCGTCACCACACCGTTGATGGCGCGCCCCGAAGTCGATGTCGCCGTCTGGTGGACGTCGGCGGGCGCCTTGATCGTCACATCGGCGCCATCGGCCGCCATGATGGTCAGGTCGGACAGACCATTGACCACGACCTGCTCGGTATAGGTGCCGGACTGGATCAGGATGGTATCACCGCTTTGGGCGGCATTGACCGCATCCTGGATGGTGGCGAAGCCGTCACCATTTGGGTCGACCAGCAGGATATGGCCGGCAGTACTGCCCTGAACGACTTCGACATGCGACAGGCTGTCTGAACCATCAGCATGGCCATCGACTGTATAGACGTGTGTGCCGGCATCATAGCTGATGTCGGTTACACTCATCGCTGTGCTGAAGTGAGCGGTATCGACGCCACCGCCGCCGATCAGGCCGTCCGTACCGGTACCGCCCGTCAGACTGTCATTGCCGGTCGAACCCAGCAGGATATCGTTACCGCCGGCGCCGCTCAGCGTGTTGGCGTCGTTGGTCGCCGTGCCGACGCCGAAGGTCAGGCCGTCGGCGTTGCCGTTGCTGGCATCGCCGGCGATATAGTCGTCGCCACCGGTGCCGGTCAGGGTGTCACCGAAGTCGCTGCCGAGAATCTGGACGCTGCCGCCGGTATTGGTGTGGGTGTTGGTCGAGGCGTTGAAGGTGACACCGCTGGTCGCCGACCGCAGATTATATTCCGTGGCGACATTATCGAGCGTGTTGTGATCAACGCGACCGAGGGAAAGGCCGTAGCTAAAAGCGAAGCCCGTGCCGGCGTGGCTAATGGAATTACGTTCGATAACGTCATGCGAATTGACGCCCTGGGCGCCAATCGCCGTCCGCGCCGAAGTGATCGTGTTGTTGAGGATCAGCAGGGTTGTGGCGTCCGACTGGGCAAAGATCGCGCGGTTCCATGCAGCGCCGCTAAAATCATTCGTGCTGGCGCCATCGATCAGGTTGTTCTCTATGGTCATATGGCCCGTGGCGCCGCTGCCCATGAAAATCCCGACATCGCCCCAGCTGCCGGCATTGGCTCCATTCGGGTTATCGGAATGGATGATCGAATGTTCGACACGCACATCCGCGGCGCCGGTAATATTGATGCCATATTGTTGGGTGGCGGCATTGGAGGTGTTTTCAATGCGCACGCCATCGATAATCACCGTACCCGACGCGGCCGTGACATTGACCTGACCGATGATGTTGCTTTCAGCATTGCGATCGTCGGTGCCGCCAAAGCCGGCATTGGCGCCAACCAGGTTGATCGCCTTGTTGATGGTGACGTCGCCGTTGTAATCACCGGCATCGAGGACAATCGTGTCGCCCGCCGCCGCGGCCGCGATGGCAGCTTGCAGATCGCCGTTAAAGTCGCTGACATAGATGGTAGCCATGTGTAACTTCCCTGCTTATTGCCTGCCGTTTTGGCAGACCTGTTATTGTCGAAACGGGGAAGATCGAAGTGACGACCGGAATGACAGCCGAAACGCTGCTCCCCCCGGAGAAACGTTAGGTCAGACAGACAAGATGGTGCCGCCAAAGGCAGCTCATCTGTCATAAATATTTCATTAACATTTTATTAACACCTGGGGATAAACTCTTCACGCGCCCAATATGTCAAGCAATATATCTCGTGAGGCGAGAATTAACTGAGAATTGCAAGTTGAATGTACTTATTCTTAGGCCGTTTTTGGCCGCAAAAAATCATCACGTCCAAATATTTGGACGCAATATACTAAACATTATCTTGCATAATACCTGAAAATTGGCACGCGATCGCACACGCCATCAACGCAAGGACGCTGCCATTAAGAATTCCGCCCATCTTCAGGGATAGTGTATCTTCAAGGACATTCTGTCTCCGGGCTTATCGACGCCCCCACGGCGCCCGTTAACCTATCATTAACTTTTGATAACAATGTTCGCATGCCCAGGTTTTGGTATCGTTTGCAGATTGAACGCCGTTCGTCAAATCTGCCCACGAGACGGTGGAAACCTTGTCCTCCCAGGTCGCTGAATCGCGCTCAGGCTTCAAAAAAGCCTTGCAGACGGAACAGGCCCGACTGCCCCTTCGACTGGGTTTTATCGAGAATCTGCTTGATCTAGCCGCGCACCGTGTGCAGCGAAACACCCCGATCGGCGGCAATCGTCTTTGCCGTCTTGCCCAACAGCAACTGGAGCGTAATTTCGGCTTCCGCCACGGTCAGGCCGTAGAGACGGCCGAGGCGTAACGCCCCGGTCCCCGGGCCATCCGTTATGCCCGGCCGCACAATATAGACGGCTGTCTTGAGACGACCGCTGGCGAGGTAGGGATTACCGGGTTCCGCGCCGATTGGGACGACTATAAGCAGAACGGGCGCTGCGGAAGGCGGGCGTACGACGATCTCGATCACCGGGCGCTGAGTGCGCCGCTCCGTTTGTGAGAAGGTCAAGAGAGCCGCGTCGAGCGTCGCCTGGGCTCGCTTGTCCGTAAAACGCAGGCGCTCGTCCACTATCTGAATGCCGATATCTAGGGCTGCAACAGCTTTCGCCGCGACATTGGCGAATACCAGCCTGTCGTCTTCGCTGAAGACCAGGCATCCCATCGCCATGGCATTCAAGGCCTCCAGATGGCTGTTGGCGGTCATGCGTCCGCGCCCATCGCCGGCCGCCTTTAACACCCGGCCGAAAAAGGGTGTCAGGCGTTGTAATTGTTCCGCCGTCAACTCGGAGAAAGCCGGCAAGGCCGGCTGTCGCCGCAGAACAAGCGCCAGACGGCCGGTGTCGGACACCACGACGTGAATCCATCGGTGCGACGCATGGGAAGTGACGCCCAACTCCGCCTGGCGGCGGGCGTCCGCGATATCGCCGGGATCGCCATCGCCAGCCGAAAAAAAACCGTCTCCCGGCATATCCTGATGATAGACCAGTTCAAACCGGTCCTTGCCCAATCCCAAGGCAAGATAAACGGCGGCGTACTGGGCTTCGAAGGCGCGTAGCGTTTCCTTCAGGACGTCTGGCCAGTAGCGCGCATCCGCCCCTGCCATATAGAGCGTCTCGATCAGAGTCTCGTCGGAGAGGGCAAGATCGTCCATCATGACATCAAGTCGATGTCGAACAGCCGGCGCATAGCTTGCAGATCGCCCGCGCGCCGCAGATTGTTCTTGGTCAGGATCGAACGGACCTGGGTGCGGATCGTCAGAACCGACTTGTCATGCAACCGCGCGATCTCCTCGGGGGCCAGACCGGCCATCATATCGCGGGCGACCTGAGCTTCCTGATCGCTGAGACGCAGGATCGCCTTGAGGCGCCGGGTCTGACGTTCATCCGGCCCCAGTACGCTTTCGCGGAGGACATAAAGCGCGGCACACGCCGAGCGCTGGTCGTAGATGACGGCATTGCGCTCGCCGGCCGGCGTCACCAGAACAACCAGCTTGCCACCCAAATCGTCCGGAACCACGACCTCCGCTCCGGTACGTACGCCGAAAACGCCACGCGTCGCCATCGCGATGGCGCGTTGAAGTTCATCGTCGACACGCTTGGTCAACGACATGAACCGCCCGTTGGACAAGGAAATAGCGCTTCGCCCGGCCACAAAGTCGGCCATGGCTTCGTTGATTAGGACGGCATTGCCCTGCGCCCCTAACAGAGCACATGGCGTGGGAATATGGTCGAAGACCGCCGTGACATCGGAGGCCAGATTGTCTAGCTCCAGAAGTTTGAAACGTAGTCGCGTGGCGAAGCGGAGGTGATAGGCCAGTGCCTGAAAATTGGCGATCTGGTCCGGGTCAAAGGCTTCGTTGTCCCGCTTCTTCACCACGGACAGGACCGGCCACGCCTGCGCCGCCGGTTCGTGCAGGATCAACCCCAGGACATCGCCCATGCCCATCCGCTTTTGGTAATCGTGCCAAAATCCGTTGCCCTTCAGCGCGTCGAGAGAGCCGATAGCGCCGAAGCCATGGGCAATCTTTTGATAATTACCGCTCAACTTGGCCAGCATGGGCCCGCTGAAGGGATCACTCTGGCTATAGTGCTCAATGCCGTAGGCCATGTCCTCGGGACGGAAATTATGAAAGGCGTAAAGTTCGAAATCCTTGCCGCCGTTTACCTTCGGCGGCGACTGCAGAACCGCGCCCATCGAACCCGTTTCGTCGGAAACGCGCGCCATGATTTCGAGCCACAAGCTGGCGTCAAACGGCATGGCGTAAATCAGATCCAAGAATTGTTGGTCAACTATGCTCGATGTCAAGGCCGCCCCCGCCTGCCTTTTGTAAATATTAAAATCATCAATAAAAAAACACTATGCGACCACAATCCTTAGTCGCATACCTAATTTTTGGTAAATCATGACAAGAAGATGAAATAACCGTCAAAAATACAGGCAAATGCCCCCGGATATCGTAGTTGCAGTGCAACAAACGACTTGTCGTCGCCCCGTCATCTATAATTTCAGAGCGCGAACGTTCAAAAATGGCAAAAAAATAGTGCCCTCCCGCAAAAGACGGGAGGGCACTACCTCAGGAAGACTATAGCTCGAACGCGCAGTACAGACTCGCCCGACCTGAGCCGGGCGAGCGCCTTACCAGATGATATGGCTCAGCAGGTTCGGATCGTTATAGGTCGTGTTCAGGATGGTGATGACATTGCCACCGCCCAGGTCGAGCTTGGTGTCGGCGCCGACTTGCGACAGGTCGCCCAGGGTCACGACACCGCCGGTATAGGCGTTGACATTGATCATGTCGTTCTCGCCAGCGGAGAAGTCGGTGATCGTGTCTGCGCTGCTGCCGACCGTGAACAGGAAGAGATCGGCCCCCAGGCCGCCGGTCAGGACGTCGCCGCCATTGCCGCCGTTCAGGGTATTGTCGCCGGTATTGCCGATCAGTGTATTGGCCTGGCTATTGCCGGTGGCGTTGATATTGCCCGCTCCCGTCAATTGCAGTGTTTCGACGAAACGGCCAACCAGGCTGTAATCGACGGACGTGTAGATGATATCCGTACCGCCGCCGCTCGCTTCAACGACATTGTCGCCGACATTGTCGATATAGAAGGTGTCGTTGCCGGAACCGCCCGTCATGGTGTCCGCCCCGAGACCGCCGTCCAGCGTATCATTGCCTGAACCGCCGTCCAGACTGTTGACCGCCGAATTGCCGGTCAGGATATTGGCCGAATTGTTGCCGGTGGCATTGATCGCTCCTGCGCCCGTCAGGGTCAGGTTTTCGATAAAGGCGCCGACCAGCGACCAGGTGACCGACGACATTATCGTGTCGGTGCCCTGCCCGCTCAGCTCGGTGACGACATCGGCGGCATTGTCGATGATATAGGTGTCATTGCCGAGACCGCCGCTCATCGTGTCGGCGCCGGCGCCGCCGTCCAGGGTATTATTGCCGGCATTGCCGACCAGGGTATTGACCTGGCTGTTACCAGTGGCGTCGATATCCGCCGTCCCTGTCAGTGTCAGGGTTTCGACGAACCGTCCCGCCAGGGTATAGCTGACCGACGAGAAGATCTTGTCCGTCCCCGCGCCACTGGCTTCGACGACATTATCACCAACATTATCGACATAGAAGGTGTCGTCGCCGGCGCCGCCGGTCATGGTATCCGCTCCCAGACCGCCGTCCAGGGTGTCGTTGCCGGTACCGCCGTCCAGACTGTTGACGCCGTCATTGCCGTTGAGGTTATTGTCGAGACCGTTACCCGTGGCATTGATATTGGCCGCCCCAGTAAGTGTCAGGGTTTCGACAAAGCGTCCGGCCAGGCTGTAGGTCACCGACGAATTGATCCGGTCGTTACCCTCGCCTGTCAGTTCGACGACATTGTCACCGGCATCATCAACGATGAAGGTGTCGTCGCCCAGGCCGCCATACATGGTGTCCGCCCCGGCGCCGCCATCGATATAGTCGTTGCCGTCCAAGCCTTTCAGGATGTTGGCAGCGCTATTGCCGGTCAGGCTGTTGTCCACCGTATTGCCGGTGCCGTCGATCGCCGCCGCGCCGAGCAGCACCAGGTTTTCGAAATTGGCCGCCAGCGTATAGGTCAGGCTGGACCGGACAGTGTCATTGCCCTGAGCCGCGGCCTCGGTCACGACATCGCCGGCATTGTCGACGACGAAGGTGTCATTTCCGCTGCCACCGATCATGGTGTCGGCGCCCGCCTTGCCGTCGAGTGTGTCGTCACCGCTGCCGCCGTTCAGCGTGTTGACCGCGGCGTTACCGTTGATGATGTTGTTCAGGCTGTTGCCCGTGCCGTCGTTGGCCCCGGCCCCGGTCAGGTTCAGGTTTTCGACGAAACGTCCCGACAGGCTATAGGTGACCGAGCTGTTGATCGTATCCGTGCCCTCGCCGGTCAGTTCGACGACATTGTCGCCGACATTGTCGACCGTGTAGGTGTCGTCGCCCTTGCCGCCGGCCATGACATCCAGGCCGCCGCCGCCATTGATGACGTTATCGCCGTCATTGCCGTTCAGCGTGTTGTCCTTGCTGTTGCCGGTGGCGTTGATATCGGCCGTCCCGGTCAGTGTCAGGGTTTCGACGAAGCGTCCCGACAGGGTATAGCTGACCGACGAGAAGATGCGATCGGTGCCTGCGCCGTCGGCTTCGACGACATTGTCGCCGATATCGTCGACATAGAAGGTGTCGTTGCCGACACCGCCGGTCATTTTGTCGGCTCCGGCACCACCGTCAATCGTGTCATTGCCGGTGCCGCCATCGAGATTGTTGATGCCGCTGTTGCCGATCAGGACATTGTTCGAATTATTACCCGTCCCATCGATATCGGCGGTGCCGATCAAGGTCAGGTTTTCGACGAAGTGTCCGGCCAGATTATAGGTGATGGACGAATAGATGGTGTCCGTCCCCTCGCCGGTGGCCTCGACCACGACATCAGCGGCACTGTCGACATAGTAGCTGTCATTGCCGAGACCGCCGTCCATGGTGTCGTCACCGGTGCCACCATTGATGATATTATCACCATCGGTGCCCGTCAGGTTGTCATTGCCTGCGCCGGTCGTCACATTTTCGAAATTGATGAACGATTCGCCGCCGTAGTTGCTTGAGCCTGTGGCCAGATTGATGATGTAGTCGCCCGACCAAGAGGTGGTATCCAGCGTATCAACGCCGGCGCCACCATCCAGATTTTCCGGTCCGGAACTGGTCAGGCCGGCATAGATCAGGTCATTGCCGTTACCGCCGGCATAGGCGCCATTACCCGACGATGTGATCGTGTCATCACCGTCGCCACCGTCGACCGTATCGATGGTGCTATCGTTGCCCATAATGTCACCGGCCACGATGACGTCATTGCCATCACCGCCGTTGATGGTGTCACTGCCAGCTCCGCCATTGATATTGTTATCACCCGACGTGCCCGTGATCGTCTCATCGCCACCGTAACCAATATAGTTTTCGAAATTGGTCAAGGTAAAGGTGCCAATGGAGTCCGAATAGGTTCCGGCGGAGAGATCGACCGTAATCGGCACAGGATTGCTGCTACCGACAAAGCTCATATCCAGTGTGTCGGTGCCAGCACCACCGTCCAGAACGACGCCATAGGCGAAGATGCCACCGATAGTGTCGTTGCCATTGCCACCCGAATAATGGCCGTTTCCGGTATTGGTATTGTGGATGTTGTCATCACCCTCGCCGCCATCGATCGTGTCGTTGCCGCCATTACCGTCGATGTCGTCATTGCCGGCGCCGCCATTGATGACATTGGCTCCGGTCGTGCCGGTCAGGGTGTCATTGCCGCTGCCCGAGGTCAGGTTTTCAAAATTAACGAAGGACTCGCCCGACCAATTGGTCACACCCGTCGTCAGATTGACAACATAGTCACCCGTGAAGCGCGTGGTGTCGAGGGTATCGGTACCCGCACCGCCGTCCAGCGTCTCGGGCGTACCGAGCACGGCATAGATAAGGTCGTCACCGTTGTCACCGTAGACCGAACTGCCGCTGGAATCGCCGGCGTCCAGCGTGTCATTGCCGTTGCCGCCGTGGATGGTGTCACCACCGCCRCCACCGTTGATGACGTCGTTGCCGTCATTGCCATTGAGGACATTGACGCCCGAGGTACCGATGATGGTATCCGCCGACTGTGTGCCCAGCACGTTCTCGATACTGACCAGCGTCTCGGTGCCGAAGTCATCAGAATAACTGCTCACCGTCAGGTCGATGACAATGTGAGCCGAGTCGAAGCCCGAAGATATCCAGCTGTAATCGACCGTATCGGAACCGCTGCCACCGTCGATAACGGTGTCCCAGCCGGCACCGCCATCGAGGACATCGTCACCGTCATCACCGTAGACGCTGTCGACGCCATCGCCGGCATTGATCGTGTCATTGCCTGCGCCGCCGTGGATGATGTTGTTACCCGACGTGCCGGTCAGGGTATCGTTACCGATGCCGGAGATAAGGTTTTCGAAATTGGTGAAGGACTCGCCCGAGAAGTTTGTCAGACCCGTCGTCATATTGACAACGTAATCGCCGCTGAAGGAGGTCGTGTCCAGCAGGTCGGTGCCGGTGCCGCCGTCGGCCGTTTCCGGCGTACCGAGAACGGCATAGACAACGTCATCGCCGGCATCGCCATAGACCGAAGCGTTGCTACCACTTCCGGCATTGAGCGTGTCGTTGCCGTTATTGCCGTGGATGGTGTCGCCACCACCGCCACCATTGATGACGTCGTTGCCGTCACCGCCGTTGATGGCATTAGCGCCCGCAGTACCGGTCAGGGTGTCGTCGCCCGCGCCGGCCGTAAGGTTTTCAAAATTGGTGAAGGACTCGCCGGACCAATTGGTCAACCCTGTCGCCAGATTCACGACATAGTTGCCGCTCCATCTTGTCGTATCGAGCGTATCGGTTCCGGTTCCACCGTCAAGCGTCTCGGGATTGCCGACGACAGCGTAGATGTAATCGTTACCCGAGTCGCCGTAAACGAAGCTGTTGAGGGAGTCGCCAGCATCAAGCGTATCATTGCCGGCGCCGCCGTGGATGGTGTCGCCGCCGCCGTTGCCGTTGATCGTGTCGTCGCCGCCGCCGCCGTTGAGATTGTTGACGCCGGTCGTGCCGTTGATGATGTCGTTCTTCGAACCCGCAACGACATTTTCGAAGTTGAGGATGTTCAGCGTGCCGTTGACGGTCGTGTAGGTACCGGCCGTCAGATTATAGGTGGCGGCCAAATTATGCAGGGTCAGATCGACGGTATCGATGCCGGCCCCGCCGTCCCAGGTATTGCCGTATTGGAACCCGCCCTGGAGGTAGTCGTCGCCATTGCCGCCGTTCAGACTGGTAGCAGCAAAAGCTGTGGCATTGAGATTGTCGTTGCCGTCGCCACCGTTCAGCGTATCGGCGCCACCACCGCCCGTAATCGTGTCGTCACCGTTATTCCCATTGAGAACATTGGCGCCCGTTGTTCCAATGATGGTATCGTTTTGCGCCCCGGCCACAACATTCTCGAAGTTGAGAATATTAAGTGTGCCGTTAACGGTCGTATAGGTACCGGCGACCAGGTTATAGGTGGCGGCAAAATTATGCAGGGTCAGGTCGATGGTATCGACGCCGGCGCCTCCATCCCAGGTATTGCCATAATTGAAGCCACCCTGAAGGTAGTCGTTGCCATTGCCGCCATTGAGGCTGGTGCTGGCAAAGGCGTTGGCATTCAGATTGTCGTTACCGTCACCACCGTTCAGCGTGTCCGCGCCACCGCCGCCGGTGATGTTGTCATCGCCAGCGCCGCCATTGATGACATTGGCGCCCGAACTGCCGGTTATCGTATCGTCGCCGATACCCGTCGTCGCGTTCTCGAAATTGATATAGGATTCCGGGGGGAAATTCGTGGCGCCGGTCGCCAAGTTGAGCACATAGTCGCCGGTGTACAAGCTGGTGTCGATCGTGTCCGTACCCGCGCCGCCATCTAAAGTCTCGTTAACACCGATCCCGGCGTACATATAGTCGTTACCAAGATCACCGAAATAGGTACCGGCGCCTGTCGAGTATATCGTATCATTGCCGTCATTGCCGTGCACGGTATCCGTTCCGGACGCGCCGCTGGCATTGATCGTGTCCGCGCCATCGCCGCCATTGATCGTGTCGTTACCGGCACCGCCGTTCAGCGTATCGTTGCCGAGCAGACCGTTTATGGTGTCGTCACCGGCATTGCCGTTGAGTGTATTGGCCGCCTGGTTGCCAGACATCGAATCATTGCCCGAGCCGCCATTCGCGTTTTCGATCAGCGACCGCGTATCGCCATTATAGAGCAAGGCATTGGCGATATTACCCGCCGCCATGGCCGTGCCGCCGGAATAGGCCCGGTGATTGGCCAATTGCGCCGTGCTGAAGGTCGAAAAGGCGCCGGGCGCCAGGTCGATGGTTTCATTATTGCTGTAATTACTGAAATCATAGGTGTCGATGCCGTTGCCATCCCAGATGGTGCGCAGGATCTTGCTGCCGTCCGGATCGCCCTGGCTGACGCCATTGATAAACATCTCACCGGTCGATGCGCTGAAGGTATAGACGGACGCCCCGGCATTGGAGGTGAAATTGGCCCCGTAGAGATATTGCAAGGCCGCGATGTCGTCCTGCATATAGGTCTGGGGCTGGTTGAACTGGTCACCCTGAAAGCTGATGCCGTTGAGCGGATCGGAGCGATAGGTCATCAGCGACCAGTCCTGACCGTCATGCGACGACGGCAAAGCCGCCGTGCCGAAGAACGGTCCCGGACCGTCGACATAGCCGCCGGTCGTCAGGTCGAAACTGGTATAGTCCTGGTGCCCGTGCTTCAGCCCCATGGTGTGGCCGATTTCGTGCATGAACGTCGCCTGCCCCCAGTTGCCGATATTCGGCGTCAGGTAGAAGGGCTGCGGATTGCTGGCACTCTTGCCGATCCAGATATCGCCGTCCGACGCATCGCTGCCGGGGAAATTGCCTTCCGCCGAGCCCTGCTGAGTGCTGGTCGTCTGCGACATACGAATGTTGCCGTGAACCGAAGCCGTTTCGGTGACCTGGCTGAAATGCAAGTTGGTATAGCTGGAAATGAGGTTGAAAGCATAAACCGACGCCGCCTGCTGAGCCGCGTTCAACACAACCTGATGCGATACGTAGTCAGGCTTGTAATAGGGCGAATTATAATTGGCGCCGCTGGTCGGGAAACTGTAGGTCAGGTTGGTGATCGACCATTTCGAACCGATCAACGTGGCGTCAATATCCTGATTGCCGCTGAAATGGTAGGTGCCGCCGCTAAAGGTTTCCGTCAACCTCGTCGTGAGACCGGGACCGGAAGCGTCGGTAATGCCCCCGGAATTGCCGGCATAATGGCGCGTCGGTCCACCGGCTACTGTACCGGTATCGCCGCCCGTGCCCAAAGCCCCCAATAATGAACTGCCGTCGAAACCGCCCGTGTCGAAGAGACTGCCGTGTGTGACCGCGGTTTCACGGGGCGCGGCGACAAAGCCGTCGGTAGGCAAAGCAAAAGGCGACGCCGTTACCGCCGCCGTGGCCGAATAGTTGAGAAAACCCGAGAGGGCATGGCTGAAGGCGGCCGCGCCGCTATAGGCGCCCACGCCCGCGGGCGCGCCTCCCCCTCCGCCCTGGAAGGCCGCTTCCGAAAGGCCGATATTGGCTGTGTTTGTCAGATTGAGATTCGTGGCAACCGACGTGTCGGTGCCCGAGCGAAATTGCGCGCGCATTGGTGTCACCCTGATTTTAAAAGTTATTGTATAACGTTACTGAATACTGAGATTCACGCGCCGCGGCGGACGATATGTACCCTGTCCCCGGGGCAATACTGCACAGAAAGCGGAAGAATATACCGATTTTTAAGTTTTCATAGGCCGTTTTTTATAGAAATCGATATAAATTATTAGTGAACATTATGTAAAGCTTAACCGCATTGCACAAAATTTCCGTACAGATTCAACGCTGTAATTGAGCCGGTTGGTAAATCAGATTTTACCTGATTGCTACAGGAGCAGTTACATCTTCAACATACTGTCACGATTGACCAGTCATCTGGTACAACGAGCGCGTGTTACCATCGCGCAGTTGCCAAAGTCTCCGGGAAGGTTCCGGCACTTTTCGAACGGCTTACGCGGTCAAAAGCAAAAAACTCGACGCGTTTCGACAAAATCCCGGACCGCCCCGACCGGACTTCGTCACCCCCGCAACGACCATAACGACGTTACGTGTCACCACCGTAACGTTCTTGCCACATTTTGCAAGCCCAAAATACCATTTCCAAGCCCAGATCTTCGCATCCCGGCCACTTGCCGGCCGCGTGAAGAATCCACAGTAAATTGCCGTTAACCAGCGCAGCCACATCGCCAATTTATGTGTGCGCCTGCTAACGTCCGGCTTGCGAAGATGGAGATGCCATATGTCCCTGCCCCTGGAAATCGACCGCGTCTTTCGCCGCCTGGACCAAAAGGTCATCGACCGCCACACGGCCCGCGCCGCCGTCAAACAACTGGTGGCCCTGCGGCCGGAGTCCGCTCGCGTCGTCGAGGAGATCGACAACCTGTTCGATAAACACGACATGTGTGTCACGGGTCCGTTGACCCTGGTTTATGCCGTGCAAAAGTTGGTAGACCGTCACTTGGCCGCTGTCGAAGGCGTCGGTTGTTAGCTTTCCTTACGCATACTGCGCCACGCGCTGCTGGCGCACCGCCTGTTCGTCTTCGAAGCCCTCGCCCTTTTCGGCCGCCAGCCGCGCCAATTGTCCAATGAACAACGTCGATGGCCGATCGTATTGCGGCCGTTGGCTCAGGCTTTCCAGATAGGGGCGTAAATTCGTCTTGCTGGTCCGCTGATAACCGCCAAAAGCGTTCTTGATCACGCGGCGTACCGTCGTTTCCTTGAAATCGACGTCGTCCTGCAATGACACCGACAGCATGTCGCACAGGGTTCTTTCGGCGTCGTCGAGCTTGCCGACTTCAGTCTCATACATGGCCTTCAGGATCGCATAGAAAGCATTGCCGCGGTCGTAAAAAAGGGCGCAATCCAAGGCCTCGATCAGGCTCTCGGGCGCGACGACATCGCGGCCGTAATGGACCAGATTATAGAAGGCGAAAGCGCGCTGTGGTCCGGACAGCGGCACTTCGGGGTCGTAAAGGTCGGGATCGCTGGCAATCATATCGACGACGCTCGCCGCACTTTCGCCCGCCGGCGTGATGATCTTGCCGCCGCCGATCAACTCGGCCACACGGGAAAACCCGCTCACCCCAGCATAGATCTGGGCGCAGCGCGACATCAGAACGATTTCGGCGAGGGCCGTACCTAAATCGTCTGTCAGGTTAAGCAAGTCCGATGCCAGCTTCAGACCGAACTTCCCGGCCAACAGCCGGCAGGTCGGCACGTCCTGGCCGAAAATGATCGGCGTCTGCCCGGCCGCGAGGCGCTCTTCGATGATGTGCTTGGCGACCGGATAGCACAGCGCCTTATGGGTATAGCTGTCGAACAGGCGGAAGTTGCCATAGATCATATCTCCGGCGCGGAGGTGCAGTGCCACCGCATTGGGTGGAAGGGGTATGGTCGCGGCACGCGCCATTTCATCGCGCAGATCCGACGCGAAATCTATGCGTCGCCAGGCGTCCTTCAACCGGCCGGGCAAATCGTCAAGTCCGGTAACCAGGCGCTCTATAGCCTCCTGATTTACGATAATACCGTCAGGCGCGCTATCGAGTAGCTTGCGGATACCCTCCAGCGGCAATCCCACCGGCTTTAGGGTGACGAACCGGGTAAGGTCGGGATTCGTCACGCAATGATCCGTTATAAACACCGGATCGAAGGTCGCCGCGGCCGCAACGATACAATGCCCTCCACCTGTCAACGTCGGATTGAGACGCCACCGAATCTTGAAATCGACACCGAAATAGTCGGCCAGGACAATGGCGTTGAGCATTGCCTTGAGACGCTCGCCCAAACCATCGTTGCGCGTGACCAGAAAGATTTTACCTGACATATTGCCATCCGCAGAACAGCCCAACGCCCCCGGAAAAACGATGGATACGTTATAACAAGTTGCTACGTATAACGTAACAGAAATTGAGTTTCAGACGTGAAATCTTGCGCCACGGTATTGCCATTAATGGCTTGGAGACGCATCGCGTGTTGCTCCGGCATATCCTTTCGCGCTACGACGCCCATCCCTTAAACGCCCTGCGTGAGTACCCCGATGTGCGAGCTCCTGGCCATGAGCGCCAATGTGCCGACCGATGTGCGTTTCAGCTTCGCCGCCCTGTCCCAGCGCGGCGGGGCGACGGGCACGCACACCGACGGCTGGGGTATCAGCTTTTACGAACACAAGGGCTGCCGCAGCATCCACGACCCGAACCCGAGCGCCCAATCCGAACTGGCGCGCTTTATCCGTTCCTATCCCATCAAGAGCCTGATGGTCATCGCCCATGTCCGCAAGGCCAACCGTGGCAAGACCTCGCTGGAAAATACCCACCCCTTCACCCGCGAACTGTGGGGCAGCGCCTGGAGTTTCGCCCATAACGGCCAACTAAAAGGCATCAAGAAGCGCAAACTCGGCTATTATATGCCGATCGGTACGACCGACAGCGAACACGCCTTCTGCTGGATCCTCGATCAACTTCGGGCCGCCTTCCCCAAACGTCCCACGGATGGGCAATTGTCGAAAAAGATCGCCGGGCTCTTTGCCGATCTGCGCGGTCTCGGCGTCTTCAACGCCCTGCTGAGCGATGGCCGTTCGCTCTATGCCAGTTGCTCGACCAAGCTGTGTTATGTTGCCCGCAAGGCGCCGTTCGGCCCGGCCAGCCTGATCGACGAAGACCTCGAGGTCGACTTTTCCAAGGAAACAACCCCCAACGATCGCGTATTGATCCTGGCCTCGACACCGTTGACCAAAAATGAGACCTGGACCCAGGTGGCGCAGGGCACGACCCTGGTCGCGCGCAACGGCGACCTGGTCGGCGCGCGCTTTTAGCCATCCGAGCGCGACTGTTGATAGCTCGGCAGGCCGTCGCCGAATTTCACCCAGACGATATTGTGGCTGAGCCAAGAATGATGGGTGGGTGGAGAGACATCCGGATCGTCGAAACTGGCGATCGCGACATCGATCTCGCCCGGCTCGGCTTCGTATGTCAGTTGCGTCCCGCAATGACCGCAGAAGGTGCGCGAAACGCCAGGCGATGATGCGTAGCGCGCAGGCTCGCCTTGGGTAACAACATAGTCGTCGGTCACGACGCTCGCCCAGGCGACGACAGGCGCTCCCGAGATGCGCTGGCAGGTGCGGCAATGACAGACCATGCTGGCCTGGACGGCGGCGAGCACATACCGCACGGCACCGCAATGGCATCCGCCCGTAACTGTTTTTTGCATGGCTTTCCTCCCCTGCCGTCGCGCTTCGAACTATCAGGCACGCGCACATCGAACGCAATAAGCACGAGTCTCAACCCATTTCGCTGCTGACAGATTCTGGCGACCGGAGACCTACCTCTGCTCGACATTGGCCATGGCCGGCATGAATCCCGCGCCCCGGCGGCGTGCGTTTGTTGCCTTTCCGTGTTCGCTCCTGAGGATGCCACCATGCCCTTTTTCCGCTCGACGGCTCTGGCCGTGATCTTCTGCACGCTCGCCACAACAGCTTTCGCAGCGCCGGCCGTTCAGGACATCGACCCGTCCGTGAAGCCCGGCGACGACTTCTACCGTTATGCCAACGGCAATTGGCTGAAAACGGCCAACGTCCCTGCCGGCCTGACGACCTACGACACCCGCGCCATGATCAACGCCCTGACTCGCCAAAGAGTGCGCGACCTGATCCAGGGCGCCGCCACGGCCAAGGCGCCCTCCGGCACCCCTCAACAGAAGGTCGGCGACTATTACGCGGCCTTTGTGGACCAGGACAGTATCGAGGCCAAAGGTTTGACACCCCTGGCCGCCGACATGGCCGCCATTGCCGCGATTTCCGACACCAAATCCCTGTCGGCTTACCTCGGCGGCACCTTGAACAGCGAGGTCGACGGCGTCACGGCCAACGGCGACCATGTCCTGGGCCTGCTGGTCAATCAGGGCTACGAAGACGGAGCGCACAATTATCCGCACCTCCTGCAAGGCGGGCTGGGCATGCCCGACCGCGAGTCCTATCTCTCCGCGTCACCGGAAGCGGCTACCTTGCGGACCCAGTATCAGGCCCATATCGCCGCCGTGCTGAAACTGGCGGGCCTGCCCGACGCCGATGCTCGCGCGGGCCGTGTCCTGGCGCTGGAAATCAAGCTAGCGCAATCGCATGCGCCGGATTCCGACGCGGCGGACGTCTTTAAGCAGAACAATCCGTGGCACCGCGCCGACTTCGCCACCAAGGCGCCGGGCATGGACTGGGAGGCCTGGTTCACGGCCGCCAGCCTCGACCATCAGCAGAATTTCACCATCTGGCAGCCCACGGCAGTCACCGGCCTGGCCGCCCTGGTCGGAGGTGAAAACGTCGACACCTGGAAGGACTATCTCCGCGTTCACCTGATCGACCACTACGCCGCCGTCCTGCCGCGCGCCGTCCAGGCCGAACATTTCGCATTTTACGGAACTGTCCTGAACGGCGCGACCCAAATGCCTGACCGCGGTGAGGACGCCATCGCCGCCACCAATGGCGCTGTGGGCCAGGCCGTTGGCCAACTCTACACCCAGGCTTACTTTCCGCCCGCCGCCAAGGCCGCGGCCAACGACATGGCCGCCAATATCCTGACCGCCTATCGCGGCCGCATCGAGAACCTGACGTGGATGTCGCCGGCGACCCGCGCCAAGGCCCTGACCAAGTTGGCCGCTTTCAAGGTCGGTCTCGGCTATCCCGACACCTGGCTCGACTATGGCGCGCTGGACGTGGCGCGCGACGACGCTTTCGGCAATCTGCGCCGGGCTGAAGCCTTCAACCGCCAGCGCAACCTCACCCGGCTCACCCAGCCGGCGGACCCGATGGAATGGCCGATCCATCCGCAAACGGTGGGCGCCATCATCATGTTCAGCCCCAATAGCGAGTTCTTCGCCGCTACCTTGCTGCAGCCACCGTTTTTCGATCCCGAAGGCGATGCAGCGTCGAACTATGGCTCGGCCGGCGCCGGCATGGCCCACGAATTCAGCCACAGCTTCGACGAACTGGGCAACATCTATGACGACCAGGGCCGCCTCGGCGCCTGGTGGACGCCGCAAGACACCGCCAACTACCACGCCACGGCGGCGAAATTGGTAACCCAGGTCGATCACGATTGCCCCCTGCCCGACCTGTGCCTGAACGGCACCCAGACACTGGGCGAAAACATTGCCGACCTGGCCGGGTTGCGGACGGCCCACGACGCCTATCTGTTGTCCTTGCATGGCAAACCCGATGTCGTCATTGGCGGCCTGACCGGTGAACAGCGTTTTTATCTTGCCTTTGCGCAAAGATGGCGCCGACTTCAGGACGAGACCGCCCTGCGCCGTCAGGTCAAGACGGACACCCACCTGCCCGGCGAATACCGCAGCGACGCGGTGCGCAATGACGACGCCTGGTACAAGGCTTTCGGCATCAAACCGGGCGACAGGCTGTACCTGCCACCGGAAGACCGTGTCGGCATCTGGTGACGACAGTCAGGCCTTGGCCTCGTCATGCTCAGATTTGGCGGCCTCCCAAATCTCACGCGCTGCATCGGCGTTCATGATGGCGATTCCGATGCCTACGATCAAATCCGGCCACGCCGAAGGCCAGACCAGGGTCGCGGCGCCGGCCAGCATAATGGCGATATTGGCCGCGGCATCATTGCGGGCAGACAGGAAGGCTGCGCGCGTCAGACTGCCCTTGTGATGCTGAAATCGTGCCAGCAAGAAGGCGCACGCCAAATTGACGGCCAGGGCGCCGAGACCGGTGCCCGACAGCAGCCAGGGTTCCGGCGCCGCGAAGGTGTGGAATTTCTGCCAGGCCGTCCAGATAAAAGCCAGGGCCGGTGCCAACAGGATGAACGCCATGGCCATGGCGGCCCGCGATCGCAGCTTTTGGGACCAGCCCAGGGCGACCGCAATCAGGATATTGACCGCGGCGTCCTCGAAAAAATCCACGCTGTCGGCAAATAGCGATACCGACCCGATCTGGCGGGCGACGATGAATTCGACGCCGAAATAGGCAAGATTGGCCAGGGCGACAATGATAACGGTACGGCGCAAATGCGCATTGGCAGCGATTTCGTCCGCTTCGATCATCGTCTGTTCCGTGGGTGGCGTGAAAGGGAGGTGAAAGGTAGGATATGCGCGCGTTCTGTGGTCTTGTCGCCCCGCTTTTCACCTTTTGGCGTGCCTTGGCCGACGCACTTATCCTGCGGAATTGCCCGCCACTCCCCTCCCGGCCGGAGTTTTGGCGCCCTAGAGGCGGCTTGGAGGAGGTCGGGTACGCGTTATCAGGGCTTTGCGTGCGGATTTTCGGCGGTTAAAGCGGCGTGAATTGCGCTAAATTCGCCCTGTTGAACGGAAAAGACGCGAAGTTAGGCAGCCTTGACAGCCCCTTGTTCAATGGCGGCAATAATGTGCTGGACGGCGCAACCGCCACCAACGCAACGGGCATAGCTAACGGCCTTGGCGCCTTTTGACGGCAACAGGAAACCGGCAACTGTCGTTCCGGACCGAAGGTTGGAAAAAACCGGGAAAAGATGCCTGGAAAAAAAACCTGTGTCTTTTCGTAAGAATTTTTTAAGCCAATCGACAACATGGTTTTACACGGTGGCGCCCTGCCCGCGCCTTCTTTAACCGAGTTCTGCCATGTTTTTCAGCTCCAGCGCCCAGGCCACGCTCGCGGCCTTCATGAAGTCCCAGGCCATTATCGAATTTGCGATGGACGGCACTATTCTGTCGGCCAATGACAACTTCCTCAAGGCCATGGGCTATCGGCTTGAGGACATCAAAGGCAAGCATCACAGCATCTTCGTCAAGGAAGACTACCGTAACAGCGAGGCGTATCGGCAGTTCTGGGCCAGGCTGAAGGAAGGTCGTTTCGATATCGCGGAATATCTTCGTATAGGCAACGGCGGCCGGGAAGTCTGGATCCAGGCCTCGTACAATCCGGTTTTCGACAAGCACGGCCGTCCCGTCAAGGTCGTCAAGATCGCCACCGACATCACCAGCCAGAAGCTGCAGGCCGCCGAGGCCGAAGGTCAGATCGTGGCGATCAACCGCGCCCAGGCCGTTATCCATTTCGACCTCAAAGGCACGGTTCTCGACGCCAATGACAACTTTCTAAAGGCGCTCGGCTATCGGCTCGACGAAGTCCGCGGTCAGCACCATTCAATGTTCGTCGAGCCCAGCTATCGCAACAGCCCCGAATACCGGGAGTTCTGGGCAGCATTGGCCCGGGGGGAATTCCAGGTCGCGGAATATAAGCGCATCGGCAAGGGCGGCAAGGAGGTATGGATCCAGGCCTCCTACAATCCCATTTTCGACGCCAGCGGCAAGCCTCATGAGGTGGTGAAGTTCGCCACCGACATCACCGCCCAGGTCCAGGAACGCCAACGCCGGGAGAAGGTCCAGGCCGGGATCAGCCGCGATCTCGAGGAAATCACCACGGCCATCACCGAGGTAAGCCACTTGGCCATCGATACGGCGGCCGCTTCGACCCAGACCTCTTCCAATGTCCAGGTCGTCGCCACCGGCGCCGAGGAACTGGTGGCGAGCGTCGGCGAAATCAATCAGCAGGTCCATCTCGCCCTGGACGTGTCGCAGGAAGCCGTGAGGAAGGCCAGCGAAACGACGGATATCGTTTCCGGCCTGTCGGCGGCGGCGCAGCGCATCGGCGATGTCGTCGGCCTGATCAATCAGATTGCCTCCCAGACCAACCTTCTGGCGCTGAACGCCACCATCGAAGCCGCGCGCGCCGGCGAGGCGGGAAAAGGCTTCGCGGTCGTCGCCACCGAGGTCAAGACTTTAGCGGCGCAGACCTCGAGCGCTACCAAGGAAATCGGCAACCAGATCGCCGCTGTCCAGGCCTCGACCGGCGGCGCTGTCGGCGCCATCGAACAGATCGCCGACATCATCGGACAGATCAACATGATCTCGACCGGCATTGCCGGCGCCATGAACGAGCAATCGGCCGTCGTACGCGATATTGCCCAGAACATGCAAAGCGCGGCCGGGAGCGTCGATACGATCACGCAAAATACCTCCACGATCGCCAGCGCGGCGGAACAGGTCGATCAGTCGGCGAAGAGCGTCCGTCAGGCCGCCCGCTCGCTTGGCTGACACCACCTGGCAGAGCTCGACCGCGAGACTTCAACTGCCCGGCTTCAGCTGACAGACTTCAACTGGCGAAATGCGCCAGCGCCCATTGCGTTGCCAGCCGTAAGGCCATGGCCTGATCCTCAAAGCTGGTATGGGTTTTCAGCGCCTGGATCAGGCCTGGCGCGCGCGGGTCGTGCCATATCTGCAGATAGATGGCGTCGGCATAGGCCAGGACAGGATTCGGCGGGGCGCCCAGGCTTTTATCGAGCATGACCGCCGCATTGTAGCGTCCGTCATAGTCGCCCTGATCCGCCGCCTTTTGATACCAGGCAAAGGCCTTGGCATAGTCCTGAGGGACGCCCTTGCCGGCATAATAGAGGTCACCGAGATTGATCTGGGCGTCGGGAAGACCGGCGTCCGCCGCTTTCTCGAACCACTGCCGCGCCTGCGCCGTATCCGCCGGAACACCCGTGCCGTTGAGGTACATTACCCCGGCATAGAATTGCGCCACCTTGTCGCCGGCCCCGGCTTTCGCCAGGGTCTGCGGATCGGCATCCGGTTCAGCGGCATCGGGTGCGGCCGCCGGAGCCGCATCGTTATTCGCCAAGACACCGGCAATATCGGACGCCCGGGCGCCGCCGCCCGAGGTCGCCTGTGTCCGGGCCTTCGGCGACGCATCGAGCACGATCCTATCGCCAAAGGCGTAGCGCATCTTGCCGGCCTTGCCCCGCGCCGCGACCAGGTCCATGTGACCGTTGTCGAGTTGCTGGCTGTCGTACAATTCCGCGACCACCCAGTCGAAAGTATGAAAGCCTTGGTCGTTCGCTTTCAGCAGCCAGTCCACCGCGGTATTGACGTCCTTGGGGACACCCAGACCATCGCGATAGAGCAGGCCGAGATCGCTTTGCGCCTGATGATCGCCCGCCTCGGCCGCCCGGGTCAGCCATTGCGCGGATTTGGCATAGTCGATGCGCAGGCCTCTTCCGCTGCCATAGGCCTCGCCCAGGGCCTGCATGGCCCTGACGTCGCCGGTTTCAGCCCGGGGCAGGAGTTTGCTCAGAAAGGCCTGCTCCCTGGCGGGCCTGGCCTGCAAGGTTTTGAGAGCATCCTTGGCCGGGCCGGAACCCAGCTCCAGGGCCCTTTGATACCACCGTGCCGCCTCGGCATCGTCCTGCATGGCGACAAGGCCATAGTCGTAGAGATTGCCGAGATGGAGGGCCGCCGAGGCGTCGCCAGCATCGGCGGCCTTTTTCAGCCAATAGAGTCCGGCGTCGGTGTCGTTGTAAAAGTTCGACGAAGCCGAGACGCCAATCATGTCGCTGGGGGTGGTCTCTACATACATGAGGCCGAGCAAACCTTGCGCCGTCACATCGCCTTCGACCGCCGCCAGAGTGGCGCAGGCATAGGCGTTTTCCTCACCGGCGCCGATCTTGGCCTGCCAGTTTTTCAGCGCGGTCCGATAATGTTGCTGGGCGGAGCGTTGGTCGCCGGGCAGGCATTCCGGCGTGAGGTTGCGATAGACCACGGGCGGGGCCGGTTGTGTATAGATGTGAAAAACGCCGACCTGCGCGTGCGCTGCGCCGGCCATCAAGGTCAGGGCGATCGCGCCCGTCCACAGGCTTCGTTTCATGGCTTCCCCCATATTCCTGCTCCATTCTGACAGCCGGTGCCTTGGCAATCAATCGGATATTTTTCAGCCGGCGTGCGACAAGACCAGGTTCAGGCCGAGCACGCCCAAAAGGCCGACCACGCCCACCAGGCTCTCCATCAGGGTCCACGAGCGGAAAGTGTCCCTCAGGCTGAGATTGAAATATTCCTTGAACATCCAGAAACCGGCGTCGTTGACGTGCGAGCACATCAGGCTGCCGGCGCCGATCGCCAGGACCATCAGGTTCGGGTCGGCGTGACCTGCAACGACGACAGGCGTCATGATGCCGGCGGCCGTCAGCCCGGCAATGGTGGCCGAGCCCAGGGCGATGCGGATAATCATGGCGATCAGCCAGCCGAGAAGCAGGGGCTGCAGAGGAATGGTCTGCAGCCAGGTGGCCAGTTGCACCGTGACGCCGGCGTCGACAAAGACCTGTTTCAGGGCCCCGGCCCCAGCCAGGATCAGCAGGATGCCGGCGACGTCCTTCAGGGAGACGCCGTAGCCCTGCATCAGGGCCTTGATGTCCTTGCCGCGGGCCAGGCACAGGCTGAAGGTGGCGTAGATCAGGGAGATCAACAGGACGAGCGTCGGTTGTCCGAGAAGCGCCGAAACCGCCGCGAGGACGGGTGGTTTATCCTGCACATAGGCCAGAAGGGTCGCCGCGGCGATCAGCAGCACGGGCAGCAGGGCGGTGAAAAAGCTGTTGAACGCACCGGGCAGGCTGTCTTCGGGGACATCGGTCAGGGCTGACGCCATCGGCGCCTGGCCGGTCGCCGGATCCGTGGCCTGGGGGGCGATGCCTTTCAGGGTCAGGGCCAGTAAGGGACCGGCGACCATCAGGGCGACGACGCCGACAATCAGGCCGTAGATCAGGGTCAGGCCGGTATCGGCGCCGAACATCTTGACCAGCACGATCGGCGACGGATGCGGCGGCAGGAAACCGTGGGCGATCGACAGACCGCACAAAAGCGGGATACCGAGATAGACGGCGGGCAATCTGGCGCTGCGTTCCAGTGAGAAGATCAGCGGCACCATGACGACGAAGCCGACCGTATAGAAGAGCGGTATGCCGACGATCAGGCCGGTAAAGGCCATGGCGATCAGGATGAAGCGTTGTCCGACAAGGCCGATCAGCGTCCTGGCAATGGTCTGGGTTGCTCCGCTTTCGGCGATCACGCGCCCGAACATGGCACCCAGGCAGATAATCGCCGTAATCCCTCCCAGCATGTCGCCTATGCCGTGCTCCAGCGACTTGCCGATACCTTCCAAAGGCATACCGAAAGCCAGGGCGCCGGTGACGGCCGTAATCAGGAAGGCGGCAAACGCCGGCACCTTGCCCCAGCTGATCAGAACGATCAGCAGCGCCACCAGGACCACAACGGCAAGAACGATCAAAACAGCTCTCCTTCGACGTTCAGATTTTCACGATCCATCGCTTGCGCTGCATATAGGCCAGGGGAAGCCAGACGAGCGCAAGGAAAATGGTAATGGGCAGCAGCTCGGCCCACACCCCGCCGATCAGCGGCGCGAGATAGGAATAGGGCACCGTGAACAGGTCCGCCCCCAGGATGCACGATGCCAGGACGTGCAGCGTATAGGCCAGGATGGCGTTCATGCCGAAGGCCAGGCAAAAGGCCACGACGGGATTGGGCGCCCGCCCCTCCCCCTGCCCGGTGTCGAGCAACGCGCTCAAGGCCGCCAGGGCCGTCATGGTCAAACCACAGCTCAGCAGGACGAAGCTGGGCGTCCACAGGCTCTTGACGACGGGCAGGACAAAGCCCCAACCGGCGCCCACGGCGGTCATGACCAGCCCGGCCACGGCCAATCGCGTCATGGCGGCAAGCCCGCGGTTTTTCTGGAGATATTCGCCGACGGCGACGCCGATCAGGACGTGGGCGATGCTGGGGATGTCGCCCAGCAGGCCTTCCGGGTCATAGCCTTCCGGGCCTTTGACATAGCGATGATCGCCCAGCAGCAGGCGGTCGAAGGCGCCGACAAAATTATGCCCGCGCTGCCACAGGTCGGTCATCACGCCGTCAGGACAGGGGACATAGAGCAACGCCCAATAGGCCAGCAACAGGAGCGGAATAAGCATCAAGCGCAGACGCGGCTTCATGTACAGGAACAGGAAGGCGCAGACGCCATAGGCCAGGCCGGTGCGCTGAAGCACGCCGAACGGGCGCAGCGGCCGGGAAAAGTCGCTGAGCGAACCGAGATTGTGCAGGATAAAGCCAATCAGGATCAGGACCAGGCTGCGTTGCACGATATGGCGCAGGGTCGATGCGGCGGGTTGACCGGCCGCCTTTCCCAACGCCATGGGAATCGAGGTGCCGACCATGAACAGAAACGCCGGAAAGACGCTGTCGGCCAGGGTGAACCCCTCCCAGTGGGAGTGGAGCAGGAACGGAAAGGTCGCCATCTTCTGTTCCAGATCGGCCGCCGTATTGACCACGATCATGCCGATCAATGTCAGGCCGCGCAGGACGTCCAGGGAGATCAGACGCTGCGGCTCCGGGCCCGTATTGGCGTTCATCTGCAACCCTTCCTGGATACCGTCATTATTGCCGCTTTCATAAAATGTGCCGCGGGCTTCGGGGCCTGCGGCACGTCCCCCCGATGCGGACCGGCAGAGGGAAAAATCCCGCCGATCGCGTCGGTTGTCGAGACTTAAAAATTCATCCGGAAGCCGACACGATACATGCGGCCGAGGACATCGTAGAGGTAGGGATTGGCGCCGTAACCGACATCCGTCTGCGGCGCGGCGGCCGGGGACTTATTGAACAGGTTGTCGACCTTGAAATAGGCCGTCACCTTCTCGGACACCTTGTAGGTGCCGCCGGCATCGACATACAGATAGCCCTTCATCTTGTTGTTATCGATGGTCGGATGGGCATCGGTCGCGACGGGGCAGTTGGTCTGGCATTCGATCCATTCGTTGCTGTAAACACCGTCGCTGATCCAGCGCTGCGTCAGGCTGAGGCTGAAGGTGTCGGTGTCCCAGCTTTCGGTGAACAGCCCCTTCCACGAGGGTGTCGTGCCGCCGACGACGACACCATTGACACCGGCCGTATCGATCGGGATCGTGCCGATGACGTCCGAGGTCGTGATATAGTCGATCACATGGGTCGCCAGGGCGCGCACCGTGAAGTTACCTGGCAAGCCGATCCCGGACATGCTGGTGCGATAGGTCGCTTCGATGTCGTAGCCCCTGGTCGCCAGGCTGGCGGCGTTGAATGCCGAGACCTCGACATAGTTGGTGTTCGGTGTCGGGCTGTCGAGCAGCACCTTGTCGCACTGGGCCTGGTTGCCGGCGGCGCACAGGTCGACGATCTGCTGGATGCTGAGGCCCGAGATCGCGTTGTCGATCTTGATGTCGTAATAGTCGAGCGAGGCGCTGAAGCCGGGCAGCCACTTCGGTTGCGCCAGGACGACGCCGATCTCGGTATTGCGCGCCAGTTCGGGCACGAGATCCGTATTGCCGGTGATCCGTCGTTGCACGGTGATCGAGGTGCCGTTGTAATTGACCGTGCTATTGGTCACGATCGGCGCCGCGAACAGTTCACTCAGGTTCGGCGCCCGCACATCCTGGGAGGTCACCGCACGGAAACGCAGGCCGTCGATCGCCGTTTTCCACGTGCCGCCGATCTTCCAGGCATTGACGTCGCCGGCGGTGCTGTAATGGGTCTCGCGCGTCGCCAGGTTGATATTGGCTTCGCCCAGCGTGGCTGAGTTCAGGACCGGCACATTGAGTTCGACATAGGCTTCGCCGACATTATATTTGCCGTGGCCATTGTGATAATTGCCGGCGTACCAGTTGTTGCCGACGGCCGTATTCATGACGGGATCGGCGGGATAGTCGACGGAATTCGGACTATCGGCCGAAACGCCGTTGCCGTAAGGATCGGCGACGGTCCTGTAAGCTTCGGAGCGGAATTCGAAGCCGGTGGCGACGCCGACGGGGCCGGCCCACGAGGAGAACGGCTCGGCGCTCATATTGAAGCTGACGACGTCCTGGGTCTGATGCGAGCGCTGCATGGGTCCGTTTTCGGGCACGACATAGGCCAGCGCCGCGGGATCGATCGTCACCTGGCCGATGATGTTCAGCGGCTTGCAGCCCGCCGCCACGGCCACCGGGTCGCGGCAAATGATGGTATTGTTCGGTCCGACAATGGCGTCGATCGCCTTGTTGTAACGCGACACATTCATGATGTCGCGGACATCGACCGCCGTATCGTTTTCACCGTGGGCTGCATAGGCGTCATAGGTCCAGCGCGTGCCGAACAGGCCGAAAGAACCGTCCGCCCCGACGACGAAGCGCTGCTGTTTGCGCCGCGTATGGACATTGATAAAGTTGGGAAAGCCGCCGTTGGAGGTGCCGAACTGGAAGCTGGTGATGTTGTTGGTCGCGCAGGCCGCCTGGATCGAGGCCGGGACGAAGGGATTTTCGCACTGGATGGTCAGAGACGCGCCGCGTTCAGCCCCGGCATTGGGGATGTTCATCGATGTCACACGCGCCAGGTTGGCGGTGAAATAGATTTCGTTATTGTCGTCGAGGTCGTAGCCGACGCGATTATAGAGGACTTGGCGCTGCAAACGGCTGGCCAGGCTGGTGCCCTGGCCGACATCGCCGCTGAGATCGCCGCCGACGCAGAACGGGCTGTAACAACCGGTGACCGTGCCATTGCCGACCGGCACGCCGTTGGAGCCGTACTGGAACTGGAACGGCGTGCCGTTGACGCCGAAGGCGGTGCCCTGCAGCGGTCCGCTGGTGATCAGGCCGTACTTGGTATACTGATACTGCTGGGCGTTGTGAATGACGGTATATTTCGGCAGGCCGTCGGTCGTCGCGCTGTTGGGACGCGTCAGCAGCGACGGCGCGTCGTACCAGGTGCGGCCGTTGGCGCCGCCGGTGACACCGAAACCACCCGACGGCACGCCACCTTCATAGCCGTATTCGCCGCTGCCTTCGACATTCAGCCGGCCGTTCAGGAAGGCGCGCCCCCAGGCTAGTTGCGCCGTGATGTTCTTGTCGTCGCCATAGGTGGTTTCGCCGCCTTCGATATTGGCCTTGAGGCCTTCGAACTTCTTGTCGGTAATGAAGTTGACGACGCCGCCGACAGCATCGGAACCGTAGGAGGCTGAG
Organism: Asticcacaulis sp. P2_B1; assembly: GCF_056404915.1. Taxonomy (NCBI): domain Bacteria; kingdom Pseudomonadati; phylum Pseudomonadota; class Alphaproteobacteria; order Caulobacterales; family Caulobacteraceae; genus Asticcacaulis; species Asticcacaulis sp. P2_B1. Next base: position 22,305 of record NZ_JBFUDD010000008.1, on the reverse strand, counting down.
GCGCCGCCGGTCACGACATCGACGCGCTTGACCAGCAATTGCGGGAATTGGCTGACGTCCGGCACGCCGATGAAGTTGGCGGGCGTGACGCGCTGGCCGTCAAGCAGGGTCAGGGTGCGGATCTCGCCGAGACCACGCAGGCTGAAAGAGCTCAGGCCCTGCTGGCCGCTGCTGGTGCTGTTGACGCGGGCCTGGCGGCCGGTGCTGCCCTGGAGCGCCGGCAATTGCGCCACGGTGTTGAAGATGTTCGGCTCGGCGGTCTTCTGGATATCCAGAGTCGACAAGGTGGTGGTCGGCGTCGGCTGGGTGAAGCCGCGCGAGGTGATGCGCGAACCGGTGACCACGACCTCCGTCACGCTCTCGTCCTTAGCCGGGGCCGCATCCGACGCTGCAACCTGACCGCCGGCATGGGCGCAGGCCGCGACAGCCCATATCGCCAAAGCCGACACCGATCCGACATACATATTCCGCTTAACCTTCAGCATCCGTAAACCCCATTTTTTAAACCGCCCTGGCGGTATTTCTTTTGACAACGACACAATGCCGCAAACATTCACGGGCCGGCGCGACTCTGCCGATGACAGCAAAGGACTCGTTTTGCTGCGCCCAACCTTGTGAAACCCCATTTTCAGGTCGTCCGAGGATAGGCATGGCTTTCTAAAACCGTCAATCAATGAAGCTGTCATTTATGTAATTATGTAAACATTTTATGACAACGGCGGCCAACGCATCACCACTTCTCGTTAAATATCAATATTTTAACTCCAATTCCCATCCGTGCAATGTGTTTATTTTGCAACATTTTGCATCAGGATCACCTCTCGCCGCATATCGAATACGTATTATCTCGCGCTTGAAGCGACTTTTTCCTATCATGCCGCAAACAGAATGTTGAAATGTTACATAACGACGTGCCGGGGCATCCGTCCGGCCGACCCAGTCAGCGTCAATCCCAGGGCCTATCCATGACAGCCAAGATCTTCCTGCGCGCCGCCATCTCCCTGACAGCCCTGTTTTTGCTGGCCACGCCGCTACACGCCGCACAGCCGGTCATCGTCCCCTACCCGGCGCAGATCGTCACGGGCAATGGCGGTTTCGCCCTCAAGGGAGATATAATTATCTGGGTCCCCGCCGGCGACCGCGAGGCGCGAAATGTAGCGATGCAGTTGCGCGACATGCTGCTGCGCCCCGGGACGCCGGGTCTGCACCTATCTATTGCAGAGGGTACGCCGCCGGCAACGGGGCCGGCCGTTGTCCTGGTCCGGACAGCGGAATCGTCTTCCGACGAGGCTTATGGTCTCACGGTCGACGACAGCCGCGTCGCGATTTCCGCGGCCAATCGCAAGGGCCTGTTCTATGGCGCCGTCACGGTTTGGCAGCTGGCGACTCAAGGCACGGCCGGCCCTCCGGTCCTGCCCGCCGTGACGATCGCCGACACGCCGCGCTATGGCTGGCGCGGCCTGCTGGTCGATTCGGCGCGTCATTTCCAAAGCGTTGACGAGTTGAAGCAACTGATCGACGCCATGGCCGCCTTCAAACTCAATATCCTGCATTGGCATCTCGCCGACGACCAGGGCTGGCGCCTACAGATCAAGGCCTATCCGAAACTGACCGAAATCGGCGCCTGGCGCGCCCCGAAAGGCGCCGACAGCGGACATACGGGCGGGAAATACGGCGGCTTTTACACCCAGGATCAGGTGCGCGACCTGGTGGCCTACGCCCAGGCGCGCAATGTCACCATCGTTCCGGAAATCGAGCTGCCCGGCCACGCCAGCGCCGCCTTGACGGCCTATCCGGAATACGGCGTCATCGGCCAGGTCCCGGCATCGGGCATGTCCGACTGGGGCGTCTACAGCAATCTCTATTCCATCGACGACAAGACCTTCACCTTCCTCGACACCATACTCGACGAAGTGATGGACCTGTTCCCCAGCCCCTACATCCACATCGGCGGCGACGAAGCCATCAAGAACCAGTGGCAGGCCAGCCCCGACATCCAGGCCCATATGAAGGCCCTCGGCATCAAGGACGAAAGCGCCCTGCAAAGCTGGTTCATCGCCCGGGTCGGCGAGCATCTGACGGCGCGCGGGCGTCATCTCATCGGCTGGGACGAGATCCTCGAAGGCGGCCCGGCCCCCGATTCGGTCATCATGTCGTGGCGCGGACTGGACGGCGCCGCGCAGGCTGCCCGTCTCGGCCACGACACCATCCTGACGCCGCAGCCGGCGCTCTATCTCGACAGCCGTCAAAGTCTGTCGCCGAACGAGCCGCCGGGCCGCAGCGAAGTCAGCACGCTCCAGACTGTCTACATGTTCGACACGCAACCGGCCGGCATTCCGCCGGAACAGTACCACCATATATTGGGCGTCCAGGCCAATGCCTGGACCGAGCATATGCGCACAGCCAAACGCTTGCAGGAAATGGCTTTCCCGCGGTTGACGGCTCTGGCCGAAACCGGCTGGACGCCGGAAGCGGCGCGCAGCTGGACGCGCTTCAGCGCGGGCCTGCCGGTGACCCTGGCCCAGCTCCGCCGTCTCGGCATGGCCTATGACAGCGTGCCGTTCGAGCCGCTCGCAACCTTGTCGAAAAGCGATACCGGCATCACCGCGGCCCTGGCCTCGCCGCTCGCTATCGGCGATATCCGCTATACCACGGACGGCTCAGCGCCGTCGCCGCAATCACCGCTCTATGAGTCGCCGCTCAACCTGCCGGAGGGCACGCGGTTGCAGGCGCAAACTTTCGAGGGCGAGACTCCGCTCGGCGTCGCCCGCAGCTATGACATCTCGACCCAGGCCCTCGACACCCGCAGCAGCAGCCAGCTGCAACCTTGCTCCACCAGCGTGCCGCTGCGCCTCGAGGACGACGCCCCGGCCAGCGGCAAGCGTCCCGTCTTCATGATCAGCATCTACAAGCCATGCTGGGTATGGCCCGCCGTCGACCTGTCGCATGGCCTGACCGTAACGGCACGTATCGGCCAGGCGCCGTTCAACTTCCAGCTGGCCGGCGGACGGCGGATCGTGCAGTTCGACAAGCCAGCCCTCAGCCCCTATGGCGAACTGGTCGTGCGCCAGCGGACCGGCGACGCGGCGGTCTGCGAAGGAGCAACCCTGGCCGTCATACCGTTGTCAAAGGCAGTCAATGACAATCCGGAACTGTCCGTGATTACCGGCCATATCCCGGCCGGCGCCGGCGTCCACGACCTGTGCCTGACCTTCAACCGGCCATCGGCCGGCACCCTATGGGCAATCGATCAAATATCGCTTGTACCCTAGTCGCCAATGGGCTGCTGCGGCGTAATGCCGTGCAGCCAGGCGACACTGCCGCGCGCCTTGCGCAGGGCGACATGGGCCTTATCGCCCAGGACCACGGCCACGGCATAGGCCAGGGTATCGATGACGAAAAGCTGGGCGAAGCGCATCGGATTCGGCTGAAACTCCTCGACACCCGAGGGGAATAGGCCGACATGCAGGCAGATATCGGCCTCGCGCCCAAGGGGCGTATCGCTGTCGGTGATGGCGATGCAAAAGGCCTTGTAATACTTCGCCAGTTCCATGCTTTCCTGGAGTTCGCGCGGGCGGCCGGTCGAGGACACGAACAACGCGACATCGCCTTCGCCCAGGATCGCCGCCGACATGCGCTGGGCATAGCCGTCGGTGAAGGCCATGACCGGAATATTCAGGCGATACAGGCGGTTATGCACCTCCGTCGCTAGGACGGCCGAACTGCCGCCGATACCGTAAACGACCACGCGCCCGGCCTGGGCAATCGCCTGGGCGGCCTGGAGAATATCCTTGCGCACCAGGGTGTCGCGGGTCCGTGACACGGCTTCGATGACCGTGTCGAACAGGCGGTCATAGTCCGCGCTCTCATCCGTCGCCGGTGGAACTGCCGCCCGCGACGCCCGGGCACTCTGGCTCCGGTCGGAGATCGCCTGGGACAGGGCCAGTTCCTGGATAAGGCGGAATTTCAGGTCCTTGAAGCCCTCGCAGCCGATCGTGCGGCAAAACCGCACGATGGTCGGCTCGCTGACTCCCAAATCGGCCGCCACCGCACGCACGCTGGAACGGACGAAATCGTTGGGCGCACTCAGGATCATCTTGGCGATCTTGGTATCCGACCGCGTCATCGATTCCATCATGCTTTTAAGCCGGGGGAGGATATCGCCTTGGTCGGAAACGGCCTGCGGGTCAGTCATGTCGACATATACTTCCTAAGAAACGCGGCGCAGCCACGCGAGAACCCGGACCTGATATTCCGTGTCGGACCATAATAATGTTTGCCCGGCATTTCAATTGGCCTGTTTCCACGGCTACCGGTAGAGCATGATATCAATTATGTTTCATTTTTATTGACATTGCTACATTTTTGATGGCATTTCGAACTGGAAAACGACATGCCCACAACAGGAGGTATTTTTGGCTATTGAACGTATTGGCGGCGCGCGGACAGGCACGGGCGGACAGCATCTGCCCTTTTGTCAGGCGACCGTCGCCAACGGTTTCGTCTTTGTTTCCGGCCAGGTCGCCATGGGCGATGACGGCGAAATCGTCGAGGGCGGCATCATCGCCCAGACACACAAGACGATCCAAAATGTCATTGCCATCCTCGCCAAGGCCGGCTGTACACTGGAAGATGTCGTCAAGGCCAATGTCTGGCTCGACGATACCCGCGATTTTCAAGCCTTCAACCGCGTCTATGCCAGCTATTTCAAGGATGCCCTGCCGGCGCGCGCCTGCGTGCAATCGGCCCTGATGGTCGACGCCAAGGTCGAGATTGAAGTCATCGCCCTGAAGCCGCAGGCCTGAGAAAGGGCGACCATGGGGCTGGACGATATCATCAACATGGCGCTGCCATTGGGCACCAAGGGGCTTCCGCTCGACGGCAGCGTGGCGTGCCTGGGCGATTTGTCCGGCCGCGGCCTGAACCTGTTGCGCGGCGACCTGCCCATGCCGGTCGCCGTGCTGAAGCGTTCGGCGCTCGACAATAATCTCAAGGTCATGCAGGCCTATATCGAACACGCCGGCGTCTGTCTGGCGCCGCACGCCAAGACGACCATGTGCCCGCAACTGTTCGCCCGTCAGCTGGCGCACGGCTCTTGGGGCCTGTCGGTGGCGACCATGACTCAGTTCAAGCTGTGCCACGACCTGGGTGTCGCCAATCTCATCCTGGCCAATCAATTGGTCGGCCGCGCCGAAATTATCGCCCTCGCCCGGATGTCGGCGGAGGCGCCCGAGCGCAACGCTTACGTCCTGGTCGACAGCCTCGATGGCGCCAGGGCGATTTCCGCCGGTTTCGCCGCTGTTCCCGGCGCCCCGCCCGCCCGTCTCCTGATCGAGGTCGGCATGACGGACGGCCGCTGCGGCGTTCGCACCCTGGACGAAGGCCTGGCCCTGGCGCGGGCCATTCACGCCCTGCCCCATGTCGAACTGCATGGCGTCGAAGGCTACGAAGGCCTGATCGTCAGTGACCACGCCGGCAGCGATGCCTGGGCGGTGTCGGCCTATCTCCGAACCATGCTGCAACTGTTCGACGCTCTCACCGCTGACAACCTGTTCGCCGATCCTGATCAAATCATTCTCAGCGCCGGCGGCTCCGCCTATTACGATATGGCCGCCCATATCCTGGCAACTGGCGCCAAGGGGATGGTGCCGGTCCTGCGCTGCGGCTGCTACCTCACCCACGACAGCGGCTTTTACCGCCGCCTGCTGGCGCGCATCGCGGACCGCGCCGTTGTCGGGCCGGCGCCGCAATTGACGCCCGCCTTGCAGGTCTGGACCCGGGTCATTTCGCGACCCCAGCCGGACCAGGCCATCGTCATGATGGGCAAACGCGATGTCTCCTTCGATATCGATCTGCCGATGCCACGCCTGTGGTACCGCGAAGGCCTGCACGACGCACCCCAGCCGATCGCCGGCGTGATCGTCGACAAGCTCAGCGACCAGCACGGCTTCCTCACCGTCCCCGCAGGCACGGACCTGGCGGTCGGCGATCTCATCGGCTGCGATATTTCGCACCCCTGCACCACCTTCGACAAATGGTCGGTCCTGATGGAGGTCGATGACGACTACACGGTCGTCGGCGGCTTCAAGACCTTTTTCTGATGATTTTCGAGTACCCGCTACCATGACAAAGAGCCTTCCCCGCGCCGATTTCGTCCTGAAAGGCGGCATGGTCATCGACGGCAGCGAGCGGCCGGCCTTTGCCGCCGACGTCGCCGTGCGCGGCGATACCATCGTCGCTGTCGGCGACATGACCGGCGTCAAGGCGGACCGGGTCATCGACGTGACGGGTTTCATCGTGGCGCCGGGCTTTATCGACGCCCACACCCATGACGACCTGATCTGCATCACCCAACCCGACATGACCCCGAAGATCAGCCAGGGCGTCACCACGGTCATTGTCGGCAATTGCGGGATTTCCGCCCCGCCGCTGCGCTTCGCCGACACGGTCAGTGAACCGTTCAACCTCTTGGGCCAGCCAGAGGATTTCGCCTACGACACCTTCGCCGCCTACCGTCAGGCCGTCGACGACGCCGCGCCGCGCGTCAATGTCGCCGCTCTGGTCGGCCATTCGACCCTGCGCGTGCGTTGCGTCGCCGATCTCGACCGCCCCGCCACGGCGGCCGAGCGCGAGCACATGGCGGTGTTGTTGCAGGCCGCCCTCGACGACGGAGCCGTCGGCATGAGCTCCGGCGTCTTCTATACCCCGGCCCAGGCGGCCGATATCGCCGAACTTCAGCCCCTGGCCCGGACCGTCGCGCACGCCGGCGGCGTCTACACCGCCCATATCCGCGACGAACGCGACGGCATTGTCGACGCCCTGCAGGAAGCCTTCGTCGTCGCCCGGCCGGACCGCGCCGCCCTGGTCCTGTCGCACCACAAATGCGCCGGCGTGCGCAATTGGGGCCGCGCCGCCGAGACCCTCGGCCTGATCGATGAAGCCTGCAAAACCCAGCCTGTGCATCTCGACTGCTATCCCTATACTGCAGGATCGACGGTGATCCGCCCGGACCTGGCCGACGGTGAGGTCGAGATCCTGATCAACTGGTCGACCCCTCACCCGGACATGGCGGGCCGCACGCTCAAGGCCATCGCCGCGGACTGGGGCACGACCGAGGCCGAAGCCGCCGAAAAGTTGATGCCCGGCGGCGCCAGCTATTTCCAGATCCACGAACAGGATATGCGCGACATCCTCAAGCACCGCGCCTGCATGGTCGGTTCCGACGGCCTGCCGCACGATTCCCTGCCGCACCCCAGGCTCTGGGGCACTTTCCCGCGCGTGCTGGGACGCTATGCCCGCGATCTCAAGGTCTTGGGGCTGGAAACAGCCGTGCACAAGATGACCGGCCTGACGGCGCAGACTTTCGCCTTATCCGATCGCGGCCGCATCGCCATCGGCATGAAGGCCGACATCACGGTTTTCGACCGCGCAACCGTCATCGACCGCTCCACCTACGAGGCGCCCCTGCAAATGGCCGACGGCATCGTCCATGTGTTCGTCAATGGCACCTTGGGGTGGTCGGACAAGGCCGTGACCGGTGAACGGGCCGGCCGGTTCCTGCGCCGCGGCGACGGCGGAATCCGCGCCGACACACGGCCCACGACCGCCAGGGCTCATGCTCTGAACTGAGCGAAAGTGCAAACTGGCCCTTGCCCGCCATACCCACAGGGGGTATATGAGTCGTTCTGGATATCTTTGTACAAAGTTCGCACTCTCCAAGGGATCATGGCCAAGGTTTGGACAAGACTGCTGATGGGACTGGTTTTCGTCTTCGTGACGATGACATCGCCCCTGCATGCCCAGGCGTCGGCCGGACACGACCGCTCCCCGCAGGCCACGGCCGAAACCACGGCCATGCCCGGCATGGACGCAGCCTGTACCAAGGCCATGACTGTGCAAGCCGCGAAGGATAAGGTCTCCCAGACCAAGAAGGCGGTTGGGCACATGGGCGATAATTGCTGCTCGGACGGCTGTAATTGCCCGCTCAGCCATTGCCCGGCCACGCCAGCCCTGCTGACCTTTGGCCTCCCGACTGTTTTTCATCGGGAAGCATCGTCCATATTCGGCGGGAGCGATCCCGCCCTGCCCTCCTATCTGGCGGACACGCTGAAACGGCCGCCTCGAGCCTGATTCCTGAAATTTTAGACGACGTGTCGTGGGCGATCGCTCACGGCCGCCCCCTGTCTTCTCCCCAGGATCAATACGATGAAATACCTTGCTTTATGGGTGTTCGGCTGCCTGGCATGGGCATGCCTGCCCCTGTCGGCGTCTGCCGAAACCAAAGAATACCATCTCACCATCGACCGCCAGGTCGTGACCATTACCGGTGAAAAGCTCAAGAAAATCACCGTCAACGGCACGATTCCCGGCCCCGTCCTTCATTTCACCGAAGGCGACGACGCGGTCATCCACGTGACCAACAACATGACGGAGGATACCTCCATCCATTGGCACGGCATGGTCTTGCCCGCCAATATGGACGGCGCCCCCGGCTTCAGCGGCTTCGAAGCCATCAAGCCTGGACAGACCTTCACCTATCGTTTCCCGATCCGGCAGTCCGGCACCTACTGGTACCACGCCCACACCCTGGGCCAGGAACAGGACGGGCTCTACGCCGGGATCGTGATCGCGCCGAAAGCGCCGGACCCAATCGTCTCCGACCGCGACTATGTCGTGCTGCTGTCGGATTACAGCCGCGAGGATTCGCGCCAGATCCTCGCCCATCTCAAGATGTCGTCGGACTATTATCAATATCGCCGGCGCACGCTCGGCGACCTCTTGACCGACGCCGGCGCCAAGGGCCTGGGCAAGGCCGTCAAGTCGGCCGCCGAATGGGGCAAGATGCGCATGCTGCCCACCGACCTGTCGGACGTCAGCGGCTATCAGTTCCTCGTCAACGGCATGACCAACAGCCAGAACTGGACGGGCATATTCAAGCCCGGCGAGACGGTGCGCCTGCGCTTCGTCAACGGCTCCGCCATGACCATGTACGACATTCGCATCCCCGGCCTGAAGATGACGGTCGTGGCGGCGGATGGCCAGGCGGTCGAGCCTGTCGAAATCGACGAGTTCCGCTTCGGCAATGCGGAGACCTATGACGTCATCGTCCAACCGACGCAGGACAAGGCCTATACGATCGTCGCCGAATCCATCGACCGCGAAGGTTTCGCCCTCGGCACGCTTGCGCCACGCGAAGGCATGAAGGGCGACACGCCCGTCCACCGCCCCCGCGTGCGCCTCACCATGGCCGACATGAATATGGGCGTCATGATGAAGGACAACCCCAATATGGATATGTCGTCCATGGACGAACCCAGCGGCTGGGCCCAGACCGGGGCTCCCGAAGGCGCCAAGGTGCTGAGCTATGACGATCTGCGCGCGCTCGGCAGCCAGCCCGACACCCGCGAACCGACCCGCGAGATCGCCGTCGCGCTCGGCGGCAACATGAACCGCTATATCTGGACGATGAACGGCAAGACCTTCGACCCCAATGACGGGATCAGGCTGGCCTATAACGAACGCGTGCGGATCACCTATACCAACGAAACCATGATGGCTCACCCCATGCATCTGCACGGCATGTTCGTGCAGCTCGAAAACGGCCAGCCCATGGACAAGCTGCCCAACAAGCACACGGTTATCGTGCCGCCGGGCCAGACCGTGTCCGTCCTCCTGACCGCCAACAATCCGGGAAGCTGGCCGTTCCACTGCCATCTGATCTATCACATGGCGTCGGGCATGATGACGACACTCATCGTCGCCGAACCCGATCCGAACGCGCCGCTGCCGCCGGCCGAGCAACACGATCCTCAGCCCGCCGCCACAAGTGATACGACGGCGCCCGAAGCCGCCAAGCCGGCCGACGGCTCGACGGATATGCAGGGCATGGACATGGGCAAACCCGCGCCCCAGCCCGCCGCCGCCCAGACCGCGAAGACCGCGCCCAAGCCGGCTCCGGTTGCCCAAAAACCCAAGGCGAAACCCAAGGCGAAGCCCAAGCCGAAACCCAGCATGAAAGGCATGGATATGGGCGGGATAGATATGAGCCAGAAGGATAACCAACATGCGCACTAAATCCCTGGCATCGGTGATCATCGCCCTTCTCGCGCTCCCGGCCATCGCGACGGCCCAGGATGAAAAGGGCCAAAGCATGAAAGACATGCCGATGGGCCCGGACTCCGCGTCCGCCATGGCCGCCGAACATGGTGGCGGCGTCTATCACGCCATTCGGCTCGAAACCGATATCGGCCATCACGACGGCGACGCGACCGCCTCTTGGGACCTCGACGGTTGGATCGGCGGCGACATCAACAAGCTGTGGCTGAAAAGCGAAGGTGAGTTGCGCGGCGCCAAGACTGACAAGGCCGAGGCCTGGGCCCTTTACAGCCGCAACGTCTCGACCTTCTGRGACGCGCAGGTCGGCCTGCGGCAGGATTTCCAAACCGCCGGCGGCGGCAAGGCCCACACCTACCTGGCCGTCGGCGTCAATGGCCTGGCGCCCTATTTCTTCGACACCGAAGCCCACCTCTTCGTTCGCGACGATGGGGCGGTAAGCGCCCGGTTCCGTCAGGAAAACGAGATCCTCCTGACCAACCGTCTGATCGTCAAGCCACGCCTGGAAATCAACCTCAACGGCAAGGCCGACCGAGCCAACGGCCTCGGTACGGGTGTGACGGATGCCTCCTTGGGGCTCCAGACCCGCTACGAAATCTCGCGGCATGTCGCACCCTATATCGACCTCAAATACGAAAAAAAGTTCGGCCAAACCGCCGATTTTGCCCGGCTCAGGGGCGAAAAGCCTGAATCGACCACCCTCACCGCCGGCATTCGCTGGCTGTTCTAAACCCTTTGAACTCAAGGAGACTATCGTGAAAAAGCTCAACCTGTTCTTCGCCGCCGCCGCGGTGTTGACCGCGGCACTCGTCGCCAATATCGCCGACGCCCATGCCAAGCTGCAGGCCGCCATGCCGGCGGTCAATGCGACCGTGCCGTCGCCCAAGACGATCATGCTGCATTTCAACGAGAAGCTGGCGCCGAAATTGTCAGGCTTCGAAGTCACCATGGCCGACGGCATGAAGATCGACGTCACCCCGGCCGTCGATTCCAGCGGGCTGATGTTGACCGCGCCGGTCAAGACCACCCTGATGGCCGGTACTTACAAAGTCACCTGGCATGCCGTGACCACCGATGACGGTCACCGCGTGACGGGCGAATACACCTTCACCGTGAAGTAAGGAACACCCGGATGTGGGCGGCGAGTTTGGCGAGATTTTTCGAATATGCAGGGGCAACCGGCTTTTTCGGCACGGCCCTGTTCTGTCTCATCCTCTTGCCGCCCCATGGCGAAGCATCGGCCGGTACCTTGCGCTGGCCGAAGCCGCTCCTGATCACCAGCAGCCTTCTTCTCTTCCTGGGCGCCCTGCTGTCGCTCGCGGCCCAGGCCGCCACGATGAACGGCATTTCGCTCGATAAACTGGACATCCCCTCGGTTTCCGTCGTGCTTACGGATACGCAGTGGGGCCAAGCGATCGCCGTCCGGATCGCGCTCAGCCTGATCGCCGTTGTGGCCGCCTTCAGTCTGAGGGCTGCGGCTGCGATGTGGTGGGTAAGCTGTTGGCTCGGCGTCCTTATCCTGGCCAGCTTCGCCTGGACAGGTCACGGCGCCTCCACCGAAGGCGCGGGCGGCTTGGTCCATCTCCTGGCCGACATCGCCCATCTCATCGCCGCCGGGATGTGGCTCGGCGCCCTGGCGGCGTTTCTGGCTTTGCTCGGCCTTCCGAAGGCCGGGGATGGCGAACAACAACTGGCGCTCTACAATGCGCTCACGAATTTTTCCGGAATCGGTTCGGCCCTCGTGGCGGTCCTGGTGGTCTCGGGCCTGATCAACAGCTATTTCCTGATCGGCCTCGACCATTTTTCGCGCCTGTTCACCTCGGTGTACAGCGGCCTTTTGATGATCAAGATCGTCCTCTTCGCGGTCATGGTCGGGCTGGCAGCCGGGAACCGCTTCCGCCTGACGCCGGCGCTCGAACTGGCCCTGGGCGACGAAATCCGGGTGAGCAAAGCCTTGGGTGACCTGAAACGCAGCATTCTCATTGAATTCATGGCGGGACTGGTCGTTCTCGCTGTGGTCGGCGTCATCGGCATGCTTGAGCCTCTGACGGCGGAGTAGAGACGTGCTTAGGTGACTTATTTCATATTTTTCGGAAATGGATGATCGAAGAGATGCCCGCCTGCGGCGGGCGGCGGAGACGCAGGGATTGACTTCGCTTCGCTACGTCGAACTCGCGATGCGCGAAAGCGCATCACTCGTTTCGAACCCACGGGTTCGTAATCCCGCGTCGACCGCGACCAACAAAAAAGCTCGCCCCGAAGGGCGAGCTTTTTGGTTGGTGGCGGAGACGCAGGGATTCGAACCCTGGGTACCCTTTTGGGGGTACGCTCATTTAGCAAACGAGTGCCTTCAGCCTCTCGGCCACGTCTCCGTTACGGTTCACTTAGCGTGTTCGATTTTAAAAGGCAACGCCGTTTGCGAAAAATCCACAGCGCTCGGGATGCCGCTCTCAAGTCCTCTCTTGGTGCGTGTATCTGTTAAAAAGCGATGATTATCCGCGGTCGTTTCGTCAGGAACCGTCGTCTGGTGGCTTTTCACGGTCCTGTTAACCTTGCGTCATCAGAAACTTTTGGAGGACGCCCCAATGGCGCATATTATCGGCACGAACGACAACGACCTGGGCAGCAAAGCCCTGACCGGCACTAATAGCGATGACAAGATCGAAGGCCTGGACGGCCGCGACGATCTCTACGCCCTCAACGGCAACGACATTCTCGACGGCGGCAACGGCGCCGACAATATGTTCGGCGGTTATGGCGACGACACCTACTGGGTCGACGACAGAGGCGACACGGTCGCCGAAGGCACGAACAGAGGCAATGACACCATATATTCGTCGGTCATCTACACGATCGCCGACAATGTCGAGAAACTGGTGCTGACCGGCTTCAACAATATCGCCGGCTACGGCGGCGCCGGCAATGACACCCTGGTCGGCAATGCCGGCGGCAATCGGCTCAACGGCAATGACGGCAACGACATGATCAGCGGCGGCTGGGGTAATGACACCCTGGATGGCGGTAAGGGCACCGATACGCTGAAGGGCGGCGAAGGCAATGACCGTTACTTTGTCGACCTCAACGATACCGTCACCGAAGATCACGGCGAAGGCCTCGACACCGTTTACAGCTCATCGACCTTTACGATCGGCGACAATATCGAACGCCTGACCCTGAGCGGCACCCACGACCGCTTCGGCACCGGCAACGCCATGGACAATATCATCACCGGCAATATCGGCAACAATACCCTGGGCGGCGCCGGCGGCGACGATATCGTCAATGGCGGCCTGGGCGCCGATACCATGCGCGGCGGCACCGGCAACGACGTCTTCTATGTCGACAATGCCGGCGATACCGTCACCGAATATACCGCTCAGGGCAATGACAGCGTCTTGAGCTCGGTCTCCTTTACCCTGGGCAATAATGTCGAGAACCTCGCCCTCACCGGCGTGGCCGATGTCGACGCCACCGGCAACAGCCTGAATAACCTCCTGACCGGCAATGACGGTGACAATGTCCTGGACGGCAAGGCCGGCGCTGATGTCATGGCCGGCGGCAAGGGTGACGACACCTATTATATCGACAATGCCGGCGACGTCGTCGTCGAACTGGACCACGGGGGGACCGATACGGTCTTCAGCTCGGTCGATTTCGACGCCAGCGTCATCGCCAACGCCTTTATCGAGAACGTCCACCTGACCGGTTCCGGCAATAGCGCCGTCCACGGCAACAGCGAAGACAATGTCCTGATCGGCAATGCCGGCGACAACTTCATTGCCGGGGTGGGCGGTGACGACATGCTGACCGGCGGGGCGGGCGCCGACACCTTCTTCTTCGCCAGCCAGGACGGCACCTATACGATCACCGATTTCTCGGCTTCGGAAGACGACATGATCAGCTATGACGGCGACCACATGTCGACCGCCGTCATCACCCAGGTCGGCGCCGACGTCCATATCCAGTTCGGTGCCGGCGAAACCATCGTCGTGCTCAACACCATGGACGACACCGCCTTCCGCAGCCACCTCGATTCGCACGGTTAAGCCGTACCGAACCTGAGCCGACAGCCAGGCCCCATCGCTTGGCTGTCGGCGTGCTGTCTACCTTCAGCAGCAGTCACGTTAATTTGTAACGTGCTAAACCAAAAGTTCATGATACCGTCCCGGTCAATAAAAATCGGCCGATATAAGTCGGCCCAACTAAGACGGGATGGATCGCAACAGGATTTGGTGCTGGCGCAAGCGCCCTGCCCGATAAACATGTCATGACAGTACCGAGCAACACGTCCGGCGGCGTCTTGCTACCTATGATTTCGGTAACGCGTTTAGTGCCTTAAGCGCAGGGCGGCGGCCTGCTCTTTGCCTTAGATCCTAAAGGAAACCAGACATGGCTCACATTATCGGCACAACCGGTGACGACAGCGGCGTGAACGCGCTGCATGGCACCTCGGGCGACGACTTGATCGAAGGCCTGCAAGGCCGCGACGACCTTTACGGCGGCGAAGGCGGCGACAAGATGTATGGGGGCGCCGGCAACGACATCTATCACGTCGATAATGCCAACGACCAGGCCGTCGAACTGGCTGGCCAGGGCAAGGACACCGTGTTCGCGTCGCGCCTGTACACGCTCACCGACAATGTCGAAAACCTGACCCTGACCGGCATCGGCAATGCCCAGGGCAACGGCAACGCGCTCGACAACACGATCACCGGCAATGATGGCGGCAACCGGCTGAACGGCCTGGCCGGCAATGATGTCCTGCTAGGCGGGCTGGGCAACGATACGCTGGATGGCGGCAAGGGCCTGGACGTGATGAAGGGCGGTGAAGGCGACGATCGCTACTATCTCGACAGCAGAACCGACGTGGTCCGCGAATTCTTCCAGCAGGGCAATGACACGATCATTATCAACGGCACCTACATCCTGGGCGCCAGCGTCGAAAACCTGATTATCACAGGTACGGCTGATCGTTTCGGCACGGGCAACAATCTCGCCAACCATATCACCGGCAACGCCGGCAACAACACCCTGGGCGGCGCCGAAGGTGACGACACGATCGACGGCGGTCTTGGCGCCGACACCATGCGCGGCGGCACCGGCAACGACACCTTCTATGTCGATAATACCGGCGATGTCGTGACCGAATATACCGGCCAGGGCACCGACAGCGTGTTCAGTACCGCGAGCTTTACGCTTGGCAACAATGTCGAAACCCTGACCTTGACCGGGACGGGCAATATCGACGCCACGGGCAACAGTCTCGCCAACGTCCTCACCGGCAATGCCGGCGACAATGTCCTCGATGGCGGCGCCGGCGACGACACCATGAAAGGTGGCAACGGCAATGACACCTACAGGGTCGACAGCCTGGGCGACGCCATCAGCGACAGCGGCGGCACGGACACCGTCGTCACCGGTCTCGACTACGGCCTGTCGGGCGTCCCGATCGAGAATCTGACCCTGACCGGAACAGCGCGTTTCGGCTCGGGCAACAGCCTGGCCAATGTCCTGACCGGCAATGACAGCGGCAACGTCCTCAATGGCGGTTACGGCGCCGACACCCTGATCGGTGGACTGGGCGACGACATTTACACGGTCGACAATGCCGGCGATGTCGTCGTCGAAGCGGCCGGCGCTGGCAACGACCAGGTCTTCAGTTCGGTCGATTTTTCCCTGGCGGGCACCTCTATTGAAAATCTCGAACTGACCGGCCACGCCGTCCATGCCACCGGCAGCGCCGACAACAATATCCTGCGCGGCAGCCAGTTCGACAACGTCCTGGATGGCGGTGACGGTAACGACACCCTGACCGGCAGACTGGGAGCGGACACCTTCCTGTTCAATATCAACAGCGGCGCGGATACGATCACCGACTTCTCGGCCGCCCAGAACGACCTGATCAATGTTCACGCCTATACCGGCGGTACCGTCACCCTGTCGGACCTGTCCCAGGCCGGCGCCGACACCAGGCTCGATCTCGGCGGCGGCAATGTCATTACCATCGTCAACACGACCTATAACGATCCCAACCTGCTGAGCCATATCGTCTGGTAGCGGATAGCCGTCCCGGAATGACGGAAAGGTCCGGTGGCAGGAGCGCTCGGCAGAATTTGCAACATGTGAAACCGTCCGGCCGTGTTACCGTGCCGGCATAAAACAGGAAGGATAATCCCATGGCTCATATTATCGGTACGGCCGGTGACGACCGCGGCGCGGACGCCCTTATCGGCACCTCGGGCGACGACCTGATTGAAGGCTTCCAAGGCCGCGACGAACTTTTCGGCAACGACGGAAGCGACGAGCTCGATGGCGGCGAAGACGCCGACAAAATGTATGGCGGCGCCGGCAACGACATCTATCATGTCGACAATCCCAACGACCTGGTCGTTGAACTGGCCGGCGAAGGCAGCGACACGGTGTTCGCCGCCCGTGCCTACACATTGACAGCCAATGTCGAAAAACTGATCCTGACCGGCACCGCCAATTATCAGGGCAACGGCAACGCGCTCAACAACTCGATCATCGGCAATGACGGCAGCAACCGGCTGAACGGCGGCGATGGCAATGACACGATCGGTGGCGGCCTGGGCGATGATACCCTGGATGGCGGCAAGGGAATCGATACCCTGAACGGCGGCGTCGGCAATGACCGCTATTTCCTCGACAAGGCCGCCGACGTCGTCGTCGAATATTCCGGCCACGGCGACGACACCGTCTATATCAACGGCACCTATACCCTGGGCCTGAACATTGAAAACCTGACCATGACGGGGTCCGGCGACCGCTTCGGCACCGGCAACGCGCTCGACAATGTTATCACGGGCAATGCCGGCGACAACACCCTGGGCGGTGCCGACGGCAATGATGTCATCGACGGCGGTTTGGGCATGGACGCCATGCGCGGCGGCATGGGCGACGACACTTTCTGGGTCGACAATGCCGGCGACAGCGTCGCGGAATATACCGGCCAAGGCACGGACTCGGTCTTCAGTTCGGTCGACTTCACTCTGTCCAACAATGTCGAGAACCTGACCCTGGCGGGCACCGGTCCTATCGACGCCACCGGCAACAGCCTCGATAACACCCTCACCGGCAATGCCGGCAACAATGTCCTCGACGGCCAGGCCGGCGCCGACACCATGGCGGGCGGCACCGGCAACGACACCTATGTCGTCGACAATGCCGGCGATACCGTCAGCGAGGCCGTCAGCAGCGGCCGCGACACGGTCCGCGCCAGCCTCAGCTACACCCTGGGCGCCAATATCGAAAACCTGACCCTGACCGGCCTCGCCGATCTTAACGGCACCGGCAACGGTCAGGCCAATACCCTCACCGGCAATGCCGGCAACAATGACCTGAATGGCGGTGTCGGCGCCGATACCATGGCGGGCGGCCTCGGCAACGACGTCTACCATGTCGATACTACCGGCGACATCGTCGTTGAAGGCCTGGCCGGTGGCGCCGACACGGTGGTATCAAACGTCAGCTATACGCTGAGCGACAATGTCGAGGACCTGGTGCTTTTCGGCGCCAATCTCAACGGCACGGGTAATGCACTGGGCAACAGCCTGACTGGCACGGCCGGCGCCAATATCCTGGACGGCGGCGCCGGCGCGGACACCCTATCGGGCGGTAACGGCAACGACACCTATATCGTCGACAACATAGCCGATATGATCGCCGACACCGCCGGTACGGACATCGTCAAATCGTCGGTGACCTACAGCCTGGATGCCGGCAACCAATTGGAAAACCTCTACCTGACCGGCACCGCCAACATCAATGCCGTCGGTAACGACCTCAGCAATGTGATGGGCGGCAATAGCGGCGACAATATCATCGACGGCGCTGGTGGCGGCGGCGATACGATCGACTATACCGCCAGCGCCGACGGTGTCACGGTCGACCTCATCGCCGGTACAGCCAGCGGCTCGGCGATCGGCAGCGACACCCTGATCAACATCCAGCACGTCTGGGGCAGCGCCTTCGCCGACACCCTGGCCGGTAATGGCGTCATGGCGGGCGGCACGGGCAACGACACCTATATCGTCTCCGCCCCCAGCACCAATGTCGTCGAAAATGTCAGTTCCGGTCTCGATACCGTCATGGCATCGATCACCTATGCCCTCACGGCCAATGTCGAGAACCTGACCCTGACCGGCAGCGCCAATATCGACGGCACCGGCAACGCTTCGAATAACACCCTCATCGGCAACAGCGGCAATAACATGCTTTGGGGCCTGGGCGGCAACGACACCATGATGGGCGGCGCCGGTGACGACACCTATATCGTCGAACAAACCGGCGACACCGTCGTCGAAAACACCGGCGAAGGCACGGACACGGTCAACACCAAGATCAGTTTCAGCCTGGCCGGCACTAATATAGAAAACCTGACGGAAGTCCTCTCGGCCGTCGGCAGCCATGCGAAGATTACCCTGACTGGCAGCGAAGGCGACAACGTGATCACGGGCGGCAACGCCCAGGATACCGTTATCGGCGGGGCGGGCAACGACACCCTGTTCGGCGGGGCCGATATCGATACGTTCGTTTTCGGGCCGGGCAGTGGTAACGACGTCGTCACCGACTTCCTAGAGCAATACATCAACGGCGGCTCCTACTACGATCTGATCGATGTCCACGCCTATACCAATGGCACCGCCGACACCTCGGTGATCTCACAATCAGGCAGCGATGTCGTTTTCGACTTCGGCAGTGGCAATGTCATTACGCTAACCAATACGACAGTCGCAGGCGTGCACGATCAAATCGTCTGGTAACTGGTTCCTCCCTGCGCTCGCCGCCGCTCATAAGGGCGGCGGTTACTTCTTGACGACATTGGAGACATTTCATGGCCCATATTGTCGGCACACCCGGCGACGATCGCGGCGCGGAAGCGCTGTACGGCACCTCCGGAGACGACATCATTCAAAGCCTGCAGGGCGTCGACCAGCTATTCGGCGGTGACGGCGACGATGAACTGGACGGCGGTGAAGGCAGGGACTGGATGTACGGCGGTCAGGGCAACGACATCTATTATGTCGACAATGCCGGAGACCAGGTCATCGAACTGGCGGGTCAGGGCAGCGACACTGTCATGGCGTCGCATATCTATACCCTGGACGAAAATCTGGAAAAGCTGATCCTCATAGGCGACGGCAATTACCAGGGCAACGGCAATGCCGCCGATAACTCCATTGCCGGCAATGCCGGCAGTAATCGGCTGAACGGCTGGGCGGGCGACGACCGCATTGGCGGTGGTGGCGGTAATGATACGCTGGACGGCGGGATCGGCGCCGACCTGATGGACGGTGGCACGGGCGACGATCGCTACTATGTCGACAATGCCGGGGACGTGGTGGTTGAATTCGGCGGCCACGGTACCGACACGGTCCTCAGTTCCGTCAGATATACGCTCGGTTCCTTTGTCGAAAATCTCACCCTGTCGGGAATGAAGAACCTCTTCGGCACCGGCAATGCGCTCGACAATACCATCACTGGCAACGCCGGCGACAATACGCTGGGCGGCGGCGACGGCAATGACGTCATCGACGGCGGCAAGGGCGCCGACACCCTGCGCGGCGGTAAGGGCGACGACACTTTCTATGTCGACAACGCCGGCGATACGGTTGCCGAATATACCGCCCAGGGTACGGACCGAGTCTACAGCAGCCTCGACTTTATACTGGGCAAAAATCTTGAAAATCTTGTTTTGACAGGAACAGCTGATATCACGGCCACAGGCAACAGCCTGGATAATCTCCTCACCGGCAATAGCGGCAATAACAGCCTCGACGGCAAAGTCGGCGCAGATACCATGGCAGGTGGCCTTGGCGACGACACCTATGTCGTCGACTTTGCCGGCGATACCGTGAGCGAAGAGGCCGCAGGCGGCACGGATACGGTTCGGGCTGCTATCAGCTACGTGCTCGGCGCCAATCTGGAGAACCTTACCCTGACAGGTTCAGCGAACACGGATGCCGCAGGCAACGACCTGGACAATATCATTACAGGCAACGCCGGCGACAATAATCTCGACGGCGCGGCGGGCGCCGATACCATGACGGGCGGGCTCGGCAACGACAGCTATCATGTCGACACAATAAGCGACCAGGTCTTTGAGGCCCTCGGCGGCGGCAACGACACCGTGACTTCGAGTGTCGATTACATCCTGGGCAATGACGTCGAAAACCTTGTCCTGACCGGTGCCGCCGGGCGGGGTATTGGTAACGCCCTCGATAACACGCTCCAGGGTAACGACGGCAACAACCTCCTGGATGGCAAGGCCGGCGCCGACCTGATGTCGGGTGGTAATGGCAACGATACCTATATCGTCGACAATTCGGGTGACCTGGTCGTCGACACCGGGGGTATCGACCTCGTCCGCGCGTCGGCCACCTTTAGTCTCGGCGACGACCAGGTCGAAAACCTTTACCTGATGGGAAGCGCCAATATCGATGCCACGGGCAATGGCCTCAACAATGTGATGCGCGGCAATGCCGGCGACAATTTCATCGACGGCGCCGGCGGCATCAATACCATCGACTACAAGGCCAGCAGCGCTGGTGTGACCGTCGACCTGCTGGCCGGCACGGCCAGCGGCACGGCCACCGGCAACGATACGCTCATGAATATTCAGCGCGTCCAGGGCAGTGATTTTGCCGACACCCTGACGGGAAACGACTTGCTGGCCGGCGGCAGTGGCGACGACACCTATTTCGTTTCCAGCGCCAGCGCCAGGATCCTGGAATTCTCCAGTGGCGGAACCGACACCGTTATGGCGTCGGTCACCTGGACCCTGGCCACCAATATCGAAAACCTGACCCTGACGGGCACCGGCGCTAACTCCGGCACCGGCAACACGCTTGACAATGTTCTGACAGGCAATGCCAATGACAATGTCCTCGACGGCAAGGCGGGCGCCGACATCATGACCGGCGGCGCGGGCAATGACACCTACTATGTCAACGACATCAAAGATAAGGTTGTCGAAAATGCCAACGAAGGCACGGACACGGTCTACACCAAGGCCAGTTTCAGCCTGGTTGGGACGGCCGTGGAAAATCTGACGGTCAACACCATCGGCAGTGCCAGGGTCACGGCGACCGGAAACGATCTGGACAATATCATTGTCGGTGGCCATGGCAACGACACCATCATCGGCGGCGCCGGCGACGACATACTCTCTGGGGGCGTAGGGCTGGATACCTTCGTCTTCGCTCCAGGTTGCGGCAACGATCTCATTAACGACTTCCAGCCGACCAATGATCGCCACTCCTTTGCTTACGACCACCTCAATTTCTCGGCCTTTTCGGCGGCCGGCAGGACGGTCAACATTCATCAGGACGGCTCCAACCTGGTTTATGACTGGGGAAATGGCGACGTCATCACCCTGGCGCACACCACCCTGAATGACTTCAATATCTTCTAGTTGCACAGCCTGAAGGCAGGTCCCGCGGCCTGCCTTTTCATTTTCATTTGTCCATGGAAAGCATGCCATGACCCATATTATCGGAACCGCCGGCCACGACACCGGCGCCGGCGCCGGCAGCGACGTCCTCACCGGCGGCGGCAATACCGTCACCGTCCTGAACACCAACGCGAACGACGCCGCCTTCCTCAGCCATATCGTCTGGTAGGGTCGCCCACCCGAATTTGTAACGTGCGAAACGGTCGGGGCATGCTACCCTTCCGGCCATAAAAAAAGTGGAGGACATGATCATGGCGCATATCATCGGCACAGCCGGCAACGACACGGGCGCGATCGCGCTGCACGGCACCAGCGGCGATGACCAGATTGACGGCCTGGCCGGCAATGACGAACTCTTCGGTGAAGGCGGCAACGATATCCTTGACGGTGGCACCGGCGCCGACAAGATGTCGGGCGGCACGGGCAACGACACCTATTATGTCGACAGCAGCGGCGACCTTGTCACCGAACTGTCGGGTCAAGGTATCGACACGGTTATCAGCTCGCGCCTCTACACTTTGGGCGCCAATGTCGAAAACCTGACCCTCACCGGCACCGGCAACAGTCAGGGCAATGGCAACAATCTGGCCAATACCATCACCGGCAATGACGGTGGCAATCGGCTGAACGGCTTGGCTGGCAACGACATTCTGATCGGTGGGCTGGGCGACGATACGCTCGATGGCGGAAAAGGTATCGACACTTTGAAGGGCGGCCTT
>NZ_JBFUDD010000007.1:27500-199387 GCF_056404915.1 Asticcacaulis sp. P2_B1 | reverse complement strand
TTACATCGTCACCGTCACCTCCATCCGCCACAGCGAAGGTATTGGAGTTGGTATAGAGGGTGTCGTTGCCCGCACCGCCATCCACGCGTTGCAGATACTGGGAGTTGCGTCCATCGACGACGTCGTTGCCATCACCGCCGTATAGATTGCCTGTGTAGTAGCCGGCCACCAGATGGTCGTTGCCGCCCATGCCGAATATCGGGCTGCCGCCGCCATCGATCAGGGTGTCGTCGAATTCACTGCCTTCGATCCAGCCTGCGACTTCGACATTCTTGATCGTCACCCCGCCAACGGTCTGGCTGGATAGCCGCAGGTCGAAGGTCACGCCGGTCGGCGCGCCCTGGAAGCTGATGAACAAGGTGTCCGTGCCGCTGCCGCCGTCTACGCTGTCACCGTAGCCAGCTGAAATCACATCGTCGCCGTCGCCGCCGGCCAGCACGTCGGCCTCGCCGCCACGGTCGAGCTGCGGCGTAATATATGTGTTGTTATAATAGGGTACGCTGTAGCTGCCCAGCGGGCCGTCGGAATAGAGGATATCGCTGCCAGTGCCGCCGCTCAGCGTATCTGCGCCGGCATCCCCTTCCAGAGTGTCGTTGCCGGCATTACCGCTCAGCCTGTCATTACCAACTCCACCCACGGCTGAATTGTTGCCTGAATCGCCCGTATAGGTATCGTCACCAGCCGTGCCAACAAAATCGGTCATTTCATTCCCCTCTTGCAGACCCCACCCGCCAGCACCCCGCCGGCGTGAGATCGATCCTGCGGAGGGAGGAAGTCGCCACAATTTGGGCGGCTGCGGCACTGGCCGCCAAACATTTCCCCGGATACGGTAACCCCCGCCCTCGCCAGAACTTACTTAACAGGATTTGTGGCCCGTGCAAGGCAGGATTTCAACCGTGAAATAAGCATGTGCCGCGAATTCCGGAGATTCGAACACGAATTACGGTGACAGGTTAAGAAATGCAAAAATTCGCCACCCCTAAACAGCGCCCTTAAACGCAAAAGGGAGACGATGTCCTCACGACACCGCCCGCCTCTCCCCTAACAAATCAGATCGTCCAGATTAGCCGGACGGACGAAGGGTCGCCCCTTTCGCTTCGCCTCCACCACGACCACCTTGCCGTATTTCCGCGGCGCCAGCCGGCCCGCCATCTTGAACCGCGTATCGATCTCCAGCTTGGCGCGGGCGACATTGGTCGGGTTGCTGATAAACGCCCAGGCGCCATCCTTGGCCGCCCGCGGCACCATATCCTTGTCGCGGTCATCGGCAATCTCGACGCAGTCATCCAGCAACATCTCGGCCTGRCGCTCGCGCGCCGCGTCATAGGCGTCGCTAAAGTCGGGATAGAGCYTGCGCCACTGATGGATGGTGCCTTCGCGCGGCAGCGTGCCGTCGGCCTCGGTCATCTTTTTCAGCCCAAGCCGGCTTGTGGCGATGGCCTCGCACACGCGGTCCGAGGCCGCCTGGGAATAGCCGGTCGGGCGCCGGCGTGTCATAACGATATTGGACATGGGAACCTCCATAGAAAAAGCCCCGCCGGCTGGAACCTTGGTGCTGTCATTGATGTCGTCCGTTCGCATCTCGCGATGCTGTCGCAACCATGCCCGGCTTGCCCGGCATTGTCAACAAAATTTACGATAAATAATAATTAAATTGATATTTCGTAATTACTAAACGGTATCATGATGCCCAACCCACCCACGCATTCGTTCGGGATAAAACTCAATCTTTTCAACGAAACACCGGTGCGAATATGTGCCCGGTCTACGCATTCGCTGCACTGCGACATCACCCTGACGCCCACGCCATGGACGGCCTCGGCAAGTATTGCGGAAACCTGCCATCCTCCACACGCGGCTTATCGTCTTCCGGCGTTTCGCCAGTTCGGCGCGAGGGCGATCATCGCCTGAGCGATCGTATGGCCACCGGCGTCGAGGGGCGCATTGACGGTGAGCTCCCGGACCCTTTGGGCGGCCTCGGGGGTTCAGTCATGCTCCAGAAGCAGACTTTTCGCCAACGCGCCTGCGAAACAGCGCCGGTCGAGACGCAAGGCGGTATCGGTTCGGCGGCGAGCGCTTTCGATATTACCGTCGAGAATATCGAGGACGGCAAGCGCGCCGTGCGTTTCGGAAAAGGTGTCGTCCAGAGCTAGCGCATGTTCGAAAATGGTCCGGGCTCTCGGACGATCGTCCGTCGCAAAATGCGCCCAGCCCGCAGCAATCCACGTGCCCAGGTGGCTTTTGAAAAGCGTGGCGCTTTGGTCGATGAAGTTCGCAGCGCCATGCACATCTCCGGCGGCCATAAGAGCCAGCCCCTTACCCAGCAGGTTTCGCGCGCTGTCCGGACGGATGAGGAGACCACGCTCGAAATAGGCCAAGGCGTCATCGATGTGGTAGTCTTGTAAGGTCAATACGCCCAAGGTCGACAGACCCTCAGACGTGTTCTGCGACTTGGAAGCCCATGCGAGGGCCAATTCGGGCATTTGTGAGTCGATAGCGACGAGGGACAGGCCCCCCATCAGTTCCGTGTCATTGGGGCGGCTTTCTGCCAGGGTCACACCGTATTGCAACGCGGCTTCGAGATCGCCGAGACGGTGCAGGGCCTGAACCTTGAGAGTCGCCGCGCCCGGGATCGCCGCGACGGTCGGTTCGTCCAGCAGCTGCGCAACCCGGGCATCATCGCCGGTCATGGTTACCGCCCAAGCGAGATTAAACCTGAGGCTGACGTCGTCCGGCTTTTCCGCCAATAGAGGCTCGAAAATGCCCACCGCGTCGTCAAATCTGTCCTGCTGCAAGGCTACCAGCCCCTTGACGTTCAGCAAGGCCGGCGGTAACGGCGCGATCGCCTCGAAGCGGTCCAGCCATTCCAGAGCTTTATCTGGGCGCCCCGCGTCTACCGCTACCGCACAGGCGTCGCCGATAAGATTGAGATTATCCGGATCATGGTCAAGATAGCCAAGCAGCCGGGTCAATCTATGCCGAGCATCGTTGAGACTTGGTAATTCGCCCATTGTGCATCCGTCACATTAAACGCCCCGGCTTGGGCGAGCGGTGAGTGTTGCTTGACAGCCTAACGAGCCGGGACACCGGCGGCAAGCGGGCAAAATCGTACGATTGAAAATCTGCTTTGCGTTTGTTTTCCCGGCGCAAGGCCAAGGCCGCAACCGAATAGGTCGAGGTGTCGGACAGCGACTCGGCCGCCACCGAACCGCTCTCGGGCGTCGAAACCCGCGACCCGGCATTCGGCCTCCCGGCGACCTGGATAGAGTCCGAATTGCGCGATCAGGCGGAGCGTACGGGCTATATGCTGGTGGATCCCATTACGGTTCTGATGACCCATCTGGGCGAGGTGTTGCGCAACGAGGCCGCACAGCTTTTGTCGCGTGCCGACGTCATGAAGATGCTGGAAGAGGTGCGCGGCCGTCAGCCCGGCATGATCGAAGAGCTGATCCCCTCAATTATGAGCGTCACGGACGTGCAGCGCATCCTGCAAAACCTCCTGGCGGAAGACGTTTCCATCCGCAATATCGACCTCATTGTCGACGCCCTCGTCGATGTCGGCCGTCAAACCAAAGACCATGCCGATTTGACCGAACTTGTGCGTCAGAAACTCAGCCATGGTATCTGCCATAACCTGCGCGCCGGAAGTGACCAATTGGCTGTCCTTAGCCTCAACCCGCGTTTGGAAGCCCAGATCGCCGACAATATCCGTCGCAGCGATGGCAAAAATGGTTTCGTCATCGAGCCCAGGCTTGCCGAACAGCTGATCCGGAACCTCATGCCCATGGTGGACAAGATGATGCAACAAGGCCTGTCCCCTGTTCTCCTGTGCGGTTCGGAAATCCGCCGGCATCTCAAGACCTTTACGCGCAGAACCATTCCGCGTCTGGCTGTCGTATCGGTCAACGAGATTCCGTCGTCGATAGACCTGAGATCCTTCGACATAGTCACGGTCGAATAGTCGCTCCCGTGTCCCCGCTACCGACGACCTTGGCCGACAAGCCCGAGACGCTGTTCAGGGACTGTACGAATTGCATTTCCATAACCGCCAGTTCTTGACACGCGGGCATCGCGACACCCTGACCAGCCACAGATCGAAAACCCGCGGTTCGCGCAGACAGGCCAGGTAGCCGATCACATGGACCACCACGGCTACGACCAACGCCCAGAAGCTGCGCGTCACCAGGAAAGTCTCGGTCGTCACCAGGGCATTGATGATGAAATAGCTATAGGTGACCCCAGCCAGCATCTGGGGTTGGGTCAGTGCCTTGTGGATCGTCGATTTGACAAGTTCCGCCATGACTATCGCACCACTATCGTCGTTCTGCGCCAGCGACTCACAGACGCACGAACTTGACGCTGCTGGCGCGCTGACAGCCATTGACCACAGTATTGCTGACCGAGCCGCTGGAGCCCGTTCCGAAGTTATAGGCGCCGAGATCGACCCAGCCGGAGGTACCGGTGGCGAAATTGACGGTCTTGGTGGTCGTCGACCCGCCGGCCGTGATATCGACCTTGGCCGCAATATCGGCATTGGCGTTGACCGTCTTCCATATCCACACCTCATAGGTGCCCGCCTGGTTGAAGCCCGGCGCATAGGTCGACTTGGCCCCCGCCGTGCAGCTATAGCGCGCCGGGATCAGACCAAACCCGGCCAGGGTGCTGTCGGCCCAGCCGGTGCCGCTTTCGGAATAGCCGTAATAACCGTTGATGACGTACTGGTCGCGCTTGTAGAAGCGGACATTGTCGAACAGCTGCGGCGTACCGCCCACCGTAATCGGCGTCTGATAGGCGATCGCGGTCAGCAGGATGTTGATCGGATCCTGGCGGTTGGTCGCCGGTGAATAGGCGATATGGCAGTATTTGACGTTGTCGACATAGAAGTCGATGCCGGCCTCGGACCAATCGGCGCCATAGGAGTGGAAATCGGTCGAGGTGTTGAACGACGGATTGGGATTGGGGCAGCGCGGCCCACCCAGGTGCGTCGTGCCGTTCCACGTGTTTATCCCGGAGCTGATGGAGAACGGGGACGTGGTATTGATCTCGAAACTGTCGATTTCGAGGTAGCGGTGATCGCCGGAGGTCAGACTGCCTTCGGCCCGCATCATCCAGAAGGAATTGTGCCAGCCATTATTGCTGCTCGTCTTGGCTTGGACTTCGAAATAGCCGTAGCCGAACACCTGCTTGGTCAGGATACCGCCGCCGGTATAGTTTTTGCCGTTGACGGTTTCCTGTTTCATCAGGATGCTGAATTGCCCATTGTCGATGACATCATTGGCCGGCACCTGAGTACTGTATAGCTTGGAGTCGGTGCGGTAATCCCACCTGCTGGTATCGACCGCGGTGCCGCTGAACGTGTCCTCGAAAGCCAGGCCGTATTGCGCGGTGGGTGGCGATGCGTTCACCGCCGTCGTGCAGGCGAGCGAGATCACAGTGGCGGCGGCTAATCGCGGAAGCCTTACTGGAACACGAGTTACTGACATGAATTCCTCCTGTCGTATGTTTTGAAAATACCCCCAAGGTTTGGCTTGCCGAAAAGTGGCCGCCGGTCTCGGATAAGACCAGCGGCCGAGGTTCCGGGAAGGAAGGCTTAGAATTTGCCGCGCAGGGCGATGCTGAAGGTCCGGCCGTTCAGGGCGTAAGAGGATGTCGCCACCTCTTCCGTGCCGTACTTGCGGATCGGGCTGTCGAGCACATTGGAGATCTGGGCATCGAGGCTGTAGTGCGGCGTGATCTGGACGCGGCCGGAGATAGCGAGGTCGTCGCCGGCATCGAAATAGATCGGCTCGCCGCCGGCGCCCAATTGGTCGAGGAACTTGTCGCGGCGGTTATAGGCGACGCGGACGCCGTAACCGGCTTTCTCGTAATAGAGAACGAGGTTGAAATTGTTCTTCGACAGACCAGGAACCGGGATTTTTTCGCCGGTGCGCACCGACTTGGTGCCCGTGTCGCTGTTGATGATGCTGATATTGGCGACCATACCCAGGCCATCGAACGGCGCCGGCAGGAAATCGAAATTGTCCTGATAAACGAATTCCGCCCCATCGATCGTGGCGTCGGCGCCGTTATAGGGACGCGTCACCAGGTAATCGATGCCGTTATAGGTTTCAGTCGTCGCCTTCTTGATGATGAAGCTTTGCAGGTCCTTCTTGAACAGACCCAGCGACACGATCGACGATGGTTTGAAGTAATATTCCGCCGACAGGTCGTACTGCGTCGCCTCAAACGGATTGAGTTCAGCATTGCCGGCCGAGGCGGTAAACGGCGCGGCGGTGGACAGGTTCAGGCCGGGGTTTTGATCGGCCGAGTTGGGACGGGCAATGACCTTGGCGGCCCCGAAACGGATCAGCAGATTGTCGGTCACGGAGGCTTTCAGGGCCAGGCTGGGCAAGGTCTTGGAATAGTCCTTATGCACGGTCAGCGGCTGGACCGGGTTCGAACCGACCTTGTAGCTGCCGATGGCGGTGAACTTGGTTTCGACCTGGCGGACACCGACATTGCCGCTGAGCGGAATGCCGAAGAGCGTGGTGTCGATATCGGTCTGGACGTAATAGGCCGTGTTCTTTTCGCTGGTATCGAAGGAGGCCAAGGGCACGTAGATGTAAGGTGTGAAGGTGCCCGGGGCATAGCCGTGGACATCGTAAGCGTATTTTTTGCCCCCGCCGAAAATGACCGGATAGAGCGCGCTTTGCGGTGAATAGCCGCTGGCCCCGTCCAAGATATCGAGGGTGCGGATTTCATAGGAATCCGACACGGTGTCGGCCGAAATCGGGCCGGTCAACTGGCTTTGATACTTGACGATCGTAACATCCAGTTGCGAGGTGCGCGCGCCGAACTTCAGGTGCGAGAACGGTCCGTCCAAACGATAGTCGGCATCCACGCGGACGGCCGACAGTTTCGAATCCGCCGTGTCGCGGTTGTCGAAATAGTTGGTGAAGTTGAACTGGCTCGGGTCGGTCAGGTTGACRCTGCCCGGCACGGTGAATTGCGGCACGTCGACACCGCGGAAGTCGAACGCGATCACGCTCGGCGTCTTGGTCGTCATACGCAGGAATTGTTGATAGCCGTCCTGCTGGGAACGCGAATAGCTGGCGTCGCCGGTGATCTTGAGGCGCTCGCCCTTCCAGGTGCCGGTCAGTCCGGTCGCCAGGGTATCACCGGAATTGACGTAGGTTTCGGTATTGGTCTGCAAGGACGCCGACAGGCTGCCGGCCAGCAAGGTATTGGCCGGAGAAAAGACCGGATTGGTGTAGGCGGCATAGTTCGATGACAGCGGCAGGGCGAACCACCAACGCTTGCGGTCGATATCCTGCTTCGAATAGAGCAGATCATAGAGGACTTCGATATTGTCCGTCGGCCTCCACTGCAAGGTGGCGTTCAGGCCGGTGCGCTTGCGGTTGTCGTTGATCTGGGTGTCGCGGATGTCGGCCAGGTAATAGGCGCCCGTCGGGGCGCCGGCGCCGGTGAGCGGGACGTAGCCGGAGAAGGAGAAGATCGATTCATCGCGGATATTGCGGTCGGACTGCGACAGGTTGATCAGGCCGGCCAGCTTGTCCGAGAAGTGGTGGGTGAACAGGATCGACGTCCGGTCGCCCCCCTTGCCGGCGCGGTTGTTGTAAAGGCCTTCCGCCGAGAAGGCGATCGTATCGCTCTTCGAGTCGAGCGGCTTGGCGGTGACGATATTGACCGTGCCCGACAGCGCGCCTTCGATATCCGATGCCGCCGCCAGTTTGGTGACATCGAGGCGCTGGATGATTTCCGACGGCAGTTGCGCCAGCAGACCGTAGGAGCCGGTGCCCAAGCTGTCGACACCCGACCCGCCGCGGCCGGCTGAGTCGACGACGTCGCGGCCGTTGACCAGGGTGATATTCTGCGTCAGGCCGCGGATCGACACCTGGGTGCCCTCCCCCAACGAACGCTTGATCTGGACGCCCGACACGCGTTGCAGCGATTCCGCAACATTGACGTCAGGCAGCTTGCCGATGTCCTCGGCGATGACCGAGTCGACGAACTGATCGGAATTGCGCTTGACGGCGACCGCCTTGCGCAAGCCGGCACGCGTGCCGACGATGACCACCTCGGTCGTGTCGGCCGTTGCTGCAGCGGGCGCATCCTGAGCCGCCGGTGCGTCCTGGGCGGTCACGCCGGTGGCCTGAGCGAGACCGACGACACCCAGTGTCAGGGCCAGGAGGCTGGTGTGGAGGCGCAGGCTGGCAGTTGGGAATTTTTTGGTCATTGGTTCGTCCCTGTTGTTTGTTTTTTGGCATCTATCCCGACAGGCGGCAAGCCGACCGTCGTTTTCATAATGTCGCTTTATTAGCAATACATCACGCAGGCGTCGGGCTTTGTCAAGCGGCATAATCACGGTCTGCAAGGACGCGGTTCAGCTGTTGAATAATTGCCACAAGCGCAGGCCTCAGCCGGGAAACAACGCGGCGGACATGGCGAAGCGGGTGCACGAAAGTCCACCGCATAACGTAAAATTATAAAATATTTTCAATTGATTATGAAATCTTCAGCACGGCGCGCATCGCGCTTGAAAGTCTGGCAAGCGCCACGGCAAAACCAGAATCGACCGCTGCTTCCAAAGTCGCCCGAAGACGGCAATGGCGATACGATCGCCTGCTGCGACGCGGCTCGACTGTGGTAAAACTGCTATATGAATAGCAACAATTTGCTGTGATCCAGCCTAATCTTTGAGCTGTTCTGCCGCCGATTTGAGCGCTTCGTACACCGACTGCGCATTGGTTTCGGGAATCCAGCCCGACAAACCGATGGCGGCATAGACCGGCACGCCGACCGTAACCGCCAGGGTATGCTGCTCGATATCGGGCTTGACGCGCAAACGGGCATAACCCTTTTCACGCACTTCCTCGATCGCCTTCAGCAGGCCATCGATGCCGTCCGGGAAACCCTGAACCGGCTTGTCGTGATAGATCTCGCGGATGTAGTCGTTGTCGTGCTCGGCCAGCAAGGCCAGGCCCAGGCCCGAGGTCGAGGCCGGATAGAGGCCTATACGCCCAAGGCTTTCCGTCGCCGACATACCCGGGGGCGAATGGTAGAGAAAGCTGACATTGTCCTTCCACAGGACCCCCATGGCGACAGTCATCCCGAAACGCGCCAGGCCTTCGAGGACCGGCAAGGCGCGGCGGATGAAGCCGGACGCATACAGACTTTGCGCCGTCAGGACGTGCATGCCCGGTCCGCCGATATATTTGCGGTTGGTGGTTTGCCGAACGATACCGAGATAGGCCAGGGTCTTCAAAAGGCGATTGACGCGCGACGGCTCGAAGCCCAATTGACGCGCCAGTTCGCGGCATCCCACCGGCTCCGATGAAATCGCCACAGCCTGCAGCGTAGCGATGCCGTCGATCAGGCTTTGATTGGGTTGGGCATTCAGTTTGGCGCGCATACGGCTCTGGAATTCTTTTTAAGACTCAACTACATATTGCCAGAGAGCGTCATCCGGCTCAACCCCTAATCCATGGCCTTCCGGCACGGTGAATTGTCCCGCCCGGCAAGTCATGTTACCGCGCAGCAACTGGCTGTTCCTGTCGAAGATCGACGGCTGGTATTCGTGATAGGGCAGGTTCAGCAAGGTCGCGGCGGCGTGCAGGGATGCCGCCATGAAGATACCCGTGCCGATCGTGGCGTGCGGCATGATCTTGCCGTGATAGGCCTCGCCCAGCCGCGCCATGCGCATGAATTGCGTCACGCCGGTATGGCCCATTTCGGGCTGCAGGATCGACACCGCGCCCAGTTCGAGACGGGCGCGCGCATCGAAGACCGTGCGCCACTCTTCACCGGCCGCGATGGGGATTTTCGCGGCGCGCGCGATCTGCGCCAGGCCCTGAATGTCCTCGGGCTTGCACGGCGCCTCGACGAGGGTCAGGCGGTACGGCTCCAGGCGCTGGATAAGGGCAATGGCCTCGGCCGGCGTGAACATCCAGTGCAGGTCGACCATGAGTTCGACCCCGGACCCGAGTTCGGCGCGCAAGGCGGCAAAGTCCTCGACGATCGAGTCGTGCGACATGACGGCGTGGATCTTGAAGGCGTTGAAGCCCTTGGCCATCCACTCGCGCGCCAGGGCGATGCGTTCGGCCAGGGTCGGTTTCGGCAGGCCGGAGACATAGGCGGGAATGGTATCCCGTCGGGAGCCGCCCAGCAATTTGTGCAAGGGTTGGCCAGCCAGTTTGCCGCACAGATCCCACAGGGCGATATCGATACCGGCGATGGCGTCGAGATAGAAGCCGGAGTGATAGCCCCTCACCCGCATCAGGTCGTAAAGGTCTTCCCAGATCACCTGGACGTCGAACGGATCGCGCCCTTCGACCACCGGCGCCAACAATTCCTCGATCAACACGCAAACGACGCGCGGTGCGCAGATGCCGTAGGTTTCGCCCCAGCCGATCCGGCCTTCGTGCGTCGTCACCTTGACGATCACCGACTTGTCGGAGGTCGGATAAAGCGTGCGGTTCTCCTTGCGCACCAAGTAGCCACGCGCATTGGGCGCCTCGCCCGGTTTGGCCGCGCCGAGATAGGGCGTGTCGCGCGGGATATCGATGATAAAGGTCTCGATCGATTTGACGCTATCGCGCACATGAACCTCCAAAACGGGAACCTATCCGCTCTTATTGCACAGAAAGCGGGCCGACGAGATCTTTCAGCCGCGCCAACATCAGGCCAAGTTCGACCTGATCCTGGGCATCGAGTTCGGCGCCCGGCGCGCGGGTAAAAGCCGACTTGATCAAGCCGCGGCGACGCATGACTTCCTTGGTCAACCGCCAGCGGAAGACCGCTTGCATGGCCAGGATCGGCAACATGCGCTCATAGAGCTCCCAGACCAGCTGACGGTCACCCGCGGCATGGGCCTTCATCAACTTGACATGGCCCTCAACCAGTTCGATGGCCGGCATGGTGCCGATGGCGCCACGATTGAGCTCGTCGACAATATAGCGGCCGCCAGCGCCGCCAAAGACTCCGGCCAGGTTCGCCGGCGCTCCCTTGCACAGCGTGGTGATGCGCTGACCGCACGGCATGTTTTCTTCCTTGACGTAGTGGATGGCCGGCACGCGGCGGACGACCTCGAGCACCTCGGCGGGCGACAAGGCGATGCCCATCGGCTTCGGGGCATTTTGCAGCATCAGGGGGAGATCGGCGCCCTCGCCCGCATCGCGGTAAAAGGCCGCCAAGCCGTCGATATCGCCGGCATAGACCGACGGCGTGACGATCATCGCCGCTGCCGCCCCCGCCTTTGCGCCGGCCTCTATCAGCACCGGCGTCTCGCCCGGCGTGTGGCCGCTGGCGCCGACGACGAAATCGACCTCGCCCTTGGTGAGTGACCCCAAAAGCGCGATCAGGTGCAGGCGCTCGTCGAGGGAGAGTTGGTCATATTCGCTGGCCAGGCCGGGAAAGACCAGGCAATCGACGCCCTGCTGTATGGCGAAATTGACGATATCGCGAAAGCCGTCCTCGTCAATCTGGCCCGTATCGTCGAAAGGCGTCGGCAACACGGGAGCCGTACCGGCTATGCCCTTGGTCATAAATGAAACTCCGAAATCCTGAACCTTGATAACGCAAGATATATTTATAATAGCAACATGGTCAAGCGCTGAAATGGTTTATCTTCGTGTTATGCCGGCGCCGCCGTCGAGCGCGTAGTGGGCCCCGGTAATCCAGCTCGCATCGTCGGATACAAGAAACAGGGCCAATTTGGCGGCATCTTCCGGCGTTCCCCAGCGACCGAGCGGGTGACGGGCGATATTGGCCGTTATGGCCGGCGCCGGATCGTCGAGCTTTGCGTAGCCGCTGCGCAGCAAGGGTGTGTCAATCGATGCCGGCTGGATGGTATTGACCCTGATACCGTCCGGCGCCAGTTCAAACGCCAGCGTCTTGCAAACGCTGTCGAGCGCCGCCTTGGACGCGGAATAGGCCCCGAGATTGGGCGTGGCGTATTTGGCATTGATGGAGGATACGAACAGGAAAACGCCGCCTCCGCGCGCTTGCATCGCCGGCGTGAAAGCTCTGGCCAGACGGACGGCGCCGAAGACATTGACGTTCATGATGCGGGCATAGTCGGCCGTCGCCGTGTCGATGATGGCGCCGTTGACCGAGATGGCGGCGCAATGGATGACGATGTCCACAGCGCCCAGTTCGGTAGCAACCTGCGCAGCCGCAGCCGCCACCGCTTCGTCGTCGCCGAGATCGCACAGGATCGACAGGCCGGTTTGCGCCGGTTTGAGGTCGAGTGACGCTACGGTGGCGCCGGCGGCTTGCAGCCCTTGCGCAATAGCCTGGCCTATGCCGCTGGCGGCGCCGGTGACGACGGCAAACTTTCCCGAAAAATCCATGCCCTAGTCTCCTGTTGTCGCGGCGGCTTTAACCGGGCGGACAGCTGTCAACCACAGCACCAAACCGATGGCTATGGGATAAGCGAACGCCATAATCACGAACATCGGCTTGTACGACACCGTCGCCACCAGTTGCCCGATCAACCAGGTCGTGCCGATGCCGCCCAATCCGCTGCAGATACCGGCAAAAGCGAAGACCTTGCTGATGCTGCGTGCCGTGAACAGGTCCGTCGGCAAGGCCGTCATATTGGTCTGCCAGTACATATGGAAGAAGGCGACGGCCGCAGCCAGGCCGAGGCTGACCGCAATCGGTGGCGCGAAAGCGTTGAACAGACCGACCGGCGCCAGTACGCAGGTCACCCCCATGACCCACAGCTTGGCGGCCTTCGATGTCATGCCCCGCTTCGTCAGCCAACCGGAAAGACTGCCACCGATCAGGCACCCCAGGCCCGCCGCAGCATATACGATCCAGGCGACGCGGCCCATTTCGAGGGTCGAGAGGCCGCGTTCGTCGGTCAGGTATTTCGGAAACCAGTTGAGATAGAAGTACCAGACCGGCCAAGTCAGCATGAAACCGAGCACGATGCCCCAAACCTGAGGCGTCGTCACCGCGCGCCACCAAGTCGGAATATCGATATCGCCTTCGACGATCGGTGCGCTGACCTCGACGGCCTTGCCGGTCCCGCCGATCCGCCCCATGTACCACATCCAGGCAAAGGACCAGACGATACCGATGGCACCCATGATAACGAAGGACAGCCGCCAGCCGGAAACCTCATTGATCCAGGTAATCAGCGGTGGCGAAACCGCGGCGCCGAACATGGCCGTCGCCGTATAGATGCCGATGCCCAGCGCCCGTTGCCTGGGCGGGAAAAAGGCGTTGACCAGGGCCGGCGCCGCGATGAAGTTGCCGACCTCCGCCAGGCCCAGGGCAAAACGCGTCATCGCCATCTGATGCGGATCGTGGACCAGGCCCGACAATCCGCTGGCGATCGACCACCAGGCGACAAACAGGGGCATGGCCAGGCGCGCGCCGAGGCGATCGATGACCCAGCCGGATACGATATTGCCGCCCATATAGGCGAACATGAAGACGGTGACGATGAAGGCATAGCCCTTGTCGTCCATGTTCAGAGCCGCCTGGATAGGCCGGGACAGCAGGGCCAGGGTTTGGCGGTCGACATAGTTGAGGAAGGTCGACACCGATAACAGAGCGATAATAATCCACTTCACGGTGTCGATGCTGTTGCCGGGCGCGGCATTGGCCTTCATGATACGCAGTCCTGTCCTGTATTTTTTGTCGCCCGACGCAGCATAGCATGCGCCGGCATCACGCAGGATAGGCATAATACATTTATAATAGCAACATAACTTTCGTCAAAATGCTGATTGGCCGTTTACACCCATAAATTAGACTATTATAGCAACATATCGAATAAGAGGTCGGAGGGTGCGATGCCAGGTACATATGACGCCATTGTCAGGGTCGAGGCGATTTATCTGCGTATCCCACGCGCGCCGACGCCTCATATGGGCCGGATGCCGCCTGTCAACGATCGCGGCTATATTATCGACCCCGACAACGGAACCGTCTATCCGGCCGACGACCGCACGGTCATCGTCAAGATCACCCTCGAAAGCGGCAAGGTCGGCTGGGGCGAGACCTATGGCATCACCGCGGGCACAGTCATCGGCGAATTGGTCCGCGATCTCATCGAACCGCTTCTCCGCGGCCGGGATCCCCTTGATGTCCAGGTGATCTGGCAGGATCTGTATAATTTGATGCGCGTGCGCGGCTATATCGGCGGCTTCTGGCTGGATGCGCTGGCGGCGGTCGATATCGCCCTTTGGGATCTGTGCGGCAAAATATTGGGCCAGCCGGTCCACAAGCTGCTAGGTGGTCAGAGGCGCAAGATGATTCCGGCCTATATCACCAACATCGGCGGCACTACGAACGACGCCCGCCTTCATAACGTCCAGGCCTCTTACGACAAGGGCTTTCGCGCCTTCAAGGTCCACGCGGCCAGTTCTTACGACTACATCGCCTTGCTGCGCGATCTTCGCGGCGCCTTTCCCGATACCGCCTTGATGCTCGATCTGCACTGGGTCCACACCTCGGCCGAGGCCCTGGCGATCGTGCGCAAGGTCGAGGCGTTCGACCTGACCTTTGTCGAAGCGCCGTGCCGTTACGAAGACATCGACGGTTTGGCGCGGGTGGCCGCGGGTTCGTCCATTGCCGTCGCCGGAGGCGAGGAATGGCGAACGGTTTACGACGCCCATGCCCGGCTGAAGGTCGAAGCGCTCACGATTATTCAGCCCGAAATGGGCCGGTCGGGCATCACGCAGTTCATGCGCATGGCCAATCTGTCCGAAGTTTACCACGCGCGCGTCATGCCTCACGCCACGATCGGTTTCGGCATCTTCATGGCCGCCAGCCTGCAGGCCTCGGCGGCGATCGAGGACCTGCCCTGGCACGAATACCAGAACAATGTGTTGCCTCGTCACCTGCCCCTGTTCGAGACGCAGATGGCATGCGAGGCCGGCTTTTATACCGTGCCGGACGCGCCCGGTCTCGGCATCGAGCCCAGAGACGCCCTGTGGGAGCATGTCGTTGCCTGAGGCCATCGATGTCCTGTGCGATGTCGGCGAAGGACCGTATTGGGATGTCACCGCGCGCCAGTGGTCGTGGGTCGACAATGCCAGGAGTTTGATATTTCTGAAAAACGGCAAGGATATCCACACCATCGATCCTGACGTGAAGGTGGTCGCGGCGGTGCCGAAAGCTTCAGGCGGCTGGTTGTTGGCCGCCTATGACGGCCTTTACGATTTCGATGAAATCGCGCGACCGTGGGTGGGCTCAGGCTTAAGCGGCACACGTTATAACGACGGCAAGTGCGACGCCATGGGGCGGTTCTGGGTGGGCACGATGAGCCTGACCGGCGAAGCCGGACAAGGCGCGCTTTATCGTGTCGATGACGGCATAAGCCTGATAGCGTTTGGGTTCGACGTCTGCAACGGGCTGGGCTTCAGCCCCGACAGCAACTGGTTCTATCTGACCGACACCGGCCAGCGCGTGATCTATCGCTACCGCTTCGACCTGAAGGCCGGCACGATCAGCGACCGCGAAATATTCTCTCGCTTCCCGCCCGAGATGGGCAAGCCCGATGGTCTGGCGGTCGACGATCAAGGCGGCATTTGGTGCGCCATGTGGGACGGCGCGCAGCTGGTTCGGCTCACACCCAGCGGCATCGTGGCCGAGACCGTAGCGCTGCCGGTGCCTCGGCCGACCAGCCTGGCCTTCGGCGACGGCGAGCTCCTGGTGACCACGGCGCGCGCGGGCCTGACGACGGCGCAAATCGAGGCAGCGCCCCTGTCGGGACGGCCCTTGCTTTATTCGACCGACATCAAGGGGGCTCCCGCTCATCCCTTCGCGGGATAGATAGAAACACCGGCCTTGATCGTGGTCGAACGGGTCTCGCCAGGCGCCAGCTTCAAGGCCGTGCCGCGTCCGGCGGCGGCGCTCAGGGAGAGAAAATCGACGGCCGGTTCGACCGCGACAATGCGGCGCCCGCGGTAGTTGGGATAGCCGTCCCCGGCGTCCCACACCCGCCATAAACCCATGACCGGAAACAGCTCCTTCTCCCAATCCAGGTTGAATTCCAGGCCGAGCCTTGGATTGCGCACCCTGACCCGGCCTTCGGCAAAGCCTGTGATTTGCGTGAAATCGTCGACCGGCCCGGCCACGGTGATCTCGCCGCCGTCCGGCAGGACAATGACGCAGCCGTCTTCGAGAAAGGGCTCACCCAGGCACGGATGGTGCCCCCACAGCACATCGACAGCCTCGCCGCCGGTATTCCGAAGGGTTTCGTGGATAATCAGGGCATGGCCACCGGATTCGAGCGATACCCGCCGTTCGACCGTCACGGGCAATCGCCGCAACCGGACATCGAACGCGACCTCGATCCACTCGGGTCGGTCATCCGTCACCACCGCCCGCCAGGCCAGTTGCGACGCTTCGCCATGATGCCCGAAACTGGCGCCGTGGTGTTCGCAGGGCTCCGGTCCGTTCGGCAGCATCAAAAACCAGCCGCCGGCGAAGCGGTCGCGAAACGGTCCGCCCGTCGCCGCCATGTGCCGGTCATGGGGCGACCCCAATCCCCATGGCGATTGATACAGCAGTTCGATATCGCTCGGTTTGTGGATCAGTTCGACGATGTCGCATCCCTTGTCGGCACAGATCACGACACGCAGGAACTCATTTTCCAGCGACAGGCAGCGAAAGCCCTGCCAGACAAAGTCGCGTATCCGGCAACCGTGGTTGCGATGGGCGGCAGGGGGAAGGCTGGTGAGTTGCATATTCTTCCTTCGCGCTTGACGTTTCATTGCTAATATAGCTACGTATGCATTGCTTTTATAGATACAAAATGCGGAGCGTCATGACCACGGACATGTTTATTACCGGCGAATGGGGATCGGTCGCCATGCGCCTTCATCTGTGTGCCCGTACGGGTGACAGGATCGCCACCATCGATACGGTGCGGGGTGGCGGCGTGCGCGATTGTACGGATTTCGAAGCTGCCTTTTTCGCTGCTGCTGGACCGTGGTTTCAGACCCATGGCCCCTTGCCTGTCATTTTGGCCGGCATGATCGGATCGAATATCGGCTGGCGCGATTCCGGCTACGCCCCCTGCCCGGCCGGCACCGCCGAACTGACGGGCCAGCTCACCAGCTTTACCGTACGCGGCGTCACCATCAACCTGTCCCCCGGCCTGAAATGCAGGAATATGTTCGGTCTGCCCGATGTGGTGCGCGGCGAGGAGATGCAGGTGTTCGGCTGGTTGAATGCCTCGCCGTGCGAGGACGACGAAAGGCGCCTGGTTTGCCTGCCCGGCCGCCACGTCAAGTGGATGGTGACCCGAGGCCAGCAGATCGTCTCCTTCTTCACCGGCATGAACGGTGAGATGGAAGACATTCTGTTGGCGCACAGCCTGTTGGGACGTGGCGTCGTGCGCGAAGGCTTCAGTCAGCCGGACTTCGACGTCGGGCTGACGGCAGTGCGCGACGACACCACCTTGTCGCTCGGCCATGCCCTGTTCGCCACGCGCAGCCGGCTGGTGCTGGGTGATCACGATGCAGGCGGTGCGGCGTCCTTCCTGTCCGGACTACTGGTCGGCGCAGATATCCGCGACGCGCTGAACGCCTGCCGGTCGCGTGGTCTCCTGGAAAGCCCCGTCGTCGTCATGGGAGCGGGACAGGCAGCAACGCTTTATGCCGATGGCCTCGCCGCCTTTGGCCAGACGATGACCGCCATCAGCGACGATGCCCTGGCTATTCATGGCCTGGCAGCTCTGCTGGAACGCCAGACGGCTTTTCACGGCATGTAAAAGACCGACCTCAGGTCACCCGCGACGGGGGACTTGTCGGCGTTCGTCTCCATCAGAGGCGCCATATAGGCCCACCATCGCTGCACGACCGGATCAAATGGCAGGTCCTCCATACCGTGGTCATCTGTCCGCGTCAGAACGGCGAACAGGACCGACGTGTCCGGATCGAGAAAGATTGTGTAGTTGGATACGCCGGCGCGATGCAGCACGTCGACGAGTTCCGGCCAAATATCGTCGTGGCGCTGCTTATACGCCTCTTCCGCCCCCGGTTTCAGCTTCATTCGGAAGGCTATGGTTTCCATGGCGGCCGCCTAAGGAGATTGAGGGGCACAACGCCACCAAATGTCGCTTATAAAGCGATAATTTGCGAACAGGAGGTCGCAGGCTAAACCGCCCCCGCCTCCCATTCGCGACCCGGGCATCCTATTGCTGCGCGAACGACACCTTGTCGACTTCCAGCCACTGGCCCGCACTGGCCTGGGACGTAAAGGCGACCGTGGCGCTGCCGTTCGTGACATTGATATTGGCGATCGAAATTTGCATCCACGCCGATGTCGCGGGAATATTATAGATTCGTTCTGTGCCGCCATAGTTGAGGACACGCGCGGCCGCCTGGCTCTGGCCGCCCGAGCTTTTCACCCATGCGGTCAGCATATAAAGACCGTTCGGCAGGTAGGTCAGGTTCTGTTTTGTCGTGACAATATAGGCAACCGTGCCTGAGGGTTTCAAAGCATCCGTGCCGTCGTAAACATCGGTGGTTTCCAGGGCGCTTGAGCCCTTGTCATAGAACTCGATCCAGCCGCCCGGGACTGCCGCGGTCCGGTTGGGATTGTGGGCATCGAAGCTGGCATTGCCCAGCCTGTTCACGCCCGGGAGGGATTTGCGATAGTAGCGGAAATAGTCGAAGACGCTATAGCCGGGCAGAGACCCAGGTGACGCATTCGGCTTATAGGGCAGCGCCGAGAACCACAGGTTCATCGGGTTGAAGATATAGGCATTGGTGGTGTTGTTGATGGTGAACACCAGGGTACCGTTGATATAGTAGCGTGTCGCATCGGGTTCATAGTCATAGCCGTAAGTGTTGAAGGCCCCATAGTTGATGCCGCGCTGTGCGCCGCTCTTCGCGCCCTGCCGCACAGTGGTGGCGTTCGAGGATTGCGCCACCGTGCCCAAATCCATGCTGTCGGGCGAATCGTGTTCGAAGCCGTCGATTTCGTAGAGCTGGTTCACCTCCGGGAAAACACCGGCATTGATGTCCTGGGCGATCAGCGGGTCCGAACCGATCCCGGCATTGCCGGCGCGGATTCCCATGCTCCAAAAGGAGGTGTGCAAGCCAGGCGTGGCATTGAACAATTGCGCCGACGTCTCGTAATAGCCGTAACCGAAAAGGTGACGCGAGATCACGCCCCCGCCGGTGAAGTCCGACACACCGTCGCCCGTCACGTCTTCATATCCGTAGCGAATACGCAGGAAACCGCCGGATTGGGTGACGTTCTGCGAGCGGTTATAGCCCTGGGTATAGAGGCCGGTAATCCGGTAGTACCAATCATTCTGGTTGACCGCGGCCGCGGTAAATTCGTCGGAAAAGGCCAACTGATAACTGGCGTCGGGCGGCGCGGCACAGGCCGGCGCCGCGATGGCCAAGGCCAGGGCGGTAACAAGGTATTTCGCAATCCACTGAGACGTCATCATGGCAGATCCTCGCTGGGCTATGTGGGGAAATGCTGCCTGAAGGGACATGACAAGACGTCCGGGGACACGCACGGCGGTCGCCGTAGCCCCCTATCCTTCCAAACGGCATAGCGTTTCGGCTACCTGTATCGATTATTTGCAGACAATTTGTCGCTTTATTAGCAATAAATTGCCTCGACGATGTGACATTGTCAAGAGCCTTGTTATGTGTCGCTCCGACGCTTCGACAGACGGCGTCGCCTCAGGGCCGCACTTCAGGAAAAATTCCGGAACCGGATATTCAGCCCGGCCCTGCTACCGCGGCACCTGTCCGTAACCCAGCCTTTTCCACATCAACCTTACCCGTCGCATGGG
The DNA here is from genome assembly GCF_056404915.1 of Asticcacaulis sp. P2_B1. NCBI lineage: Bacteria > Pseudomonadati > Pseudomonadota > Alphaproteobacteria > Caulobacterales > Caulobacteraceae > Asticcacaulis > Asticcacaulis sp. P2_B1. The sequence continues at coordinate 179,607 of NZ_JBFUDD010000007.1, read as the reverse complement.
CCTGTGGCCGACACAGGCATTTCGTCTTTGCTCAGAAACACTCTTGGGATAGGATAGCGCCCGTAAAGGGTGAAAAAATCGCCTCTTGAGGGCATTCACCGCCACCCCAAGCCGGGAGAGCCCAATGGCCAGCCATTTTATCTGGTACGAACTGATAACCTCCGATCTCGACGCGGCGATCGAATTTTACGGCGATGTCCTGGGCTGGACGGTCGAGCCCAGCCGCACGCCGGGGATGGACTACCGCAGGATCATCGCCGGTGCTCAGAACGTTGGTGGGATGATGGCCCTGCCGGATGGGGCCAAGGCCGGCGGCATGCCTCCCGCCTGGCTCGGCTATGTCGATGTTGCCGATGTCGATACCGAGATCAGCGCCTTCGAAGCGGCGGGCGGCCATGTGGCATGGCCGGCCAATGATATCGAAGGCGTCGGGCGCATGGCAATGGTCAGCGACCCGCAAGGCGCGCTTATCTATGTTATGACCCCCTCTGCAGGTGACGCCAGCACGGCGTTTCTGCCCGGCTCGCAAGGCCATTGCGGCTGGAACGAATATTACGCCAAGGACGCCGTGGCGGCCTTTGACTTCTATGCCGGTCGGCTAGGCTGGGAAAAATGCCGGTCGATGGATATGGGCCCCATGGGCGTCTATCAGACGTTCCAGGCGGACGGCGTTGAAACCGGCGGCATGATGGACAACCCGTTGCCGCAGCAGGCGTGGCTCTTCTACTTTATCACCGGCGACATCGATGCAGCGGTTGAGCGCCTCACCCAGGGCGGTGGCGCCGTTCAGATGGGGCCGATGGAGGTGCCGGGCGGGCAATGGGCCGTGGTCGCACGCGACCCTCAGGGCGCGATGTTTGGCCTGTTGGGAAACCGAGGCTAACCTGCGCGCAAGGCCCCCGTCACCCATTATGACCGGCAATTGTGTATACGACGGGCAAGGTACATCAGACTTAGCTGAATCGAGTCCGCATGACCTGAGAAACGATTTTAGGTATCGATACCAAAATATTTGCGTATTCAACGGCAATCATATTCGATCCATCATATTGATTTACAAGTATTTTAGAAAAATACGACAGATATTGCCTGGGAGAAAAACCGGCCATCTCGACAGGACCCGGCTTGCAGGAGGCGCGAATTTCATATATTCAGGGCGAAAATATATACTCAGACAATTAAAAGGGCCAGGAAACATGAAATCATTCTTGAAATATCGCAACCTCCTTGCGCTTCCATTGGCCTTTCCTTTAGCCTTTGCATGCGGCGGATCGGCCGTCGGCGCCAAGGCGCTGGATTCGGTCATTGTCTCGAGGCCGCAGGGCCCATGCGACATCTATGCCGCCGCCGGCGATCCGTGCGTTGCCGCCCACAGCACCACCCGCGCTCTCTATGCCGGATACAATGGCCCACTTTATCAGGTGCTGCGTCAGTCCGACGGCAAAACTCTGGATATCGGGGTCGTGACACCCAAGCAGGCTGGCGAGTCCGGCGGCTATGCCGATGCCGCGGCCCAGGACACGTTTTGCGCCGACACGGTCTGCTGGATTTCGACCGTTTACGACCAATCCGGCAAGGGCAACCATCTTATACAGGCGCCAAGGGGCAGCTTCAGCGGGGCGGCCATGGGCGGCTACAACAACCTGCCTCTCGCCGGTCAGGCGCCCATCTCGATCATGGGACACAAGGCCTATGGCGTGTTCATAACGCCCGGCAGCGGCCTGCGCCGCAACGATGCCAAGGGCACTGCCGTCGACGACCAGGCGGAAGGCCAATACTGGGTCATAGACGGCCAGCATTTCAATTCCGGCTGCTGTTTCGATTATGGCAATGCCGAGATCGACAGCCGCGACGACGGCAACGGCACCATGGAAACGACCTTCTTCGGCAATACGCCTTGGTGGTATCATGGCAATGCGCCCGGCCCGTGGATCATGACGGACCAGGAAAACAATCTTGTCGGCTGCGTCAATGCGGACAAGTCGAAGCTATGCGATACCCTGCCTATCATCACCTCGCGTTTTGTCACGGCCATGGCCAAGGGGGAACCTCACCATTGGACGACGCTGGGCGGCGACGCCCGGGCGGGAAAACTGTCCGTCATGTTCGATGGCCCACGCATCGACGCCACCTATGATCCCATGCGGAAGCAGGGCGCCATTCTCCTCGGCAATGGGGGCGACAACTCCAACGGCTCGCAAGGCACCTTTTACGAAGGCGTCATGACCACGGCGGGCACCTTCCCGTCCGACGCAACCGATCAGCTGGTCCAGGCCAATATCGTCGCGGCCAGATATGATGTGCCGCGGGTTGTCATCGCGCCGGCCTCGGCGACCGCCACCCCACCGGGCCTGCAGACCTTTACGCCGGGCACGACCCAAACCGTCGCCGTGGTCTTCACCAACACCTCGGCTAAGCCGGCGCGCTCGGTAACCCTCTCAGTGGCGGCGCCGAAAGGCTGGACCGCCATCGCCAGTGGATCGAAAACGGCCGCCAAAACTTTTGCCGCCCCCGTTCAGCCCGGTCAAAGCGTGACGGCTATGTTCGAGGTCACTGCAGCTATGACCGCCGACAATAGCGATATGATCGGCAAGGCCACCTGGCGTACAGGCGCACATGACCAACCTCGCTCCGAGACGGCAACACAAAAAATACGCAATGTCCCGCCGGTCAGGATCAATGAGTTCCGCGTCAGTGACGGCTACGGCGCGAACGCGACCAATACCTTCATCGAACTCTATAATGACAGCGCCACTCCTATGGACATATCGAACTGGACGCTGACTCTTCGCCCGACGCGGACAGCCGTATTTTCCGCGATACAGGTGCCGCCCAGGACAAGCCTGGCGCCGCACGCCTTCTATGTCTTCGGACTGTCGAACTCCGGCCTGGCCGTCTCCGCAAACCCCGGCGACGGTAAGGTCTATGTCCGCAGCGTCGACGGCATGAAGCCGGGCGACGATATCGTCGTCGGAACGGGACAGGACGCCGAAACGCGCAAAATCGCAGCCGTCGGCACCGCAGCCGGACCGGCGACGACCCTTTGGCAGCCCGTTATCGAACATCCTGTCATCACGGTTGCGGCCGGCGCCGACAATCTGCCGGTAACGAGCACGGATGGCATTTCAGCCGGCGACAAAATCGCTCTTGGCTTCGGCGCCACCTATCCTGTCGTCGGCCGCGGCACGGAAGACTACGAAATCGCCACCGTCAAATCGGTGGGTAAGGCCGCGACCGGAGCCTATCTGGCGACCGATGCCGTCGCCGGCGGTACCAATATCAAGGTCACATCCCTGTCCGGCACGGTCGGCGATACCTTCCGTCTCGATATCGACAGCGCCGGCCACGGCATCGAGACAGTAACCGTCAAAGCCATCGGTTCGGCGGCGAAAAAGACATGGGTGCGGGCAGACGTCAATCCCGGCGACAGCGCCGTCACAGTCAGCTCCCTTGTAGGTTGGCCGACGCAGGAACATCTTGCCTTTGCCGCCGGCGACACGCTCTACATCGGTACGCCCGCCAATCTTGAAACCGTGACCGTCACCGCCGTAGATAACAGCAGTGACAACACCGCGATTCTGCATGTCTCACCCGCCTTGAGCCGTGCTCATATTGCCGGTGAAGATCTTGTCGAACCCGGCACCGGTCTCGAACTTGAAGCGCCGCTCAAATTCAACCACGCGGCCAACCTCCCCTTCATCGTACGCGGAACCGGCATCACATTGGCGGCCGCCACAACCCACGCCCATTCCAGCAACGAACCCGTCATGCCGCTCGGCACGGGCATCACGCTCGATAAACCGCTCGGCCAAGCCCATGCGGTCAACTCCGTCGTCCAGGACCAAGCGGTGAAATCCGCCGGCTATGACGGCAGGCCGGACCAATGGTTCGGCGGCCCCGCCCTGCCCTTACTGGCCGCCAGCATGGTCCTGCGCGACGCCAAGGGGCTCATCGCCGACAGCCTCAACTTCGGCAGCCTTGTCGATCCCTGGGCGGCCGAAGGCTACCAGACCGTCTCCGGATTCGAAAAAGCCGGCTGCTTTACCCCGACGCCCGGTCTGCCCTTTAGCTGGGACCCGGCCAGCGCCGTGATGACCAATACCAGCACCGGCCGTTATCCCGACGGCCACGATACCGACAGCAATTGCCACGATTTCCTGACCCCGGCCGCTACACTTCTCGCCTCGAATGCCCCGGTGCAAGCCACCAACCTGAAAGTCGACAGCGTCGCCGGCTTCCGCGCCGGCCAAACCCTCTATGTCGATGCCGGCAACAAGCAGGAGACGGTCACCATCGCCCAGGTCGGCACCCCCGGCGCGACAGCCCTAACAACCCCATCTGAAAACGGCGCAACATCGCTCCAGGTCGCGAATGCAAAGCCTTTCTTACCGGGCGAGACCGTAACGATCCGCGACGCCAATGGAAGCGAGGAGATCACCATTACCTCCGTCGGCAACTGGAACAACCGCCTGACCCTGTCGGCGCCGCTCAAGCACGCCTATGCGACCGGCGCCGAGGTTTTTGGTTCCGGACTTACCCTGGCGACGCCGCTTGCGGCGTCGCATGCCACCGGGAGTCAAATTGCCACCGACCTGCCTACCCCAGGTGCGCCCAATGCTTATTCTGCATCCGGCGCAAACTAGCTACGTTCACGAAAAGCACCCCGGACAAGATTCGGGGGTCATCGCAAAAAAGTCACGCCGGGAGAACCGGCGTGACTGAGTTGGGGATCGGAACGCATGCGCGGAAGAGCGCTAACCGGGAAGAAGCTTAGAAGGCCGTGTTGAAACGAACGCCGTAGGTACGCGGTGCATCGAGGGTCGTATAACGGGCGTCGGCAGCATTGGTCGCCGGACAACGATCGTCTCACGGTCAATCTCCAAGCAAGATAAAAAAGCGGGGGCGGAGCCATAAAGCCCGCCCCCGCCTAAGACGTCGGCTAGACTGGTTACCAGTCGTAGCGCAGTTCGATGCCGTACATGCGTGGCGGTGCGGCCAGAGATGACGCGAAGCCGACACTGTACTGCAGGGCATAGTTGAACTGCAGGTACTTCTTATCGCCGAGATTATTGACGAAAATAGCCAGGTTGAGCGGCTTGCCGGCGATATCATTCAACTCGAACCGGGCATTCATGATGTCGTAGCCGGGGGTCAGGCCCAGGGTCAGCGCCGAGAACCATGGAGGCACAAAAACCGTCGGGGGTCAGGCCGGCATTATAGAGGCCGAGAAAGGTCGCATCGACGTCGTCGCCGGTCAGGCGTGCATCGGCCAGGGCGGCCCTGGCTGCTGCGTTGATGAGATCCTCCAACGACTGGCCTTCCAGCCGCCCAAACGGCGTGTGGCCCCAACCGACGATAACCGGCTTCACGAATGCACCTGTGTCGCCAGATAGGTCAGGGTGTTCAGCGGATTGGACATGTTCGCCTCCTTTAGCCAGGCTGAGATCGTCGCGTCATCTTGCCTGTGTTCGGGCCTAGTAACATGCAATAGCGCCGCGGCGTCACCCCCGCCGCCATGTCGCGATCATGTCATCGCATTTACGATATCGCAGATGCGAGATAGCTACCCTTCGCCCGCACGGATCGCGAAGCGCCTCTCATCCGCGCGAGGCACCGGCCTCCGTCTTCTGTTGTGTCCAGTCCGCGACGCCAAGCTGGGCGGGGATGGCGTAAAGCGCCTTGTTCAGAGCTTCGTTACGCGGCGATATACAGCCGAGGTCGTGACTGAGGACCGTCCGCGTACCGTCCGGCTTGGTCCAGATGATGCCGTAACTCGAATGATCGGTGCGCTGTTGCTCGCATTGGGTTTGCGCCGTTGTGCCGTCGGCCGGGCGATATTCCGCCAGAGCCGATGCCACGGCCCTATATGCCGCGGGCCCGGCTTCACGTTCCATCTTTCCCACGACTGCCGTGTGGCGTTCACCGACAAAGGTGACATGGCCCGACGGAGTCACTTCCAATGAATAGACCGGGCAAAAGCCGAAACACGGGCCGACGGAATAGGCGATGGTCTCCTTGGCCGGGGACGGTGCCGTACTATCGTCAAGGGTCGAGCAGCTCGCCAGGAGCATGGCGCCTGCCATAAGGGCCCCAACTCGGTTGAGGATATGCGTCATTTTCATCTTCGTCTCCATTCCAGTCGTCAATGATCATGACTTGGGTAGTATGAACCTGGCGTGAAGTTGAACGGTGACAAATCAATTCTGTAATTCATAAGGCGCCTGTTCGACCGGCATCCCGATGACGGGTTGAGTTCCGAGAAGGTTATAATCCAAGACGCCTTGACTTTAACAAATTACACGTTACCGATACGCAAATCATAAGTGAATATAAAATTTACATGTGAATAATTGGGGCACTAAGAAACGCGGCCGACTCCCGCAAAGAGTAAGGCAAGCGCGGCACGTCTATCGCTGAGTTTTCCCGAATGCACCCAGATATTTCATGCCTTGCGAAGGAACGCGTACCTGTGTTGAAGAAAATCCTGATGGCTACGATCGCCGTGACGGCCGTTGCCGCAACCAGCCATGCGGTGGCGCGCGACGAAGCTCAGGACACAACTGTTGTTGTGCGGGGGGTAAAGCGCGCCAAGCCGACGGACGCGCCGCCGCCGCTCGAACTTTATGCCAAGCCTCCGGTTATGGAGCAGATCGCCTTGTCGCCGGACGGGTCGCGCATCGCTTTCATGACCCGCGTCGACGACATGCGTATCCTGGCCGGCTATCGTTTCTCCGACCACCAGCGCGTCTATTACAAGGTCGTCGGCGGCAATGTCAGCGCCATCAGTTGGGCGGACGAAGAGCATGTCCTGATTTCGGATTCCCGGCTGGCGGCCCGCGGAACGTGTGAAGGCGGCGTCGGCACTGTCGGTCACCAGAAGCCGAACGCGCGGAATCTGGCGAGCCCAACGCCCGAAAAGCCCGGTGCAACCGAGGACACGGCTTTCCAGGCCCAGTCGTTGATGAACGCAATCCAGCCGCCTCGCTGCGCCTATTTCGGTGTCCGCGGCGAGAACGCGCTCACTTCGGTCAACATGGTGACCGGAAAAGGCGCCCCCGTCGGCGCGCATATCGGTGACGCGCCGAGCCAGGCCCTGGGCTTTCCTTCGCGCATCATGGCCGGCGGCACGCCGGGACTGGTCGGGCCGTTCCTCGAAATGCGCGATGCGCCGTCTGGAAACCAGCCGGCGCAACGCGTGTTTTTGTGGAAGGTCGATGCGGAAACCGGACATGGCAAGCTCATCGAGGACGGTGGCGGCGATATTGAACGTGAAAGCCGCTATGTCGACGATTGGCTGTTCGACCGCGACGGAACGATCATCGCGCGCGCTCTTTACGACTTCCGCGCCGAAACCTACCGTATCGAAATGCAGGTCAACGGCAAGTGGAAACCGGTCCTGAGCCGCGAGATCGTCCGTCCGGACAACACCTTTGCGCCGTCCCTCATCGGGCTGGCCGGCGACGGCAAGTCGATCGTGGTCCTGGATAGTGACACGCACGGCAAGGATGCCAAGGACGCCCTGCGCCATTTCCATTATTATGGCCTGGGTAGCGATGGCGTCTTCTCCGGTCCGCTCGAAAAGGGCGATGCGGGGCAGGCCCGCCCGATCTTCGATCCGGCTTCCGGTCGGCTGGCCGGGTTCGCCACCCAGGCGGAAGGCGCAAGCTACGATATTCAAGCACCAGGCCTTCGCGAGCTCTATGACAGGGCGCTCGCCGCCGCGCCCGGGAAAACCGCCGAGGTTTTGTCGGTCACCGAAGATGCCAAGAAGGTCCTGATCCACGTCAACGGCGATGAGGATACCGGCTCCTATTACCTGCTCGATTTTGCGACCGGTCAAAGCACGATCGTCGGCGAGGATTTCCCGCAGATACCGACGGACTGGATCGCCGCACAAGACATTTTCACCTATTCGGCAAAAGACGGAACAAGCCTCAACAGCCTTCTCACCTTGCCACCGCAGCCGACGAACAAGAACCTGCCGCTGGTTGTCTTGCCGCATGACGGCCCCGAAGGCCAGGACAGTCTGGGCTTCAACTGGCTGGCTCAAGCCCTGGCCTCGCGCGGCTATCTAGTGCTGCAGCCGAATTATCGCGGTTCGGACGGACGTGGCGCCGACTTCGTCGCCGCGGGCTATGGCCAATGGGATGGCAAGATCCGGTCCGATATCGCGGACGGCGTTAATGCCCTGGTGCAGCAAGGCCTGGCCGATCCGAAGCGCGTTTGCATGGTCGGGATCGGCTTTGGCGGGTACGCCGCATTAAAAGCGGCGGAGACCGGTGAAGTTCGCTGTGCTGTGTCGCTGGACGGGATTGCCGATGCCGGACGCTATCTCGCCTGGCGAAAGACGTTCGCGTCGATGCCAGATCCCGACGCGTTCGCCAGCCTGTCGCCTTCGCCCATTTGGCCCAGGACCTTCCGTAACGATCCGACAAGTTTGCGCAGCCTGTCCCAGTTCATCGGCGCCAGCTCGCCGGCTGTTTCCGCTTCGGCGATGGCTGCGCCGGTTCTGCTGATCCATCAGGACGCGGACRGCCTAGTGCCGGTTTCGCAAAGCCGCGATTTACGCGATCAGTTGCTAAAGGCCGGGAAACATGTCGAGTATCTGGAGCTGAAGGGCCATGATCATACGCCCGATACCGAGGCGGCGCGGCTGCAGATATTGCAAGCCGTGACGGCGTTTCTTGCTGTCAACAATCCGGCGACGAATTAGAGCTGACCGCTGGTGTTAAGCCACCACCGGCCGCAGCCGGGCCGATGTGGCGGCGATCGTGAGCCGGGCGGGAACGAGACTGGGACCGTCGCCATCCCGGACCGCTTCGACGACGATGTCGCCGGACTGTTTGCCGGCCTGGACAATGACCTGGGCCAAACCATTGAACAAGGAGCGGCGGGGCGCCTTGTCGCTTTCCAGGCAGTTGGGATCGCCATTGCCGACACCAATCAATACGCCGGCGCCGGACACCTTGAAGGCCAGTTTGGTGTTCGCCGTCGGCACGGGCCGGCCCTTGGCGTCAAGCACCTCGGCCGTCAGCATGACGACGTCTTCGCCGTCAGCATGGATGGCTTTGCGGTCGGCGGTTAGCCGGATGGCCGCGGGCGCACCCGTGGTTTCATGCCGCTCGGTCAGGACGCGTTTACCGTTCTTGAAACCGCGCGCCTCGATGGCGCCCGGAGCATAGACGGCCTTCCATTCCAGGTGACCCAGGTGCGGAACCTTTTGGCGACCGAGGCTCTTGCCGTTGACCAGAAGCTCGACCTCGTCGAGATTGGAATAGACCCAGACCGGGATTTCCTTTGCTTCCTTACCAGCCCAATTCCAGTGCGGAAAGAGGTGAAGCGATGGCTGCTGCGTCCACCACGCCTTGTAATAGAAATAGTAGTCTTTCGGAAAACCGCACATGTCGACAATGCCGAAATTCGAGTTGATGGACGGCCAGCCAAATGGCGATGGCTCCCCACGATAATCGAAGCCGGTCCAGGCATAACCACCCGCCGCCCATTCGCGGTTGGCGTAGAATGTCCACCAGTTTTCCGGTGATTTCTTCCAAGGCACGTCGCCGTCATAACTGCTGACCACATTACGGCCCCAGTCAGTGCTATATTCACCGCGGGTGGATACGTCGCTGGCGTCCTCTGATGCCAGAACTGGACGCGAAGGGTGCCGCTTTCGGAAATCGTCGGGAAATTCCCGGTGATAATTGAATCCAACGACATCAACCGCCTCGGAGACACCTTTTTCGTTGTCCGCATTAACAGCGGCCGTGACCGGCCGTGTCGGATCTAATTCATGACATAGCGCCACCATGGTGCGGGCGATCTTGGCCCCCTGTTCGGCCATCTCCCCTTGCAAGGCATTTTCTTCATTGCCAATCGACCAGATGATCACCGAAGGCGAATTGCGGTAGCGTTTAATCATTGTCTCCATCTGCGCCAGTCCCTCAGGGCTGGAACTCAGTTGACGTGTCTCGCACATCATCGTCACGCCCATACGGTCGCAGGCGGCGACCAACTCCGGCGTCGGCATGTTATGGCTGGAGCGTATGGCGTTGCAGCCCATGCCGCGCATGACGTCGACGCGGAACACCTGAAGCCGGTCCGGCATGGCGGCTCCGACGCCGGCATGGTCCTGGTGGTTGCAAACACCCTGGATTTCCAGGTGCCGGCCATTCAGGAAAAAGCCCTTGTCGGGCTCGAAGACGGCGCTGCGCACGCCGAAATCGACGCGCTCGCCATCGCATACCTGGCCGTCACATTCGACGGTTACGGTCGCCGTATAGAGGTTAGGCGTGTCGACCGACCAGAGCTTCGGTCCGGTCAGCCGTGCGGTGGCGCCGAACGCTGCCGAGCCGCCGGCAGCCATATCCTGTGGGCTTGCTTCCGCCGTTGCCACGACGACGCCCGCGGTATCGGTAATGGTCCATCCTACCCGTACAGCTCGCGCAGCGGTATCCAGGTTGTGCACGATGGTGGACAGATCGAGCGACGCGGTATCGCCGTCCAGGGTGGAGCGTACCACACTGTCCCAACGGCCGAGATGGACCGCGTCGGTCTTCAGTAGCCAGAGATGGCGGTAGATCCCGGCCCCCTCATAGAACCAGCCGTCGCCGAAACTGGCGTCGACGCGCACGGTGATGCAATTCTTGCCACCATAGACCAGGAAGTCGGTAAGATCGAAGCGGAAGGGCGTGTAGCCACTGTCGCTGCGCCCGATAAAACAGCCGTTGACGAAGACCAGCACGTCGCGCATGGCGCCGTCGAATTCCACCCAGATACGGCGGCCTTGATCGCTTTCGGGAAGGTCGAATTCGCGGCGATACCAGCCGACGCTGGTTTCCGGATAGCGGCGGCCGAGAGGTTTGTAGCCGTGCGAGCGCAACTGGCTGTCGCCCTTGCCGGCGTCGTCATGTACGAACGGCAGTTCCACGGCCCAGTCATGCGGCAAGTCGAGCGAACGCCAATGGGAGTCGTCATAGCCGGGCTTGGCGAACTCCAGTATGCCCTGTTTGGAGAAATCGGCCTGCCCGAAACCGAAGTTCAGATCCTTGGCCGGATCCGTGCCGTGGCCGAGGGTAAACTTCCAGCCGAAATCGAACAAAAGTTGCTCCCGCGGGGCGACGGCGGTTTGGCCGGCGGCCAGACCGAACGCCTCGCTTTCCGGAGCCATTGCCCGCGTCCAGGCGGCGCCAGCCAAAGCCGCACTTCCCATGAGAGCAAGCCCCGCGGCGAGGACGTCTCTGCGCGCAAGACCTGGAGGGATCGGAGTCATGGCTATCTCTCTAAATGAACTTCGATAGAAGGCGGATATAGGCCACTTGATATCCGTTGGACACTTCCGAGATAGGCCATGAATTCAACGGCCAGCCATCATTGAAATCCTTGTAGGACTTCTGTCCCGGCTGGGCATAGGGCGGCGACGGGCGTGTTGCTCCACACTGCGAGCTGATGCTGGGGCAGCGCGAATCCCAGTCCCATTGGCCCTGGTTGGGGCCGCCAGGTATGAAACCGGGAGGCGGGCCATAGGTCGAGGTCGCCACGCTGTCCCACTTGGCCGAGCCGTCGGAGAACCAGGTATGAAAGATCTGATTGACCGAATTTTCGGCGCCAAGGCTCGCCATATTGGTCAGATAGCATTTCGCCAGCGGATTCACGCCGTGCAGGTAATGGATGTAATGCGACGCGGCATTGAGACTGTCATCCATGCTGTGATCGGAGCCGAGGTTGTAGGTATTCATGGCCGCGAACAGCAGTCCGAAATTGCTTTTTACGGAATTGCTGCCCCAGATATAATCATAAATGAAGGCCAAGTACGGGTCGGCCTTGCCGGTGACCTTGCCCCAAACATACTGCGAATTCGTGCCGTTGATATAGTTGGTACGGATGGAGTCGGCAACGGATGACGTCGCCCCGGGAAGGCTGGCATAATAGAGCAAGGCATCCTGCGTCCCGCTTTCATAGGCCGAAACGTAGTTGCCATAGCGGATCAGGTTGGCCTGGCCATAGTTGGCATCGACGAAATCGCGATAGGTTGTGTTCCCCGTCAGGTCGAAGAGGAAAATCGCCGCAATCAGCTTGCTGATCAGGCGGCCGCGGTCGTCCGTTTCCTGCTGTCCGGCGCCAAGCCCCTGGGAGCCGTTCGCGGCGTCATTGTTCTGGAATATGACGCTGGGATTGGCGTCGGCCCAGGCCCAGGCTCGCTCGGCCCGCGTGCGGAGACCGGCGGCATAGGTCGCAAGCGCCGGAATACTGCCCAGGACCTTGGCGCCGAAGGCGAAGGCACCGGCGGTGCTCAGCGTGGCCGAGGTGTTGGCCGGGCCGTAATAGCTCGGCCCCGTGGCGGCCGACGGAGGGCTGGCGCCGGAAAGACCTACGATGGACAGCACCGAGCCGTTTGCCTCCTGCATCCTGGACAACCAATCAAGCCCCCACTTGGCCTCGTCGACGATGTCGGGGATGCCGTTGCCGGATTCGGGAATATTATAATCGTCGCCCCATATGGTCGGCCGTTCGGCATAACAGAACAATAGGGACGTGACATAGCCTGCTGCCCAACTGGTATATTTGTTCATGTCACCTGCGTCATACCAGCCGCCGGAGACGTCGCGTTCGGTCGTCGCGTCGGTCGGCGCGCTGTAAAGGCGGGCATTCCTGTCCTGACCCGGACCGACGTTTGAGGCTCCGTCTGCCCAACCGGCGCCGGCATTGGCGGCGGTCTTTTCCTGGCCGGCGCGCTGATAATAGAAGAAGCGCACCGCCGCACGTAAGACAGGGGCGTAAACATCGGCGGCAATGCGGAAAGTGTAGGACTTCACATTGCGCTGGGTATCGCGGATGAAATAGTCGCCTGCCGCCGTGACGCTGCTGAAGTCGAAATGCCAGGCTTGTCGCCGGAGGAGGCGTCGGTTGCGCCGGCGTTCCAGGCGACCGGTGCGGCCGAATAGACCACGGCATTGGTTGTCGCGTTGACGACATCGTAGGTGATGCCGGGTGTGAAGGAATCGGCCGCATCGAAGCTGACAATCGGGGTACCATCCGGCGCCGAACCCAGGTTATCGCCCTGAGGGTCGCGAATGACGGCGATCTTGGTCCGGTTCGGCAGGTAGCCGAACTGATCGACGACGATCGGAATACCCAGGGTCATGGTCGACGGCATGGTCGAAGCGGAAGACGAAGACGAGGAAGACGAGGAGGATCCACCGCCCCCGCCACCATTACTGCTACCGCCACCCCCGCCGCCGCAGCCGAGAAGGCTCAAAGGCATCAGGCTTATTCCGCCGGCCAGGAGCAGTTTGCGACGATTGCTGTCGAAGGTTACGCTTTTCATATGGTCTTCCCTGTGTGGCCGCATGGCGTTCTCCGCGGGCTTACGAAGGAAGCATACTGCTTCCTGTCGTGTGCCCGTGTCGGGTCGCATTTGGCATTTGCGTCATATTATCGCATAATTTAATTTTGCATATAAATTTTTATTTTGCATGCGAAAATGAATGCGGGATCTAAAGCTATCACCAAAAACAGGAACAAATCTCTCATACGAGTCTAGCCTGTCCCTAAGTCGTTTGCATTTTATAAAATTTGATTTTACATATAAATTACACATCCAAACCGTTCTCCCCGCTGGTCGCCGGCTATCAATTGAAATCAATCATTCGGATTTGAAATGCGGCCCCTGTCATCAATTCTATCCGGCCGCATGTCCGATGTTCTGGCCAAACATCTCATCGTCGAAATTCTCAATAGCGTTTACGAGCCCGGGGACAGGCTACCGCGCGAAGCCGATGCAGCGGCGCAATATTCCATTTCCCGTTCGGTATACCGGGAAGCGTTGCGCGTCGTCGCCGCCAAGGGCCTGATTGAGAGCCATCCCAAGACGGGAACGCGCGTCAATGACCGCAGCCAATGGCACGTGCTCGACCCAGACCTGTTGCACTGTATGTCCGACAGCATGGCCTCGCCCGCTTTTTTGCGAGACCTCATCGAATTTCGCATGGCGGTCGCGCCGGCGGCTGCCAGTCTTGCGGCTCAGCGGCGCACGGACGACGACGCAAAAGCCATGCGCGCAGCCCTCGACATTCTCTCGGAAAAGACGCGGGCCACGGAAGCCGGTCGCCGGGCCGAAGCCAGCTTCCATGGCACCCTCTTTCTGGCGACAAGAAACGAGCTCCTGGCCACCCTTTCCGGTTCAATCGAAATCTCGGTCCGATTGCAGGCGAAATTTGGTGCATTATATGGCGGTCGACAGACGGACACACCCGTGATCCTCCATCAAATCCTGGAAGCGATCGTCATCCGGGATCCAAACAAAGCCCGTTGGTACATGGAGTTTGAACTGCGCGAGACACATGACCGCATGCTGCATTGGCTTCAGGCAGAAGCGCCTGCCGGCCGCAAATTCGCGAGATACGGTGGGTAATCGAGGGGCATCGGCGCCGCATAGAGCCTGACGCTAACCCAACGGCCTTGACGCTGAGCCGGCGAGGATAACAGTGGTAAATCTATTTTATATTTGATATTTAATTTTACATATACGGGCTAGATGCCCAACAAACAGCTCAGCGGTTCTGCTCGAGCGAACAGGTTGAGATACAGATATGAAAAAAGTCATGTGGAAATACATTCTTTCTGCCGCGTTCGCGGCGACAGTCGCCCTTCCATGTTTTGCGGAAGCGACGGGAAAGCGTGATTTCAACTGGACGTCCAGCCCGCCGTTGGTGATTCCACCGCAGGCCGGACCGCAAAAATATTATGGCGTCAAAGACCCGTCGATCGTCTATGCTGGCGGGAAGTACCATGTTTTCATGACGACAGCCGGCGAGAATGGCTGGGGGCTGGCCTATACGAGCTTCAGCGACTGGTCCGAAGCCCCTTCCGCGTCCGTGGTTCCACTCGATAAGTCACCGATGGGGCCTGGTTATCGCGCGGCGCCCCAGGTGTTCTATTTTGCCCCGCAGAAGCTTTGGTATCTCATCTACCAGGGGGGAGATCCGATGTACTCGACCAGCACGAACATCGCCGATCCCCAGTCCTGGACGGCCCCGAAACCTTTTTTCAACGTCGTTCCGGATGTGGTCAAGCAGCCTAACGGAGACCCGGCCTGGCTGGATTTTTGGGTCATCTGCAATGACAAGACCTGCTATCTCTTCTTTACCAATGACGGCGGGAAATTTTTCCGCGCAGAGACGGCCATAGACCAGTTCCCGGCAGGATTTCATGACACGACGGTCGCCATGCAAGGCGCGACCCGGGACGATCTGTTCGAAGCCAGCAATACCTATAAGGTGGCCAGCACGGATAGCTTCATCACCCTGGTCGAGGCGATCGGCCCGAAGGGGAGATATTTCCGCGTCTGGAAGAGCGATCGCCTGGACGGTGAATGGACCGCGTTGGGCCACGGCCGGATGAATGTCTTCGCCGGATCGGACAATGTCCGCTTCGAGGGAAAGCCGTGGTCGGAAGGCGTATCGCACGGTGAAATGGTCCGCGCCGGCATCGACCAGACCCTGACCATCGATCCCTGCAAGCCACTCCAGTTCCTGTATCAAGGCCTCGATCCTGATGGGAAGGTCGACGACTATATCAAGCTGCCTTACCGGCTGGGCGTCATCACAGCGACAGGCGCAAATCCGGTCAGCGATATGTGTGCCAAATAGACGTCCCGAAATAGAAACAATAAAGGGAGACCGGGCTATGAAACTCTGGACCATGTCCGCACTCTTATGGAGCCTGCTGGCTGCACCCGCCCTCGCCTTTCAGGCCGTCCCGTCCCCGGTAGCCGTGACCGCCGGCGCCGGGCAGGTCACGGTCGAACATATCAAGGTTCATAGCGTCGCTTTGGAAGGCAACCTCGAAAAGGAGTCTCCCGACCGGGACGTCGTGGTCTACCTGCCGCCGGATTACGCCGCCAATACGAACAAACAATATCCCGTCGTCTATATCCTGCATGGATATGGCCTGACCGCCCAATCCTTCGAAGGCTTGCTCGGGTCGCCGCGCACCGTTGACGCAGCCTTCGCCAACGGCGTTCCGGGCATGATCATCGTTCTGCCCGACACCCAGACCCTGCATAACGGCTCGATGTATTCCAGTTCGGTGACGACCGGCGACTGGGAAGGTTTCCTCACTCGCGATCTGGTCGCCTATATTGACTCTCACTATCGTACCCTGTCCGATCGCCGCAGCCGCGGCCTGGCCGGACACTCGATGGGTGGATACGGAACAGCG
The DNA here is from genome assembly GCF_056404915.1 of Asticcacaulis sp. P2_B1. NCBI lineage: Bacteria > Pseudomonadati > Pseudomonadota > Alphaproteobacteria > Caulobacterales > Caulobacteraceae > Asticcacaulis > Asticcacaulis sp. P2_B1. The sequence goes on along the minus strand of NZ_JBFUDD010000007.1, from coordinate 163,389 downwards.
CGCCTCGGCATGAAATATCCGGATGTCTATGGCGCCATCTATATCATGAGCCCATGTTGCCTATCGGCCCGCGACGCCCCGCCTCCGGCCGCGATGACCGCTTTAGCCACCGTCAAGACCCCCGAGGAAGCGACAAAACTCGACTTCCTCGGCCGGGCCACCTTCGCCGTCGCGACTGCCTGGTCGCCCAACCCGGAAAAGCCGCCGTTTTATGCCGACCTGCCGACTGGAAACGCGGCCGATGACAAGTCGGTGGTTGCGCGGTGGGCGGCCAATGCGCCGCTGGCCATGGTGGACCAATATGTCTTCAATCTGAAACGGTACAAGGCCATTGCCATGGACGTCGGCGACCAGGATGGGTTACGGCTCGATGCCGACGAATTGCATCGACGCATGACCGCCTTTGGTATTCAAAACAGTTTCGAGATTTACCACGGCGATCATGGCAATGCCGTGGCCGACCGGATCGAGAACCATGTCTTGCCGTTCTTCGGCCGGGTCTTGTCATTCGAACCCTAAAATGGGGTTACGCTACGACCCGTGGCGCAAGCGCGGCGAACTGAAATTGGAGATACAGATGCGTGAATTTTTTCGTTTAGTACTCTTACCCATATTTCTCTCTGCCTTATCCGTCGCCGTCCCCGCATCGGCATCCGCCGAAGGCGTAGACTGTCCGGCCGCCACCCGCCCCTATTCGGTCGATACGGTTTTGTTCGACATTTATCTGAACCCCGAAACCCGGGCACTCGTTGAACAGGAATCGCCGGATTTCTTTCGCAAGCTGCCGCCCTGGTTTGCCCGCACCGAGCCTCCCACCTTCATGGCGATCAGTACGCTGCGTCAGGCCAATGGTGGCGTCGCGCGGGACGTCGCTATTTCCCCGGAGGGTCTGGCGCGACTCGAGCCCAAGCTCGCCGCAGTCGTTGTGACCAAAGAGGCCAGCCTCGCCCGATGTGCGCGATACGACGAAACGCCGCCGGCCCTGCCCACAGACGTCAAGCAGCCCGCGATTCTCGTCTTCAGCAAGATCACCGGATTTCGCGACGGGCCGTCGGTTGACGCGGCGACGGCGGCCTTGACGGCCATGGCCAAGCGCGAGGGCTGGACCATCGTCTTTTCCGAAAACGGCGCCATCTTCAACGCAGCGGATCTGAAGCTTTTCAAGGCGGTGGTGTGGAACAATGTCAGCGGCGACGTGCTGACGAACACGCAGCGTGGCGCTCTCAAAGACTATGTTGAAAATGGCGGCGGGTTCGCCGCCTTTCATGGTTCCGGCGGCGACCCTCACTATGATTGGGATTGGTATGTTGACACGCTTATCGGCGCGCGCTTCATCGGACATACAGGTAACCCGCAGTTTCAACAGGCAAAAGTCGTCATCGACGATCCGCAAAGCGCGATCGTCAAGGGGCTGGTCGACTGGAACATGACGGAGGAATGGTATTCGTTCAAGGCCAGTCCCCGGCTGACGGGCGCCCATGTCCTGGCTAGGCTGGATGAAAGCACATACAATCTCGTTGAAGGGGAGCGGAACATCAGCATGGGCGACCACCCCATCGCGTGGACAAAGTGCGTCGGCTCGGGCCGTTCCTTTTATTCGGCTATCGGGCACAGGCCGGAAAATTATTCGGAGCCCAGCAGCATTCGGTTGCTGGAACAAGGTATTGTGTGGGCCGCCGGCATGGGCGAAACTCAATGCGTGGATGGTCACGAAGTCGGGAAGTGATTGCGACCGGCTTGGCCGCTCCCACCTAAAAAACGATATCAGCCCCTCACCGGTGATGAGGGGCTGAAAGCTTTCAGAATGTAGCCGATATTCGCCTTACGGCTTGGCCGACAGTTTGACCAGTACGATATCATTGCTGTGCATGGGCAGGTTGATGGCTGCCGTGCCGTTGGCGCCGACCGAGACCGTGCGTTCGGTTTCGGGCCGGTCGGTCGTCAGGTTTTGCAATTGGGTCAGCTGCGCGGGGGTAAGGTCCTTGGGCGCGCCCATGGCGATATAGGCGCTATAGGCATCATTGACCTTGTAACCCGTGCGGAAGACGGAAACCGTGTAACTGCCGGATTTCAAGCCGGTGATCTTGACCTTGGCGGGCGCGGACGGCTTGTTGGGAACCTGCTTGCTGAAGAAGGTCCCGTTGCTGGTGCCTTTCTGGTCCGGCAACTGGAAGTCCCAGACCACAGCCGACACCGATGAACCGTCATAGGCCGCCCATACCTGTTGATCGCCCGCCGGGATCTCATTCCCTTTCAGCGCGTTGAGATACTTGTAGGCAAACCACGACGACTTGCGAATGCCGTCTTTGGTCATCAGACCGAAACCGCCTTCGAAAGCCTTCCCTGGAGGACCGGGTTCCTCGAACAGGTCGGAATAGACCCAGTAGCTCATGCCCTGGGCGATGCCCTGCGTACCCTTGAGCTTGCTGAGGATGTAGGGCGCGGCGATGTAGGAGTCGTGGCTTAGGTCGCGAGGATTGTAGCTGGTGCTCCATTCGCTGAAGATCAGCGGAATGCCGGGCAGATGCGACGCCTCGATTTCGCCGCGGACTTTTTTGACGTCGCCGATAATGGCATCCGGGCTTTTCGACAGTTGCAAGTCCATCTTGCCTTCTTCGTCGAGATAGCCGTAGTCGACGCCGTAGGTATGGGTCGTAATGAAGTCGACGGGCGTATTGGTCGCCTTGGCGTTGGCCAGGAACTCCGGCACCCAGGCGGCGCCGGCGGTGGAAGGGCCACCGACCCGCAGTTGCGGGTCGACCGCCTTCAGCGTACGCGCGGTCACGCCGTACAAGGCGAAATAGGCCTCCTTGTCGCCATATTGAAAGAAGCCGCTGAGATTGGGCTCGTTCCATACCTCGAAATACCACGACCTCACCTCATCGATACCGTAACGGTCAATTAGGTGGCGGGAAAAGGCGTCGATGACTTCCTTCCACAAGCCGAGACGCGGCTGGGACGTGTTGCCCTTCCAATAGAAGATCGTCTGATCGGAGGTCTTGATTGCGTCCGGGGTGAAGCCCAGTTCGACGAAAGGCTTGATGCCCGATTTCAGCATGTGATCATAGAGATAGTCGATCTTGGTCCAGTCATAGACCAGCTTGTCATCGACCATTTTCACCGTGCCGAAATCGTCGGCGAAAATGTCGTGAAAGCGCATATAGCGGAAGCCGAGTTCATCGGCCGTCGTTTTCATCTGCGCCAGATTGGCGTCGCGGATGGTCGTGCCCGGGAAGTCCGCGCCGACCGACAGATCGAAAAATCGGTCGACAGGTTTATCGGCCTTGCGGACGTCAAGATCGATCTGACGGGCCGGCGTGTTCTCGGCGAAGACGGAGGGCGCCGACAAGGCCAGGCCCAGGGCAATGAGGGATACGACTTTGCGTCGGTCAATCTGGGTTTTCATATCATTCCTTATAGTTCGGATCGTACTGTTTAGGTCGGCGCGTTCGTTGCGCCCTGGACTGGATGAGGCTCTCGTATTTATCCACTCAACCCCTTTCCCAGCCCATTCAGGATTGCTGCGCGCTGCTCCGGTCTTAGTTCGCCCAGCAAACCACGCGTGGCTTCGGGCAGGTGGTCGGCCACCGGATCAGACTGATGGAAGATAAAATGGTCGAACATCGCCTTCCATGCCAGATTCTGCGCGGGTGGCAGGTCGCGCACGGTCAGAATCGCGGTCATCAGAGCCAGCATGGGTGGCGGGTTCTGCGGGTTTTGTAAAGCCGCCGGGTTCCACCAATAATTGACCTGCATGTTAAAGGTCGCATCCGACATGACCTGATGCCACCACATATAGGGCACGAACAAGACATCGCCGGGCCTCAGTTCTGCGATCTGACCCGCCGCCAACGCCTCGCGTAGCCGCGGGAAGCGTTCAAAATCCGGCTTGTCAATATCGGCCATCGAGGCCGGCACGCCCGATACCGTACGCTCCAGTGGCCCGATATAAAGGTTCTTGGTCTGCTCTGGTGGGAACAAGATAAAGCGTTTGCTTCCGGCCACCATGCAGACCAGATTGTCTTCGAGATCGAAATGCGTTTGGGTGATCGACTGGTTGCCGATCCAGACGCGTGGCTCGGCCGCAATGCCCTTCAGGCTGTTGGCTGCGGTTAACCCCGGAAAATGCAGTTTCAGCGGTGCCGACTGTATATAGACCCGCTCATCGGCCTCTCCTTTCGCCAATACACGAAGCCGCTCGAGCGCATCCTTCATTGGCACGCCGCCACGCTGGAAATTGAAGCCATGACCGCTTTCGTCATAAAAGAAACGCCCATCGCCGCCAGCGGATTGATGGAAGACCTCCGCCGGCTTGCCCGCGTCGCAACCTTTAAGGTAGTCGATCAGGGCGTCGACGGACGGTTGGCCAACCAACATCCAGTCGGCCACCGCACCTCTGAAAATCACGGGCGTGTCTCGTCCGGCCACAATCGCGGCGATGTCTTCACTGCCCACATCTTTACGGTCTTCAACCGCTGCGAATGCGATCATGGATAAACTGTCCTTCCATCCTCCCTAAAACGGGGCCCCTGCCGATTGAATCGAAACATCACGAACCATTGTTCAGAACGAAATCTTGAAGGCGCTGGCGTGTCGTGTCGGCAAGCTCGCCGGCAAGTCGATGGTCAAGGCGTCGTCGGTTTGCCGGAAACTCAATGCCTCGCGCACGCCCAACAGCTGCACGCGGCGCACCGACTTTTTCGAATGGCCTGCGCGACGGCCAAGCGACTTGATCACAACGCTCTGCCGCGGTTCCCCCAGCGTGATGGCGTAAAGCGTGTCGCCACGCGTCGTGAAGCGGATGTCGCTGGATGTATAGGTCGCGTTTTCCCTGAAGGCGCCATCAGCGGCTTCGGTGGGACCTTCCCCGAAAACCGTCCACGGTCGCGTGCCGTGAATAGCTTCGCCATTAACGGGCATCCAGACGGCCAGCTCGTCGACCAAGGTCTGCGATTCCGGCGGCAGGCTACCGTCGGGATAGAGTACGACGTTCAGGAGCAGATTGCCGTTCTTGCTGACAATATCGGATAGCATGTAGATGACTTCAGCCGTGGTCTTGTAGGTATAGCCGTCGCTGTAGAACCAGTCGCCATTCGAGGTGTCGGTTTGCCACGGACGCGGATTTATACCCTTCAGCACGCCGCGTTCGACATCCTGGACACACATGGCCGGATCAAACTCACCGGACCCGAAGGCCTTGCAGTTATAGACCGCTTCGGTCTTGCCCTTCTTATCCAACCGGTTGTTGTACAGGCGCGCCACCAATGAACGCCCAACAACGCCGAACGGCAGGCCACCGTCGGAATAAAGGAGGTCGGGTTGATAGCTGTCGACAAGGTCGCGAATACGGTTGAACCAGACCTGATGGTATTTCGGGTCGTGCGTGTACCAGGTGTCGGCATTTCCGCGGAACGGCTCGTCGTGCTTCGGATGATAGAGATCCGCCAGGGCCGGATGTGCGCCATCGTAGGGGACCCCGTTTTCGGGCCAGAACTGGTCATAGCCGTGACTCGGATGCCACCAGTTATGACTGGCGCCCAAATGCTCCGACACGCCGAAGCGCAGGCCGCGTTTCTGCGCAGCAGCTTTCCAGGTACCGACGACATCGCGCTTTGGCCCCATGGTAGCGGCATTCCAGCGATGATGCTTCGAATTCCACAGGTCGAAATTGTCGTGGTGGACGCCCATGCTGACGAAATACTTCGCGCCGGCTGCGGCGTATTTGTCCATCAGCGCCTCGGGATCCCATTTTTCCGCGGTCCACAGGGGGATGACGTCCTTGTAACCGAACTTTGAAGGATGACCGTATTTCTTCAGATGCTGGTCATAGTGCGGGTGGCCAGGGACATACATGTAACGAGCATACCAGTCGCCGAGGCGCGGCACGGCCTGGGGGCCCCAATGCGCCCAAATGCCGAACTTGGCGTCGCGGAACCAGTCGGGCGCCTGGTAGGATTTGAGCGACTCCAAATCGGGCTGGAAGGGACCGGTCGCGGCCGGTAAGTCGTAGGCCGGCGGCGCTTCGGGGACGCACCCTGCGTCGGCGCCGCCCTGCCCAGTTTCCTGCGCCAGGAGACTTGCCGGCATCGAAAGTCCGAGAGCGGCGGCGAGCGGTGCGCCAAGCAGATTGCGTTTGCTGATCGTAACCATGGTGTTTCTTTCCTGTCTTATTGCAACAGATCGACGCCGTCGGCGTCGAGATGCAAGGTCCCTGTAACGCTCGCGCCGGTCAGGACGCTTGTCTTCTTGCCGTCGATGGCGACATCCTTCGGTCCATAGGATGCATTGACATAAAGGGTGCGTCCGTTAACGACGCGGGCATAGACGCCATCCGGCGTCTTCGGACCGGGTTGGATGCCAAGACCGGCGTACAGGCTGCGATACAAGGGCTGCATAACCGATGGCTGAGCCGGCGTGGCGACATAGATCGCCTGGCCCTTACCGAAATGGTTGAGCGTCGCGATCGGCGGTGTTCCGTCGACATTGCTGAAGCGGCCCAAAACCTGCGCCGTGGACGGCTCCAACACTTCATAGAAGTTGATCGTGGTGCTGATCGTTGCGCCGCCCAATGTGGCGGAAAGCGCGTTGCCGCTGCGATAGAATTCGTTGGTCCGGATGCCGAAGACGTCGGACAATCGTCCCGGCAGGGGCGTATTGAACCACTGGTTATGCTCGTCCACCTTTGCCGAGAAGGCGGTCATGATGACCGTGCCGCCGTTCTTCACATAGTTGCGGATATTGTCGGCCGACGCTTGGTCCATGAGGTAGTCGCCTGGCACGACGACCAGCTTGTAGCGGCTCAGGTCCTCGTGGCCGATATTGATGACGGCGACATCGATATTGTCGTTGTAGATGGGAGAGAAAGCATTGTGTTCCTGCTCCATATACGGCGTCGTAATATATTGCTTGACGGTATTCGAAGGTCCGTGCGGGTCTGACGCGACCTTGCTTTCGAACGAATAGGCGATTGCGGCCTGCGGATCGAGCGCCCGCGGGAAGCCCAGGGTCTGCATCTTTTTAAATTCGGAGGCGATCTTGCCCCATTCGTCGAGCTTCCAAGACGGTCGGTCGTCGTGGTCGACAAGGCCGAACAAAGCCTGTTCCTCACCGCCCAGATGGCTGTTGAAGGTCCAGGCCAGCATGCCCTGACCGCCGTTAATCAGCCCGAAATACGCCCACATGCGCGAGCGCCCCTTCGAGCCATAGTAGCCCCCGCCACCGGCCTGGAATTCGTTGAACCAACTGGGCGTCGTCAGGGCGCCCTTCATCATCATGGTCTCGAAACCACCGCCGATCGCATCGCCATTGTAAAAGCCGTACGAGCCGTAACTGACGTACTGCTTGTAGGTCGACAGGTAGTCGAAGCCCTTGCGGTCGGCGCTGTCCCACAGGTTCGAGATGGCCGGCTTGTTCGGCACATTCTTCTCGCGAATAGCTTCCAGGTCCTTGATCACATCGACGGTGATATCCGACCAGAAACGGTGCAGGTCGAGATAGCGTTCGAACGGCCCCGGGCCGTCGGCATAGGGCAACCGCACTTCGTCCCAGTCATCGATACGGCGCGACCAGCGCTGCGTCGCCCAGGCCTTGTTGAGCGTTGGCAGATCGCCATAGCGGTTCTTGAGCCAGACGATAAAGCGCTGCCGGTCGGCTTCGGACCAGGACATGAAGCCATTGCCGATCTCATTGTCGAAGCCGATGGCGAACAAGGCCGGATGCTTGGCGTAATGTTTCGTCAGCGCTTCGGCGAAATCGCGCACCACCCTGCGGTAGTCCGGGTCGCTGATGTCGTCCATGTAGCGCTCGGCGGGATAGAGCGTGGTGCCGTTCTGCGCCACAAGATTGGCGCCGGGATATTTATGATGCAGCCACTGCGGAGCCGGCAGACCGCTGATGTCGAGGATGGCCTTGATGCCGGCCTTGTCCATCTCGTCCATGATGGCGTCAAAAGCCTTGAAATCATAAACGCCTTCGGCCGGTTCGAAAGAATCCCAGGAAAGATCTCCCATCCGAACCACGGTAAATCCGGCCTTTTTCATCAACGCAATGTCCTGATGGATCTGCGCCGGACTGCGGTCGACCGGCTGATAGCAGGTACCGACGAAAAGCTGGCCTGCCCCAGGCCAGTCCGGATGATCGGTCGCGCTTTGAGCTTGAGCGAGGCCCGAGGCAGCAGCCAGCAGGAGTGCAGAGCTGAGAAGAAGGGTCTTGAGTTTCATAACGAAGGTTTCCTGGGACTCGTTTTTTCTTTTGGGGCCTACGATCTGGAATCGCGCCCATGAGTGCGTTATATTTATATACAAAATTAAATCTCATATACAAAACGTATTTGAGCATGGTGACGGCGAAATCTTTCGGCCCTATCGCTGCCATGTCCGGCGCCGGCTTCCCTTTCGCCTCCCTCACCCCGAACCTTCTTATTATCGTATGGTCGTGCTTAACCTCCGCGGAGAGCGGCCATCACATCAGGACATAGTAACTCAATTGAGAGCGCATACTAATACGCTGTATTAATTGTGATTTTTATCGCTTTCCGTCCGCAGTTTGGCCAAATCGTCCGAATTGTCCGAATCTGGACATATGAAAATGCAAGGACGCCCGGCTAACCTGCTTCCTGATCCCAAATCCCCTGGAAAGCCAGAACCGCGGCGCCGACCGCCGCCGCATCACACATAACAGAGGCGGGGCGAACAGCGCTTCCAGGCCAGTGGACGCCGACATGCATCGAAAGACGTTTGTTGATCTGGTAACACAGGCGCTCATTGACGCTCCGAGGCAACCGCCCTCCGATCAAAACGGCATCGGGATCGAGGGTGCATATAACGGTCAACAGCGGGAGGTAGAGATAGTCCGCGACTGCCTCGATCCAGCGTTCGACAACAGCCTCCCCCTCTCCGGTCAGTTGGTCCAGGTCTTCAAGCGAAACCGTTTCATATCCATTGTCTCGCAGGGCTTGCAGCAGATCCGAGACAAGCACGGCGTCACCCAGAACATTCTGCAAATTGGTACGGCTGGATCGCAGCGGACTTATTTGGGGCAGAAAGCCGATTTCCCCGCTGCGGCCGTGGGCGCCGCGGACATATTGCTTATTGATGACAAGGCCGCCGCCAAGGCCGGCGCTGATGAAGACGTAGAAAAAGATCCGAGCTCCAGCCCCGCCCCGAACTGCATTTCTCCGATGGCCGCCGCACCCGCGTCATTTTCCCGAACGACCGGAGCATCGACAATATCGTCAAGCAAATCCTCGAGACAAATCCCGTTCCAGTCCTGATAACGCGGAGGCTGGCCTGGCAAAACCGTGGAGCCCAGGTCGTCGGGAATGGCAACGCCAAGGCCGGCGATCCGCGCGACCAGAGGGGCATTATGACATTCCAGGTGATTGACGCTATCGATGACGAAATCACGGACCTCCTGCGGCCCGGCAAAACGGGCATCGCGATGAAACCGCTTTTGCACCGCGCCTGCGAAGTTGACAACAACGAGCGTGAGATGGTCGCGGTCGATATTGAGGCCGAGTGCGAAGGCGGCATCGGGATTGAGTTGGAGGGCGTGACTTGGCTGCCCCCTCGCCTTTTCGGAGTTGCGCGAACGGGTAACCCATCCTTCATCCACAAGCCCCCTGGCAATTTTAAACACCGCCGGCGGCGTCAGGCCAGTCAGCTCCGCCAGGTTGCCACATGTCATGTCGCCTTGGGCTCGAATGGCATTGAGAATAATCTTCCTGTTGTGCCGGCCGGCCGAGGAGATATTGGCGCCGCGCATCGACGCCATATCCTGTGACACCTTTCGCCAGAAATTTCCCGATTGCCGGAATTGTACGCGATTCAACATTTCCATCTTTTACGATTTCACCAGACTACTAAACACCGACACCATTCCCGACGATCCTGGTCATTCCCTACTCCGTCCCGGGTATGCCGACGACGACCCCGCGCCCGGCGATGTAGACAAGGCCGAAAACGTTGGGATCACCGATCAGGATGCTGCCGCTGCCGTATTGGTGGGCGTCATCATTGATCCGAACCCAGGACTTGCCCTCGTCCGTCGAACGGAAAATACCAAGCTTGCCCTTGTACTGCCCCCACACAAAAACCGTGGGATAATCAGTGCCCTCCGCCGCCTTACCGAAACCGACGCCGGTAACATTGGTCAATCCGTCAATCTGCTTGAACGGGGATTTAGGGTCGGGTCCATGGAAAAGGCCCCAGGGGCCGGGCAGCCAGATGTCACGGAGGCGTCCGGGCACGGCGCGAGGCTGCACATCCTGGTTCCAGCCGTCGAGTTTGGGCAACCCTTTAGCAAAGATCTGGAAACTCGCACCATTATCGGCACTGGCCACCATCTCGCCGGTTTCGCGGTTATAGGCATAATAGACGCCGTCCACCGATCGATCCGAAAAGGGCTGCAGGAAATGGCCCGTGAGGTGGGGATAGCCCGCCGAAGGCTTCCAGGTCTTGCCACGGTCAATAGAATAATAGAGGTCGCCGTTGCCGGCCGACCATAGCATGGATGTGCCCTTGGCCGACACCGCGATCCGGCCCGGGGCGTACCAGCCCTTGTCGTCATGCAGAACCAGCGGCGGCTTCGATGGCATGTCCTGCCAGGTCTTGCCATTGTCGAGAGAGTAGAAGGCATTGTTCTTGGCAGCATCACCATCGGCCGTTCGCACGACAAAGCCGGGGTTAAGCTCGGCAAAATCGACCGTGCGGTTGCTGCCGGCGGCCGGCTGATAATAGCCTCCGTCCAGGCCCGGCGAGGCGTCGAAATCGGCATAGCGAAACCCGCCGACATCGCCGACCGACACGATCAGGTGGGCGCCGGCGGACGGGCTGACCATATCGAGAACCGCCATTTCCTCGAAATTCTCGACGTCGAAAGACCAGTCGACCGTCTGTTTGCGGTCGGCATTGGTCAGGTTGTGGGTCATCCACAGGCCGGCCCCGGTGCCGTAGATGGCTTCATTCGGATCGAAGGGATTGATGGCAACATCCCAGATCCAGCTTCCCATCCGCTCCTCGCCCTTATTATCGGCCGTGATCCAGGGGAAACTTTCCGCGGTGTGCTTGGAGAGCGAGGCCAGATCGGCCCAAGTCTTGCCACCGTCGGTGCTGCGGAAAATGGCGTCGCCGCCGCCCCACCAGCGATCGGTCGCCGACACGATGACCGTTCCCGGTGCGCTGGCGGCCGCGCTCACCCCTGCGTAACAGAAGGTCGGCCCGCCATTGCCCGGCTTCTGCGGTGTGATGTCGCTCCAGGTCTTGTCCGTCACTTGGTACTTATAGACCGCGCCGTCCTTACAATCGTTCGGACCCGGGTGATCGGCAAAGGTGACGTAGAGCGCGGTCCCGGCGCCATCAAACGCCGCGTGCGGGGCCAAAAAGCCCTTGGGCGTCCCCACCATAATCTCCCAGGATGCGCCGCCGTCGTGGCTGACATAGAGGTTCTTGTCCTTATTGCCCGTGCCGGCATAGAGGGTCTGGGTGGCTGAACCTTTTGCAGCCGATTTCGCATCGAACAGGACAAAGGTTACCGCAGATTCCGGGAAGGACGATACCTTCGACCATGTCTTGGCTCCGTCTGTGCTTTTGAGCAGTCCGTCCTTGGTCGTGCCTAGGAAGAGTATGTTACCCATATTCGGGTCGACCTGCAGGCGTTCGCCGGCGCCGCGGCCATCTTCATTGCCGCCCAGCTTGACGGAGAGCTCGGAGGATTGCCATGTCAGCCCGCGATCATCGGACCGCCAGATGGTGCCGTTGCCGGCCCACTGGTTTGTATAAAGGCCAGTGGCCAGGTAGACCTTGTTGGGGTCCTGGGCATCGAGCGCCAGGCTGAAGACGCCGAAGTCGTCGCCACGCACCATGCCGTCCTGAAGCGGTATCCATGACCGTGTCGCAGGATCCCAGCGATAAGCCCCGCCGACATCGGTACGGGCGTACATCAGTCCCTTTTCGGTCGGATGATAGATGAAGCCATCGACGAAGCCACCAGCCCCCATGGGCGCCGTCGCCCAAACGTAGGGCTCAGTCTTGACCTTCGGCTCTTCGGCGCCGGCGGATGCGGCCAAGAACAGGGCTGAAAAGGCCACCCCGGCCAAATAGGCTGCAACAGTCTTCATATCCTCACCTTCACGGGTTTCTTGTTATTTTGCGTTGCGATGATGCCGTATGGCGCTGATCCGGCCAGGCAAAAGAGCCCGGAGGAGCGCACCACTGTCCGCGATACCGCTTCGCTTTTTTCATTATAGGCAATTGCTTTACCGACGCCTATCTGCTGATTTTATTGACATTTTAGCCTCTAACGGACGGGGCGGGCATGTTGGTGTCCGAGCTGTCCGCTTTCGGACAAGGCCGGCAAGCCTTCGGCGGCGACGCCTGCCCGCCTGAGCATAAAAAGCCGATACCAACGATCATTCTCATGACCATTGGGTTATTGCGCACGTATAAAAATGTTACATGTCAGGCGACCTAACGCCGGATCAGGGCTGAAGGCAAATCCCTCCGGTATGTAGCCTGAATGCAGCAACGACCCGCGATAAACGAGGAGGCGATTATATATCCCCTCGAATCGGGCGATCCGCTCGAAATCCTGGTCGGAGTCATTGAAGTAGGCGACCGGCGGGGCCCCATTGGCTTTCATTTCCGCCTTACGCGCCGTGGCGTAAATCGGCTCCCGATCGGGGGAAACGCGCTCAAAACCGGTCCTGCGGTGGCGAAAGAAGTTCGTACCGCCCTGCGGCGTCGGACTGAGGAAATGCAGCAGGGCAAAATGTCCCGGGTCGGTTTGATCAATGTGCGGCAAGCGTTGCCAGGAGTCGAGTTCGTCAGGCCGCTGGGTGACGAGGCAAAAGCCGGCTCTGAGAAGGTTGAAGGCGCGTACGCCGAAAACCTGCCCCATCAGGGGCGCCAAGGTTTGCAGACTCTGGCGCAGATGAACGCCTGCATCGCCATCCTCAAGGCCGATAGCCCGGCGTAGACCGGGGTAGTAACCGCCCTCCTCAGGTTTGAAGGGCGCCATGGCCGTCGCTTGGGAGATCATGGTTTGCGGTTCGTCCAGGAAGTCGTCGACGACCAGTACCCTGTTCCGTTCCCGTCCGATCTCCTCGACGAAGGCCATCATAACCGCCTCCTCCCCAATGTGTCGGCTGGCGGCGAAATGACATTACGCAAAGCCGCCAGGCGTTTCCGTCCGCGCGTCATCGGTCCACGACACCTTTCATAAAGGCCTTCAAACGCCGCACCACTTCATAGGTTATGGGGCCGGAAAGGCCTTTGCCTTCGGTCGGTAAATGCGCCGCCATCGCGTTGTGATCACCAAAAACGTATAGATCCATCAGCCGCTTCCACAGGACTTTCTCATCGTCCGGAAGATCACGCCAGGTGGCGATGGCCAGGAAAAGCGGCGAAAAAAGCGCGGGTCGCGCCATTTTCGCTTCGCTCCACCAGTAATTTACCAGGAGATTGAAAGGCGCCCGGGACTGCACATGGTGCCACCAACTATAAGGAATATAAAGGGCATCCCCGGGTTCGAGATCCGCGAATTGGGCGTGACGCAAAGCTTCCGCCAGCAAGGGATATTTTTCGAAATCCGGGGCCTCGATCTGGGCCATGGAGACGGGAACTCCACCTGGACCTCGATCAATGGGGCCGGGATAAAGGTTGCAAATCTGTTCTGGCGGAAAGAGGGTAAAGCGCCGCTTGCCAGCGACAAGGCAGGCCAGATTATGAGACGGGTCGAAATGGGTCGGCGTTCTGACCCGATTGCCGATCCAAAGTCTTGGCGGTGCGTCCGGGGGAACCAGGTCGAGAGGATGCAGACGCATGAAGTCGGGCATGAAGTCGTGAAGGATCAACGACTGAGAATAGATCGTTGGGACGGCCGGCTGGGTTCTATGGGCAAGCAGCCAATCCAGCAAGATCGGAATTGGCCGAACATCCGTTGTAAAGTTGAATCCCGTCATATCGGGTGTGAAGAAAAACAACCCGTCTTGATCAGGTGGAGAGATCGAAACGCTGGCCGGGCGGCCGGCGTCCAGGCGCTTCAGGTAGGCAACCACCCGTTCATCGGACTCCAGGCTCGCCTCCACCACGGGCCAAGATTTCACCAAGCCCTTGATGAGAACGGGCTGTCCGCCGGGTAATACCTCTCCCCTGAATGTGTCGGCATTCAGTTCATGACAAATCCGAACCGGTCGTCCGATCGGTGGCGCCTCGGCGAAAGGAGGTATGGACGGACGGACGGACACGCGGGTCATGACGCCGCACCTCGCTCCCTCAGAAAGTCGTCATGCCCCTGCAAGGTGTTTACCCGGTTCTTGATAACGCTCCTCATGCTTCGAAGGGCGTTTCGGGCGTCGGTTTCCGGAATTAAATCGGCTTGCGGATCGTAGCCTTGCGGCCACAGGCCCTGACCAAGCATCACGGCGCTCCAGCTCTTTTCCCTGAAAAGTTCGCCGGGGCTCAAAATCAGGCGCCCCAGATTGGCGAAGACGGCCATGCGCTCGGCAAGGCTTTCCGGGACACTCATGTCGCGGACTTGACGCCAAAACGGCGTGTCGTCCCTGTGAGTTTGTTTGTAATGCAAGATTACAAAGTCTCTGACATCCTCATATTCTGCGGTCATCAATCTGTTATAGAGATCGACTTCCGCCTGGACGATCCCGCTCGCGGGGAAAAGCGCCATCAGGATTGCAACGCCACGCTGTATCAGGTGAATGCTTGTGGATTCCAAAGGCTCGACGAAACCCGAGGCCAATCCCAGGGCGATGACGTTCTTGTTCCAGGTCAACCGGCGGCGCCCCGTGGTAAAGCGCAGGCGTCTTGGTGCTGCGAGGGCCGGGCCGTCGAGATTGTCGAGCAGGCCGGCCTCGGCTTCGTCGTCGTTCATAAACTGGCTGCAATAGACGTGGCCATTGCCGATGCGATGCTGCAGAGGAATACGCCACTGCCAGCCGGCCGCACCGGCCGTGGCGCGTGTGTAGGGCATGGTGGGGCCTGCCAAGGCACTCGGTACGGCGATGGCGCGGTCCATGGGCAGCCAGTGGGACCAGTCGACATAGCCGGTCTTCAGGGCGTCTTCGATCAGAAGTCCCCTGAAGCCGGAACAATCAATATACAGGTCCGCCTGCAGTGTTTCGCCATCCGACAATTTCAAGGCGTCGACAAAGCCCGTCTCACCATCAAGAGTCACGCCGGCGATACGGGCGTCGACATGCATCACCCCGTTTTTGAGCGCGACCTCGCGCAGAAGGTCGGCATACATCGCCGCGTCGAAATGGAAGGCATAGGATAATTTCGACAGGGGGTCACGCGGATCGTCCGTCGGTCGGGCGAACCGTCCGGCATAGGCCGCCATGGTGGCTATCGAATAGTCCGCCAGCGCTCCCTCACGCATTCTCATCCAGTGCTGGTGGAACTGAATCCCGGACATGTCATGCCCATGATTGCCGAAGGGATGGAAATAGCGGTCGCCCAGCGCGCCCCAATTTACAAATTCGATACCCAGCTTGAAGGTGGCGTTCGTCCGGCGCATCACCTCGTCTTCATCCAGACCCAGCATGAAATTAAGCTGACGGATAGGCGGGATCGTGGCCTCGCCGACACCGACGGTGCCGATTTCCGAGGAGTCCACCACGGTAATGGAAACACTATGCCGTTCGAGACTTGCCGACAAGACCGCCGCGGCTATCCAACCGGCGGTACCGCCTCCGACAATAATGACTTTTTTTATGGGCTGCATCTGTGTCCTGTTCCCCGGTACTCTTCTCGCCTGTAGTTCAACATGTTTTGGATCCATCGCCAGCAAGGACTGCGGATCGTGTTTGTGGGTGATGCGAGGCCAGGACTTGCCTCATCCGTCGAGCGGAAAGCCTGGATGGTCGCGCCGGGATCCACGATGCCACCTCGCTTTTCATTATTATAGGCAATTGCCATCTAAGCAGCTACCTGTTGATTTTCCTTGTCTTTTCACCCACGGCAGACCGCTTGACCGCCAATGTGTCCGAATCGTCCACTTTCGGACAACATGCCCGCTGTTCTCAAAGAGCATAGGCAAGAATGGAACGCGGCGGCGGCGGGCGGAGAGTTTCCGCGGCGACGCCGTCCCCGGTTATGACGCCGGATTGCCGATGATAACGCCGCGCCCGCCCGCGCCGATATATATGCGGCCAAACACCCGCGGATCGCCGGAAATGACATCGCCGTTCGTAAACTGGTGTTTGTCGTCATTGATCCGTTCCCAGGAATTTCCGCCATCGATCGACCGGTAATAGCCATCTTGTGGATTTCCTTCCCGTTTTATTGCCCGAGTTTTCGTTGAAACTGCGGTTACCAGATCAGCGTCGCATGCCGGTTCGCGTACGACGCCAGCCCCTGGGCGGGCTTCGTTTTTTTTAAGCACTTTTCTTGTACTGAAACCCTTGCCGGCGAACCTGCTCGATCAGATCCCGGTGCGTGGGCAGGACCGACAACGCCTGGTCGCCCTGCCGCCTTATGGCGGCAAATTGCGCCCTGGCGTCGTCGAAATACCTGTAGACGCCGGCCTGCGCCCGGATGTCTGTCTTGTACCCCATGCCATAAAGGACATATTGCCAGCTGGCCTCGGTGAAGATGTCGTGGTTAGGATCCATATCCAGGAAGGACGGCGGACGATAGCGCCACCGTTCCAGGCGCGCCTTCAGGCTGTCGGGAATCGTTTCCGGCCGGACATTATCGCACCAGAAATCCGTGTCCGAGCGCTGGGTCAGACAGTAGTGCATCTTAATAAAATCAACGACATGCGCATAGCGGCGCGTCATGATGCCGTTGAATTGCTCGGCGCAGACCTCGTAATTGTTTTCCCATGGGAACAGGTTGGACAGGATCAAGGCCGCGATCTCGGCGAAACCTATCCCCGTGGCCTCGAGGGGCTCGATAAAGCCGCTGGCCAAGCCGATGGCGACGCAATTCTTCTTCCATTGGGTTCGGCGATAGCCGGCTTCGAAATTCAAAAACCGGACATCGCAAGCGCGCGAAGCCGGTCCCAGATAGTCACGCAAAACGTGCTCGGCGCGCTCGTCGGTGGTATGGTCGCTGGAATAGACGTAGCCGACACCGCGGCGCGTGCTCAAACCGATATCCCAGGTCCAGCCACATGCCTGGGCTGTCGAGATGGTTTGCGATTCAATAGGGGCGCCCACCTGGTCGTAGGGCACCTGCACGGCCACAGCCCGATTGGCAAAAAGCTGCGAACGGCAGGATTCGAAGGGAACCCCCATGGCCTGACCGATCAATTGCGCCTTGAATCCGGTACAATCGATATAAAGATCCGCCGTGAGGTCGCCATGCCGCCGCGTCGTCAGACGCTCGATAAAACCGGTCTCGCCGACGACGACCCGGTCGACCGTGTCCTCCACGTGCGTTACGCCGAGGGAGACAGCTTTCTTGCGCAGGAGCCTGGCCAGTTCCACGGCGTCAAAGTGGTAGGCATAGCCCAGCGGCCCGCCATGGCCGGCATGATCGATAAGTTTCGGCGCCCGCTTGTCGTTGACGACACGCTGCTGGATGGTGCTTACGCTTTCCCAACTGGCATCGCCCGCGACACCGAGAAGCCAGTAGGGTAAAAGATCGAAGTCGGAATGTTGGGCCGGAATTTGGAAAGGATGAAAGTAATGGTCATCGCCATTCTTGTCGGCGACGCCGCGCCAGTTGGCAAAGCGAATGCCCTGCTTGAATGTCGCGCTGGCTTCGCGAACCAGGCTGTCTTCGTCGAGCTCGATCCGGCTGAACGTCTTCCGGATGCTGGGGAAAGTCCCCTCACCCACGCCGATAATACCGATATCCGGTGACTCGACCAGGGTAATATCCAATCCTTCGGGGAGACCGTAGGATAGGATCTTCGCCAGATAGGCCGCGGTAATCCATCCGGCGGTCCCGCCCCCAACAATGACAACCTTCTTTAGCAAAAGAGACTCCGCGGATTATCTCATCGCACCCAGGACGACATGACAAGAGATGACATCGTCATGTCGCCAACGTCGTGTTTAGCCCGCAACTGAAGCAAAAATGGAGGTCATTTACCGGCTCGCGCCGCAGCTTGGCTTCAAATTGCAAAACAAAACGGGAGCCTTAATTCCTTAAGGCTCCCGTCCTAGCTTAGCTATTAATAGCGTACGCGCAGATACGCACTGGCTCTACGGTCGCTCTGGTACGTGTCAAGCCGCTCGTAGACGCCCGGGAGCGGCTCTTGCAGTGTCTTGGACACGGTGTTTGTCAGATTGGCAGCCGAAACACCGAAAGTTATGCGATCGGTAATCTTGTAGTCAAAACCAAAATCGAGATAACCCGCATCATCACTCCACAACGGCACCATCTCATAGATTCTTCCTTGATTTTCGTCCAAGCAGGCCGTGCAGGTGTAAGGATTACCACCAGTGGCGTTAAACGAGAGCGGATTGGCATTGGTGCTCAGAAGTTGCTTGGAATGCCAGTTGTAAGCCAGGCGCGCGTTAATCGGACCCTGGCTATAGTACAACTCGATATTGTACGACCATTTCGACAGGCCATAGTAAGGCAGCTTTTTGAAATCGGTGTTCGGATTACCGGCGCCAACGCCCCCCGCACCACCGGTACTGCCACCCTGGAATACGAAATCAGGTACATAGGGGCCGACAACGGAGTTGGCCAATTGCGACGGATTTCTACTGGTCACATAGGTGACGCTGCCGCTGACACCGAAGCCCTTGAAAATTCCCGGCAAGTTATCGAAGAACTTGCGGCCACCCATTTCAAAACCTGCTATCTCGGCCGGCTTATGAATCGATTTGTTTTGCTGATAGAACCAGGGCAAGTCGACGGTCACAGGCGTCTTTTCCGCCCCTTTCAACAGGGGGGTTGGTTGGATCTGATAGTAGTAGGTATACAGATCCTGGTCCTTCAGCTCCTTGCCGAACAGGTCCATATAGGCAAATACGCCGTCCTTGGGATACCATTCCAACGAAATGTCGCCGCTGCCGATCATGACAGGCTTCATTTCCGATCCGGATGCGCTGACTATGTTTTTCAGATAATTGACGGTCAACTGGTTATGCGTGACAGGATCAGCCCCGGTGAAGCTCTGGGTCGCGGCAGTGACCTGTCCCCCAGCCCGGATATCGCCAAGATTCGGCGGGCTGATACCTTCGGACGCGGCCAATCTCAGGATGAGCTTGGATGAAATGTCGAACTTGACGTTGATGGACGGCAAGGCACGGGTAAAGGAGATTTCCTTGCTTCGTGGCGCGGAATTCTGAACAACTTCGTAGATATCGCCCTGCGGCGTCGGTTGACCGCCATTGGCCATGGCCGCAATCGCGCTTGCCTGATTAAGATAGAAGCTGTTCGACGCGTTGATCACGAAATTACCATCGCCGGCCAGGATCTGCCGCACGACACGGACGCCGACATTACCGGAGAAGGGCGGAATAATCCCGAACCCGTTGCCGCCAAACTTGCCCTCGACATAGAGGGCCGCGTTCCTGAGCGTGGTGTTCGTGATTCCCAAACGCTTGTCGATACTATTGTCATAATAGGTTTGGGGCGTCCATTTGCCCGGCGTCGGATCACAAGGATGGTTGTTGGTGTCCCACGTCGCGTCGGGGAAGGCGGCGCAAATTCCCTTATTCACCGCATCCGTCCGCGCATCGGCGCTCAAGCCGGCCAAATGCGCCCAGTCATAGTTTTGCATCAAGGCTTCGCCCGGCACCAAGATCGCCCCCGGCGACTGAACCTTGCCGCCAAAGAAGTCGGGGAAGTCGAAAATCTCATAATCCGAAGGCTTAACGGTATCATACGGATTGACCGTAACCTGCCGCTTTGTCGCCACGCCGCCGACGGTTTCCGTAACTTCTATCGTGTACGGGCCCGTGACAGCCCTGGGTCCACCCAGATAGGCCTTGTAGCCATCGACCGAACCATCGGGGTAGGTATTGCTGACCCAACCTTCCGAAACCGGCGCCCAATAGGTGCCGATGAAGTCGTCGCGTTCGCTACGATCCGCAATCCGGCCGCCGAACGACACCGATTTGAAGAAGTGATCATCGCCCAGGAAATAGTCGCCGTCGATATTGGCGGCCACCGAGGTGCCTTTGTTGCGATTGCCATTATAAGCGAACTGGCTGAAATAGGCCGTGGACGTATTCACCAGGGCATCGGCATCAAAACCGCCCAGAACCGGAATATTTTTCGTCGCGTCGAAGCTGGCAGACGACAGTAATGGGTCCGATTGGGTAATGCCGGCATACATGCTCAGCCCGTCCGTGCGGGACGCAACAATTTGCAGGGCGCCGCGGAGACGAAGCCTGTCGTTCGGCGTCCACACAAAGCTTTGGCTGAAGTCCATCGTGGACGACGTATTGTGGCTTACGGATGTCGATCCGCCCAGGTTCAGGGTGATGGTGCCATTGGCATTATTGGACGGCTGGCAATAGAACATGCCATCCTCGGGATGTTCCGGCGTACCCGCCCTGTCCCAATTGCCCCAATTGATAGTCGGATTTGACGATTCCAGGCTGCCATATTGCGTACGGCAATCGGCGTTCAGCAGCTGCGGCAACGGCGTGCTCAGGGAACCGATATAGCTGTAGTTGGGATCCGTCGGATCGTAATATTGGGCCAGCCAGTTATTGCCACCCCAACCGAAAATCGGCGTCGAAGCACCGGTACCGCCAATGTGCAGGGAGCCACTGGTCATGGCGCCATCCTGATCAAAGGTGGCATCGGTCGGAATATTTTCATTGGTGGAGTTTGGATTGTTACCCCAGCTACCGGAATGCCCGGCGGACTTGGTCTTGTATTGCGAATAGAAAAACGTTGAACTCAGCGTCAAGTTGTCACTCGGCTTCCACTGGAAGGCCGCATAGAAACCGTCGCGATCACGCTTGTTCGTGTTCTGGCTCCAGCCGTAACCCGTCGGCACGAGCGAGCGTCCTGACGGCACGTTCGGATTGTTCTCCATCAGGTAGGGCCCCATTTGGGCGTCGCTATCCTGCGAATAATACTGGCTGCGCGCTACGTCGACCAGGAAGCCCATCTCGCCGTGATTCGTATCGAAGCGGCGCGTATAGAGCATGGACATGTCCGGCGAGATCTTCTTGACTTGGTCGCCGTAACTGGCGCCCAGGGACACGTCGAACTCAGGCTTCTTATAGTCGAACGGCATATGCGTTCTCAGATCGACGGACGACGTCCCACCCTCGATAAGGTCCGCCCGCGCCGCCTTGTAAACATCAACCCCGGCAGCGAGCTCCGGTGTGACGTCTCCCCAACTCAGGGAATTCGCGCCGTTGGCACTGAACGCCTGGCGGCCGTTCAGCGTACTTGCGTTATAAGGCAGGCCGCGCACACTGATACCCGTACCCTCGATCTGGAAGGACGGCGTACCACTGCTGCTGCCCACCGAAAAACGGGACAAGGTGACGCCCGAGACCCGCGACAGGACCTCGGTGATCGAGGTGTCCGGCAACTGACCCGCCTCGTCAGCCACGATCGAATCGACAATCGTGTCGGAATTCTTCTTGATCTGGATGGCCGACTGCAAAGCCTTGCGGCGGGCCGTGACCACGACCACTGTGTCATCGGTCTTTGCCGCGGCGGCGTCGCTTGCAGGGGCCGGAGCCGCATCCTGCGCATAGGCGCCTGCCGTCATCGCCGCCAGGGTAAGCGCCGAAACGCCAGCGCCAAGCCACATCTTAAATCCTACTTTTTTCATTCCTGTTTCCTCGTGACCCGGAGCTGACGCCGATCGCCGCTCCGCTTTTACGTTTTTCGTTTTAGGGCGGCATGGGCTCCGCCTTATTGTACGACAATAGAAATGGGAGCGTAAAAAATTCAAGGATAAAATTAAATTTCATATCCAAATTTTTGCACTGTTGCACACCTGACACAAAATTCGGGTGAAATGCTTTGGAACCACGTCCGGATCACGCGACCTCGGAACTAAGGCAAGGGGGTTCCGCAATTGCCGGACCTGCCGCCTCAGGGCCCATACCGCAATTAGCCAACGCGCAATTTGCTAATAAAATACATTTTTACATTAAAAGTGCAATCAACTAATCACAGGGCAGTTGAAAGTTTCATCGGCCACGCCTCACACCAGGGGTCGCCGCCGTCATTGGCTCGCGAGTCAAGGCCCACCGTCGCCAATGGCATGTCAAACCGTAAAAAAATCCCCCCTCATCTCGGGACAAGGGGGGAGAGTCGTGCGGAAGCCCAGACAGGGAGCCGTGGGCCGCCACGGAGAAGAAGCTCGAAGGCGCCCCCACAGGGAGGCGCAAATCACGATAAACTAACCCATTAAAAAATTAAATATAAAAATCGATTTTGCTCTTAAAAATTTTTAACCTCGAACAGGGTCAACCCATTTGCCTGTGCGCGCCTACAAATTTGACTCCGCATTTTATATATGATGTTGATTGGTAAGACCTACCTGACTAACCAACCCGGGATACCCGGATAGCAACGGTGTTGGGTGCAACATACGAATGATGGCGCAATAGTTTGATCATGGTACGAAAAAAAGCTGAGCTTAATGAAGGCGAAGATGCCGGCGATTCACGCTATCGTGCCCCGGCGCTTGAAAAGGGCCTCGACATTATCGAGCTTCTCGCATCCGCGCCCCGTCCCATGGTCCCGAAGCAGATTTCCGAGCGGCTGAACAGATCGGTCAGCGAGTTGTTTCGCATGCTTCAGGTGCTGGAAACCCGCGGTTATGTGGCAATCGCCGAGAATCAGGGCGGCTATGAGCTTACCAACAAACTCTTTTCTCTCGGACTGACGCGGGGCATCAGCAAGAATTTGCTGGATAATGCCGTGCCGGAAATGAGAAACCTTGCCGATAGCCTCCAACAAGCCTGCCACATCGTCGTCGCATCGGAAGATCAGATTGTCGTCGTCGGCCAAATGGACGCCCCGGCTATCCCAAGTTTTCACATCCGCGTGGGCTTTCGCCAGAAAATCGTCGAAGCGGCTTCCGGTGCGGTCCTGTATGCGTTCCAGAGACCAAAGGTTCGCGACGCCTGGCGTGCGGCACTGCAGCCGACTGTATCGGAGCAAGAATGGGAGGATTTCGAGGACCAGGCTTACCGCGCCCGGGCCAAGGGACATCTTGTTGCCAAGAGCCTGTATGCCGATAGCATCACAGATATTTCCTGCCCGGTATTCAGCGATCGCGGCTTGATCGCCGCCCTGACTCTCACCTACATCAAGAGCAAGCTCAGCGTCAGTCTCGAGGAATGTGTGGCATCCGTGTGCGAAACCGCGGCCAACCTGTCAAAGGCCCTGGGCGCACCCGACCTGTTAGTGGACGCCAAGGAGCTTCGGTGAAACGCGCAAGATAAAGCAAAACACCGAACTCCATGCCTCATTTCGTCCCAAGAACACCAGGTCGCCACCGTGCGCCAGGGCGATCTGGCGGGCCAGATTCAGCCCTGTTCCCGTGCCGCTGGCCTTGGTTGTCACGAAGGCATGGAATATTTGTTCGGCCAGACTATCCGCCACGCCGCAACCATTGTCCGAGATGGATATTCTCACCTCATCGCGATCATGCGTCACCGAAAGTCGAATACGCCCGGGGCCGGGCAAGGCCGTGGTGGCTTCGGCCGCGTTGGTCAAGACATTGAGAAGCGCTTGGGTGAGCAAGGTTTCGTCCAGATCGAGCGACGGAATGTTGGCCGGTAGATCGAGCGCTATTGAGACGCCCTTCGCCGCAACGCTCAGCTCGAATACGTGGACTATGTCTCGCAGCAGGGGCCCAAGCTCGACCGAACGAAATACCGGGTCGGGCAATCTCGCCATGGACCGATAGGCCTCGACAAAATGCGCTAGCCCGCTCGCCCTTTGCGACAACACGTCCAAGGCCTGCCGGGCTGAGAGCGAGGCGGGCGAGGTTTCGCCCTCGAGATAAGCGCGCGCCGTTTCGGCCAACGAAGCCACGGGCGTCAGGGAATTCATGATTTCATGACTAAGGACCCGCAAAAGATCCTTCAAGGCCGTGGCCTCGGCCATGCGAACCTCGGACTGGATGTCCGTCAGGCTGACGAGACGTATCGCCTCCTCCTCGCTCCGGATCTCGCTGATACCCACCGCGTAGGTTCGGCCGAATACGGATAGCGACCCTGGCGCGCCGGGATCCGATCGTACGACCGCATCGAGCAGGGTTTGTGGTGGATCCGCGATGAGCCCATCGGTACGGAACAGGCTGCGTGCCGCGCGATTGATCGCCATCATGCCTTGCGCAGGGCTGAATCTGAGAAGCGGCATCGGCACCTGATCGACCAGGACAGAGAGAGATTCGGTTCTGCTGGTATTGTGTTGTTCCACCACCGCCGGATCTTGCAAAACCTTTGGCTGAAGGCGCAGCAGAAAAGCCAGACACGATATCAGAATCAAGCAGCCGAATGTCAGGTTGGCCCAAAGCCGATTGTAAAGGGCATCCGTGACAAGAGCCGAAGCCGCCATCAACATTATCGATGTGACAAGGACTCGCAGCTGAGTTTTAAAGACCATGACGGGCCATGCGGCGGTAGAGGGTTTGACGCGTTAATCCGAGCTCAATCGCCGCCTTGGAAACATTGAAATTATGACGACCGAGGGCTTGTTGGATGATGTACTTTTCCGTGCGTTCCAGATCCAGCGCCCGGTCGGTGGAATCGCGCGCGTCAGTCTTCGGCAGATCCAGGTCCGCGGCGGTCACCGCAAAGCCCTCGGCGACGACGACCGCCCTTTCGATCGCTCTGCGCAGGGCATGCAGATTGTCGCTCCACGTCGCTCCCCTTAACGCAGCGATCGCGTCCGGCGTCAGGCTGCGCATATTGAAGCCCTGCCGCAGCGCAAAAACGCGCGCAAAATGGTTGGCCAGGAGCTCAATGTCGTTCCCCCTGTCCCGCAGCGGCGGGATCGTCATTTCGAGCGTACTCAAGGCATAAAGAAGGGATCTCTGGAGGCCGATATCCGGATGGCTCCGGCAGGTGGTTGCGACAACACGCGTGTTGCGTCCACTCGCCGTCTGAAGCCACGCCGTTACGGCCGCCGTAAGACCGGGATCCAGCCTGTCAATATCCTCGAGCACAACGGTCGTATCGGCTATATCGGCCAAGTCCGACATGGCCAGGTTGGCGGCGTCGACGATCAGCAATTTCGAACGACCGGACTGGCGGTGCAGGGCCTGAGCGACAAGACTTTTCCCCGTTCCGTTTTCGCCGTTGACAAGGACCCCAGCCGTCAGTCGGGCATACTTCTCGATCAATTCCTTGATGCGCAAAACCGCGTCGCACTCGCCTACGATCAGACCTCCGTCGACGTGAGCCACGGCCTCAGCCGGCTGGGTTTGCGCACCGGCATTTCGCCGCTCCGTCAGCGCCTCGTCGATGACGTCTAGTAACCGTTCGTTGCTCCAGGGTTTCATAATAAAATTCTTGGCTCCGCCCCTTAACGCCTGAACCGCGACGGTGAGACCGCTGTGGCCGGTTACGACGAGGACCACCGCGTTCGGATCATGGCGGAGAATTTCGCGGAGGCAGGTCAGCCCCTCTTCTCCCGACATCTGCGCACGGGAAAAATTAAGGTCGAGCAAGATGGCGTCCGCGGCCTCGACCGCCAAGAGACTGTAGGCTTCAGTCGGGTTCGAAGCCGCACGGAACTCATAGCCGGCCTTGCACAGTAGCAGCTCGGCGGCTTTCAAGACCCCAGGGTCGTCGTCGATGAAAAGGATTTTGCGCGCTGGCATGTACGAATTCGGACAGTTTGGACAATCACCGCTCAGAAGTGCCTGTGAAAGGTAAAAAAGTCAAATGATTTTCGCAGGTTAGGTTGTGAGCCGGACTGAGATAGAATGTCCGGTATAAACACGGAAGGGCGCCATGACAAACCATAATCAACTGAAGCACAGCTCACACCTCTCCCCTGCCGGCAGCCCACACTCCAATATCGTTCAGAACGCCAAAGCGGGACCCAAAGCTGGATCACGCGCCCTTATCGCTGGGTTGGACATTCTCGAGTTCCTGGCCAAATGTCCCACGCCACCGAGCCAATCCGCCATTTCCGCGGCCCTGAATATACCGCTGACGACGGTGTTCCGGTCATTGGCGGTCCTCGAAGACCGGGGCTATGTCGCTCGAACAGGAGACCAGGGATTATACGAACGTACGGGAAAGCTCTGTGAGCTTCAGTCCACGGCCCCATCTCATCAGCGCCTGCTGACCCTTGCCAAACCTGTCATGCATTCCCTTTGCGCTGATATCTCACAGTCGTGCAACCTGACGGTCCCGTCTCTGCCGGACATGTTGGTCGCCGCACAACAGGAGTCGCCGGGACCTTGCGGTATCAATGTTCCGCTGGGCTTCCGGTTCGATATTCCGGCGTCCGCGCCGGGCCTGGCGTTCGCCGCCTTCACAAAAAATTCCGACCCTGCCCGCTGGCCTGCCGAGATTTCGTCCATAATCGATGCCCACGAGTGGTCGACCTTGAAGACAGCTATCCACAGGGCGGCCGAAGCCGGCTTTGCGCAGGTTGAAAATCCCTATCTGCCGGAAGTCATCGATCTGTCCTGCCCGATTTTCGAGAAGGGTCAGTTCGTAGCCGCCTTAACCGTGCCCTATATTAAAACCGCCAGCAGCACTAACCTGACTTGGTGTCTGGCGGCTTTACAGCAGGCCGCCGAGGCGTTGAATGAATCGCTGCATGGCGATGCCCTGGTCGCCTGACCCAGCCATCCCCGTGAAATCCTTCATTCTTAACCTTGCGGCCAAGGCGCCGCGGCGTGCCCCCGGCATTGAAGTTCGTATAGCGGTCGCAATCATGCGATTGAAAACTCCATTGGGCCTGGCCCAACACCCAAATTGGCTCTTGATGTGCTAAATCAACTCGACAATGTCTGTTTTTCACAGCCAATCGGAGTGCATAGCACCGTCATGCCGTTGATCAATCTGAACAAGGTGCAATTTAATTATGAAACTTCGGAACGTCGCGTGGAAGCTCTGCGCGATGTTTCGCTTGATATCGAGCCTGGTGAATTTGTCGCCATCTGCGGCCCTTCCGGATGCGGTAAGTCGACCCTCCTCAATATTATGGGAACCCTCGATCGACCGACATCCGGACACTATGTCTATGACGGGCAGGACCTGGCGACTCGGACTCCTGGACAACTGGCCGAACTCCGGGCGCGCGATATCGGCTTCGTATTCCAAAGTTTCAACCTGATCGACAGCCTCAGCGTCTACGACAATATAGAACTCGCCCTTCTCTATCGCCACGAAAACAGCAAGAATCTTCGCAGCCGGGTCATGGAAGCGATGGACCGCGTCGGCATCGCCCATAGAGCCAATCATTTGCCCCGGCAGCTTTCCGGCGGCCAGCAACAGCGCTGCGCCATCGCCCGCGCCATTGTCGGTCGCCCCTCGGTCATCCTGGCGGACGAACCCACCGGCAATCTCGATTCTGAGAATGCCGCGCAGATATTCGGCATTTTGAAAGCCCTGCATCAGGAAGGCAGTACGCTCGTCGTCGTCACCCATTCACCGGGCCAGGCCGATCAGGCGGAACGCGTCGTGGAAATGCTGGACGGCCGTATTCAGTTCTCGCGACGTCGGCTGGCATGAGACTGCGCACCCCCATTCTCCTGCACATCGGTCGATCTCTCTTGCGTTTTTGGGGGGTAGGCCTGCTCAATGTCGCAGGTCTCAGCATCGGCTTTGCCGCCGCCATCATTATTGCCCTCTACGTCAAGGACGAGCTCGAGTTCGACCATTTCATTCCGGACACCGACAAGGTCATGCTTCTGGGCTCGGTCTATAGTCCGCTGAACAGCGCGGTGGTCAGCAGCGACAAATCCCCGGCGGGCATGGCCGGCTGGCTACATGCCGATGCACCGGCGGTCGAAGCCATCGCGCGCATCCATCCCGTCGAATGGTCGGTACGATCGCCGCGTTTTCAGTCGCTCGAATATTTCTATTGGGCCGACTCCAACCTTTTCGACCTCCTGCGCGTAAAGGCCGTTGCCGGCGACCTCAGGACCGCTCTGCAAAAGCCGTATACCATGGTCCTGACCCGCAAGATGGCGCTGCGCTATTTCGGCCGCGACGACGTGGTTGGCCAAACCCTGTTTATTAACGGCAATTCTCCGGTAACGGTAACCGCTGTCCTTGCCGACTTTCCTGGCAATAGCAGCCTGAATCGAGAATTTTTCGTCTCAGCTGCCTCCGATTACAGTATGCTGTTTGTGCTGGACACCAATCCCGACTGGCAGTGGTCGTCATGCTATACCTTCGTACGCTTAAAACCCGGCGCGCATTTAGCGCCTGACGAGGTCCGGCGCATTGCCGCGCGGCATTGGCACAATAACTTCAATTTGCCGGTAAAATTTCGCCTCACCCCGCTTACCGAACTGCACTTTCAGCCGGAAGCCGACAGCCAGATTGCGGCTCGCGGTCACCTGGATACGGTCACCGCGATGGTTGCCGTCGCCGGGCTCATTCTCTTTCTGGCCGCCGTCAATTTTGCCGGTCTGATGACGGCGCAAATTGATGAGCGCAACAGCGAAATGGCGATTCGCCGAAGCCTGGGTGCCCGACGGCATCACCTGTTCCTTCAGGTGCTTTTCGAGGCCATTGCCATGACAATCCTGGCGACCCTTACCGGCTTGACCCTGGTGGAAAGGCTTTTGCCGGCGATCAATCCGCTTCTGGGACTGAGATTGTCCTTGTGGGCGGCGCCCGGATTCGTTGCCTGTTGCGCCGCCGGCGCCGTTCTGGCCGGAACTGCAGGCGGCCTTTACCCGGCCCTCGTCCTGTCTTCCGTTCCTGCCGGCCAGGTGCGAGGTGGCGGCGAACCATCCGGCCGGTCCTATCTCAGTCGGGTAGGATGGATCACCGTGCAGTTTTCGCTATTGATCATGCTTCTGGTCTCGTCACAAATCGTCTACCGGCAATGGGTATTTGCCAGCGGCGCAGCGCTCAATTTCGATGCCACGCGCGTCCTGCAGATCGAGGTCTTCTCCCAGGGCGGACTCGATGAAACCTTTCGGCGACAAATCCTGGCTTTGGACGGCGTGCAGGACGCGGCATTTTCGCGCTTCATTCCGGAAGAAAGGGATATACGCCCCGCCTGGTCCTCCTCCCCAACCGGCCAGCGCGTGCAGTTTAACCGGCAATCCATCGACACGAATTTCTTTCGCATGTTTGGTGTGCGCTTGCTTGCCGGACGGAACTTTTCAGCGACGTACAACGCCAATAATTCACCGGCCGAGATCATCCTGAGCCGATCCGCGGCAGAGGCCCTGGGTTACCACCGTCCCGCGGACGCCGTGGGCCATGTCCTGGATTATGAGGGCGACCACGCACGTCTGCGATCAAAAATCATCGGCGTGGCCGACGATATGCGCATCGATACGGTGCGCGAGTCCTTGCAACCTATCCTCTTCGACAACCAAGCCTTCTTCTTCACCCGGCTCAACGTCAAACTCAAACCAGGCAAAGAAGCCGCCACGCTGGTGGCCATCGATAATCTCTGGAAGCGGACCTACCCCATCGCCAACCCAATCAACCGGCATTTCTACTCCAAGTACCTCGGCGAACTTTATCACGACATGATCCAGCAATGGTGGGCTTTCGGGTTGCTGTCGGTAGTCGGCGTCGTTCTTTCGGTGTTGGGCCTGACGGGACTGTCCATCTATCTCGCGCGCACACGATCGCGGGAAATCGCTATCCGCAATGCGTTGGGTGCGCGCCGCTGGGACCTTTTCCGCCTGCAGTTGGAGCCGTTCGTAAAGCCGCTCATTCTCGCGAATCTGGCCGCGGGCCTTATGTCCTGGCTTCTTATGTCGTGGTGGCTGAACTCGTTCAAAGCCCACGTCGACATCAATCCGGCCTCGTTCCTGAGCGCCGGTGCCGTAACCGTGCTCGTCGCCCTCATCACGCTGACCGCGCATAATTTCCTGACATCGCCCGCACGCTCCAGTCAGTCCTTGCGCACCAACTAATCCCCTTCCCATGGAGAATTGAAACTTGTCCCTGCTCCGACGCAGCCTTATTTGCACGACCGCATTGGTCGCGTTCTGCTTTTCGACCTCGGTTCCGGCCGTGGAACCCGCTCCCATCCAAGGCGCCTGGCTCGAATCGTCCCTCAGCCCCGAGGCGCGCGCCGATGCCACCGTGGCGGCGATGACCCAGGCCGAAAAACTCCAACTCGTCTTCGGCTATTATTCCAGCGAAAACACCTGGATGTCCTTTGGAACCAAACGTTTCGAAGCCCCCAAGGAAGGCCTGCCCGCGTCCGCCGGTTATGTCCCGGGCATTCCGCGTCTCGGCATTCCGGCACAATGGGAGACCGACGCGGGCGTCGGCGTGGCAACCCAAAGCTCGCCGACCCCGCGTCTGAGAACCGCCTTGCCTTCCGGCATTGCCATCGCCGCCACTTGGAGGCCCGACTTAGCCTTCAAGGGGGGCGCCATGATCGGCAATGAAGCCCGCAATTCAGGCTTCAACGTGCAGCTCGCCGGCGGCATGAACCTGACACGGGAGCCCAGAAACGGCCGCAACTTCGAATATAGCGGCGAAGATCCACTGCTTGCCGGCACGATAACCGGCAACGCGATCAAGGGTATTCAGTCCGAACACATTATCTCGACGATGAAGCATTTCGCCTTCAATAACCAGGAGACCAACCGAAACCATATCGACGTCAAGATCGGCGAGCAAGCGGCGCGTCAGTCCGATCTTCTCGCCTTCCAGATTGCCTATGAGATCGGCGATCCGGGTTCGGTCATGTGCGCCTATAATCGCGTCAATGGCGCCTATGCCTGCGAAAACGACTGGCTGCTCAATCAGGTCCTGAAAAAAGACTGGGGCTTCAAAGGCTATGTTATGTCGGATTGGGGCGGAACCCATTCGACGGTCGCCGCGGCCGAAACCGGTCTCGACCAGGAATCGGGCTGGGGCTTCGATCGCTCCCCCTATTTCCACGCCGCCCTCGATGAGGCGGTCAATAACGGCCACGTCAGCCATGAGCGTCTCGACGATATGGCGCGACGCGTCCTGTGGGCCATGTTCGCCGACGGCGTCGTCGACCATCCCGTTCAGGGCGACCAATCGAACACCATCGACTTCGCAGCCCATGCCGGCGTCACGCAGGCCGCGGCCGAGGAGAGTCTCGTCCTGCTAAAAAATGACGGCCTCTTGCCTCTGGCAGCGACGGCAAAAAAAGTCGTCGTTATCGGTGGCCATGCCGACTTAGGCGTTATCTCCGGCGGCGGTTCGTCCCAGGTCTCCGCCAAGGGCTATCAGTCGTTCGTGGAACCGTTGGGCACGGCGACCTACTATGCCTCATCGCCGCTCGAAGCCCTTAAGTCGCGCACCAAGGCCACCTTCGTCTATGTCGACGGCAAGGATGCGGACGCGGCTGCCAAAGCAGCCCGGGGCGCGGACGTCGTCATCGTCTTCGCCACCCAATGGACGGCCGAAGGGCTTGACACACCCGACCTTAACCTTCCGGGAAACCAAGACGCGCTCATCGCGGCTGTCGCGAAGGCCAACAAACGGACCGTCGTTGTTCTGGAAACAGGCGGGCCCGTTGTGATGCCGTGGCTCGATCGGGTGGGCGCCGTGGTTGAAGCCTGGTATCCGGGAACGTCCGGCGGGGAAGCCATTGCCCGTGTCCTGACGGGAAACATCAATCCGTCCGGCCGCCTGCCGGTGACCTTCCCGGCCGCCGTCGCTCAGCTACCGCGGCCCAAGATTGATGGCGATCGCAAGCTGGATGAGCTTCCCGATCCCCACCCGCACACCGACTACGATATTGAAGGCGCCGCTGTCGGCTATAAATGGTTCGACAAGAAGGGACTTCATCCGCTCTTCCCGTTCGGCTACGGCCTGAGCTACTCGACCTTCTCGACCTCCGGCCTGTCCGCGGCCGCCGAGGGCAAGGGGGTAAGAACTTCCGTCACGGTCACCAATACCAGCAAGGTTCCCGGCAGCACGGTCGTTCAGGTCTATGTCGCGCCCGGCGCGGACGCGGGATGGGAAGCGCCCAAACGGCTCGGCGCATTCGCCAAGGTCGAGCTGGCTCCCGGTGAAAGCAAAACCGTCTCCCTCAATGTGGATCCGCGCCTCCTGGCTACATTCGATACAACGAGCCGAACCTGGACGGTCAAGGCCGGCACCTACACGGTCACGGCCAATGCCTCCGCAACCCAGGTCATGGCCACCGCGACGGTACAGCTACCGCAACAGACCCTCGACGTGCGCGGGCAGTAGCGTATCGCGCGCGGGTTCGCCGTTTTGCGCCCTGTATCGACGGTCATGGAGACTTACAGTTGGTAGTCCACGGCCGACATCACCTCTTGCTTAACCAACGGCCGGTGCATGCAATATCCGCCAACAACTGAGCCTGCCCAGGCCCGGTTACTGGCGGATCACGGCGATTATTGTCCGCCTTCTTCGACGATCGCCAGGTCCCACGGCGCGAGCGTAAGCTTGCCGCCTGCAGCGACCTTTTGGCCGCTCAGGAGATCGCTCCCTGCCTTATGGCCATAGGCGAAACTGACTTCGCTGCCCGAATAGTTGAAATAGTAGCGGAGCTGGCGATTGAAGCCGTTGACGCCGGTCTGAGTATGGACGGCGGACGGCAGTTGCTGATCCGGCCCTGTCATGCCGAGGTCAGTGAGATAGGAGCGCAACACCGCCGTCTGCAGTTTGTCGGAAAGATAGGTGCCTTCATAAATCACCTTGCCGGCGCCGTAGGTGTTGGTCGTAATGGCAGGCCAGCGGCCGAAGAAGGGATGGTCGTACCAGGCAAGCGCCTTGGCTGTATCGAGCTCAAGGAATTCGGCCCAGTACTGCGCCTTATTGTCTCCACCGGCATGGTAGGGATCGTCTTTCAGCGCCAGAGGCTGAGAAAGATTGGAGAACTCCTGGTAATGGAAGCCTAACGCATCACGCAACGGTCCCGGCGCCAGGGTCCAGCGCACCGCTGTGTTCTCGTTGGTGAAGCCGCTCTTGAAGGTCATCAGCACATGGCCGCCCTTCTTCACATAATCGGAGATGCGTTGCAGCAACGCATCGTCGGCGACGTAGAGGGCGGGCACGATCAAGAGCTTGTACGACGAGAAGTCTTCCGTTTCCGGGAAAACAAAATCCGCACCCGTGTTCAGGTCGTACAGCGAACGGTGGATCTGCCGGACCAGCGAGTTGTAATCGGCCTTGCCGCCACTACCGCCCCACTGGCTGTCCTTGGCGAACGGCATGTCGTTGATGGCGTTGAGCGAATCCCGGCTCCACAGGATAGCGACGTCGTTGTGAATCTTGAGGTTGACGAGCTTGGGGCCGATCTTTTGCAGTTCGTGCGCCGTCCGGGTCATTTCGGCATAGGCGCGGTTGGGCTCCATGTCGTGTGACAAAACGCCCTTCCAATAGGTTTCCTGGTTGGCCGGGATGGAGGCCCAGTGCCAGTATTCGACCATATTGGCGCCGTTGGAAATGTGGGTATAGACATCTTCACGGAACTGGCCGTCATAGGGCGGATACTGGAAGGAAGAGCTCCAATCCGTCGTCTGGGCATTGGTCTCGGTGACCAGGAAGTTGCCGCCTTTCAGCGATCGCGTGAAGTCGGCCTGGGCAGCCTGGTCGGCGCCGTTATATTGATCCTGGGTGCCCCAGTGGTAGATGTTGACCGCGGGGATGTCGAGCGAGCGGGCGACGTCTTCCTCATTGACGTCTGCATGCATGGCGCCGGCGAAGTCGGTCGTCACGAACTGGCGCGGCGAAGCGCATTCCCGCACCAGCTCCGACTGCCAGTGCAGGAAGTCGGTCACCCGCATCTGACTCCAGCGCGACCATTCCAGCTTGTAACCCGTGCTTTGAGCGCCGTCGCGCGTCGGCAGGTCCTCCCAGGTATGGATATTTTGCCCCCAATAGTTCAGGAACCAGGCCTTGCTGAGGTTTTCGGGCGTGCCGAATTTCTTTTCGAGATGGTGCTGGAAGCCGATAAAGACATCGTCATTGGCCGCGCCGTAGCTGCCGGTCTCGTTGTCGATCTGCCAGCCGATGACGTTGGGATTGTCCTTATAGTGGGCGGCAATGCGACGGATCAGCCGCTCGGCATAAAAGCGATAGGCCGGCGAGTCGGTGTCCATGTTCTGACGCATGCCGTAGGTATTGGGCTGGCTGTTCAACCGGCGAGCCAGAATCTCGGGGTGCTGCTTCGCCATCCATGCCGGAACGGAATAGGTCGGCGTCCCCATGACGACCTTGATGCCGGCCTTGCCCATGGCGTCGACCACGCGGTCCATCCAGGCATAGTCGAAATGGCCGTCTTCCGGTTCCCACAGGCTCCAGGTCGATTCACCGAGGCGCACGACGTTGAAGCCCGCGGCCTTCATCATCGCCACGTCCTTGTCCAGCCGCTCATAGGGCATGTATTCGTGGTAATAGGCCGCGCCATAGAGGATGGTCGGAAACTCGACGGGCGCAGATTGAGCTTGAGCCTTCGGCGTTTCGGCAACCGAAGGCAGGGCCAAGGCCAGGACAACCCCGGTCGCTAAACCGGCCAGCCACGCCCGCAGGGCAAAACTGTCATGGCGCGCCTTGCCGTTCGGCCTATCCATCGTCCGCATTACGCTTTCCTCCCACGTCATATATAAAATTTTATTTCACTTATGATTATAACGATTACATTCCGCCTTGGCAATAGTCGGACAAAAGAAGGCTGGCCGTTTCAATAAAGGTCCCGCCGCTAGGTTACGTCAAGCGTGCCACTAATGTCGATCTCGGCAACCTTGCACACGGCGTCCGGCGAAACGGTTATAGTCAGCCGCAGGCGTCTTCCGGTCGCCGCCGATGTCGCGAACTCGACCTGTTCGGTCGTTCTCTTGACAGTACCGAGCGCCTGCCATGTGCCATCGGCGCCTTGGGCTTCGGCGCTGACGTCGCATTCCCCGGCCCCGGAAAAGACGATCTTCAGGCGCCGATAGATCAGGACGCGCTCAGGGTCGATGACGATCCACGGACGCAAATCATCGCCGGCGGGCATCCAATAGGTGTCGGTGTTTCCATCATTGGCGAGAGAGGCCGCATGATCGGGAGCATTCGAACTGGCGTTGGTCGGGTTGTGGAGACCGAACGCCTCGTCCTCGCCGGCACCGGCCGGATGATAGGCGACATAAGGCCGCTCCGCCGCCAATGGCGTCACGCCGTCAACGAATCGTGGCCCATCAACCGTCTTTATCGTCAATACGCCGTCGCGCAAACCCGGCGAGGTGGCGCGAATCCGTGTCTCCCCGGCCTGCCAACTGCGCATGGCTATCGCCGCCTGACCGTCGCGAACGGGAATGTCGCCCCCAGGCGTGAAATCGATACTGCGCCCGGTCGGCAATTCGCCCGGCCCCGCTTCAAGACTGAGATGAACAGGCACATTGTTGCTGAGCGGTTTTCCGGCTGCGTCCACGACGGTCGCGACAAGCTGTACATCATCGGTACCGTCGGCATGGCGTATGACCGGCGCGCTGGAGGTCAAGCGGATGGCGGCGGGCTGACCGGCTTGCGGCCACGCCGGCGGAGCGATGCCGCGGTAGGCGTTGCGGTACCAGTACCATTGGCGTTTGGGCAGGCGCGAATAGTCGAGCATGCCCATGGAGCCGAACTTGCGGCCGGCAATGGAACCATGATCGAATCCGGCCCAGATCACCTCGCCCGACCGCCACGGCAGGCGCCACGATCCGGACACGCCGTCCTTTGCCCCCGGCGTCCTTTCGAGATCGCCCCAACCGGGGGCGTAGTCTCCGGGCCGATCGACCATGGCCGAACCATATTCGGCGACGAAGTTGGCGATGCCGGGATCGGGAAACAGGAACGCGCCGTCGCCATTATAGCCGGCTATGTCGCCAATATGGTCGATGTCGCCTCGTTGCGCACCGTCCACGGCCGCCGGCCGCGTCGGATCGAGCCGATGCGTCAACGCCACTTCTTCAGCCAGCAGCCGCCGCACCTGCGGCATGGTATCCTCGGTCGTAAAGAAGACCTCGTTGTCCATGCCCCAAACGACGATCGAGGGGTGATTGCGGTTGATGCGGATCATTTCCGCCAGCTGTTGCTTCACGCTGTCATCAAAGGCGGCCTGCTGGGCGGGATCGGCAGGATAGGCTGGCGCGCCCCAGGGATTCTTGAAACCCGCCGTCCCCCAAAACGGCGCTTCCGACACAAACATCATGCCGGCGCGATCGGTGGCCTCGGCGAAATGCGGATCGTGCGGATAATGTGAACCACGTATGAAATCGAAGCCCGCGTCCTTTATCAAGTCGACGTCGCGATCGATGGCGGCATTCGTCACCGCGTCGCCCCAGCCCGCCTGATCCTGATGGACATTGGCGCCACGAAAATAACGGTGCTGGCCGTTGAGGAAGAAGCCCCTGTCCGCCGTCCACGCGATCGTGCGAAAGCCAAATTCCGTTTCGAAGCGGTCGCGGACGATGCCTGCCACCACAAGCGACGTGACGGCACGATATAGATTGGGTGCTTCAGGGCTCCATAGCCGCAGGCCCGACAGCGAACCCGACTCCTGCGCCAGGCTAAGCGTTTGTCCAGGCGCCACCGCAACCGTCGCGTCTGGCAATCGCGTGACAACAGCGCCATGGCTGTCGACAATGCGCGTTTGAGCGGTCACCCGGGCGACCGCCGCGCCGTCGTTGCGCACCTCGGTTTCAGCCTTGACCCGTCCCGACCGGCCGGACAGGCCGGGCGTCGTTACGGTGGTTCCGGTCCATGGGACGTGGACATCGTCGGTCGTAACCAGCCATACATCGCGATAGAGGCCGCCGCTGAATATATGTTCTCCCGCCCGGGGCGCGAGCGTCGGATCCCAAATATTGTCGACACGAACGGCAATAAGGTTTTGCCCGGGATGGAGGGCGGCGGTCAGATCGACCGGAAAACCCGTGTAACCGCCACGGTGCCGTCCGACCTTCGTGCCGTTAACATAGACATCCGCCGTCTGGAACGCGCCTTCGAACTCCAGGGAAAAGCGGCGCCCGGTGGGAACCGCCGTCAGTGTCAGTGCCTTGCGGTACCATCCATAGCCGACATAGACTTCAGGGGCCTGGAAATAGGGCGTACTGAAGCTATGCGGCAGGCCGACGGATTGCCACCGGCCGTCGTCGAAATCGGCCTTTTCCGCCCCCGCCACATCTCCGAGTTGGAAACGCCAATCAGCGTTGAAATTCACCCGTAGCCGCCCCGAGGCCACGGTCGCGGCTTCGGCAGACCTGGTGGCCGTTGCCAGGAAACCGCTTGAGGCGGCTGCCAAGGCGACGATGGCCGCAAGCATGATGCGGCGAAAACAGTGCGAAACCATCGTCCACCCTCCCTTTGTCGAGTACCGGAGCCCTGTGCGTGACCGGCAGGATTACCGCTTCGGAGTCAATACGATGACGCCGCCGCCCGCTGCCGTCATGACCAGCGAGACATGCCCCGTGGCCGTCACTTCCGTGACACTTTCGCTGACGTCGTTCGGCGTCGCGCCATCGGCCCACTGTTGCGCGACATAGGTGCCCTTGCCCAGGAATGACAGCGGCAGGTCGACGGTCCGGCCCTGTTCGTTTGTCATGGCGCCGACATACCAGACATCCCCTTTGCGCCGCGCCACGGCAACATAGGTTTCGGGCGTCCCACTGATAAAGCGGGTCTCGTCCCAGGCCGTCGGAACCATCTTAACGAAGTCGAAGCCAGGCGCATCGACATAGACGCTTGGGTCGTCGGAAACCATCTGCAAGGGACTGTCATAAACGACGTACATGGCCAGGGCCTGGCCGCGCGTCGACTGGGTCATGGGCATGATTTCGCGCTCGACATAGGTGTCGGGCGTGGCGTTGTGAAAACCGCCCGGCGTATAATCCATCGGCCCCAGCAGCATGCGCGTATAGGCCAGCCGGACATTGTGTGCCGGTGTTACGCGTTTACTGAACTTGTTCCACTCGGCGCCAAGTACACCTTCCTGGGTGATATAGTTCGGATAGGTGCGCTGAAGTCCGGCCGGCGGATAGGCGCCGTGCATGTCGAGCAACATATGCCGCTTCGCCGTACCCTGCGCTAGATCGCGGTAAAAATTCACCATGACCTGATCGTCGCTTTCCATAAAGTCGACCTTGATCCCCTTGATGCCCCAGTGCTGGTAGGTGTCGAGGACTTGATCCATGCGCGGGTTGACGTGGCTCCAATGGGCCCACAGGATCAGGCCGACATGCCGATCCGCGGCATATTGCACCAGAGCCGGCATATCGATGGCCGGATCGGCGCGCGTGATGTCGGTATTGGGATCGGGATTGCAGCACGGCGTGGCGCCATAGGCCCAGCCCGCGTCGATCAGGAAATACGGGAAACCGGAGGCGGCCGCAAAATCGATAAACCGCTCATAGCGTTCCATGCTGGGCTTTTCGCCGGCGGTCGGTCCCGACCACCAATCCCACGCCACCTTGCCGGGCTTGACCCACGAAAAGTCGCCCTCGGCCTGTGGCGAGAGATTGCCGACCAGTTCGGACGGAATCAAATCACCGGCGCGATCGCCCATCATAATGACGCGCCAGGCGCTGGAAAGACCATCAGGGGACTGGACCGCAACGCCCGGATTTCCGCGCAGCGAGCTCAGGCGAACGTGAAATCCACTGGGAACTGGCTCAAGGCCGCTGCCGGCATAGCCGACCAAATTGGATTGTGTAATGGCAAAATGCGTCCGCCCGCTCGCCGAGGCGCACACGGCCGGTAAGTCATAGAGCTTGGAAGCGTCAAGCTGGGAGATTTTCAAGTCGGACCAGGTCATTTCATGGGCCCCGGTATATTCACTGACTTCGCAGGCCGCGTCGTTCGGGAACACGAAACCGGTCGCCTCCCCCTTGACGGTGTAGGCCGCGCCATCGGGGAGACTGTACCGAAAGGCGACTCCGTCATTATAGGCCCTCGCCTCGACGGACATTTCGCGATGGAGGCCCGTCGTTTCGCGATAGGTCATGGTGGCGCTGTTATAGGCATCGACGGCTGCATCCGCCTTGGTGGCGACAAGCGGAATCTTGTTCCGCCGACTGTCCTTGTGAACCTCCACGGCGGACAAGACCCCGTACGGGTCAGCCTGGGCAAGCACCAGGCCGAGAGGCGACGATGCAACAATCTCCTCACCCTTGCGGCTGACCGAATAGTGCGCGCCGTCATCGGACAACTTGAATTCCACCGACTTGTCCGGCGACGTGATGGTGAGAGCGGAAGCCGCCATGGCTAAGATTGGGAGCATCGGTTGGATCGTCCTTGTATAGGTTGAAGCTTGTAGATGGCTTTCTTGATGTCGCTGACAGATCAGTCACACGACTACGATAGCAAGTTTCGCATATAAAAGTAATTTCGTCTCAGGCGACGATCATTCGCATCCCAGTTCCCACCGGATAGGGGACGCTCCCGGCTCTGCTTTCCGCACAAGACGTTTTTGCATTTGTACCCACATGGCTTCGGAAACACGATGGATGATCCGGTTTCTGACCGGCGCATTCGCCACGTCCAGGCCTCGCAACCTCATGATGCCGAGGGCGACCTCTCTCGATGTCATGGGATCCTGCGCTTCAGCCAATATGTCCATGACCAGGCTGGGAATGCTTCTTTCGGAAGCATTTACGGGCACCTTGGGAGGTTCATCCCGATCCATCCCCGCGCTCTTGATCCGGATTGCAGAATCCATTCGGCGGATATCGAGCGCCAACTGTTCGAAACGGCGGCGCTTGTGATTTATATCGTCGGCAATATCGGACAATTTTTCTACGAGCGCATAAAGCTCTCTCAAATCGTCGCCTTGATCCACACCTGCTTTGTCCAAGATTCCATGCTCTATGCTCGCTACCAAAGTAGCGCTAATAAAACTGATTTTCAAATGACATTTTTTGCTTTGTTGCGATGACGTGAAAAATGTCGCGTGAGCGGTCATGTCATCCGCGCCTCACGGCCTGTTCCCGCGCATGCGGTCTCGACAAAGGTTCGGTGCGTCGGCATAGCCAGAGCCGTCTTGTTCACGACCTCCCGCACATGCCGGACAAAATCGACCGCCTCTGCCGCCGGCAAATTGGCCAACAGCGGGTCGTAACCGCGCGGCGACAGGCCCTGCCCCAACATCACGGACAGCCAGCTGTTGAGCGTAAACAGGTCGTCTTCCCGCCTGAAAACCCGCCCGCGAACCTGAAACAAGTCCATCTTCGCGCGCAAACTGTCGGGGACGGCCATATCGCGACAATGCCGCCAGAAGGCGCTGTCGTCGCGACGCGTGGCCTTGTAATGCAGGATAATGAAATCGCGCACCTGCTCATATTCCAGGACGGTCAGGCGATTATATTCAGCGATCTCCACCGGATCTATGTCCTCTCCCGGAAACAGGGCCAGCAGTTTGGCGATGCCGGTCTGAATCAGATGGATGCTGGTCGAT
This sequence comes from Asticcacaulis sp. P2_B1, assembly GCF_056404915.1. Lineage (NCBI taxonomy): Bacteria > Pseudomonadati > Pseudomonadota > Alphaproteobacteria > Caulobacterales > Caulobacteraceae > Asticcacaulis > Asticcacaulis sp. P2_B1. The sequence continues at coordinate 122,947 of NZ_JBFUDD010000007.1, read as the reverse complement.
TCCAGGGGCTCGAGAAAGCCGGCCGACAAACCGATCGCCACGCAGTTTTTTACCCAGAACGCCTCGCGTCGCCCCGTGGTAAAGCGCAGCGGTTTTGGATCGGCGAGCGGCCCGCCTTCGAGGCCTGCCATGAGACGGGCGACGGCGTCGTCCTCGCTCATGAACTCAGAACAGTAGACATGGCCGTTGCCGGTCCGGTGCTGCAAGGGAATGCGCCAGCGCCAACCGGCACTGTCGGCCGTCGAACGCGTATAGGGCGTTGCCAAATCGACATGTGCCGTCGGCACCGCTACCGCACGGTCGCAAGGGAGAAAGGCCCGCCAATCCAGATAGGGCGTTTCCAACGTCTCCCCTATCAGCAGGCCGCGGAAGCCCGAACAATCGATAAACAGGTCGCCCTTAACCGCACCGCCGCTCACCAGCCGGACGGAGTCGATAAATCCATCCTCACCGCGCAAGGTGACGTCGTCGATACGCCCTTCCACCCTGACGACACCGCGTGCCTCGGCATAACGACGCAGATATTGCGCATACAAACCGGCATCAAAATGAAAGGCATAACGCAGGCTGGACAGCACCGAACCGGCCGCTCCCGCTGGACGGCTGAACCGCCCCAAACGCGCCGCGACAGCACTCAGATTGTGCTCTTCGAACGTGCCGATATCCTCTTGGCTGGCCCCCGACAGCTTCGCTCTGAGCCAGAACTGATGGTAGTTGACACCGTTCCTGTCGGCGCCCGAAGCGCCGAAGGGATGAATATAGCGAGCCCCGATCCGGTCCCAGTTACGAAACTCTATGCCAAGCTTAAAGGTGGCGCCGGTCGCGCGCATGAAGTCGTCTTCATCGATGCCCAGCATGGCATTGAAGGTGCGCAAGGTCGGAATGGTGGCCTCACCGACGCCCACCGTGCCGATCTCGTCCGACTCGATGAGACATATACTGACGCCGCCCGGCTCGATCAGGCGCGCCAGGGCCGCCGCGGCCATCCAGCCCGCCGTGCCGCCACCGACAATGACGACCTGCCTTACCGGGCGGCCGGAACCGGCTTGTCCACTCATGACGGCGCCCTGACCGGCTTGGCGAAGCCTTGCTTCATGATCTGGTCGATGAGCTGCCGATTGGTCGGCATGACACGCAGGGCATAATCACCCTGACGGCGGATGTCCTCGAATTCCGCCCTGGCCTCCGCGTAATATTTAAAGACGCCGGCCTTGGGGCTGAGATCGGTCTTGAAGCCCATGCCGTAAAGCACATACTGCCAGCTGACATCGGGGAAAATGTCGACATTCGGATCGATATCGATCGGTTCCGGCGGACGAAAGCGCCAGCGCTGTAATTGCTCGCGCAAGGAGTCGGGGATGGAGGCGGCATCGACATTGTCCTGCCAGAACTGGCTGTCGCGCCGTTCGCTGATACAATAGTGCAGCTTGATGAAATCCAGCGCCCGCTCGTAACGGCGGCGGGTTATGTCATTGAATTGACGCGCCGGTGTTTCAAAATCCCCGCCCCACGGAAACAGATTAGCCAGCATGACAGCGGCGACTTCGGCAAAGATAATGCCCGTCGCTTCCAGCGGCTCGAAAAAGCCGCTCGACAGACCAATGGCAACGCAGTTCTTGTGCCAGTTGATCTCGCGATAGCCGGCATTGAACTTGAATTTACGCGCGGTCAGATCCTTCGCCGCCGGCCCGATATAGCTGCGCAACACCTCTTCGGCCCGGTCGTCGCTGGTATGGGCCGAAGAAAAGACATGGCCAATGCCGCGGCGGTGATGCAGGCCTATATCCCACGTCCAGCCGGCTTCGTGGGCCGTTGAAACCGTATAGGAGGGAATGGCCGCGTCCGGACGATCGTACGGCACCTGCATGGCCAGGGCGCTGTCGCAGAACAACACATCGCGGCAGGATTTGTAGGGGACCGCCATCGCCTTGCCGATCAGCTCGGCGCGAAAGCCGGTGCAGTCGATATAGAGGTCGGCTGTGAGCACGCCATGCTCTTTCGTTCTCAAGCCGCTGATATAGCCGCGATCGTCCAGCATCACCTCGTCGACCGTACCCGTCAGTGCCTTGACCCCGCCGGCGACACCATAGCGTTTGAGAAAGACAGCGAGTTTGGCGGCGTCGAAATGGTAGGCGTAGTTGAGAGGGCCGGAAAAATCGCTGTCTTCGAGGCGTTTGGGAGCAAGAGAGGCGTCCGACACGCGCTTTTGCACGGTATTCACTTCGTCCCAATTGATAGTCGGACCGGCGCCGCCGAGTATCCAATAGGGTAGAAGATCCAGTCCGCCCCGCGCTTGCGTCACGGCGAACGGATGCATGTAATGTGTCGCCTGCCCTGGCGTTTCGGTTCCCGGCGTGAACCGCCAGTGGGCGAATTTCGCACCTTGTTTCAGGGTCGCGTCGCATTCCCGAAGCAGGGCGGCTTCATCGACTCCGATGCGTTTCAAGGTCCGGCGGATCGTCGGAAAAGTGCCCTCACCTACGCCCAATATGCCGATGTCGCTGGACTCGATGAGCGTGACGGACACGCCGCCAGATGATTGCGCGGCAAGAGCCTGAGCGAGATAACCGGCGGTGATCCACCCCGCTGTCCCTCCGCCGACGATCAATACACGCTTTACCATCTTGTATATCCTGGCCTGTATTTTGGGGCCTGTATTTTCGGGCCTGTGTTTTCTGGAAAAAAGGTTCCCCCGCCACAGGGCGAGGGAACCAGTCAGAGACCTTCTTCAGGTCTTCGGGGAGAAGATTTTGCCCGTCTTACCGGCACATTTAATAACTGAACCTGACGCTCAGATTGACGCGGCGATCGGCGATAAACCAGCTTCTCGGGAGCAGGTCGCCGTTCGGGTAGCCACCCTGCAGGGTGCGGGGAATCGCATCCGTGACATTGCTGGCTTCAAGCGAGACGATAATATGATCGTTGAACCTATAGCTGCCGCCAAGATCGATCTGCCCGTAGCTTGCCGAATAGAGCGGCAAGGCGAACAGGGTAGCCGAGCTCGTGCCATTGGCGTAGTCATGATAGGTATAGGTGCTGGCCGTACCGTTCGAGTTGGTGCTCATCAGGTAGCGTGAACGCCAGCTATAGGCGACCCGCGCCGACCACGGTCCTTTTTCATACATGGTCGTCAGGTTGAAGTTATGCGGCGACATGCCGGTTATGGGCGTGTCGAAGTGCGTCACGCCATTGATGTCGTGGGAAACATCACCCGGATTATGGCTGTTGATATAGGTGTAGTTGGTCTCGAAGCCCAAACCGTCCCAGGGCGACGGCAATTGATCGAAGAACTTGCGCACGCCGATTTCATAGCCGGAAATCGTCGCGCTCTCCGCCGAATTATAGGTGTTGGTGCTGACGGCCTGTTCCATCTTGATGGTCGGATTATTGCCGTTCACGTCGATATAGGTGAAGGGCGTCTGAACCAGCGAGGTGCCGTAGACCATGATGTTCTTGATGTCCTTATGGAACAATGCCAAGTGCGCATTGAAACTGTTGGACTTGTACCACTCCAGGGAGAGGTCGAGATTATCGGAGAACATCGGCTTCAGTTGCGGATTGCCGGCGTTCGTCGAGAAACCCTTAAGGGTCGGCATGGTCGGGTTGGTCGTATCGAGGCTGACCCCGTTGCCGCCTGTGGCCTTGGTCGCCGTATAGCTCGGCAAATCCATCGTCGTATTGAAGGCGAAGCGGACCTTTACGGTCGGATCCGGCGCGAACGCGATATTGAACGAAGGCAGGGCCCTGGTTGTTTTCCGGCCGCCCGATTGCAGGTGTGAGCCTGGCAGCAGGTAATAGGGCGTCCCGTTGTTGAAATAGGCCGGGCTGTAGGTGTTGGTCGTGGTGTTAAGTACCGAGCCGTAATTGACGAAACTGCCCTGCGATTCATGGTCGACCTGAGCGAAACGGATGCCGAAATTACCCGTGAAAGGGACGCCGAACCAACCCGTGTCGCTGGCGAAGCGCGCCATCACATAGGCTTCGGTCGTCTTGTCGACGCCGTGCGCATAGTCCGAGTCGCGCAGCGTAATGATGTTGCTGCCGCTACCGATACCGTAATATTTACGAATATAGGTGGGATCGAACATCGTCACCAGTTCGTTGCTCGCTGTGAAAAGATTGCCCGGCAAGGGTATCTGGCCACGGAAGAAGTTCTGGAACCCGGCCTGGCCGACATCGCTCTCCTGGTGGGCATGGGCAAAGCTGGTGGGCGAGTCGTAGGAATTATCGCAGCCGTCCCAACCCTGGCAAACATTCGACCAGTTGTAGCCGGAGACATCGTCACGCTCGACGCGGCTGGCATAGCGCGCGCCCCATTTGATGTCGCGGATGAAACCCGTATCGGAAAGCGCCCAGTCGACATCGAAATTGCCGGCGCCCATGGTGCCGTGATTGCTTTCGATATGGGTCATGTCCGCGCCGATATGATAGGCGGCGGGATCGCCGAACAGCGTCGCCGCATTGGCCGGCAGGGTAATTTTCGGCAGCTTGCCGGACAGATCGATCCCGAACGTACCCGGATAGCTGATCGACGGAAAGAGATCGTAACTCTTCGAATGTGATTCCGAATCGACGAACTGGATCGCGCCGCTGACCTTCGTCCGGTCGTTGGGCTGCCAGCTGAAACCGGTCGTCCAGTCGCTGGTGGTATGGTCCGAATTGTTCCTCCCCGTGTCGCCGCCGACACCGAGCGGTGCTCCGTTGAGCGAGCCGTCATTGGCATTGTAGGTAGTCAATTTGTCGGAACTGATCAGCGCTCCGCTCGAATCGAAAACATTGTGGCCGGTGGGGTCGACCGTCATATTTTGCGAAACGACGAATTCCCCGCCGCCCGTATTGTCGGCCTCATATTTAGACGAGAACAGGGTCGTATAGAATTGCAGCGTATCGCTGGGCTTCCACTGGAACGCCGCATAAACGCCTGTGCGTTCGCGATTGAAGTCATCCCAGCCGTAGTCGAAACCACCCGGAATATAGCGGTCGACCCCTTGAACCTGGGTTTTATAGAAGGGTTCGGCGCGGATGAAATTGTCGTGCGACGAGAACTTGCTATAGGCCAGATCGACCAGGGCGCCGACCTCACCGATCGGCGTGTCCCAACGGTCGGTGACAAGGAAGGACGCCGACGGCGTGTGCTTCTTCACCAGGTCGCCGTACGAATCACCGATACTGGCCTGGAAAGCCGGCTTCTTGTAATCGAACGGCATCTTGGTGCGCAGATCGATGGCGCCGCCGGTGCCACCGATCAGGCGGTCCGCGGTCGAATCCTTGTAAACGTCGACGGCCGACATCAGTTCCGGCGTCACGTCGCCCCACAACAGGCCCTGGCCGCCATTGGCGCTGAAAACTTCGCGGCCGTTCAAAAGTCCGGCGACGCCCGACAACCCGCGGACCTGGATGCCGGAGCCCTCGGCCGAGAAGTGGTCCGGATCCCCCAGGGAGCCGAAGCGGACGATGGAGACACCCGAAACGCGCTGCAAAACTTCCGTGATCGAATTATCCGGCAGCTTGCCGGCTTCGTCGGCCACCACCGAATCGATCATCGTGTCGGAATTCTTCTTCCGCTCGGTCGCCGTCTGCAAAGCCTTGCGGCGCGCCGTGACAACAACGACCGTCTCGTCGCCGCTGGCCGCGCTGGTATCGCCCGTTGCCGCCGGCGCCGTATCCTGCGCCTCCGCGGACATGACGATGGTCAGCAGGGCCAGGGCTGAAACCCCCGCGCCAAGCCACAACTTCGATCTGCTCTTGTTCATATTTGTTTCCTCTCTGGTCGAAGCGGACGCCTATCGCCGCTTCATGCCTCGTACGAGGGAGTTGCAACCTCCCCTCTGTTTGATTTGTCGGACAATAGTCACATTAAGCCCGAAAGATTCAAGTGTAAAATAAAATTTTAAATGTAAATTTTCACATGTTGCGCAGGCAACACAAATCCGACGGCCGACACACCAATGTCCGGCCCATTGCAATCTTTTTGGATAAGAAAAATCTCTGCGACATCGCGACTTGCCGACAGGGCGTCAGTTCTGACGCAGGCCGCAGTGATCTGGGACCTATTTTTTGCCGGCGGCTTCCAGCATGGCGTTCAGGCTGTCCGGGTCATTGACCGTCAGGGCGCGCCGGTCGATAAGCCCGCCGGTATCCCACACGAAGGGCAGGACACCGTTGGCGATCGCCTGCTGCGTAACGTATTTCATCCAGTGCGTCACCGAGGCGTTGTGCGTGGCCATGTCCAGCGGCCCCGAGCCGCGACGGAAGGCGCCATACTCGCCCATCAGGACCGGTATGCCGAGGCTGGTGAAATGCTCTTTCATCGCCGTCATCTGCTGATCGACATAATCCTCTTCGCCCCATGTGGAATTACGGTCCGGTTCGATCGTCGAATGATGGTCCTTGCCCCAGTAATAGAACATCTTGCCCCAGGAGGCATCCTCGGACAGGGCTGTAAACTGGTAAGGGGTGTAATTGTGCGCTTCCAGCATCAGGCGGTTCACTGCCGGATCGACAGGCTCTTTCTTCCACAATGAAACCGCCAGTTCCGTACTGGTGTTGGGCGCCTGGACGACCAGCACACGATAGGCGTTTTTACCGCCGGTCGCGCGGACGGCGTCGATGAAGGTCTGATGGTAGGTCAGCAGAATATCCGCCTCCGCTGCATCGTCGGCATTGGGCTCGTTCGCGCTGGCGAACATCAGGCGCTCGTCGAAGCCGCGCAGATGCGTGGCGATCTGTTCCCAGAAGGCTTTTTGCTTCGCGACGACCGCGTCCTTGTTCACAGCATCGACGTGATTTTCCAGCCAGCCGCCATCCCAGTGGATATTGAGCAGGACATAGAGATCGGCATTGATGCAATACTGGACGACGTCCTTCACCCGATTGAGCCAACTGTCGGAAATCTTTGCCGTCGTCTGGTCCGCGTACTGGTCCCAAGAACATGGCAGGCGAACCGCGTCGAAGCCCAGTTCCTTGACCTTGTCGATCAGCGCCTGGGTGATCATCGGATTGCCCCAGTTGGTTTCGCCGCCGGACGCTTCCAGCGTGTTGCCGGCGTTCCAGCCCAGCTTGATGCGGTCCGCGATCTGGACGGCCGTGCTGGTCATGCCCGTCGCATCCGCGGTGATCGGGCTCGTATTATAGCTCGGATAGAGGCCGGAAGCCGACGAGGAAGATGACGACGATGATGAAGAAGACGATGATGACGACGAAGACGAAGACGAAGACGAAGACGAAGACGAAGATGATGATGATGACGACGAAGACGAGCTCCCGCCGCTTCCGGACCCGCCTCCCCCACAGGCCGTGCAGGTCGCGGCCACAGCCACCGTCGATAGTATCAGCTGACGCCTTCCGATTTCCATGCGTTCCTCAGTCGTTCTGTGCATATGTTTTTATGGGCTGCGGCACCGGACTTTGTGGACAGGACCGGGCATGCCTTTCTCTAATGGATATCCATCTTCCTGAATATTCACAAGTAAAATTAAAAATCGCTGATAAAATAGGCGACCGCTGAGCCGTCCGGTCCCTGAAGCCCGTCAAATCGCATCCGGGCGATGAGGCCGGGCTGTACGGATTCGGACAACTTGGACAATTACACCTGAGGCGCGCCGGAGGTGAGGTAAAAAACCAAACCTTTTCCGCATGTTAGCTTGCACCCCTGAATGGAGTAGACTGTCCGCCAAAATCAGGGAAGCGCACATGACAAGCCATAACAAACTCAGCCTGACGAAAAACATCCCATTCGCGGCCCCGGCGTGCCTGCCAGCCGAATTCGACGGCGCCGCTCCCCGCGCACTCGTCACCGGGCTGAAGATCCTGGAATATTTGGCAACCTGCCGGGCGCCTGAGACGTTGTCGGGATTGGCGGCGGTATTGGGCCTGTCAAGTTCGTCGGTTTACCGTTCCCTCCGCATTCTCCAGCAACGGGGTTACGTCACTCGCGCCGGCGCGACCGGATCTTACGAGCGCACGAACAAGCTGTGCGAACTTCAGTCGACGGCACTGCCGCACCAACGCCTGCTCGACCATGCCCAGCCCATCATGCGCGCCCTGTCCGACAACATCTCCCAGTCGTGCAATCTGGCCGTACTCGCCTACCCGGATTTGCAGGTCGTCAGCCAGGAAGAATCGGGCGGTTCTTTCGGTATTCATGTCCCGCTGGGATTCCGCTACGATATTCCGGAGTCGGCTCCAGGGTTGGCATTCGCCGCATTCATGAAAAACTCGGACGTCGCCCATTGGCCTCACGGCCTTTCGGCCGTTGTCGACGCACACCCATGGACGTCGCTGAAGAAGGCCGTGCAAAAAACAACCGAGACAGGTTTTGCCCAGATCACCAATCCGCACCTGCCGGATGTTACCGATATCTCGTGCCCGATCTTCGGCAACGGCCACTTCGTCGCCGCCCTGACCATTCCCTATATCCAGACGCACGGCAGTCCGAACCTGACCTGGTGTCTGGCGGCCTTGCAGCAGGCCGCCGAACAGCTGAACGAGTCGCTGCGTGGCGACGCGCTGGCCGCCTAACCCCGGCGGCGGACGTACGACAGCACCCGCTTACGCGAACCCCAGCCTCGGCGCAACACGCCGTGGCTGATCGCTTATTGCCCCCCAATTCCATTCAATAGCCCAAGGAAATACCGCATGCTTCATCTTCATCGCCGCGATGTCCTCGCTTCGGCCTCCGTGCTGGCCCTGGTCGAGACCGGCGTCCATGCGTCGAATATGCCGGCCCTTGCGACAAAAAAAGCGATCCCGGCGGCCGAGCGCGCAGGCCGTGAACGTTTCGACGACGGCTGGCGTTTTGCGTTCGGACATCTCAACGATATGGAGAAGGACTTTGGCTGGGGCAAGAATCTGAACACCTTCGCCAAACAGGGGACAAATGCCACCCCGGTGGCCGCTTCCGATTACGACGATTCCGCCTGGCGGTCCCTGAACCTGCCGCACGACTGGGCTGTGGAGCTGCCGTTCGTGCTCAAGCCTGACGCCCCCACCGCGGGCTGGGACCCGGCCGCCAATCATGGTTTCAAGCCGTTGGGCCGCGACTATCCTGAAACCAGCATCGGCTGGTACCGCAAGACGTTGAAACTGGATGCCGCCGATGCCGGTCAGCGTATCAGCCTGGAATTCGACGGCGTCTTCCGCAATGCACTCGTCATCATCAACGGCTATGTCGTCAAGCAGCACGACGGCGGCTATACGCCGTTCCGCGTCGAATTGAACGATTTCCTCAATACCGACGACAAGCCGAATACCATACTGGTGCGCGTCGACGCCTCCCTGGGCGAAGGCTGGTTCTATGAAGGCGCCGGCATCTACCGCCATGTCTGGCTGACCAAGACCGATCCGGTCCACATCCCGCAATATGGCGTTCTGGTCCGTCCGCAAACCGATGGCACGGTCGAGGTCACGACCGCGGTTCGCAACGACAGCCTTCAGGATATAACGGTCGGCATTCTGTCCACGCTGGGGTCCAGCACGGCCCAGAGCCAGGGCCAGACTCTGACGGTCAAGGCCCGCCAGACCGAGACCGTCACCTATAAGCTCAATGTCGCCACGCCGCATCTATGGTCGTTGGAAGATCCCTTCCTCTATACGCTCACCACCACCCTGTCCGACGATAAGAGCAAGGTCACGCTGGACAAGGTCAGCACACGCTTCGGCTTCCGCGATATCAGGTTCGACCCGGATGCCGGCTTCTTCCTGAATGGCCAATCCGTCAAACTAAAAGGCACCTGCAATCACCAGGATCACGCGGGCGTGGGCGCCGCCATCCCCGACGCCATCCAGCGTTACCGCCTGCAATGCCTGAAAGATATGGGTTGCAACGCCTATCGCACCTCGCACAATCCGCCGACCTCCGAAGTGCTCGATCTGTGCGACGAGATGGGTATTTTGGTCATAGATGAAACGCGCATGATGACCTCGTCCGATCAGGGACTCGACGACCTGGCGACCATGATCAGGCGCGACCGTAATCACCCTTCGGTCATCCTGTGGTCGATCGGCAATGAAGAGCCCCAGCAGGGCACGGACCGCGGCGCCAATATTGCCCGCGCCATGAAGCGCGTCTGCAACGATCTGGACCCGACACGCGGCATTACCGCGGCCATGGAAAATGGCTATGGCCAGGGCATTACCGAGGTTCTGGACGTCATAGGCTTCAACTATAACGACGCCAAGATCGACGATTTCCACAAGACTTTCCCCAAGCTGCCGATCATCGGCACGGAAACCGCCTCGGCCGTGGGGACACGCGGTGAATATGTCAAAAACGACGCCACCCACACCGTGCGTGCCTATGACACCGAAGCGCCGTTCTATGCCACGACGGCCGAAGGCTGGTGGCCGCATTTCGATTCGAAGCCCTTTATCGGCGGCGGCTTCATCTGGACCGGGTTCGATTATCGTGGCGAACCCACGCCCTACAGCACCTGGCCGTCGATCTCCTCGCAGTTCGGCGTGCTGGATACCTGCGGTTTCCCCAAAGATACCTACTATTATTACCGCGCCTGGTGGCGGCCCGAGCCCCTGCTGCATCTGTTCCCGCACTGGAACTGGGACGCAGGCTCGACGGTTTCGGTCTGGGTCCATTCCAACTGCGATGCGGTCGAGCTGTTCGTCAACGGCAAGTCGGCGGGCAGGAAGACCGTCGAAAAGGATCGCCACGTCGAATGGAATGTTGTCCATCAGCCCGGCAAGATCGTCGCCTACGGCTATAAAAACGGCCAGGTCGTGCTGAAGGAGACGCGTGAGACCGCCGGCGCGCCCGCCAAAATCGTCCTGACCGCGGATCGCAGCGCTTTGACCGGTGGCGACCGGTCCAAGGATCCCGACTGTGCCGTCATCCGGGCCGAGGTCTTCGACAAGCGCGGCATCCCCGTGCCACAGGCCGATAGTCTCATCTCATTCGCCGTCACGGGGCCGGCGTCGGTGATCGGCGTCGGCAACGGCAATCCGAACAGCCATGAGTCCGACAAGGCGTCACAACGCATGGCCTTCAACGGGTTATGCTGCGCCATCGTCCAGACAACGGGTGCGGGGGCAATCACCGTCACCGCCAGTGCCGAAGGCTTGCTGGCGGGTAAGATCATCCTGACCGCGAGTTAAAGCGCGGCCACGTTGAATGACAGATCAGCCAAGGCGCAATCGCCCTTATTTCAGGGCCGCGGCCCTGTGCCGCTTGAGCTGAGCATGGATGGCCTGACGGTCAAGCTGCCGGATGCCAAACCGGCCTTTACGCCCGTGCTCAAAGTCACTGGCGAAGGTGTGGTTTGATCGGCCAGACAGCGCCGTTCTCCTTGCCCGGCCGATGATTTGACATCATGGATTTCGCAATCGCTTGCGCCGAAGCTGATCCTGGTCGGCGCCCTCATGCCGACGCGCGAAAGCGGGCGACCCGCACACGCGTGCCGCAGCCCTGCGACGAACACCATAACCGCCGCCCGCCCTTGGTCGTATCGAGGAATAGCCAGCCGCAGTGTGGCCCGGGGCAGGCCCGCACCGGCCGGCGGTCGCGTTTCAGCAGCAGATCCGTCGCCGCCATGGCCACGCGAAACGTAACGGCATCAAGCGAGACACCATCGCACCATCGCCAGCCCACGGCGCCGTCCGCCACCAACCGGCGCTGACCCGTCGCGCGCAATATCCAATCGTTCAGCAAGTCCATGTCCTCATGCGCATCCCCCCGCCCCTCGCTCTCGCTGAGGAAGATGCGATAGAGGGCCTCCCGCAAGGCCTTGGCGCGTTCAAGAGCGCGCTCGGCGGCCCGTGTGTCGCCCGCCGCCGTAGCTAACAGCGCGTCCGCCAAACCAGCGCCCAGGACATCGACGCGCACAGCCCAGGCGACCAGGTCGGCGTAATCGACCAGGACATCGCCACGCCATTCACCCAGGCGACAGTCGACCGTATTGGTGAAATCCAGCACGGAATCGCCGGCGACCAGCTTCATAGTGGCAACGGAAGGATGGGTTGTCATGGGACGCAATTTGCCATATCGATACTTAATATGTAATGCTATAAACGTTTTTTATCCATTACTCAATCATCATCCGGAGGACGAGTGCCATGACTTCGAAAGCCTTCCTGGCCTTCTGTGTCCTGTGCTTCGTCTGGGGAACGACGTGGTGGGCGACCAAGATCGCCATCGCCACCGAACCGCCCCTCCTTATCGCTGGCACGCGTTTTATCGCCGCCGGTATCATCATGACGGCGGTGGGCAGCCGCGACCGCGCCCTCCGGCAATGGACATGGCCCGACACAGGCCGCCTTACAGTCGTCAGCCTGCTGATGATCGTCCTGTGCTACGGCCCGCTGTTCTGGGGCATGCAATTCATCGAATCCGGCCTGTCCGCCGTCATCGAGATGTCCCTGACACCGGTCGCCCTGTTATTTTGCGCCGTCGCCTTGGGTGAGGAAAAGCTGACCGTGCGCAAGGTCGCCGCCCTCGTCCTCGGCATTATCGGCGTGGCGATCATGTTTTCGCCCGACCTCGGACGCATGCTGGCCGCCCACGGCCAGGGCCGGATGCGGGTGATCGGCGGCGTGGCGGTCGCCCTGTCGGCCTTCACCTATGCCCTGGGTTCCGTTCTGTCGCGGCCACTGCTGCGACTCTATTCGGCGACCTTCATATCGGGCGTATCGCTCCTGGCCGGCGGCTTGATCCTGCTGGCGGCTTCGCTGGCTGTCGAACCGGGCGCCCGCGAAGCCTTGCGCTTTCGCTGGACGGCCGAGGCCTGGACAGGATGGCTCTATCTCACCGTCTTCGGCTCCCTGGTGGCGTTCGCCCTCTATATGAAGCTGTTGCGCGACGTCGGCGCGTCGCGCTCGGGCAATTTCGCCTTCGTCTCGCCGGCGATCGCCGTCCTGACCGGCGCCATTGCCCTGCATGAGCGCGTGCCCGCCGTCACCTGGGTCGGCATGGCGGTCATGCTGGGCGCCGCTTACATATCTTTGCATGCCAAGGAGGCCTGAACATGCTCGCACGTCTGTGGTACGGCGTTACACCGATCGCCAAAGCCGACGCCTATCTCGACCTGATGCGGTCGGTGGCCGTCCCCGACTACAACGCCATTCCGGGCAATCTCGGCGCCCATGTCCTGCGCCGCAGCGATGGCGAGGTGGCGCATTTTCAGATGCTGACCTTCTGGTCGGACCTTAACGCCATCAAGGCATTTGCCGGCGAGGATTATCTCGTCGCCAAATATTACGACTTCGATCGCGACTATCTGATCGAGCTCGAACCCACGGTGAACGTCTACGAGGTGTTTTAGAGCGAATGGAACGGGTATAGCGGACCTCCTAGCGGACACCGCATAGAAGAATATCGCCTATTTAGATTCAAAACGCGCTTCTTATGCCGCGCAATCACATCACAAAAATTGGGAAAAAGTGGTGCCTGGAGCCGGAATCGAACCAGCGACACGCGGATTTTCAATCCRCTGCTCTACCAACTGAGCTATCCAGGCCCTTGACGTGAACGCTCAAAGCGCTGCGACGGGAGGCAGGTCTATAGGGGAGGTAAACCGCCTTGTCCAGCCGAAAAGGCAGGCTAAATCGAAAAATTCAGTCCTCGTCCTCGCCGTAGGAAACCGGCAATTGCGCGCTGTTTTCAACGCTTTCATCGTCACTGACCGAAAGGCCGCCGGCGCCGTCGATGACATACTCGCCTTTCAGCCAGTGCACCAGGTCGACATCGGCGCAGCGTTTCGAGCAAAACGGGGCGTAGGAAGGCGCGGCGCTCACCACACCTTCAACGGCTTCGCCATAGGCCTGGCGACAGCGGGTACAGTAACGGATCATAGGATAACAACCTCGGGCTTGGCGGCGGCCTCAAGACGGAGCATGGGCGCCAGCGGGTCGAGCGACCCCGACACTAACGGACGTAGCCTATCTAAGGTCGATAACGGCGCGCGCAAGGTCACGACGCGGCCGCGCTCGTTTTCAGCGCGTTCGGCGGCTTGCCGTAACAGCCGATGCGCGCTGCGCAGGTCCGGGTCGGCGTCGATCAGAGGGCAACCGCCCCACGGCCGGGCAAAGTCGAACGTGCCGAACTTGCCGAATTGCCCAAGCACGATACCGGCGGCCTCGGCAGCAAACGCCGCCAGCAGCAATTGGCGCAGGCGCTCGGCGTCGTGGCGGACACCCACCAGGTCGATGACGATTAGCCCCCCGAAGCCCGACAGGCGGAGGCGCCGCGCCAGTTCGGTCACCGCACGCTCATTGCACCCGCGCGCGAAATCGCGGGCCGTGTGGACCATGCCGTCGTCGCCACCGGCCGTATCCACGTCGCAGGCGATCAGGGCACGTGTGCGCTCGATGCTGAGATAGCCGCCGCCGGTCAGCGCCCCTGAGGGCTCCAGAGCGCCCTCTTCGGCGTCGTTAAGGGCATCGCTAACGTCGTCGGGATCGCCGTTGACCACATCCTGATCGCCCAGCCAGGTCAGCGCCTGATTCAGCAGGCGGTCTTTCAGGCTCATTTGCGGGCTCAGACGGCGCGGCGCGCCCTCGGCCGTGGCGATGTAGCGGGCACGGGCAATCTTTTCACGCCGGGCCTCGGCAACGATCTCGACCCCAACGGCGGCGCCTTCGGTCAGGCGGTGCATGATCTCCTGAGGGGCGTCCAACACCGCGTCGCTGCCGTCGGCCAGGGTCAGGAAGGCGACATTGCCGTTGCGCGACTTAAGCCGGGCCACCGAACGCACGCCCTGCAAGGTGAGCGAAGCGTCGTTATCATAGCCTTCGGCATAGAGGTGGGGCCTGCCCTTGTGAAAGACCGCCGCGCGCGTCAGGCCGAACCGGTTTTCATGAAAGAGCGTCAGCACGGCCGGTACCCCGCGCCTTCGAGCAGGCATTGCGTCTCATAGACCGGCAAACCGACCACCGAGGTGAAGCTGCCAACCAGGCGCGTCACAAACGCCCCTGCCCGCCCCTGGATGCCGTAGCCGCCGGCCTTGCCGATACCTTCGCCGGAAGCGACATAGGCGGCGGTCTCGGCGGGGCTCAGGCGTTTGAAGGTCAGGCGGGTTTCGACCAGGCGCGAGGATAGACGCCCCACCGGATTGACCACCGCCAGACCGGTATAGACGCGGTGGCCGCGACCGGACAGCAGCTCAAGGCATTTGCGCACATCGTCGGCGCTGTTCGCCTTGTCGAGGAACCGCCTGCCGACGCAGACCACGGTGTCCGCCGCCAGGACATAGCCCGGCGTCTGCGCGGCGACCGCTTGCGCCTTGGCGATGGCCAGGCGCAAAGCCATGGCCGGGGGCGTTTCATCTTTTAACGGCGTTTCATCGAAGTCCGCGGCGGCGATAAGGTCGGGGACAAGACCGATCCCAGCCAGCAGTTCGCGGCGTCTCGGGCTGGCGCTGGCCAAAATGAAGGGATGTGTCCCGGTCATGAGCCAGCGCGGCGCTTACTTGAAGCGATAGGTAATGCGACCCTTGGTCAGGTCATAGGGAGTCATTTCGACCAGGATGCGGTCGCCGGCCAGGACGCGGATGCGGTTCTTGCGCATCTTGCCGGCGGTGTGGGCGATGATCTCGTGGCCGCTTTCTTCCAGCTTGACGCGGAAGGTGGCGTTCGGCAACAGCTCGATCACGGTACCCGGAAACTCCAGAAGTTCTTCTTTTGCCATACGGCCCCTCAAACAGGATAGGAAGCGGCCTGGTCCCGCACGGAGACTCAAACGGCGCTCGAATAGATGAGTGCGCCGTTTATACCTAAAGACCTGAAGAGGAAAGGCTAAATATCGCGGTCCCAAAATCGGGTCCCAAAATCCGTCATTCCGTCAACGCCTTGCGAACCTGGGTCCAGTCATAGTCCTTTAGCAGGGAGTCGACGATATCCGGCGTGCCTTCGATATGGATCTCGATGTCCTCGATATGGGCAAATCCGTCATTATGAGCGAAGTGGTAGCGCGTAAAACCCGAGGCGTCGTCACGTTTGAACGCCGCGGGGTCGCAGAATTCGAGATTATAGGCCTTGGCATTGGCCACCATGGCGGCCTTGACCTCATAGGCTGCGCACGTGCCAGCCGGCAGGTGGTCGAGCGCCCTGGGTTCGTCGCCGTCGATCGCGAAATAGGGCACGTTGTGCGAGGAATTGATCAGCAGGTGCGCCGGCTCATTCTGCCCGTCCGCACCCAGGGCCTGAATTTCGGCGATGATCTTTTGCTGACTGGCGGAATCGCGGGCGGCCTGCAAACGAGTCGCGAGGGCCTGCATTTTTGCGGTGTTGTCGACCGGCGCGCCTTCGTAAAAGCGCGAAATATCGCCGTAGAAGATGAACTGGCCTTCATCACTGCCGTAGACCTGACCGTCAGGTGGAATGTCTTGACGGTTCAGATCGCGCTCCTGCAGGCCGCTGGCGGCCCCTAGATCATCGAGGGTGTGGTTGATTACCGTCTTGAATTTGGCGATCACGGCGGCTTCACCGGCGGTCGGGGCACGATCGTCGGCGTCAGCCGCGCCGGCGGCCACGGCCGCGATGGCGATAATAAGGACAAGGGCCAAGGGTTTCATGCATCGTCTCCACGCTTTGACCACAGATTGCAAGGCGGCTCGCGCTTTGACAATTGCCTAAACAGGCATAGGCAAAGGCCCCTCACCGGCATCGGCAGGGGGCCCAAAGCAATACGCGTTGCGTGAAAACATAAACATAAAAGGGGAGCGGCCTGCATTCGATCAGAATGCAGGCCGCTCTCGAAACGTGAGAAAGTCCCAGGTAAGAGGGAAGAACCCTAGAACTTTTTCACGAGGCTGACGGTCGAGGTGGTGGCATTACCCTTGTCGCCGTTGAAGTCCGAACGCGTCAGGTCGGCGCGCAGCGCGTAGCTGGGGTTGATGTGGTACTGGGCGCCGACACCGTAATCGAGGGCCGTGCCTTCTTCGTACTTGTTATTGGCCGGCGACTTCAGATTGGTGTCGGAGACGCCGACGCGGCCGATCAGGTCGAAGCTCTGCGATACCGGCAGATAGCCGACGCCGTACACAGCCGCCTTATTGGTCAGCTTGTTGACGTGGCCCCAACCGGTCGTGTCCTTGTTGGTGCCGAAAGCGGCTTCGCCTTCAACGCCGAAATGGGGGGTAATCTTGGTGCCGACGCGGGCATCGACGCTGTTCAGGTCGGTGCCCAGCTTGTCATTGCTGGTATTCTGGAAGCCAACGGAACCATAGACCTTACCCACGTCCTGGGCGGAGGCCATGCCGGCGCCGGCCAAAGTACCGGAAACAGCGAGAATACTGGCGGCAGCGATAAGTGCGATTTTCATAATGTGCTCCATAGTCTGAGTTTGGTCGCATCCGGGGAAGCGGATACGCCGGCGATCAAGGTGTCGCTGGAGACAATATGGGAGGGCGGTCGGGCACTCGTGGGGCGGTTATTGGGTCATTCCAAGGTCTTTTGGACCAATTAAGACCATACCGACAAGGTTTGGTCGCTTATGTGGCGAAGTGTCCGGTTTGAGCCGCGTTTCGGCCCCATTGATGAATGGAGATGAACAGTTAAGATATTAATTTTTATAGGTTTTTTATATTTAGCTTACGGTCGGATTTGCAGCGCATTGACCAGGGTAAACAGCCGGCGGGCGGTTTCGTGGTCGATCTCGACCTTGCCCTTCAACCGCTCGGTCAGAAGTTCGGCGCCTTCGTTGTGGACACCGCGGCGGCCCATGTCGATCGACTCGATCTGCGCCGGCGTGGCGTTTTTCAACGCCTCGTAATAGCTTTCGCAGATCATGGCATAGTCGCGCATCATCGTCTTGAACGGCGCCATGGACAGCATGATCTTGCGCGTGAAGTTCGGGCCGGTAATTTCGAAGACCAGACGATTGTCTTCATAGGCGATACGCAGGTCGAACGGGCCTTCACTGCCGGCCTCCGCCGCGCCCTCGGGCGTAAAGCTGTTCTTTTCGATGAGATCGAACATGGCGACCTTGCGCTCGTGCTCGACCTGGTCCGACGGCGCGCTCAGCGACTGTTCGTCGATATCGATCCTGGCGATGCGCATATTAAGCCTCTCAAATAGTCTAAATCACGAAGAGCATAGCTTGGCGTGATTTGGCAAGTGGCAGCGCGCCGTGATCAGTTGTGATTGGGGGCCGTTTTTGCCCGGCGGGGTGCTGCCAGGTCAAGCAGCAGCACGTCGATGCATTCGGCTTCGATGCGGACATCGCGATTGCCGCCGGCAAAGTGCAGGGTCACGGCGCCGCCCGGGGCCTCCCCCGGCTCGAACGCTATATCGAGCAGGCTCAGCGCTGTTTGGCTCTGTTTCGGGTCGATACCGCGATACTGCACCCGCGTAACACCGCTGATGCGCAGGACCGACGGCGCACGCAAGGGCGGAACACCACCGGCTTCATGGCAGAACCGGTTCATGCGCACGGTGAAATGCCGGCCGGACGGCTCGTACATCAGATCGCCGATACGCAGGGCGGCATCCTGGATCAGGGCTGCGATGGCCGGCAGGTCGTCGGCCTCCTGCGCCATCAAACGCAGGGGTTTTACGGGCGGTTTTCCGATCCCGAACAATCCCATCTATTCGTCTTCCATGATGGGCTCGTCGCCCTTGAGCCGCTTGATATTAGCGCCGCAGGCCTGCAGCTTGCCTTCGAGGTTTTCGAAGCCGCGATCGAGGTGATAGACGCGGTTGACGATGGTTTCGCCGCGCGCTGCCAGGCCGGCGATGACCAGACAAGCCGAGGCGCGCAAATCGGTTGCCATGACCTGCGCCCCACGCAGCTCGCCCACACCCTTGACGCGGGCTTCACCGCCGCTGACGGCGATATCGGCCCCCAGACGCCCCAGTTCCGGCACGTGCATGAAACGGTTCTCGAAAATGGTCTCGCGGATGACACTCTCGCCGTCGGCCAGGGTCATCAGTGCCATGAACTGCGCTTGCAGGTCGGTGGCAAAACCCGGATAGACGCCGGTCGTGACATCGACAGGATGGATCTTGCCCGGGCGCTTGATGGTGACCGTGTCGGCGCCGCGATGGATCTCACATCCGGCCTCGGTCAGTTTGTCGAGCAGGATGGAGATCAGTTCCGGGCGCACCTTGGTCAAACGCACCTCGCCGCCGGCCATGGCGCCTGCCACGGCATAGGTGCCGGCTTCGATACGGTCGCAGATCACCGACCAGTCGCAGCCCTTCAGGCTGGTCACGCCGTCGACGACAATGGTCGTGGTCCCTGCCCCGCTGACCTTGGCGCCCATGGCGTTCAGGCATTCGGCCAAGTCGACGATTTCCGGCTCGCAGGCCGAGTTTTTCAACACGGTTGTACCGTGCGCCAAAACCGCTGCCATCAGGGCGTGTTCGGTGGCCCCGACGCTGACGAAAGGAAATTCAATCTCGGCGCCCTTCAGGCCGCGTGGCGCCTGGGCGAAGACATAGCCTTCATGCATGTCGATATGGGCGCCGAGCGCTTCCAGCGCCTTCAGGTGCAGGTCGACCGGCCGGGCGCCGATGGTACAACCACCGGGCAGGCTGACCTTGGCGTGGCCGGTGCGGGCGATCAAAGGCCCCAGGACGTTGAACGAGGCGCGCATCTGGCGCACCAGGTCATAGGGCGCGAAGGCCGAAGTGATTTCCGGCGTGTGCAGGACGCTTTGCTGACCGTCGGGACCGTCCGATTCGGTGATGGTGGTGCCGAATCGCTGCAGCAGCCGGCCCAGCAGCCTTGTGTCGGCCAGGCGCGGCATATTGGTCAATCGCACCGGTTCCGACGTCAAAAGCGACGCCGCCATCAACTTGATGGCGGAATTCTTGGCGCCGGAAATGGGGATATCCCCGAACAAAGGCACGCCGCCTTCGATAGCAATGCGATCCATAAAGTCGTCCGTATAACGAAACTAAAGCCCCGTAAGGCGAGATCAGCGGTTCTACATGCAAATGGGGCGCGTGCAACACCTCGTGGCAGAATTAGTCTTCTGTCGGTGTCGCTTTTTCGTGATGGCCGGTTGGCGTCGGCGGCTGCTGAGCCGCCTTGCGCCGGCGCAGATTGTCGCGCAAGGCCTGCTGAAGGCGTTCGGCCTTCAGTTGCTCGTGTGTTTTAGGCGTCTTGGCGTCGTCCTGGGCGGTCATGGCCTAAGCCAATAGAAAACCAGGCGCAAAATTGCAATAGCGACGATTTTTCCGTGATCGGGCACTTTTCGCTTTGTCTTTCGCCGAACTTTGGCTATAGCCCCGCCCTCGGATGTTTTTCGAAGCGTCCGTTTGCCGCCGTAGCCCAGTGGTAGAGCGCATCCTTGGTAAGGCTGAGGTCGTGGGTTCGATTCCCCCCGGCGGCACCATCGGGGCCCAGGTCAGAGATGATCTGGGCCCCGACCAGTTTCTGGCTCCAAGTCTTAACCCAGATAAACAATCCGCTTCTTGCCCTTGGTGGCGCGCATATCGGCCAGGTTCTGCGCATGCTCGCCAGATCGATGGGCTTCCGAGGCGCTGCCTTCGAAATACATCGTCTTCTCGATATCCTTCTGGATCATGTGGGCAGCGTAGAGGTGGCCTTGGAACAGGGTATCGGCGATCGAGCCGGCCGGCAGGATGGGGAGGATGCCATCCAGCGAACTCACGCCGCTGTCGATCAGGATGACTATGATGGCGGCGGCCAGCGTCGTGACATCGCATCGGGCGCGGAGCCCTTGAATGACCATGAAACCGCCGGCGATCAAGGAATAAGCCGAGTTTAGCCAAGGAATCGGAATCCATGACAGGATACCGTCCAGCCCGATAATATTGATCGGCCCGATACCGACAATGCGGTCCGATAGCCGTTTGATATTGTCGATCGAGTCGTAGATTCGGCGGATATCGTCGTGGGTCTTCGCCATTATGAGCCCCTCTCGCGGAAACCTGTCCTTAACCACGAAAGTGGTCTGTGATAGCCGTGCTTGTCAACAACCGATTGGATTCGTCACCACGATGCTCATCAAGACCTTATTTTCGTGGCTGTGCGTGGCGGTCGCCGTCGTGATGCTGGGCCTCGGCCTGATCTGCCTGGTCAATCCGCACCAAAAACTGTTCTACCTGATCGATATCTTCACCCTGCCTATCCTCAGTGGCGCGGTCATCGCCACCGCCCTGCTGTTCCTTATCCGGCAAAAACAAGCAGCTTACATTGGCCTAGCGGCGACCTTGGTCCTGATCCTGGCCATCTGGCCCCAGGCGTTCGCGGCCCAGAAGCCGGCGGATCGCAAAGCCGTGCCGATCCGCATGGTCTTCGCCAATGTCTTTATCCGCAACCAGCACCCGGAAAAGATCCTCCCCTGGCTGAAAAAGGAAGATCCCGACATCGTCGCCATGGTCGAGGTCAATCCGTGGGTGCGCCAACAATTGATGGACACCCTGCGTCAGGACCGCCCCTATATCGTGACGCGCTACGACATGGTGGTGGCGTCGCGCTGGCCGATCGTCGACGAACATCCGCGCGCCCCGGGCTTTGCCCTGATCACCATGACTGTCAAGGCGCCCCAGGGCGACCTGAACCTCGGCGTGACCCACCTGACCCGCCCCTGGCCGTTCAAGAGCGTCGAGGACCAGCCCCGTCAATTCAGCCGGCTGGGCGGCGCCCTGGCGTCGATCGCGGACAAGCGCTTCGTCCTGGTCGGCGATTTCAACACGCCGCCTTGCGCCGCCCAGATGCACGACTTTACCAAGCGCATGAACCTGCACACCGCCCCGGCTCTGTGGGGCACGTGGATCGCCTATCTGCCGGGCTTCCTGCGCGTCAATATCGACAACGCCATGGCCAGCCCGGATTTGAACCTCAGCAGCCGCCATGCCGGCAGTTTCGACGGCTCGGATCACCGGCCGATCGTGTTCGAAATCCGGCCGGTGAAGTAAGGGTGTCCGCAGATTGACGCAGATTTTAAGAGGGCGATTTTTCAGAACTCAATCGGTCGCCGTTCCGGCTGTGAAAAATCACCGCTTAAAATCTGCGTCAATCTGCGGATAAACCCTTATGCGTCCTTGGCAGGCGCCTTGGCACGCGTCGTCGCCGCCTTCGGCTTGGCCGCCGACAAGGTCTTGGCAATCGGCTTCGGCGTTACCGCAGGCGCTTCAACCTTGGGTGCCTCAACAACCGGCGTTTCAGCGATCGCTTCGGCGACGGCCGGCACCACCGGCACTTCGGTGACCGGATCGATCAGCGGCTTCGTTTCAGCAACGACTTCGGCAGTTGCACTTTCGACGGCCTTGGTCGTATCCTCGACCACGGGCGCCGCGGCTTCAGCCACCGTCTCTGATACCTCCTCAGCGGTTTCAGCGGTCTTTTCGGCCACCTCTTCCACCGCGTCTTCAACGACGGCCACTGTCGCTTCGGCCGGCGCCACAACGTCCTCTTCCACCACTTTCAGCGCTTCCTTCGCCCAGGTGCCGGAGAAACCCGGCCACTGGCTGGCCAACGGCAGGTCGCGCAGGCCCTCGGCCTTGGTCAGGCTCTGCGTCAAGGCCCAGGCGCTCAATCCGAAGCTGGACGCGGCCCAGAACGGCACCCACATGGGCGACATGGCGCCGACCCAGAAATGCAGGACCTTTTCGGAGGCCTGTTTGATATCTTCGGGGGTGGCGAGGGAGAATTTCGGCGAGTCGATATCGGTCATGGTCAACATGGGAACCTCTATACGAGCGCAATCCAAAAAATGACTCCCATTTTTTGGGCAGATTGCGCGACAAACAACTATTGTGCGTCGCAACATAACATAGCTAACGCCATTCTCCAATAAGGAGAACCGCCCTCACGGCAATTTGACGCAGACCGTTAGATTACAGCGTGCGCAACCGCGCCTCGGCGCCGCCTTCGCCGAAAACGGCCACGACGTCGCGGGAAATGGCTTCCAATTGCGCGCCAAAGCCCTCTGGCGGGTTGACCGCGACCAAGGCGCAGCCGTTCATCTTCATCGGGTTCCACAACGAACGCAGGCGCAGCTCGGCAACCAGGATATCCGGCGAACGCGGCAAATCGCCTTCGGTAATGACCCGCTCCATCAACCGCAGCCAGGCGTCGAAGGTCTCAAGGTCCTTCAGCGGCAGCCACACCAATGCTCGCGCATCGGGACGAATGGCCAACACACCGTGCAGGGCCTCGACGATGCGGTCATAATCGTCAGCCTTTTCGAACGGCGGATCGATCAGGTAGAACAGGTTCTTGTCGTCATTGGCGGCCTCGACGGCGACATCGTAGCCGTCTTCGCGCACCGCCTGGCCGCGCGGCTCGACCCGCTCGCGCAGCAGCTCGAAATCGTCCGGCCGCAGCTCGGCGCCGACATAGTCATCCCCTGCCCGCTGGTGATCCAGGATCAGGGTCGGCGACCCGGGATAGATACCAACGCGATCCTTGAAGCCTGCACGGGCGTTCTTCGACCGGACATAGTCGGCCAACGGCTTCAAACTGTCGGGCACATCTTTGCCCAGCAAATACTTGATCCCGGCCTCGGCCTCCTTCGAACGCGCGAAATCGGGATTGGACAGGTCGTAATAGCCGGCGCCGGCATGGGTATCGACCACCATCAAGGGCGCGGTGTCCTGACGTAACAGCCGCAAGAAACTCAGCACCGCGGCGTGCTTGGCCAGATCGGCAAAGTTACCGGCATGGAAGCCGTGGCGATAGTTCATGGGTTCGACAATTTATGCTCGCGGGAGATCTGCAACACATCCGCCAGCAACGACTCCGAAGTCGGCCACGCGCCGGCGCCCTTGCCCGTCACATACCACGTTTCGCGGTTATCCAGCTCGATAATCGCGCGGTTCTGCTCACCGCGGGCACCGACCAGATAGTGGTCCGCATCCAACACTTCCAGTTTCATGGAAGCTTGCAAACCGCCGTCCGTGCGATAACAACGGGCGACATAGCGCAGCCCCTTGCCAGCCGGAATAATCAGCGAGTCCTCGGTGATCGCCCCGACCTCGATATGGACCGGCGTCTCACCCGGAAAGGCAATATCGCGCAGCAGCTTCAGCTTGGCGCCGACATCGGTACCGTCCAAATCCGCCGTCGAATCCGGCTCGGCAAAGCCCAGCCGCCGCGCCTCGTCCATGGCGGCGTCGAAGGTGCGGCCGGCCTCGACCTGGTCGATGACGAAGTTCGACGTACCGTTCAACACGCCGCAGAAACCCGTAATTTTATGCGACTTGACGGCGCGTTTCAGCGCCTCGATGATCGGCGCACCGCCCCCGACCGAGGCCGAATAGGTCAGCATGGCGCCCGACGATTTCGCCGCCACCCGCAGCTTTTCGCCCGAAGCCGCGACCGCCTGCTTGTTGGCGCTGGTGACACTGACCCCGGCTTTCAAAAAGCCTTCCAGCAGCTCCGCCGACGGCGATACCCCCGTGCCGATGTCGACAAAGACATCGACATCGTTGCGCACGAACGACCGCGCATCCGACGTAAAGGCAGCAGCCAAAGGATGGTCGCGCCGCTTCGAAGCATCGCGCACCAGGATGCGGTCGACCTCGATCAGATCACCCCACTCCAGGCACCTTTCCAGAAACTTGGAACCGACACCGCCGGCGCCCATGACCGCCACGCGAATCTTGCGCTTCAATACCGGGCTGGTGCGATAGGCCGTCGCCGTGYCCATCGTCGTCTCATAGCCCTTGCTCAGGCCGGCGACATCGACCGTCATGCCGTGGTCGGCGGCGTAGCGCATGGCCTTGCCTTGAACCACCGGGAAGGCGATCTTGAGCGCCTCGTCCCACGCCAATGACTGGTACGGCTTGGCGGCGTCGCCGACGGTCGCCGGATCGGCGTCATAGATGGCGTCGACATCCTTATAGAGCCGCACCGGCACGTCCAGCGCCTTGGCGATATAGACGGCGGTCAGGTCGGAACCGCCGCGGCCCAGCAACACCGGCTCGCCGGCGGCGTTTTCGGCGACATAGCCCGGTACGACCACCAGATCGACGCGCTGCAAATCGGCGCTTAGCACCTCGGGCTTGATGGCGACAGGATTGGCGTTCAGGTGCTCGCCGTCGGCAATCAGGCCGATCTCATAGGCCGAACGAAATTGCGTGGTGATACCGGAGCGCTCGCACGCCATGGCCAGCAACGTTGCCGCCCGCATTTCGCCGGTCGCCACTAGGTGCGGCGTCGCGGACGACACCGAAGCCTGGGTATAGGACCCGGCCAGGCGCAGCAACTGATCGGTCTGGCCCTTGAAGGCCGACACCACGGCAATGACCTTATGGGCATCGCGGACATAGCGATAGACTTCCGACACCGCGCGCTGCAACGCGCTTTCCGAGATCAGGACCGATCCGCCGAATTTGACGACAAGAATGGACATAGGGCTGCCTGTAGTTGATTTTCAGCTGGTCGCTATAAGACTTTCGCCGCCGCGCCAAGAAAAAACGTCAGGCGCTGTGCAAAAAGGCTGATGCCACAATGGCATGGGTTTAACCGGGACGCTGTTGACGGGCGGCTACAGGTGTCGCGTCTCGGCCGGCCTTGCGCCCCAATCGTTATGCAGGCCGTCATAATATGAAACCGTTGCGGCCATCAATTCATCGATATCGAGGCCGTCCAGACACGCGACATTGACGTTATAATATTTGCTGCCGCTCATATTGGGCATATCGACCCATTCGAAGGGACGGATGCCGCAATGTTTGCAAAATACGTGATGCGCAACATCGTTCTTGCCGCGATAATCCGTCATATCCTCAGCGCCCGCGATCAGGCGGAAGACTTCAGGTCTCGCCTCGACCGCCCACAACCGCATCTTGGTGCAGATCGTGCAATTGCACTTGCCCGTCCCCGCGCCGATGTCCAGGTCTGCTTCGAACCGCACGGCTCCACAATGACAGCTTCCTGTGTAGGTTCTCAACATAGGCTTCCCCGTTTGTCCCAAATACAAGCGTCAAGACCTAACAATGAAAACGGACTTGCGAAAGAGGATGAGACATTCGCGCGCTTGAACTCCGGGGCGGTTTGCGCCTAAAGCACCGCCATGCCTATCCGTGCCTACAGCCTGCTTATCCTCACCTCGCTCATCTGGGCCGGCAACAGCATCGCCGGCAAGATCGGGGTCGGCCATATCGACCCCATCCTGCTGACCACCCTGCGCTGGTGGAGCGCCGCCATTCTGATCGTCGCCCTGTCGCTGAAACCACTGAAGCAGGACTGGCCGGTGATCGTGAAACACTGGCCGCTGTTGCTGGCCTACGGCGCCACGGGTTTTGCCCTGTTCAATGTCCTGCTCTATTCGGCGCTCACCCACACCAGCGTCATCAATGTCATGATCGAGCAGGCCGGCATGCCGATCGCCATTTTCCTGGGCAATTTCCTGCTGTTCCGCACGCGTGCAACCGTCTGGCAATTGGCGGGTTTCGCCTGCACCTTTATCGGCGTCCTGGTGACCGCCACCCAGGGCGATATCGGCCGGCTGCTGAAACTCCAGCTCAATATCGGCGACGCCATGATGCTGCTGGCCGTCGTGGTCTACAGCGCCTATACGGTGTGCCTGAAATGGAAGCCCGTCCTGCATTGGCAAAGCTTTCTGGCCATTCCGTGCGTGGGCGCCGCCCTCACCTGTATTCCGTTCGTAGCGTGGCAATCCGTCGCCCATCCCTTCGGCTGGCCCGACGCCACCGGCTGGGCGATCGTCGTCTATGCCTCGGTCTTCGTCGCCCTGGTAGCCTCGGCGACCTATATCGCCGGCATCGACCTGATCGGCGCCAACCGCGCGGCACCGTTCATCAACCTGTTGCCCATTTTCGGTGTCGGCCTGTCGGTGCTTTTGTTGCGTGAGCCGGTCCACGGCTTTCACGTCGTCGCCCTGATCCTGGTCAGCGCCGGCATCGTCCTCGCCGAATGGGGCCGCGCTCGGCAAAAACCCGCCATGGATCATGTTTGACCCGTAGGCGTGGTCACAGCGCAAGAAGAAGAAGAGGTATCCACAGATTACGCAGATTACGCAGATTACGCAGATTTTTCAGAATCTTAGCCCTTGGTTTAATGCGTGCTGCCGACTGCGATGCGATCGCGCAGCGATCATTTTTGGAGATTGAATTTCGGCCGGTGCCGGCCAACGGGGCTCTGAAAAATCTGCGTAATCTGCGTAATCTGCGGATCCCCTTCCTCTTAACTTGCCACATCCACAGAGCCGGTGTTCGCCCCCAAATCCCCAAACCCGCTATCCCATCTTGACGCAGGTGCGAAATTGAGCGATGGGAAATATACTCATCGAGACCAGTCGAGGGATAGGCCCGACGACGCTGGGGCAACCGCCGGATTTCCGGTATGGTGCCAACTCCTACGGGGCGCATTTCCCCGACAGATGAGAGACGTCAAGCCACCTGCCGCTCGCGGCGGGGCGGTCGTTCTCTCGACTGGTCACGATGACTGTTTTCCGCAGCTGTGACCTGACATCATGAACATGCAAAACCTCAACCTGCCCGACCTGACCGGGACCGACATCACCGCGGTCCTGCCCGCCGATTTCCGCCTGCAAAGCGGCCAAAGTCTCGAGCAAAAGGACGTCGTGGCCAGACTCTATGGCCCGAAAGACGCTCCCGTGGTGGTGGCCGCCGGCGGCATCTCGGCCGGACGCGTATTGTTCGCCAAGGAAGACTCGACCGAAACCGCACCCGGCTGGTGGGAAGGCGTTGCCGGTCCCGGCGAAGCCCTCGACCTCAACCGTTTCCGCGTCCTGTCGATCGAATTCGCCCCGCGTCTGCCGGCGTCGAAAGTCTATACCATCACCACCCACGACCAGGCACGGTTGGTCAAACTGCTGCTCGACCAGATCAGCGTCACCCGCATCTATTCCTTTATCGGCGCCTCCTACGGCGCCATGATCGGCCTGGCCTTTGCCGAACTCTACCCCGACGCCGTCGAGCGTCTGTGCATCATCTCGGCCGCCCACCGCGCTCACCCGATGGCCACCGCCTTCCGCGGCCTGCAACGCCGCATGTTGCAATTCGGCAAGGATAACGGCAAGCCGCATGAAGGCATTTCGCTCGCCCGGCAACTGGCCATGACGACCTATCGCAGCGATGCCGAATTCGCCGAACGTTTCGACGGCCCGGCGCCCGATCTCGCCGGCGACAACTATGTCGTCTGCCAATATCTGCGCGCCCGCGGCGATGCCTATGCCGCCACCGACGTCAATCGCTGGATCGCCATGTCGGACAGCCTCGACCGCCACCGCGTCGATCCGGCAAAGATCAAGGCGAAGGTCTTCCTGGCCGCGGTCCCGACCGACCGCCTTGTCCCCTATGGCGACATGAAGATGCTGCACGAACAACTGGCCGACAGCGTCTTCATCGAATTCCCGTCCCTCTACGGACACGACGCTTTCCTCAAGGAAATCAAACTCGTCTCCGATATCGTCCGCTCCTCCCTGGCATAAAAGTACCATGACAAAAGACTATCTGAAGACCGCGTCCCTCGCGACGCGCGCCGTCAATATCGGCATCGATTCCGACCCGGCGCACGGCGCCGTCATGCCGCCTATCTATCTGACGACCAATTACAGCTTCGACGGCTTCGGCAAGAAGCGTCACTACGACTATGCCCGCTCCGGCAATCCGACGCGTGAAATCATCGCCGAGGTCATTGCCGATCTCGAAGGCGGCGTAGGCGCCGTCATGACCGCGTCAGGCTTGGCTGCTCTCGACCTGCTGTGGCAGGACCTCAAGGGCAACCGCCGCGTGGTGGCGCCACACGATTGTTACGGCGGCACCCAACGCCTGCTCAATGCCCGTGCGCGTCAAGGTTTGATCGAACTGGTCTATGTCGACCAGGGCGACGACGAAGCCGTGGCGGAAGCCCTGTCGCAACCGACAGCGCTCCTGCTGCTTGAGACACCGTCCAATCCCTTGCTGCGCCTGGTCGACCTCGACAAGCTGATCAAGCAGGGCCACGCCGCCGGCGCCAAGGTCGCTGTCGACAACACCTTCCTGTCGCCGGCCCTGCAGAACCCGATCCGCTTTGGCGCCGATTTCGTCGTCCATTCGACGACCAAATATATCAACGGCCACAGCGACGTCATCGGCGGCTGCCTGGTCTGCACCACCGCCGAAGACGTAGCCACCTATCGCTGGTGGGCCAATTGCGTCGGCGCCACCTCGGCCCCGTTCGACAGCTACATGACCCTGCGCGGCATCCGTACCCTGTTCGTGCGCGTGCGCCAGCAGCAGGCCAGCGCCCAGGCCATCGCCGAATTCCTCGAAGCCCATCCGGCCGTGGCCGGCGTCAACTATCCCGGCCTCGCCTCCCACCCGCAACACGAACTGGCCAAGCGCCAGCAATCGGGCCCTGGCGCCATGATCAGCTTCGAGCTCAAGGGTGGCCTCGACGCCGTCAAGACCGTGCTCGACGCCATCGACCTGTTTTCCCTGGCCGAGTCGCTCGGCGGCATCGAGTCCCTGATCGTCCACCCGGCCACCATGACCCACGCCGCCATGTCGGAGGAAGCCCTGATGACAGCCGGCGTCACCGATGGCCTTCTGCGCCTCAGCATAGGCCTCGAAGACGCCGAAGACCTGATCAAGGCCCTCGACCGAGCCCTGGGGCACTTGTCATGACCTTGGCCATCCGCACCGCCAGCCACTTCTGGGATCTGCGTTACAGCGCCGACGCCTATATCTTCGGCAAGGAGCCCAGCCGCTTCGTCACCAACCATGCCCTGAGTATCCCGGCTGGCAGCCGCATCTTCCTGCCGGCCGACGGCGAAGGCCGCAACAGCGTCTTCCTCGCCGCTCTCGGCCACACGGTAACGGCCTGCGACTATTCCGATGTCGCCCTCGACAAGGCCCGCCGCCTCGCCGCCGACAAGGGCGTCGCCATCGATTTTCGTCATATCGACCTGAAAAACTTCGCCTGGCCCGACGGTCAATATGACGCCGTCGTCGCCACCTTCGTGCAATTCGCCGATCCCGCCTTCCGTGACAGCATCTTTGCCGGCCTAAAACAAAGCGTGCGCCCCGGCGGCCTGATCCTGCTGCACGGCTATACCCCGAAACAGGTCGAATACGGCACCGGCGGCCCGGACGACGTCACCAAGATGTACACGGTCGAGCTGCTGCGCGATGCTTTTGCCGATTGCGATATCGAGGTGTTGAAGGCCTACGAGGCCGAACTCGACGAAGGCGACGGCCACCGCGGCCGCTCGGCCCTGATCGATCTTGTCGCGCGCAAGCGTTAGCCTGTCGAAACTGTAACTTGCCGGTCGGCGTAATTGGCGTAAGCTCCAAGTTAAGTAAGTAAGTAAGTAAGTTAGAGACCCCACCGCCGCCGCGCGGGCGGCCCTGTACGCTTTGCTTCTTGGTCCTCCCCGACAAGCGGGGAGGACCAAGAACATTTGATCCTCCCCGCTTGCCGGGGAGGGGGACCGCGCCCGGAGGGCGTGGTGGTGGGGCTTCTTGCTTCCTAAAAACCGGGGAACCAAGCCATGAAGTTCGCGATCATAACCGCCGCCATAATGACCATCCTGATCCCGGCGACGGTCATGGCCAAACCTATCAACGCAATCGAAGCCGCCAGCCAGGTAGAGCAGACCGAGCGCGATTTCGACGCCTTCACCCACGTCCACGGCTACGCCAAGGGCTTCTTCCAATATTCGACGCCTGACGCCGTCAACTTCCACCCCGAGGCCTTTGCCATCCACGCCAAACTGGCCGAAGACTTGAAAACCGACTCCAGCGACAAGCCGTCGAAACTGCGCTGGGGACCGCACTGGGTCGGCATGGCCGGGTCGCGCGACATGGCCTGGGACCTCGGACCCTGGTGGGTCGAAGGCACGGACAAGACCGGCTGGTTCTTCACCGTCTGGCAAAGACAGGCCGACGGCACCTGGCTCTGGGTGCTCGATGGCGGCGCCGGCCCCGACACGCCGGGCCACCTGCCCAAGCCCGCCAATAATGTTCGCTCCTTCAATATCGGCGTGTCGCCGACGCCCGAAACCTCGGCCGGCGAAGCCTCTGGACTGGACGATAAATACAACACCGCCTTGGCGACCAGCACCGCTCCGGCCGCCTATAACACCCTCGGCTGGTCCCTGCCCGACATCGTCGCCGGCGATTCCGGCCCGCCGGCAACCAGCCAGCTTCCCGCGCCGAAAGCCGATACCGACCGCAACGCCATGCTGGCCACCCGGCCCGCCGGCCTGACCTGGACCCGCGACGGCCAGGGCGGTTCTTCCGGCGGTGACATGGTCTATACCTACGGTCACGCCAGCGCCGCCGACGGCACTTTCAAAGGCCACTATGTCCGCGTCTGGCACAAGCTGTCGGCCGAAGCGACGTCGTGGGTGGTGACGGCGGATATCTATCAGTCTGCGGAATAGTCAGTTCTGATAATCATCCAACGAAAACCCGCGGCAATGCGCCAATAACCCCACGCCCTGCTCCAGGAAAATCCGCCGGTCGAAACTGCCATCCTGATTATTGCGGTCGATAAAGCGGATCCCCACCGTATCATCATAAAGATAGCGATAAGGCACGCCCTGAGCTGTCTTCACTGTCACAAACACACTATGCGGATTTTGCCCGTTGTCGGCCGCCCGGAAAACGGCCGGCTGCGGCGTCACCATATAGGTGATGTTGTTGCGCGTGACGATCGGCACCTTGCGCGGGATAACGAAGCTGTTGCCCTTCTCATCCGCCATGCCGCAGGATGCCTTGTCGCGCCAGGTCGTAAAACCGATCCCCTTGCCCTGCTCGATCTCGCCCAACAGGATATCCGGCCCCGGATGAGCGTCGCTGGTGAAGTTGATCTTGTGCTGGCTGTAATTGGCGACGAAATAGAATTCGCCGTCGGCATAGACGCCGTAATTGTCGTCGGACTGCATCCCGCAGGCGCTCAGGCCCATCGCCGCAAAGCTCAGCAGCGCCCATTTTTTCCACATGATTTATCCCCTCTTCTCTCAAGAGGTTAACGCTGACTTGGCAGCCAGCGCAAGTTTCCAACCTGAATCGGCTTGTCAGGCGTTTTTATTTGTCCTACAAATAGCCGCAATAACATAAGCCACCTCAGCAGGGATCCCCCCGACATGCGCTCTTCCTCCGTTTCCTTGGCCGCCATGGCCGTGCTTGCCTTTGGCATCGCTTTTGCCGCCGATGCCGCCCCACCGGCCGTGTCCCTCAGCGTCGACACGACCAAGCCCGGCGCCACGATCGACCGCCAAATCTTCGGACAATTCGCCGAACATCTCGGCACCGGCATCTATGACGGCATCTGGGTCGGCAAGGACTCCGCCATCCCCAATACGCGCGGCATCCGCAACGACGTCGTCGCGGCGCTGAAGGCGATCAAGGTGCCGAACGTGCGCTGGCCCGGCGGTTGTTTCGCCGACGAATATCACTGGGAAAAGGGCATCGGCCCGGCCGACAAGCGCCCGGTGACGCTCAATTCCAACTGGGGCGGCGTGTTGGAGCCCAACACGTTCGGCACCGACGAATTCATGGACTTCATCGACCAGATCGGCTCGGAAGCCTATATTTCCGGCAATGTCGGTTCCGGCAATCCGCATGAAATGGCCGAATGGCTGGAATATATGACCTCGGCCAAGGAAACCTCGCTGGCCAAGGCGCGCCAGATGAACGGCCACGAAGCCCCCTATGCCGTGCAATTCATGGGCATCGGCAACGAATCCTGGGGCTGCGGCGGCAATATGACGCCGGAACACTACGTAGACGAATATCGCGACTACGCCACCTACGCCAAGAACTACAATCCCGCCCAGCAGGGCGACGCCCATATGAAGAAGATCGCTTCGGGCGCCAATTCCGACGACTATAACTGGACCGACGTCGTCATGAAGGGGATCCAGGGCAAGGAAGTCGACGGCATTTCCATGCACTTCTATTCCGGTTTCGAACATTGGCCGCCGTATCAGCCCGCGACCGGTTTCGATGAGACCGAATATGCCAAGGTCATCAAATCGGCCCTGAAGATCGACGAACTGATCACCAAGCATTCGGCCATCATGGACAAGTACGACCCGGAAAAGAAGGTCATCCTGGCCGTCGACGAATGGGGCGCCTGGTACGCCAAGACGCCGGGCAGCACCGAGGGCTTCCTGGCCCAGCAGAACTCGCAGCGCGACGCCGTCCTGGCGGCGGTCAGCCTCAACATCTTCGCCCGCCACGCCGACCGCGTGCGCATGGCCAATATCGCCCAGATGATCAATGTCCTCCAGGCCATGATCCTGACCGACGGCCCGAAGATGGTGCTGACGCCGACCTATCACGTCTTCAAGCTCTACGTGCCGTTCCAGGACGCCACCTTCATCCCGGTCACCTATGACGCCGGCACCTATACCAAGGACTCTGTGTCGATGCCCCGCGTCGACATCATCGCCGCCAAGGGCAAGGACGGTAAAATCTACCTGTCCCTGACCAATATTGACCCGACCCAGCCGGTCGAAATCGACGCGTCAATCCTCGGCTTCAAGGCCAAGAGCGCCAGCGGTCAGACCCTGACCTCGCCCAAGATCGACAGCGTCAACACCTTCGACAATCCTAATGTCGTGGCGCCCAAGGCCTACTCCGCCACCAGCAAGAACGGCGCCCTGGTGCTGAAACTGGCCCCGGAATCGGTCACCGTCGTCGCCCTGGACTAGAGCGCATTCCGATAAAGTGGATACCACTTTTCGGATAAAATGCGCGTCAAAACAAAAGGCTAGAGCATGCGAACGTTTCGACAGAAACGCAGCATGCTCTAAGGATCGCCTTCCTCCCCGCGATTCACTGGCCTCCGCCCTCACCGGCGGAGGCCTTTTTTATTGCGTCAGCCCCGCCACCACCGCAGGCGCAGCCCACCCGCTCCAATCCTGGGTCGTCAACCCGAACGTCTCGACCGCGCCCTTTGTCCGCCCATAACCCGCCATCTGAGTCCCGTTCAACGGCCACCACGCAAAGTCGATCTGCGACGACCTTTGATAGGTCAACACCGCCTGGGTATAGGCTACCCGATCGGCCGAACACGCCCCCTGCACACACCCGCCCCATTCGCTGATATAGACCGGCGCCGTCCACGCATGGCCCGGCTCACGCACGAACCCCCAGCGCTGCCACGAACCGACTTCGAAGGCCAGCGGATCGGCCAGTTCATCGGCCGACCGGTTCCACGCATAGTCATGCGCCGCATAGACCACCCGCCCGGCCACGCTTAAACTCACCGGATGGTCGCGCACCGGCGTCAGATCGGTCTGGTATTTCGGCGTGCCGATAACGATCAGCAGGTTGGGATTGACCTTCAACACGGCCTCCGCCCCGCGTATCGCCGCCATCCGCCAATCGGTAGCCCCGTCATTGGTGCCCCACGACGGCGTCACGCCTAACGACGCATCCGGCCGGATCTCGTTGCGCAGCTCGGCGGCGATAACGAACGGATTGGCCCTGTACCGCCCGGCCATCGCCTTCCAGTCATTGATCCACGACCCTTCCGGATAGCCGGTCGTGTACCACATGCCGTCGCCGTGGATCTCGTCGCAGCACCAGTCGCCGCGGCTGCGGTGATTGTCCAGGACGATCATCAAACCCTGATCGCTCAAGGCCTTCACCACCGCGTCGAAGACGGTCAAAGCGCGCTGGCCCTGGAACTGCGGATTGGCGGCGACATCGGCCGCCCTGACCACCGGATTGCTTTCGACCATCTCATTTGACCACGGCAGGCGCACGGAATTGAAGCCGCCGGCCTTGATCAGCCTGGCGATCCTGTCGACCGGCTGCTTGTCCAGCCCGCCCGGAACGAACGCCGCCGACTCCGCCCCGAACCAGTTGACGCTGATCAGCCGGGCCCGCGCGCCCTTGGCGTCGAGGATCGCCGCCTGATCATCGGAAAGACCTGTTTTCAAAGGAAAAGCCGGCAGCGCCACGGCGCCGCCCGCCAAACCCAGCAGCAGACAAGCGCTCAAAAAGCTTACAAGACTTTTCATTGGCCAGCCGTCGGGTTCAAGTTCATAGTCGCCATATAACACCACGTCAGCGCGGGACGACAGATGAAAAATACCACAATCGCAGCGGTTCTGGCCATCGCTTTTGCCTTGAGCGGATGCGCGAAGCCGGCGGATGAGCGAAAACTTTACAATCCCCAAACAGCTGAAGCCACCGCCGGCATGACAGCCCCCGCCGCACCGGCGACAGCCCCCAGCGGCGGCAGCGCTGCAGCCACCGCCATCGCCGTCCCGCAACTGGCCTACGATTACGATTACAGCTTCCAGGCCTCGGCCGACGGCGTCGAAGCCCTGATCAAGGCCGATCAGGCCCTGTGCGACAAGGCCGGCGTCGCCGCCTGCCAGATGATCTCGCTCTCTTCTTCCGCCGACCGCGGCGACAACTACGTCAATAAAACCCTCGAGCTCCGCGTCACCCCGGCCTGGCTCAAAACCTATCAGGCGGGCTTGGAGGCCGGCCTCGCCAGGGTCCACGGCCGCATCGCCAGCCAATCGGTGACCAGCGAAGACCTCAGCCTGCAGATCGTCAATTCCGAAGCCCACATCAAGAACAAGGAAGCCCTGCGCGACCGTTTGATCGAGATCATCAAGACCAGGTCCGGCAAGATCGAGGACCTGGTCGCCGCCGAAACCCAGCTGTCCCAGGTCCAGGAGGACATCGACGCCTCGCAATCGGCCCTCGCCGTCATGCAAAAGCGCGTCGCCACCACCCACCTCACCCTGACCTACCAAAGCGACGCCGTGGCCGCCTCTTCCGGCACGTTCGAGCCGGTCAGCGACGCCTTCAAGAACATCCTGCGCAATATGATGATCATGTTCGCCGCCATCATCAACGTCCTGAGCTTCCTGGTGCCGCTCGCCATCATCGGTGTCCCAGCCGTCTGGTACGGCCTGAAATGGCGCCGCCAGCGCAAGCTGAATACTACCCCCTCATCGCCTCGCGATGCCCCCGCGGATAAATGATGCGCAGCCTGTCGTCCGCCCGCACTACCCCCTCGCGTTCGACCAGGGCCAACACGCCCCGGCGCCCGATGGCGACCCTGGTAAATTCGCCGGCCAGCTCAGACCGGTGATATTCATGAGCGATCACCCGGCCGGGTTGGCGACACGGCACATTTTCCTCGGTGATGAAAACCGTCGCGCCCGACGGAAATATAACGCGCGTCGACGCCGGTAAAGCACTCAGCTCCGGAATATTCCTGAAGGCCATATTGGCGCCCAGCCATCCCGGCAATATCCGCTCGATCCCCATGTCATGCGCAATGCCGGCGCATTCCTCCACCGAGACGATCGACACCTGACGCGTATTGGCGATCGTCGTTCTGCGCGGATGCCACGGCGTCCTCGAACACGACTGCCGCGTCAGGCCGAAATGGCGATCGCCGGCAAACCCGCCGAACAGCAGCTCAACCTCCGCCACCGGTTCGGTAACGAAGCTTTCGCCCGTGGCGATCAGCACGTCGGCCAGCTTGGGCATCAGCTTGACTCGGGATCATGCACGCGGCGAAACGGACATTGCCAATCATCGCCGACCGCTCGACCGCTGTATTGCCGGGCTTCCGAAATCTCGCCGTGACGCGCCAGCATCGGATTGACATCGCCAGCTAGCGCCGCGTCGCGGTCAAGTATACTGGCGCGCAGCGTCTCATAACGATCGGCCCCACGCAGGCTTTCGAACTGATCGTGGGCATTGAACACCATCACCGGACAATCGAACCGCCGCGCCGGCCGGCTGGCGCCCGGATGCAGTCCGACCACGAAGAACGCCTCGCCGCCGAAGCTCAGGGAAAACGCCGCATCACCCGGGTCGGGGCTGACGCGTGGGTCGTAAACCTCGCCGCTGGCCGCGTCTAAATTCTCCAGAGCCTGGATGCGCGACCACATGGCGGTTTCAAACTCGGCCTCGGATAATGCCCCGGCCGTCTCGAACAAGACGACGAAGCTCTGGAACGGCCCGGGATGGGCGTGATAAGCGCGGGCATAGTCGCGCAAGCTTTGATAAATGACCCGGTCGTCGCGCGGACAACGGATGTCGCCGACGACCAGGAACTGCATCTGCTGCCGCGCCAAAGCCGACTTGGCGCCGACGCACGGAAAGGCTTTATCTTTAATATGGGCTTCGAAGGCCTCGATAAGGGCGCTATTGGCGCCGTCCGAAATGCTCTCGGTAGGGATATACACGTTACGCTCTCCTTGGAGAGCGTTTATAACTTTTCGCAAATAAGGGAAAAACTTGCGGTGGCCAGTCACCGCGCAAGAATTGGGTAAGCCTGTTCACGGTGACTCAAATTTATAAAATCGCCCCCCGGTTCGCATAAGACTGCGCAATTTGGATGATCCGCCGCACTCGCGTAACCGATCGCGCGTTAATCACCGACGCGGCTGAATTCTAACACCGAATTCACTTGTCACCTCGTAGCGTCCTGGCCATCCTTGGCCATCGCAAGGGAGGCCGGCATGACACTGAAAGCGATCGGCGCAGCTTTGACACTATGCATTATTGCGGGAGCGGCGGCTGCCGACACGCCCGTATTGCCGACGACG
Organism: Asticcacaulis sp. P2_B1; assembly: GCF_056404915.1. Classification (NCBI taxonomy): domain Bacteria; kingdom Pseudomonadati; phylum Pseudomonadota; class Alphaproteobacteria; order Caulobacterales; family Caulobacteraceae; genus Asticcacaulis; species Asticcacaulis sp. P2_B1. Next base: position 85,514 of record NZ_JBFUDD010000007.1, on the reverse strand, counting down.
GCGCAGGGATGGTCCGATGCCGCGCGGCACGATGTCGAAGAGGCCTATGCCCAGTTCGCCGCCAACCACCCCGGCATGTACGACACGGCCAACCCGAAGTTTCCAGCCTTGCTAAAGGCAGCCCGGGCCAAGGCACTGGCCTTGGTGCCGAAGGTAACTGACGCCGCGGGCTATCAGGCAACTTTGCAGAGCTTCTCGGTGACGCTTGGCGACGGCCACGCCCAGGTGGCGGCCACCTTGCCGGCAGGTACATTGCCGGCAACGCAGTGGCCGGGCTTCATTGCCGCCTGGCGCGGCGACCGGCTATTGGTTTATGCCTCCGAGCCCGGCGGCCCGCCCCAGGGTGCCACGGTCCTTGCCTGCGACGGCAAACCGGCCAACGACCTGATCCTCAGCAACGTCTTTGCCTATCAGGGGCGCGTCCACGAAGCCGGTCAGTGGTGGAGCCAGGCGCGGAACCTCTTCACGGATTGGGGTAACCCGTTTGTCACCCGTCCCTCTTCCTGCGACTTCGCCCTCGGTGGGCAGACGACGACCCTGGCTCTCACCTGGCGCGCCTCCGACGACACCTATCTGAAATGGCGCACCGACAGCTATAATGGCGAAGTCCTGCCGATCGGCGTCACCGAGCCCAGGCCCGGCCTGCTCTGGCTGGCCATGCCCAGCTTCCAGCCCGACGCCGCCGGGCGTGACGCCTATGCCGCCATGTTCAAGGAGATCAACGATCACCGCGACCGCTTCCTGAACGCGCGGGCAATCGTCATCGATCTGCGCAACAACCAAGGCGGCTTCAGCGAATGGAGTGACCAGGCGGCCGAAGCCCTGTGGGGCAAGGACCGCGCCGATCGCCGGATCAACGCCTATTTCGCCAAGACTCACGTCCGCTGGCGCGCGTCGAAAGCCAATGCCGACTACGTTGTCGGCATGGTCAAGGAGATGCGTGATCAAAACCGCGCTGCCATCGCCGACGAATTCGATCCCGTCGCCAAAGGGCTCAAAATTGCGGCCGACCAGGGCAAGACCTGGTTCGATGAGCCCGATGATCCAGTCATGAAACCCGTCGCCGATCCGGAGCGCGACCGCCCGGGCGACCCGCCTGCCCTTGCGGTCACCGTCTATGTCATTGTCCCCGGACAGTGCGCCAGCGCCTGCGACGATGCGCTTGATTATTTCACGCGCTTTGCCAATACCAAATTGATCGGTGCGCCATCCTCCGCCGACAGCACCTATCTCGAGGTGCGATCGCAGCCGGCGCCGTCGGGCCTCGCGCGGGTGATCATTCCGAACAAGGTCTATATCGGCCGCCCGCGCGCCGGCGGCGAAGTCTACCGCCCGGCCATCGTCAATGCCAGCCTGAGTTGGTCGACCCAGAGTTTTATAGATCTGATCGAAGCCGATTTGGTACGGCAGAAATAGACAACAACACCCCAGGCTGGGAGCCATATCGCTGGGTGTATCTGCGCGACAGCATCTCCCAGCCAGTCAGGATTTTGGCGACTCTGTCGGTTGCCGGAGAAGTCGTATTGACGACCTGTCAAGAACCTCACGAACCCGCGTCGCCAGCTCCTCCAAGGTGAACGGCTTTCCGATAAGTTCGACGCCGGTATCCAAAACGCCATTATGGACGATGGCGTTGCGGGTGTATCCCGTCGTGTAAATCACGGGAAGGCCGGGGCGCCGTTCCACCGCCGTATCCGCCAGCCTGCGTCCATCCATCTCCGGCATAACAATGTCGGTGAAAAGAAGGTCGATATCAGGTCGCTCCATCAGTAGCTCCAGCGCTGCCTTGGCACTGTTGGCTTCGAGCACGCGATAACCCAGGTCTGAAAGGGCCGCCGCCGAAAACTGACGGACCAAGTCCTCATCATCGACGACCAGAATCAGTTCCCGGTCCTCCGAGGTCGGCACAAAATCCTGCCCGTACTCTTCCGCGTTTTCGCCCATGTCGCCGGTGTAGCGCGGAAGATAGATTTTGACGGTCGTGCCCTGTCCGACTTCGGAATATATCTTGATATGGCCGCCGGATTGTTTGACGTACCCGTAAACCTGACTCAAGCCGAGTCCCGTACCCTTGCCCACCTCCTTGGTCGTGAAGAAGGGATCGAAAGCCTTTGCAATGACGTCAGGCGGCATCCCGGTGCCGGTATCCGTGATAGCGACCATGACATAGTGGCCTGGCGCAATACCCAATTCCTTGGCGACATAGCGTTGATCCAGATGGGCGTTTTGCGTTTCGATGGTCAGGCGACCGCCTCCGGGCATGGCGTCGCGCGCATTGACCGCGAGATTGAGGAGGACGTTTTCGAACTGGTTCTGATCGATATGAACGCGCCACAAACCGCCGGCGAGCACGGTTTCAAGCTGGATAGCGGCCCCCAGTGAGTGGCGGAACAAGTCGGACATACCTGAAACCACCCTGTTGGCGTCGATGACTTCGGGTTTCAGCGGCTGCTGTCGTGAAAATGCCAACAGCCTTTGCGTCAAGTTGCTGGCCCGTCGCGAAGCTTCCAGGCTTGATGCGATCAGGTTCTTCGATCTGGCGTCATCCATGGACGCGCGCCTGTTGAGTAGCTCAAGCGACCCGGACACAACGGCGAGCATGTTATTAAAATCGTGAGCGATGCCACCTGTCAGTTGACCGACGGCCTCCATTTTCTGCGACTGCCGAAGCTGTTCTTCGGCCTCTTTCAACCGCGCCTGATCGCGCAGCCTCTCGGTGACATCATACACAAACTGATAGGCGCCGATCAGGTCTCCATCACCGTTGCGCAGGCTGTTGAATTTCATTTCGTAGTGACGACGGTCGAGGGACGGATCGCCAAATTCATCAATGGCTGTGAATTGCTCGCCCGCCAGCGCGCGCGCCCAGATGGCCCTCACGTTCGCCTGATGTTCCGGCACGTGGCCGAGAATTTCGAGCATATTGTCGCCGGCCTTGGGCCTGACTCCAAATATCCGTTCAAACTCGTCCGCGCTTGCCTTATTGATCGCGAGCCAATTGTACCCAAGATCAGCAACCTGAATAAAGGCATCCGTGCTTTCAACGATCTCCGCCAGCAGCTTTTGCTCGGCTAACGCTTCGGCGACCCGTTGTGCGAGATTTGCGTTCAGTTCTTCATAGGCCTCCAGCGCGGCCTTCTGGTCCTGAATATCCGTATTTGTCCCGATCCAACGCTCGATCTCCCCGTCCGCTCCGCGCACGGGGATAGCTCGGACGATGTGCCAGCGATAGGCGCCATCGCCCCGCCTTATGCGCATTTCAGCCTCATACAGGCCGCCCGCCTGTACGGCCGACAGCCAGGCCGCACGGATGTGGTTCCAATCATCGGGATGGACAAGCTTCATCCAGGCTTCACCCGATAAGGTGCCCGGCTCAAAGCCCGTATATTCATAGGCTTTGTCGTTGTACCAATGCGACGCCCCTGTGGCGTCCGCCGTCCAGACGTGGTTTGGGACGGCCTGTGCCAGGATGCGGAACTGCGCCTCGCTGGCGGCAAGCGCCGCCTCCGCCTGCGCCCGTTCAAGCAGCTGACGAAGGCGTTCGGCGAAAGCTTCCATGAAAGACACCTCGGCCGGCGTCCAGGTCCGGGGTTTCCGCGCATTGAGATAAACGATGGTCTGCAGCCGATTTTCCCACAGGAACGGTACGACCAGGATGGCGCGCGTATCGACTTCCGTGGCGGTTGCCTGCGTGCGCGCATCGTCACTCAACGGGTCGTTGAATAGGTCACCGATGACGACGGTTTTGCCCTCGTTCAGCCGGGCGACAATCTGGCTACCAAAGACATGCGCCGGAAACTGGCCGAGCAGCGGCGGTACCGTGCCGTCTGTCCAGCATACCGTATAGTCAAAGACATCCATCTCCGGTTCGAGATGACCGAAACCGACGCGGGAGGCTGAAAAGTAACGCCCCATGAGACCGCAGGCCTTCTCCAGGGCGTCCGACGTATTGGTCGTCTGGATCAGTTCCGTCAGTTCCGCCATCACCCCGCGGCGCAATTCCGCCTCCTTCCGGGAGGTAATGTCGATGGTGGTGCCGAGCGTGCGGACGCAATGGCCGCTGTGGTCGAAAAGTCCGCGTCCTTTGGCGGCTATCCAACGGACAAGGCCGTCTTCCTTTCCGATCGTGCGATATTCGACATCGTAATAGGCGCGGCGCTCAGGATCCTGGGCGGCCAGATACGCCTCGACCGTCGCTTCCCGATCGTCCGGATGGAGCCCATTGTAGAAATCGTCCATCGTTACGGGCACATCGGGCGAAATGCCGAACATGGCTTTGCAGCGCCCATCCCAAAAGAGTGTGCCACTGATCACATCGACATCCCACAGGCCGATGGCAGCCGCGTCACCGGCCAGGCGCAATAATTCTTCCGTCCGCTTTTGTTCCGTGAGGTCGCGCGCGATTTTAGAGGCGCCGACAATCGTCCCCGCGGCGTCCTTAATCGGCGATACGGTCACGGAAACCCAGATGGGTTCGCCGGACTTGCGTTGGCGCACCGTCTCGAAATGGTCGATACGCTCACCCGCCCGGATTTTGCCGATGATGACGTCTTCTTCGGAGCGCCGATCCTCAGGAATAATCAGCGATATGTGCCGGCCGACCGCTTCATCGGCCGCGAAGCCGAAAATCCGTTCCGCGCTTTTATTCCAGGAGGTAATGATGCTGTCGAGGTTTTTGCTGACGATGGCATCGTCTGAGGAATCGACAATGGCGGCAAGGTAGGCGCTCTTCTGTTCAAGCGATTCTTCGACACCGAATTCTCTGCTCACCGCACGGGCCCCCGCTGAAAAATGACGACTGAAAAGAGGTAAGACCATGATTTAACGAGAATAAAAATAAGAAAGCAGTAAGACCTTTCCCTATCGCCTGTCACGGCCCTCTCCCAACGCCCCGAAATAATCCCAAATTTGCTCCGCCGCCATTCGAACCTATCCGCCGGTCTGAAACTCCACAGACATGTCTGAACCTCGACATGGCGACTCCAAACTTGCCAAACCAGGACCGGAATGAGACTATGGCGACGGGAAGCCGCCAGCCGCCATTTTGTTGAGGTTCGGACATGCCTTTTCATCTCGAACGCCGATCATGGCTTGCTTCTGCTGCGGGCTTCACTTTGCTCGCGGCGGTTCCTGCATGGGCAGCCCCTCAACTCCGCAACGCGCTCTCAGCTATGTCTCGCTTTGTCGGACAATGGCGCGGTGAAGGCGACGGAGATCCTGGCCACAGCACGGTCGAGCGCACCTACGAGCTGGCACTTGACGGCCAATATTTGTGCGTTCGGAATAAATCGACCTATCTGCCTCAACCCAAAAATCCCAAGGGAGAAGTCCATCAGGATATTGGGTTCTACAGCTTCGACGATGCCCGCGGCCGGGCGATCTTCCGTCAGTTTCACAGCGAGGGCTTCGTCAATCAGTACATCGCTCAGGCGGCGAACCTGGCGTCTGACGACATCACGTTTGAAAGCGAGCAACTCGAAAATATACCCGCCGGCTATCGGGCGAGAGAAACTTACCGCTTCAGCGGAAACGACCGTTTCGAGGAGACATTTGAGATCGCGGAACCTGGTGGAGCTTTTCAGGTGTATTCGCATAATGCCCTGCAAAGGGTCTGACCGCGGATGGTTCGCGCGATCCCGGCGATGACCACCACACAATGGCAACCAACGCGCCGTCAGCGCCGGTCGATAAATGGGTGGAAATGGGTGACTCTGCGACAACAGTGACCCAATAGCACCCAACTGGCCCTCACCTCATGCCGCTAAATGGGTGTAAATGGGTGTCTCCGCGCCAACAGTGCCCCGTAAAAAGCCGCCTTTACAGCTCTCTCCCAATTCCCGCCCGAAATCCGCAATACCGGCGGCACAACTTGACCCGTTGAGCCGCCCAAACAGCCCTCCCAGGCCCGTGAAACGGCCCCAAAACCCTGCGCGACGGGCTTGTAAGGTCAATATATCAACCTCCGTTATCATGCCATGGTCGCTGCCAAACGCGCCGGCCGCGCATGCCGTTGCCGCAGCTTGCCGAGCGTGCCATATCCTACAGCCACAGCCGAACCACGCCACATAGGGACGACCATGACCCATTACAACCGGCGCACAGCCGTCATGGCTGCGCTTGCCACCGTCCTGACGCTGGCAACAGCCTGCGCCGAGAAACGCGTACCCCGCATGAGCGTGTCCAGGCGCAACAAGAACCTCGACCTGATCCTGGCCCATGCCATGCCCGGGATCGAACAACATTGGCAGGCGTGCCGCGAGGCCGGCATGGAGGCCATGAACCAGACGACCACGGACGCGGTCGACGCCGCCATCCGGGCCTATTTCGAAGGCCTGAAAGCCCTTGGCGATCAACCGACGGAAGCCCAAATCCTCAACGAGATGAGGCACCTGTACGAAAAGCTCAACAGGCTCGATGCCGCCAGCCAACACGGCCTGATCGAATCGGACGAGCGCGACTTCCTGGTGCCGATCTTTATAGACGCCGCTATCGCCTGTGGTATCAACCCGCAGGACTATGACGGCGAGCCCGGCGGTGAATACCGGGATTTTTGAGGCATAAGGACGGACGGCTGGGAGACCGCCCGCATACCGAGACAATAGGGCGGTGCCAGCGCAGACGACAGCCGGCGAAATCATGTCGTATTTTGGATATCGGGATTGCCGTTCACAACACACCGAAGCTATGGTTAGATTGCATCGATCGTGGGGGAGAAATCATGTGGAACTTGACACGACGTTGGTTGTTGAGCGCGTTTGGCGCAACCGCGACGCTGGGCATAACCCGCACCGCCCAGGCGGCGACAGCGCCTTTTCAAATCCCGGCTGATTTTCCCTATGAAATCGTCACTGTCACCGGCGATACGGCCCTGGCGGAATGGACGCGGCTCCGCACCGCCGGGCGCGGCTACCCTGTCGTCGTCGGCGGCGATGAGGATATGGACGCTTTCACCTACCCTTTCACCACCGATGGCAAGGACACGCATCAGGACCCCGCCGTCATCCTGGCGGCGGCCGATAAGATACAATTCCCCCAGGACCTGGCCAAACTGGAGGACGCCTACAGCGATGAGGAGATGGCGCTTGCGGTCGGCGAGTGGCCCGAGGACGCTCAGCCGCTGGCTCCTGCTCTCACTGTCGCCACCGATATCTTGACCGGCAAACCGTTGACCAAGGTCTATATCGTGCTGATCCCGACCGAGAAAAGCTGGGAAGTCCCCGCCTATCTCCACTACGGCGGCTGGAACGCCTGCCCGCCGCCGGCCTATCACGTCGCAGCCCTTCGCTCATGGTACGACCGCTTCGGCGCCGAGTTGGTCGGTTTGGGCGGCGATGTCATGAACCTGAAAGTCGCCCGCCCGCCCATCTCCCGCGATCAGGCCATGGCCGTGGCGAGCGAACAATATCGCTACTGCGCCGATATCGTCGACCAGGGTGTGGGCGATATTTCGACCCTGGCCGCGACCTTGATGAACGCAGGCTGGTGGTTCTTCTGGTGGGATTAACGGCCTCTGATCTGCCTCAACTCTTCCTCTGTCCACCATCGCAAGTCCGTGACCTGCCCGTCTACCGCCAGGATAGCCTCCATCGCCTTGGCCAGGCGCTCGACGGTCTCGGTCGTCGCAATCTTTTTGAACCACCGCGTGACAAAGGGCTTCGACGGCTCGATGAAGCACAGATGGCCGTCTTCGGTTTCATCCCTGCCGCCACAGCCGATCCACAAAGGAAAGGCGTCGTTGGCGATATCGATGCGCCACCCCCAATCTTCTCCCAGGCTTGATTTTGGCTGAAAGCCATGGTTCGGAAGCCGAGCGGCCAACAGCTCAGCGACGCGACCGCCACCCGGAGGACGATCGGAGTCGGGGTCGAGCAGAGTCACGGACCGAAAGCTCAGATGTGTGCGCAACATGGTTTAAAGGCACCCTTCCATACAACCGATCGATTGGACCGGTGGGTCTTCTTGCTTAATCTAAGCCCGGCAGTACGGGCGTCGCCCCCGGCCACAGGCCAAATTCCCCCAATTACTCGTCTGTATCAAGCTCCACCAATAAACGCTGGAGCGCATCAACGGCCGATTTTTGCTGGCGTTGAAGTTCCGCTGATCCCGCGCCCTTGATCTCGGCCCGGCGCAGCAATTCCTGCGCGACGGACTTGAACTTTTCGTTTTGACGCCGAACGGCAATCAGTTCGCGGCTTAATTCGGAGGCACGTTGATCGCGCAATTTCAACCGATGGACATAGTCCTCAATATCCAACGGAACCCTGTGAGCCGCGAAGTTTGCAGCTTGCAGACTCATTGACGTGCCGGCCGAGGCGTCATGCATGTCGAATCTGTCGACAGACACTTCGATTTCAAACTCACGGTCTATCTGTTTCTCGGCAATTGACGCTGTGAATTGAGGTTCGTGGCAGTGGACTTCGAGCACGGGCTTGGCTTCCGTGTCTCCGCTGGAATCTATCGGATAAAACCGCAGTACGATCCTGCCGGGCTGCGACTGCACCCGCCCCAAAAAGCCGTAAAAGTCTTGCGCCGCGCTCTCAGGTGCCATGCTTGCATCATAATCATCGATCGCCGCAGACGGCAATGCCACAAAGCCCCCTCGGCTACCGCCCTGGAGTGCCCCGGTAAGCCGCCAACAACACACCAATGGCAACCAACTCGCCGTCAGCGCAGACCGTTAAATGGGTGGAAATGGGTGTCTCTGCGACAACAGTGCCCCAATAGCAAGCAACTCGCCGTCAGCGTATGCCGCTAAATGGGTGTAAATGGGTGTCTCTGCGACAACAGTGGCCCTGTAAAAAAACCGCCTTTACAGCTTTCTCCCAAATTCCCCCCCGAAACCTGAAATCCCGGCGCCACAAATTGACCCGTTTAGCCGCCCAAACAGCCCTCCAAGCCCCGTGAAATGGCCCCAAAGCCCTGCGCGACGGGCAAAATAAGGTCAATATGCCATCGCTGCCATACACCTTCACCTCCGTTTCGGGCCGCACGGCTACAGCGCGTTATGCGATGTCCGCAACGTCTTGGCGTGATGCTTGCGCCTGATCTTGTCGATGGTCTCGGGCGTGTCGATCCGTGCGAGCTCGGCTTCGCCGTCAGCGGCCATATCCAGGCCCGCGGCCTGGCACATGGCCGCCAAGGTGACCATCACGCCGCCAACTTCCTGCGACGGCTCGCCTTTGTCACGGCTCCAGGTATAGGTCACGAGGTCGCGCGCCTGATCCTCGGTCATGCCGAGCGCCTGGCACAATTCGCCGGCCTCTTCGAAGAACCGGAAGCAGCGCTCCGCGACACTATTGCTGATATCGGCGCCGAAGCACGTCATCATCCATTCGGCGACGCGGGCCTGATACGATGGGACAGCCGGCGCAACCTCCAACATCTCTGATGTCGGCTCGACGGATACGGTTATGGATTTGGTCATTTGAGAAGAAATAGAGTGCGGGATGGCTTGGGATGAGAGTACCCGCGTCGAACATAGACGCAAGACATCACCTTATCCAAATGATTTGACGGATCATCAATGGCCGTTACGGGCGCCTGTACTGCCGCAGGCCTGGAGGAAATGACACAGGCCGAGATGAGACGGCTGTATGACAAACTCAACCCCCTCGATGCGGCGCTGGAAACGGACGAGCGCGAGTTGCTGGTACCTGTCTTCATCCGCAAAACAATAACTGTGAACCTGGCAGGGAATATTGGGATTTTTTGAGGGCGTCAGCCGGGTCAGGTGAAGGAAACCCGCGGCATGAAGACGACATTGGAGGACTGCTGTGCGGACGAAGCAGGAGGCAAATAATACTACATTTCTTAGAGCCTCCCGAAACTCCCAAATTACCGCGTACCGGGACACGACCTTTAAAATTAGGCGATCTAATCACGGTGCCGAGTCATGATGGCGTCACGACAACCATAGATGCCACAGATCGATTGATCCTGGAAGATTTGAAGGAGGATCTTGATGCGTGTACTGAAATGCACGTCCGTGCCTCGAACGCGCAAGATCACAACCACCCGCAGTGATTGAAACCGGTAAAGCTTCTACACTATATGCTGTCGGGCTCTTACCTAGCGCCGCTGTCAGGAATGGCGTAAGTTTCATTCCAATGGATGAGCCGTCACGGACATACGCGATCATAAATGCTTCAACGTTTCCCCAAGCATATTCGCCTTTAAGAAAGCGACAAACCCCCTTGTCGCAATAGAGCTGTTCGGATTTGCCTGCTTTATCGTCGACGATTTTAGCCTCGACAATAAGTGGAAATGCTCTATCGCGGCTCGTCAGGTAAATCGAAAGGTCCGGCCGTTTTTCAAGATTCGCCCCATTAAAGCTTAAACTTTCCTTTCCTCGCGCAACACAAAGCACGAGTTGCCCCCAAAATGGATCCTGGTCAATAAGCCGGTTAAGGCGAGCTTCCATTAACGCCGTGATTTCCGCTTCGCTACCGGACACCGTCACAACGGGCGAGTGCTTGCGAATATCTTCATATGCGAGAAGGAAGCCTTCCGCGATTATTTCAAGATAATCAGATTGGAGCTCTGGCAAAGGCAGTCGGAGACCTCGCGTCAATTCCGATATCTGATCTGGGCGAGGATGGATAGCTGAAGGCTTCATGCGTCCGCATGTTCCTTCAGCAGGTCGAGATGTGACCAGATAATACGCTGAGCTAGCAGACGCGCCTGCGTGTCGCTCCAATAGCGTCGTTGAGCCAAACGGCCTACCAGCAACTGACTAGGTCCATTTCTGAGGAGCACTTCAGATGCTGCCGCCTCATCTGCCGCGCGGAGCAGCCCATCCCAATCCGTTGCCGGTATAGTATCAAATTTATTCGGACCATTGGTACGAATTTCAATACCAAGCCATGGGGAGTAGACGTAATAACGCAGGGAGCGAACGTCTAGAGACGTTCCAAAACGTTTACACCAGGGCGACAGCTCAGCGTTCAACACATTGCAAAATCGTCTCACTTCATCTTGAGTGGGAACTGCTTGAGCAGCCCTTTTATTCTCAGAAAAAGGAAGGTTGAATTTTAACGTGTCCACAATTACTTGTGTATCGCGATCGCTGAATCCATATAGCCGCGCGACCCAATCGTCCACCTGTTCCCATGACGCCTCCCCGGAGCAAAGGGAATTGAATATAGAATTAACCTCATCACGCTGCAGCGGCGTAAGTTTGCGAAAGTCAGGTATAGGCATTTTATCTATAGTTGCCTTTTCTATAGTTTCCCGTTCAAACCCGAACTCTCCACTAGTAATCAGCGACATCCATATTGCAAAATTACTACCTATTACTAAAGATATATAGCGGACAACGTCTGCTGACCCGGGCTGCATTTGCGGGCTGTAGCCGTAAAACGAAGTATTATAGACTGCACTTTCCTCTGCGACTCCAACGCTAATTCGCCCAGTATTCGCAGGAGGGGATTTATGAACAATGGCCAATGGACCCGAAAATAGCTCTATGGGCCGCGGGTCGTGTATCCGGTCGCGCTGAAATTTTTCCAACGACTTTGTTTCAATGAGTACGTCTACAATGGAAGCTGACGTTATTTCAGGTAATCCATGGAGATACTTAGCATCCACGCCTGGCAAACCATCCCCTCGCTGACGAACCCGGCTGCTGGCTCTCAAGTTTTGATAACCGTTACCACTGCCACGCAAACCACCGCGCGCAGAGACTCCCACCGTGTCACGCCAGAACGTATCTAAAGTTGGATGGCCCGCCGCCCGAATGCGCTGGACAATCCCCAAATCGGCTTTCGATCCCCGAAAGAGAATTTTGAGCATCTCGGGGGTCTCAGCCAATTGCCGAGTTGGAATGATATCAGCGTTGAGTGCGTCAACACGCATACTGCCGGCTTCATTGAGAGAATCTTCGAGTCTTGGACTGATTAATCGAAAACCAGCCCCAGCCCCCGGAACCTTATTGGTTGCTATCAGAATACAAAATGGTGCGGATATTTCGGGCCAGACTTTCGTTTGTCTTAGCTCAACGCCATTGATCACCGATGTTACGTCGAGCGCTTCGAACAGCGCCAAGCGCGCATCTGCCATCCCATCGCCTTGCTGAAAAAGGATTCGGGCATGCAATGCAAACGCAATTTGACCATTTGGTTTTGCCCACTCCATGGCGCGCCATACAAAGGGCAAATCGAGCACCTCATTTGGCAGAGGCGGTGAAACATTCGTAATTTCCCTATCGACGGCGATCCGAGCCACAGTTTTACGGACTATTTCCCAGTCCCGTAGCTTGGTCCCGCTGGACCAAGGCGGGTTACCAATAACAACATCGTATTGGCCGCGATGCTCGTCTCCGATAAGCGGTCCCAGACTGCCAAGCTCGCTTCCCACGTCCGGACCTTCAGTTTTCAACAAATGAAGTACAGTGCCACGCAAATCGTCAAAGCGAAGTTTGTCGACCGGCTTCGGATCGGGGTCCAATTCGATGGACATGAGGTATAAGCCGAGCGCTGCAAATCGTAGTGCAGCCTCATTGATGTCGAAACCAACGATTTGGCGGTAAAGGAGAGACCTGAGCGTTTGAGTATTTGGACGCGTCCCGTCCGCCTTCCAACGCTCGGCAACAAGTTCACGTAGAGCTGTCAAAAGAAATACGCCGGCGCCAACCGCAGGATCAAGAACCTTTGCGTCGCTACATCTACCTTCTCGACTAAGCGCTCGAAACGAAGCCCTTACCATGAGTTCAGCAATAGGTCGCGGAGTATAGTACCCCCCTTCCCGTCTCTGGCGCAGAGGGGCATGGTTGCGCAGATAAAGCTCATATGCTTGGCTTAGGACCCCAACTGGGATATGTGCAAAATCAAGATTGTCCCATTTTTCCTCCCAGCCAAGGAATAACTGACTGTCGGGCGCACGCCTAAGCACGTCGCCAAGTACATGATATGCTGCTGACGGAAGTGTTGCAAAAACCCCATCCGATAACGGTAGGAGATCTCCGTTAAACGTCGTGTCCAGCCACCCCGAGGTCTTCTCAGACGTTTGCCGGTCATCAAACAAACCAACTGCCACTCCGGCACTGGACATGCCTTCTGGCAACAAATTACGGTCCGCTAGGAATCGGGTGAAGAGCGCGCGGCCTACGAGCGAGATTGCGTCCTCATCCGAGATGCCCCCGTTTTTGATGAGGCTATTGATCGACCCAGTTAAGAGGTTAAGGACAACATTGGAAATCCAACCGCGTTGGCTAATCCCCGCTTGCGGGCGTGTATTGCCCAAGCGCGCCAAGATAGTCCGTTTTGTTCCGTCGTCGATATTAAGCCCAACACGAGCTTGCTCAGGAGACTGTTTGTCGAGAGCAATCCGATACACCTCGAGCCGCCCTGGCGCAATTACACCCAAATACGGGGCATCGCCTCGCATTGCGAGAAGACGACGAATGCGATGCAACTGTACATGTTCTTTGAGTAAATCAGCGTCGACTAAAAATATAAGAGGCGCGCCCTGCCACTCATAAACAGCGCCCACAACGCCCAGGATAGAGCCGACATTTCGGCGTGCGGAGGTGATCGTTGCATACGGCAACAAATCAGGGCTGTCGTCATCAAGGAGATGTAGCGCTGTTAAATCGGCTCCGAATGCTGCAATTTCAGCGGCTATGTCAGCCATCTGTTTGCCCTCTCAGGAGATCCAGATCACCTTGTCGATCTCCTCCGAAATGTCCGCGTTTCGCACCGCCGCGAGGTTTTTTCGGCGCAAGCGCGACCTTCGACATGACGCGTCGATAGTCCATGCCACGCGCCCCAAGTTCGGCCACTAGAACAGCGATGAGGCCCAAGTGGGTCGGCAACTCGCCTGCGCGCGCATAATTAGAGATTGAATTTGGGTTCATTCCGACCAACTCAGCGAACGCCCGCACGCTCAGATTCGCTCTCTCCAGTTCTGAAAGGAAATTTGCGTAAGGCATGAGGAGGACATAACACACATTGTTTAATGTGCCATACCACATAAATTTATGTGGGTAAAGAACGCTGTCTGTAAACATATCGAACCCCATTGCCGGAATATGGCAGCATGGAGGTTCGGGGAAAGGGAAAAGAGTAAAAGGGAACAGAATGTTAATTGCATAATTCCTTCCCTACAATAAAGCACTCGATCATCGAAGGCGATTGAGGTTCACCGATAGTCCTCCGGATGCTCCAGCCGGTCCTTCAAGCCCTTCAACTCCCGCGTTTGCCCGGCGGTCATCTCCACCAGGCACTGCCCCCGGTCCAGCGCCCCCTGCATGGCCCCGTCGAGCTGGTACTCGATATCGCAATAGGCGTTGCGATAAGGCACCCAGGTGGACTGCATCATCGCAAAATCCGGAATGGCGGACGGTGAATGCTCGGTGGCATAGCCCACCAGCTCATTATAGGCCACAGCCATGGCCGCTTCCTCAAGCGCCAATTGCCGCTGCGAACAGTCCCCCCAGCCCGTCTGACCGGCCGTTTCCGCCTGCAAACAGGCGTCATAGTCGAAGTCCGCACTCTTCTGCAGCATATCACCGGGCGCGGTATCGTCCGCCGGCGTATCGCCGGCCGGCATCTCATTGGCCGGCTGTTCGACCTGCGCCAGAGCCGGTGTCGCGCTCAACACCAAAGCGATGGCAACTAACATCTTGAATTTCAAAAACATCTTATCCCCTCCAAAAGTCCCGAAGCGCTAGATTAACCCTTTTCGCGCCGCTTGCCAACGCGTCGATCGCATCATGGTTTCACCCTTGTCTTCCGGGCGGCCGCCAGCTCGGCCTCGAAGTCCTGCCTGGCCTGGTTGACAATGTCGGCAAGCGCCGCAGGGTCGATAAAGGCGCGGGCGTTCCCGGCCTTCACCCGCGCTTCCCGTCCCAGGATATCCGCCCGTTCGGGATGGCTGGTCAGGACGATATCGGCCTGCATACCGGAAAGCTTGGCAAAGGTCGCCTCATAGTCCGCAACGATCGTCGGATAGGCGCGGTTGCCCACCAATTTATTGCCGGCAACGGTCAGGCTGCAAAGAAACAGCACGCGCGCAGGCCGGTTGCCATCATTGACCGTCGTGCTCCAACTGGTGCAGCCCGGCGTATGGCCCGGCGTCAGATGCGCCGTCAGCCTCACCTCCCCGACCGTGACGCTGTCGCCGTCTCCCACAACCCGATCGACCTTGACGGCCGGAAAATGGAAGCCGTTTGTGTCGTAATCCATGTCGCCGCGCGGCACGCCGCTTTCAAGCGCTACGCGGTCGCCCGCGCTGGCGGCGAATTTCGCGCCGGTATCCGCCTTGATCCGCGCCAGAGCGCCGACGTGGTCGTTGTGCGCATGGTCGCTGACGATCCATTTCACCGATGTCAGCGGCACACCGACCGCCACGATATTGCGTTCGATCAGCGGGGCATTCTCCGCCAGGGTGCCGTCGATCAGGATGGCGCCATCGGATGAGGTGATCAGGAAGGCCGACAGCCCCTTTGTGCCGACATAATAGATATGCGGCGCGATCAGGAACGGCTTGACGCTTTTCGTCCACGCCGCCGGCCCCGCCTCCGCGCCGCCCACAGCCATGGATGCAGCCGCGCCCAGGCCGAACGCCAGGGCAAGCCTTGCCCAAATTTTAATCATCATGTTCCTGACCTCATCCTTGTGCGGCACGCAGATGCGCACCCTGTTCCATAAGGCTTTATAGCCTTCTGCTCAGAAACATCGCAGACTTCCGCGGCCGCCACAAACGATCAAAATTGGCAGGAGCCATAAATTAAATTCATGCCTTCCGGCAAGGCTCAGCCCCGCAGCCGCATCGGCCAGCCGACACGGATCAGGGTCTCGTCCGGATCGGAAAAGGCCGCCTCATACATGCCCCAGTCGGTCTCGCGCGCCGTGGCGCCGGCCTTGGCGGCGATACTGTCGACGTCTTCGACATAGAGATACAGGCCGAACGGGTTTTGCCCGGGAACCAGCCAACCCTCGACGGCGGCCTGCAAATGCAGGTCGGCGCCGCACGGATGCGACAGGATCAGATAGTCGTCATAATCGCCCTCGACGACGAAGCCGAGCTTTTCGTAAAAAGCCCGGCTTTTGGCCATGTCGTTGCACGGCAAAATGGCGGTTAGGGTTTGTTTATGCGTCATGGCCGAGCTCCGCGAAACGGTAATATATTATTTTACGCCCTACTCATTCGACAAGGCAAAAACTCAATCTTTTCAACAAAGGCACGCCACGAATGCGTGCCTGGTCTACTCATTCGCGGCGACGCAACATGACATAGCCCAAACCGCGTTAATGCGCCACCTGGATCACCGGCAGATGGTCGATCGGCTCCAGGGTGATATGGCGGAAGAAGGTCTCGGCCCCCTCGGATTGCAGTTGGATATGGCCGTGGGTCAGCGGCAAGCATACCCCCGGACGGCCGGTGTCCGCCGTGTCGGGCGTGTCGCAGATGTCCCACACCTCCATCACCGGTACGCCGTTAACGACATGGATGGCATGGTTGCCGACGACATAGAGGTCGAGCGTGTTCCATTCCCCCACCGGCTTATCGGCATTGCTGTTGTTTTCGATATTCCATTGCGCCGTATTGCCGACCGCCTGCCCCACCTGGCCGTCAGGCATGAAACGCACCTTGGGATCGATCAGGCTGGCATCGTGGGCCAGCTTGGTGGTCACTGTCAGGTCCTTGCCGACCGGCACCACCATGCCGACACTGCCGGTCATGATCTCGAACTCGACCGCTCGCGACCAGGTGCCCCACACCGCCCCCGGCTTGCCATGGGTATGGTACAGTAAGCCGTTGTTGTGCGGCTGGTCCAGCCGCGGCGCATAGCGTGTCGGGCCCCATTTATACTCGAGCCGCAGATGGTAGTTGGCATGGTCACCGGCCTCGACCAGGCTGCCCCAATACTTGCCGTTGACATAGAGCGCCGGCTCGCCGTCTTCCGTGACGGCCTTGAACATGCTGCCCTTGCCGCCCACACCCATAGGCTTGTCATGGATGGCCGCATAGGTTTGCGCCGGCACGCCATAGCCCAGCCAGGCGTCCCAATTGTCCAGATCCTTGCCGTTGAACAAATCGACGGCCGGTCCCGTGGCCGCCGGCACGTCGGTTAGAACTAAGGTTTGCGCCTTGAATTCAGGCGGGTTTTGCGGATCGGCGGCCGCCGGCAAGGCAAGAGCGAGCGCGAGGGTGGCGGCGGTCAGGAACAGTCTCATCGGATATCCTATAGAAAAGGCCCCTTCTCATAGCAGGAGAAAGGGCCTGGTGTCAGATTACAGTAAGCAGAAGGCACTGCGCGGGCTCTTAGCCCTTGGCTTTGGCCTTGGCGGCCAGATCGTACATGTTCATCTTGATGCCGCCCATCATCTCCATGTCGCCGGCCCGCATGGTGGCCGGGCAGGCGCCGAGATACTTGCCGTCGACCGTGATCTTGGTCGGCTCGCCCATCGGCGGATCATAGCTGGTCTCGATGGTCTGGCGATAGCTGCCGTCGCCCAGTTCCATATGCATCTTGGTGTTGGCGGTCTTGCCGTTGACCTTGCACTGGGTGTTGATGTCGACAACATTGCCGACCCGGGTCGCCGAGGTCGGGGCGCAATCCAGATTGCTGGGATTGCTGCTGCCCATCTGGCTGAACTTCTTGGTCAGGCCCTCATCCAGGCACATTTTCGTCGTCATGCCCGACGTCATGCCCGGCATGTTCATCGTGCTTTGCCACAGGCCGGCCTTCAGGCCCGGGCCGGCATCGACGGCCGCCAAGGGATCGGTCGATGCCGCCGGCGCGTCGGCGGGCGGTGTCGAACCACCGGCGCCACCATCGGCCGGTGCGGGCTTGTTACAGGCCGATAACCCAAGAACAGCCCCCAGGACCACCGAAGTTATGCAAATGTTTAAACTCAATTTTTTCATAATAAAACTCCCCAAAATATACAGGAACAGCCATGGCCATAAATACGCGGCCCGTGGACATTATAACGGGGATATAGTTTGAGCAATATTCAGGAAGAAAATTTCGCCAGCACTGGCCCGACCTTCATATGGACGCCGTCCTGGGTGACGAAGTCACCGGGCTTCATATTGGCCGGACAGTCGCCCAGCCACTTGCCGTCGGTAATGGTGACCAAATCGCCATGCCCCGCAAAGGCTGGCGAATAACGGGTTTCCGCCGTTTGGTGATAGGCGTCGTGGCCGATGATATCGACATGGATATTGCTGGTCAGGGTCGTGTCGTTGACTTCGCAGACACTGTCGATATCGGCGCCGTCATCCTGCTTGCGCACCGTGTGGACCGTGCAGCTCAAACGCGCCATTTCCGGTTTCCCCAGGAAGTCCTGGCCGGTCACGGCCAGGGTCGCGCCTTGTTTGGCGCTGACGCAGATCTTTTGCTTATAGCTCCCGCCCATTTGCGGCAGGCTTTGCGTCAATTGCCACAGGCCGGGCTTTTGGCCCAACCGGCCAATCGCCGCGACTTCGACCGATGAGGCGCTTTCGCTGGCGCTCATACTCGCCATGGCGCTGTCCTGTGACGCCTCGGCTCCGGCAGAGGCTGAGGCCGCCGGCGGTTTCGCCGCTTCATGACGGGATTCGCACCCCGCCAGAACAGACGAGGCCAGAACACACAAGCCCAAGATCGATCCGGCTCCGGTTTTCAGCATGTCGCGTACTCCAGTTTTACGGGATCAAGTCTAACCCACCCACGCATAAAGGGGACATGCTTTCTTGCCACGGTCTAACCCTGCCCAGGATCGTCCGGCAATGTCCAGTCGATCGGGGCATAACCCTTGGAGACCAGGAAATCATTGGTTTTCGAGAACGGCTTGCTGCCGAAAAAGCCGTTATGGGCCGATAGCGGCGACGGGTGCGGCGCCTTCAGCACCAGGTGGCGCGAGGTATCGACAAAGGCCGCCTTCTTCTGGGCATAGGAACCCCACAGGATGAAAACGACGCCGTGCGGTTGCTCGTTGACGGCGCGGATTACGCTATCCGTAAACTGTTCCCAACCCTTGCCCTGGTGCGCTGCGGCCTGACCTTCGACGACGGTGAGCACGCTGTTGAGCAGCAGGACGCCCTGCTTCGCCCAGTATTCGAGAAAGCCGTGCTTCGCCGGTGGAATGCCGAGGTCGGCTTGCATTTCCTTATAGATATTGACCAGGGACGGCGGAATGCGGACGCCTGGCCGGACCGAAAAACACAGGCCGTGGGCCTGACCTGGGCCGTGGTACGGATCCTGGCCCAGGATAACGACGCGAACGTGATCGAGCGGCGTCAGGTCGAGCGCGCGGAAATACTCGCTGCCCTTGGGAAAGATATGCTTGCCGCCGGCGCGTTCCTCGACCAGGAAGCTCTTCAGAACCTGCATGTACGGCTTGTCGAACTCCTGCGACAGCGGGGCTTTCCAGCTATCGTCCAGCTTGATATCGGTCATGTCACTCATCCCGGGTTTGCCGGTATGGGCCGATGAGTCATAACCTGAGTCAAGTCTTGGTGCAGGTGCCCGTGACCACGGCATCGACATGGATCGACGTGTCCTGGCCGGCCGCCGAAGCAGCAATATCCCCCGAGAACGATTGTCCGTCCGGCGCCAGGGTGACCGAACCCGTGCCCTTGACGGCGTCGCAATCGGTCGTCCACGAGGTGGTGTTGCCGTTGGCGCTGAAGGTCTGGTTCTCGCATTGCGGCCCGGTAATGGCCACCGGCGGCGTTTTGAGCTCGTCGGGGCTCAGGCACAGACTGGTCGTCGTGGTGGCCGGCGCCTGACCCGCAACCGTGGTCATGGAGGTGATCTGCCATAGCTGATCAGGCCCCGGCATAACCGGCGCCGAGGTCGTGGTGTCGTCGACGGCGCTGGATGAGGTCGAAGATGCAGAGGATTGCGCCGTGGCGGGCGGTGTCGTCTGACTCCATACGATCGGGGCGGCGACAGCCAGGCCTGCACAGGCAATAAGCGCGAATTTCAGGCCATTTTTGGTGTTGGGCATAGGGAGGCTCCTGACAAAAGACGGCCCCCGAACGCTTATTTTACGAGCGTGGCTTGTAAAGACGCGATAGGTTAATGCAGGTCGATGCAGGTGAAACCGATGTATATTGTATCGCGCTTTTAAGCGTGTATTCTGCGCGCCATCACAAGACGGAGATTGCCATGATACGCCCGACCACCCTCACCTGCGCCGCCGCGCTACTGTCGCTTGCCATGGCCGCCCCCGCCCTGGCACAGACGGTAACGCCCCAAGTCACGCCCATGACGACCGATGGCGTCGCCAGCTATGAACCGGTCCGCGCCGATGCCGACTACACCAAGCAGGTCGTGATGGTCCCGATGCGCGACGGCGTGAAGCTCTACACCGTCATCGTCATGAAGAAGGGCACGCAGAACGGCCCGATCCTGCTCAGCCGCACGCCCTACGACGCCAAGGGCTCGGCCAAACGCACCGCCAGCCAGTCGATCACCGAGATCCTGCCGGCCATGGATGCCGATTTCGTCAATGACGGCTATATTCGCGTCTATCAGGACATCCGCGGTCTCCACAATTCCGAAGGCGACTTCGTCATGAATCGCCCGATCGTCGGGCCGCTCAACAATACCGGTATCGATGAAGCGACCGACGCCTATGACACGATCGACTGGCTGGTCAAAAACGTCAAAGAAAGCAACGGCAAGGTCGGCATCGTCGGCTCCAGCTACTTGGGCTTCACCTCCCTGATGGCCGAGATCAATCCGCATCCGGCGCTCAAGGCCGCCGCGCCACAAAGCCCGATGGTCGATGGCTGGATGGGCGACGACTGGTTCCACAATGGCGCCTTCCGCAACCCGAATGTCGGCTATGCCGTCGGCCAAAGCACGGCCAAAGCCGAGGGTGCCGGACCGGCCATGGGGGTCGGCGACGACTATACGCGCTATCTCGAAGCCGGCTCGACCGGGGACTATATCCGTAAGTGGGGCTTCGAAAACTATCCCTTCATCCAAAAATTGATGCAAAACCCGGCCTATACGTCCTTCTGGTCGGAACAGGCGGTCGACAAATGGATGGGCGCCCGCCCGCTCACCGTCCCGACCATGTTGATCGTGGGACAATGGGACCAGGAAGACAGCTATGGCGCGCCGGCCGTCTATAAGGCGATCGAGCCGAAGGACAAGAAGAACGATATGGTCAGCCTGGTCATCGGGCCGTGGCGCCATTCCGGCGTCAACCACTATGGCTACAGCCTGGGCGACCTGACCTTCACCGGCGATACGGCCGAAGAGTTCCGCGCCGACTATCTGAAGCCGTTCTTCGATCACTATCTGAAGGGCGCGCCCGATCCCCATACGCCGCCGGTCCTGACCTATGCAACGGGCGTGAATAAGTGGGATATCTCGCAAAAATGGCCGATGGGAACGCTGACGCCGCTCTATCTCGGCGACAAGTTCACCGCCAGTTTCACGAAACCCGCCAGCGATGGCCATGACGACTATGTCTCCGATCCGTCGAAGCCCGTGCCCTTCATCCCGCGGCCGATCGATATGGACGACGGCGCACAATGGAAGCCGTGGCTGGTCCACGATCAGCGCTTCGTCTCCGACCGGCCGGACGTACTGGTCTATTCTACGACGGCTCTCGATAAGCCTGTCCATATCATGGGCGCCCCGCAGGTTGACCTGTTCGCCGCCACGTCGGGCACGGACAGTGACTGGGTGGTGAAGATCATCGATGTCTATCCCAATACCTCCCCGGAGGGCGGCCAAGGCGAAGTGGCCCGGACGACGCCCGGCGAAGAACTGCCGATCGGCATCGAAATCTTCCGTGGCAGGTACGTCCACGGCTTCGCCACACCCGGTCCTTTGACGCCCGGCAAGGTCGAGGAATATAAGTTCGGTCTGCCCAATGTCGACCACGTCTTCCTGCCGGGTCACAAGATCATGATCCAGGTCCAGTCATCGTTATTCCCTCTGTATGACCGTAACCCCCAGACCTATGTCGACAACATTTTCAACGCCAAGCCGGAGGACTATAAGGCGGCGACAGAAAGCGTCTACCATGGCCCCACGGCCGCCAGTTCAGTGCTGCTGCCGATCGTCCAATAGTCCCCTCAGGCAGCGTTATAACGAGCGTTCTCTTCGTCACGTTCCAGGCGCCAGGCCTTTAACAGGGCCACCCGGCGCTTGGGGTAACGATTGCTCAGCGGCGTCCAGCTGAGGATCCGGTCGGCGCGGAGATGACGGAAGGCCTGGCGTAGTTCGCACCAGGCAATGACAATACGGACATGTTCGAAAAAGCCGAGCGCGATGGGCCAGACCACCCGCTCGGTTGTTTCGTTTTTGGCGTCGACATAACGGACATCGACCCGGCATTCCGAGCGGATGGCGGCGCGGACCTCGGCGAGGTCGAGGCGGGTTTCCGGCGACTGCCAGCTGGGCGCCACTAAAAGTCCACTGGTTTCGATCTCGTCGGCCAGGTCCTTGGGCAGGACGGCGACGATCTTGGTCAGGGCGTTTTGTGCCGCTGCGCCCAAACGGGCATCCCCCCGATCCGCCACCCACCGCGTGCCGAGCACCAGGGCTTCGAGCTCCTCCTGGGACAGCATCAGGGGCGGCAGCATGTAGCCGGGGCGCAGGACATAGCCCACGCCCGGCTCGCCCTCTATGTGGGCGCCCTGGGACTGCAGGGCGGCAATGTCGCGGTATAGGGTGCGCAGCGAAATCTCTAGCTCACGCGCCAGTTCGGCGCCGGCGACCGGATAACGGTGGCGGCGCAGGAGTTGTAGCAGATCGAGAAGACGGGTGGCACGCGACATGGTTTGAGCCTCCGTTAGGGGTGGCGAACAGCTATCAATGTCTGATGCCAGTTTTTGTCAGCATATAGCCGAAAGGCGCGGGCTGAGGCAAGACTTGACTCTGTTAACCAATCAGTACATACTGGTCGGTATGGCTATTTCTTTTGTAAAAACAAAGGATACACGACGCCGCAACCCGTTTGCGACTCGCGAAAAATTGCTGTCGGCCGCCTATGAGGAAATCTATCGGTCCGGATTTCAAGGCGCGGATCTCAGCGCCATCATCGCCCGGTCGGGTGTGACCAAGGGCGCCCTCTACCACCATTTCGACAACAAGGATGCGTTGGGACATGCGGTGATCGACGAGGTCGTGGCGACCATGATCCGCGATCAGTGGCTGAAACCGTTGGAGCAGACGGACAATGTCGTCGATACTCTGATCGTGACAGTCAAGGCCGTACCACTAACGCCGGAAAATGTAGCTGGCGGCTGTCCGCTCAACAATCTGGCCCAGGAAATGTCGCCGCTGGACGAAGCTTTCCGGAAACGGTTGGCCGCCATTTTCAAGGGCTGGATCGTCGGCTTGGGCGAAGCTCTGCACGCCGGCCAGACGAAAGGGACGGTGCGCAAGGGTGTAAATCCGTTCGAAGTCGCCTCGCAAATCGTCGCCATGTATGAAGGCTATGTCTCGTTGGCCAAGAATGCCCAGGATGCCGAATTCCTGGCGCTCGGTATCGATCAGATGACGCGTTTCCTCGACAGTTTGCGGCCAGCCCAGGATGTTCAGCGCGACCGCATAAGCTTTAAATAATCAAGTATTGATCACCCATGAAAGCCGTACGCAATAAGCTACTCTTATGGCAATCGGCTCGCATGGTTAATCGCCAAAATCATCAAAATCAACATTGATACGCCTTCAGCTGCCGCCGTGAAACGGCAAGGCGAAGACCTGGGTCCAGTAGGCCTTGTAGGCGTGGGGGACGCCGTCGACCGGGATATTATCGTCCTGGACGGCGACGGCGATGCCGGTATCGCGAAAGGCGCAGGTCAGGATATTGGCGCGGTGGCCAGGGCTGTTCATCCAGCTCGCGACAGCGTCTTCGGGTGTGTCGGTATTGACCTCGATATTTTCACCAATCATCTGATAGACATAGCCCGTGTCCTTGACGCGGCTGCCGGGTGTGGCGCCGTCCGGGTCGTTATGACTGAAGAAATGTTTGGTCACCATGTCACGGCTTTCGCGTTCGGCCGCCTGGGACAGCTTGGCGTCGACCTGGAGCGGTCCGCAGCCCTGTTTGGCGCGCTCAGCATTGATCAGGGCCAGAACCTTCTCCGTCACGGCCGCCTGATCCGGTACAGCCGGCGCCGCAAGTACCTGTGTCCAATAGTATTTGTACATGGAGGGGACGCCGGGAACGGCGACGCCGTCATCCTGCAACACGACAGCGATTCCGGTATCCGTATAGGCACAGTTGAACAGATTGTCGCGATGCTTCGGCGCGTTCAGCGAAGCTTCCACCATCGCCAGGGGGTAGCGCGTATTCACCTGGATATTCTCGGCGACAATGGCAAAGCTATATCCCGCAGCCTTAACGCGGCTCTCGGGCGTGGCGCCGTCCGGCGAAACATGGCCGGCGAAATGCTCGCGCGCCATGGCTTCGCTTTGTCTCTGCGCCGCGGCGAACAGCCTGTCGTCCATTTGAAGCGGGGCGCATCCGTGTTGAGATCGCTGTATATTGATGATGTCGAGTACCTGGCTGGCCAAGACGGCCTCCGACAAGGTTCTGACATCCGAAGGGCCGGCGTGAGCCGCACAGGTCACCAGGATACCGGCGAAGTTCGCCAGTCCAATCCCCATTTTACGCATACTCTACTATCCCCTGCGCCGCTTAACTGCGTCGCTTTTGAGGATGCGCTATAAAATATTAAGAGGTAACCAAAAGATGACCTTACTTTGGCATTAACCGTCTTAATGCTTGATCGGAATTTAACTTTTTAATCTTGTGCCCTGATGGTTCCCTTATGTTTTACGCTCAGGCGCCGCGGCGGATGCGTTCCATCATGTAGGAGAAGTCCTGCATGGCATGGCCCTGGGCGCACAAGGCGTCGTAGAGGGCGTGGGCTTTGGCGCCCAGGGGCGTATCGGCCGAAGCCTGAGCGGCTGCCTGCATGGCCAGCGTCAGGTCTTTCAACATCAGGCCGGCGGCGAAGCCCGGCTGATAGTCGCGATTGGCCGGCGACGATGGCACCGGACCAGGGACCGGGCAATAGCTGGTCATTGACCAATTCTGACCCGAGGCTTTCGAGGCGATATCGAAGAAGGTCTGGTCTTTCAGCCCCAATTTCTCAGCTAAAGCAAAGGCTTCACAGGTGCCGATCATGGTAATGGCCAGCAGCATATTGTTGCAAATCTTGGCCGCCTGCCCTGCCCCGGCGGCGCCGGCATGGATGACGGCCTTGCCCATATGGCTCAAGATCGGCTCGGCGCGGCCAAAGGCCTCGTCCGAACCGCCGCACATAAAGGTCAGGGTTCCCCCTTGTGCACCGGCTACACCGCCGGAAACGGGCGCGTCGACCATGGCGAAACCAGCTGCCGCGGCCTGGGCATTGACCTTGCGCGCGGTTTCGACATCGATGGTCGACGCATCGATCAGGAGCGCCGACTTCGGAGCGTGTTGGAAGACGTCGGCGTAGACGCTGAGAACGTGCTGGCCGGCGGGTAACATAGTCACCACCGCCTCGGCGCCGGTACAGGCATCGACCAGGGAGGCGGCCGCGGTGGCGCCGTCCTTGACGGCCTGGACAACCGCGTCAGTACTCAAGTCAAACGCCCGAACATCGTGCCCGGCCTTGGCCAGATTGGCGGCCATACCCGAGCCCATATGGCCGAGTCCGGTAAAGGCGATTTTCATGACCGCAAAGCTCCGTTATAACGTAAGTTCCATCGACGAAAACATGGGTTCGACCATGGCCGGCGTGACGCCCGATAGCGAGGCCGGGTTCCAGCGCGGCGCATTGTCCTTGTCTTCGATCACCGCGCGCACACCTTCGGAAAAGTCGTTGGTGCGGATGATGTGACAGGCGATGGCATATTCCATACGCATGATGTCTTCGAAACTGGTCATCCTGGCGCCGCGACGCAATTGCTCCAGCGACACGCTCAAGGACAGGGGCGAGCGCTTGGCGAGGATGTCAGCCTGCTCGGTCGCCCAATCGTCGTCGGCCATTTTCAGCGCCAGGCAGATCCCGGTCATGTCGGATTTGGCGAAACAGCGGTTCATGACCTCGATATGGTCGGCATAGGACGGCGCCCCCGCGGGTTCCGACATCTCGGCCAGGACAGGGTCCAGGTTTTCGCCGCCCAGGACGCGCTCTTTCAACTCCGTGATTCGCGCGGATGGAACGAAATGCGTCGCCAGGCCGGCCGCCAAGACGTCCTTGCCCTTCAGACGCGCGCCGGTCAGGGCCAGCCACGTGCCAATTTCGCCGGCCAGGCGCGGCAGGAACCACGAGCCGCCGACATCGGGGAACAGGCCGATGCCCGTTTCCGGCATGGCGAACAAGGTGTGTTCGGTCGCGATGCGGTGCGAGCCATGAATTGAGATGCCGACACCACCGCCCATGGTGACGCCATCGAGAATGGCGAGATAAGGTTTGGGGAAACGTTTGATCTGGACGTTCAGCCTGTATTCGAC
Organism: Asticcacaulis sp. P2_B1; assembly: GCF_056404915.1. Taxonomy (NCBI): domain Bacteria; kingdom Pseudomonadati; phylum Pseudomonadota; class Alphaproteobacteria; order Caulobacterales; family Caulobacteraceae; genus Asticcacaulis; species Asticcacaulis sp. P2_B1. The sequence continues at coordinate 59,106 of NZ_JBFUDD010000007.1, read as the reverse complement.
GGCGAAAAATTCTTCGCCGGCCTTGCCGTCGCCGCGGCCACTTTCAGCGACCATGCGGATATCGCCACCGGCGCAGAAACCGCGCGAACCTTCGGCGTGGTCGAGCATCAGCATCTCAACCGCGGGGGCCGTGGCCCAAGCCGCCAGCGCCTTGCTCATCTCGGCGCACATTTCAGTGGTCAAGGCATGCAGAGCTTTCGGACGGTTGAGCGTGATGCGGCCGACACCGTTTTCGACACGGATGATAACTGGCGGTTCCATTTATTGCGCCTTCAGCATGTCGCGCGCGATGATAACGCGCATGATTTCGTTGGTGCCTTCGAGGATTTGGTGAACGCGCAAGTCGCGGACGATGCGTTCGACGCCGTAATCGTGGAGGTAGCCATAACCGCCGTGGATTTGCAGGGCATCATTGGCGATTTTTGAACAGGTATCGGTGACGAAACGCTTGGCCATGGCGCACCAGCGCGTCGCGCCGGGGTCGCCGGCATCAAGGCGTGCGGCGGCTTCGTAGAGCAAGGTGCGCGCAGCCTGGAGCTCTGTTTCCATATCGGCCAGCTTGAACTGGGTCGCCTGGAATTCATTGAGATGCTTGCCGAACTGGCTGCGTTCGGCCGCATAGGCCATGGCGCGGTCGAGCGCGTCTTGCGCCCCGCCCAGACTGCAGGCGGCGATATTAAGGCGGCCGCCATCGAGGCCCTTCATGGCGAAGCGGAATCCCTCGCCCGAGCCGCCGATGCGGTTGCCCGCGGGGATCCGGACATTGTCGAAGGTGACCATGCGCGTCGGTTGGGCGTTCCAGCCCATCTTCTTTTCATTGGCGCCAAATGACAGGCCAGCGGTATCTTTCGGCACGACGAAGGCCGAAACCTTGTCGCCGTCCTTCGCCATGACGACATAGATGTCGGAGACACCGGCGCCGGAAATGAACTGTTTGGAACCGTTCAGGACGTAGTCGTCTCCGTCCTTCACCGCGCGCGTCTTCATGGCGGCGGCGTCGGAGCCGGAACCGGGCTCCGTCAGGCAGTAGCTGGCGATATGATCCATGCCGACCAGGGCCGGTACCTGTTCGGCGCGCAACGCGTCAGAGCTAAACGTGTCGATCATCCAGGTGCACATATTATGGATCGACAAAAAGGCCGCCGTGGCGATACAGCCGCGCGACAACTGCTCGAAAATCACCACCGCATCGAGACGCGACAGGCCGGAACCGCCGTGCTCTTCCTTCGTGTAGATGGCAGCGAAGCCGAGACCGGCCGCTTCGCGCATGACATCGACTGGGAAGTGCTTGGTTTCGTCCCACAGGCCGGCATGGGGGCGCAGCTTGTCATAGGCGAAGCGCTGGGCCGCTTCCTGGATCATCAACTGGTCTTCGCTCAGCATGTCGTGTCCTATCGGTCGGTGAATTGGGCCGGGCGCTTTTCGCTGAAGGCAGCCATGCCCTCTTTTTGGTCGGCGGTGGCGAACAGCGACATGAACAGGCGGCGCTCAAAACGCACGCCTTCGGTAGTCGGCAGTTCGAGCGCTCGGCTGACCATTTCCTTGGCCGCCAGGATCGACGGCAGGCCATAGCCGGCAATGGTTTCCGCCGCTTCCATGGCGACCGTCATCAGGTCGTCATTCGGAACGACGCGGCTCAGCAAACCCATGCGGTCGGCCTCGGTGGCGTCGATCATGCGTCCGGTCAGAATCAGGTCCATGGCACGCGCCTTGCCGATCGCCTTGGTCAGGCGGATCGAACCGCCCATGCCGGGGGTGACGCCAAGCTTGATTTCCGGCTGGCCGAATTTGGCCTTGTCCGAGGCGATGATCAGGTCGCACATCATGGCCAGTTCGCAACCACCGCCAAGGGCAAAACCGTTGACCGCGGCGATGACGGGCTTGCGTGCGGCGGCGAAGCGGTCCCAGCCAGCGAACCAGTCGTCGAGGTACATGTCGGAAACGGATTTATCGGCCATTTCCTTGATGTCGGCGCCGGCGGCAAAGGCCCTGCCCGCCCCGGTCAAGACGGCGACGGCGATAGACGCGTTACGGTCGATATCGTCGATCAGGACCGACAGTTCGGTCATCACCTGGGCATTCAGGGCATTGAGGCTATCGGGACGATTCAAGGTCATCACCGCGACCCGGCCGCGCTGTTCGAAGGTAAGGGTTTCCATGGAGGACAATCCCTACTGCATGGTCGGGATGATGAATGCCTGATCGCCGATATCACCGTCGGGCCAGCGCTGGGTCACCGTCTTGACCTTGGTGTAGAAGCGCACGCCGTCGGTGCCGTATTGGTTCAAATCGCCGAAAGCCGAGCGCTTCCAGCCGCCGAAGCTATGATAGGCGACCGGCACGGGGATCGGCACATTGATACCTACCATGCCGACATTGACCTTGGCGGCGAATTCGCGCGCGGCCAGGCCGTTGCGGGTAAAGATGGCGACGCCGTTGCCGTAGGCGTGATGCGAGGCGAGCGCCGCGCCTTCTTCGAGGGTGTCGGCGCGCACGACCTGAAGCACCGGTCCGAATATTTCTTCCTGATAGGTGCGCATGGCGGGTTTGACGTGGTCGAACAGGGTCGGGCCGACGAAAAAGCCGTCTTCGTGGCCTTGCAGCTTCAAGCCGCGGCCGTCGAGCAGGAGTTGCGCGCCTTCGTCGATGCCCATCTGGATATAGGCCTCTACCTTGGCCTTGTGCGTGGCGGAAACCACCGGGCCGTAATGGGCGTCTTTGTCGGTCGATACCCCGACCTTCAGGTTGCGGGCGGCGTCGATCATACGGTTGACGAAGTCGTCGGCGGTCTTGGCGCCGACCGGCACAGCGACGGGCAAGGCCATACAGCGTTCGCCGGCCGAGCCGTAGGCGGCGCCGACAATATCCTTCACCACCTGGTCGAGATCGGCGTCGGGCATGATGATGCCGTGGTTTTTGGCGCCGCCCATGGCCTGGATGCGTTTGCCGTGCGAGGTGCCGAGGCTATAGACGTATTGCGCGATATCGGACGAGCCGACGAAGGACACGGCGCGGATATCGGGGTGGGTCAGTAGCGCGTCGACCGCCACCTTGTCGCCATGCACGACTTGCAGCACGCCTTCGGGCAGGCCGGCTTCGAGCAGCAGTTCGCCGAGCCGCACCGGCACGGACGGGTCTTTTTCGGAGGGTTTCAGGATAAAGGCATTGCCGCAGGCCAGGGCCACGGCCGACATCCACATGGGGATCATGGCCGGGAAGTTGAACGGCGTGATGCCGGCAACGACGCCCAAAGGTTGACGCGTCGAATAGACGTCGATGCCGGGGCCGGCGCCTTCGGTATAGTCGCCTTTCAGCAGGTGGGGGATGCCGCAGGCGAATTCGACGACCTCGAGGCCGCGCATAATGTCGCCCTTGGAATCGGCGATGACCTTGCCGTGTTCGGACGATAACAGGTGGGCCAGCTCGTCCATATGCTTTTCAAGCAGGCCCTTGAAGGCGAACATGACGCGGGCGCGGCGTTGCGGGTTCATGGCCGCCCAGCCGATGTGCGCCTTGACCGCCTTCTGCACAGCGTCGTCGACCTCGGAGGCCGAGGCCAGGCAGACCCGCGCCTGGACCTTGCCGGTATTGGGGTCGAAGACGTCGCTATAGCGGCCGGATTGGCCCGGCACGGATTTGCCGTTGATGAAATGGGAAATCTCGCGCATCGGGCTTCTTTCTATGTGGCTCTGTTTAGAGATAGGCGGAACATCAAAGGAAGAAAGAACCCCACACCCGGCGGGGGCGCCGAGCTAGGCTGAAGCCTGCCACGGCACCGGCTGCCCGGCCTCTCCCCTCAAGTGGAGGGGCGAGGGGATAGGTGGAGCGTTTCTCACTAACCCATGACGTTCGGTTTTACGCGACTTCGGTCTGGCGAATCTTGGCTGACCGGGCGGCGGCGATCTTAGCGCGCGCCATCGAATCGGCAACCTCATTGGTAAGCACTTTTTCGCGTTCGGACTGAGCGAAGATGACATCGAGGCGTGGGCCGATCGCTGCGATCTGGGCAGCGATGGCGACAGCGTCGTTCTTGCCGGAGAATTCACCAGCCACGGCAATGATGCCGCCGGCATTGATGACATAGTCGGGAGCGTAGAGAATGCCGCGGCGGCCGAGGATCTTTCCGGCTTCGGGCGTGGCCAACTGGTTGTTGGCGGCGCCGGCGACGATTTGCGCATTCAGCTTGGTGGCGACGTCTTCGGTGATGGCGGCGCCCAAGGCACAGGGGGCCACGACATCGACGTTCTGAAGGAGGATATCGTCGACCGAGACACCGACGGCGCCGAAACGCATCTGGGCTTCGGAAACGCGGGCGGGATTGATGTCGGCGACGACGAGATGGGCGCCTAGGTCGAACAGTTCCTGACACAGGTACATGCCGACATGGCCGAGACCCTGGACGGCGACCTTGAGGCCGGCGATGTCGCTACGACCGAGCTTGGCCTTGACGGCGGCTTCGATGCCGATGCGGACGCCACGGGCAGTGAACGGCGACGGATCGCCGCCGGCCTTGCCTTCGACGGCAGCCAAACCACCGACATAGCCGGTGGTGCGCGAAACGATCATCATGTCGGAGACGCTGACGCCGACGTCTTCGGCGGTCATGTATTGACCGTCCAGGCTGTCGACCGCGCGGCCGAAGGCCAGCATGACGACTTCACGCTTTTCCGGCGCGACGGGCCCGAGGATGACGGCCTTGCCGCCCCCCATGGGCAGGTCGGCCATGGCGTTCTTGTAGCTCATGCCGCGCGACAGGCGCAGGGCGTCGGAAAGGGCATGGACGCCGGTGTCATAGGTCCACAGGCGGCAACCGCCGGCCGCGGCACCGAGCGCCGTCGAGTGGATGGCGATGATGGCTTTCAGGCCGCTTTCGGCGTCCTCCACCATCAGTACTTTTTCGTGGCCGTCATAGTCGGGATGATCAAACATGGTACGCGTGTCCTTTAGGCGAATGGGTGTGGCATTATCTGGAAAGTTGCGGCAGTCGGCACATGTGGCGCGTCCACGAAAATCCCTGCAGCATTATTGTTTCCAGTGATAATATCCTGTACGGGCAGAAAGTGCTTCTAAACTGGCCCGTGAAACGACGTTTTATCGGATAGATTTTCCGCTGAGGCGCATGAGGTCGGATAATAGTTCTATTGCAGTGCGGGATGAAACCATGGCGAAACGGCAGCCGGAACATGCGTTGGACGATGTCGACAGGAAGATCCTGCGACTGCTGCGCGAGGACGGTCACCTGACGACCCAGGAGGTCGCCGATCGCGTCGGATTATCGCAAACCCCGTGCTGGACGCGGATACGGCGGTTGGAAGAGTCGGGGGTGATAACCGGCTATGTCGCCCTGCTGTCGCCCGAGCTGATCGGCAAGCCTTTATCGGTCATGGTCGAATTGACCCTGGAGCAGCATGACGACGAAAAGATCGAGACCTTCTCACGCTATATCATGCAACTGCCGGAAGTGACCGATGCCTATCTGACGACCGGGGAATATGACTATGTCATCATCGCCGCGGTCGAGGACACGGAAGGCTATGAGGCCTTCCTGCGCAAGAAGCTGATGAAATTTCCAGGGATAAGGCATACGCGGTCGACATTTTGCCTCAGGCGGTTGAAGCGGGATCCATCTCCGAGCTTGTGAGTTTGTGGCGAAATGAGGGGCGGTGCGTGGACAGATCGAAGGACCGTCCCGTTAAACGAGGCGCCACATGAACGATTTTGCGTTCGGGGCGATTTCCCGATCGATCGACCACCCGGCGTCACGCATTAACGCCGTGATTTCGGCCTTCGAATAATTGTTAACCCACGCATGGGCTCGACGGTCCGACAATGCCTTGGTCCCCTCGACCGGATTGTAGGTGGTCACCATCACACGATATTGCTTGCGGGTTTCCGCCAACAGTTTTCGAACATCATAAATATATTCCAGTACGCCCAGCATGACGGCTCCGTCCGTATTCGTGTTGGGCAAATTGCAGACATTGAGGTCGACAACGATCGTTCGATCGTCTCTTCGCGCCACGTCAAGCGGCACATACACGACGCCGGAAGGCAGCAGGCGTTCGACATCCATGTGGGCCGCGCCGATGTCGGTGACAGACGTGACCTCCCCCAGCAGCGATACCGCAATGCCCGCCCTTTCAGTCCACCTCTCAAGGACCGCTTCGCCGTCCGCAACGTCGACGCTCTTCGTCCAGCGTTCGACAAGGGTTTGCCGCTTGGCGATGGCCTCATCGGCAAGGCGTATCCGCTCCTCCTTGCTGAGCGTGTAAAACCACGATGATTTCGGCATGGGCGCCCCTCCTCCCCTTGAACAATAAAATAATCGACAGACGCCAACAAGCCTGGCTCCATGTCAGGTCGCGAAGCTTGTCTTATTCCGTCCCGACGGTCTCCAGGGCCAAGGCATGCAGAGGGCCGCTCAGCAGATCGGCCAGGGCCTTGTTGACCAACTGGTGCTGGCGGACGCGCGGCAGACCGTTGAAGGCCGCCGACACGATGCGCGCCTTATAGTGATCGCCGTCGCCGGCCAGATCGGTGATGATGATCTCGGCGCCGGGAAAAGCCGCTTCGATACGGGCTTGCAGATCGCTTTGCGCTATGGCCATGGCCGTCTCCCTTTGGCAAATTCGCCGTAACTCTAGCAGGTCTTGGGCTTTAGCCAGTTTTGGCTGGCTTGAACAGGGAAAACGTCAGGTCACGCCGCATCGAATTTGAAGATTATGTAGCAACATCACTACAATGTGACACTTTCACAACAACTTTTTTTCGAATAAAATGAACCGGTTATATCGTAGCGTTTTGGATTGACGCCTTTGAGCAAATCGGCCCCTTTGCGGTGGACCGGCAACGACCGGGCCGCTTTTTACGTGAGCGGGAATCGCATTAACGTAACGACGATTTTCAGGGAGACCTCCATGTCGCAACCACCACACCGGACACACCGGACCATCGCCCTGGCGTGCAGCGCCAGCATCGCCGCTCTTACTCTGTGCCTGTGTGGCCCAGCCCTGGCCCAGGTGTCGCCTGAAATTCAGGCCAAGATCGACGCCATGCAGGCCCAGATCGACGCGCAGCAGGCGCAGCTCGATGCCCTGAAGGCCCAGGTCGGCGCAACAGTGGCCGCCAAGCCCGCTCCTGTGGCTGTGGCCGTTGCCGCTGCCCCGGCACCACCGGCTGCACCCGCTGCCACTGTCGCCATGAAGAACGGCACGGCGACGATTGCCTCGAGCGACGGCGCCTTCAGCGTCGCCATACACGGCATCTTCCAGCTCGACGCCGCCACCTATAGCCAGGAACACGGTCTCGACCCGGCCGTCGTGTCGCGGGACCTCAATTCCGGCACCAATTTCCGCCGCGCCCGCGTCGGCATCAACGGCAAGCTGTTCAAGGATTTCGACTATAATATCCTGATGGACTTCGGCGGTGCCGGCGCCGAAGACGTCGGCCGCTTCCACGAGGCCTGGATCCAGTATAGCGGCTTCAAGTCGGCCAAGCTGCGCGTGGGTGAATTCGCCCCTCTGGTCGGCCTGGCAGACGCCGGTTCGGCCAACAGCTCGCCCTTCCTGGAACGCGCTTCGGCAGCCGAAGTTGCGCGCAATTTCGCCGGCGGCGACACCCGAATCGGCGTGGCGGCCTTTAACACCTATGACCGCTGGCTGTGGTCGGTCGCCGTCACAGGCAATACTGTGTCGCAGCTCAACACCCAGGCGGCCGGCTTCACCACCGCCAATAATGACGAGCAGTTGGGCGTCGCCGCCCGCATCGCCGGCACGCCGTTCAAGGGCAAGGGCTGGCTGATCCATACCGGCCTCAACTATTCGGGCGTCCTCAATCCAGGCGATGCCGGTTCGACCGCCGCCACGGGCTATCCGGTGCAGTTGCGCGATCGTCCGGAACTGCGAGTCGACGGCACGCGCCTGATCGATACTGGTGCGGTCAATGCCGACTCGGCCGCTGCTGTCGGCGCCGAACTGGGCTGGCAATCGGGTCCGGTTTTCGCGCAAGGCGAAGCGTTCCAATATACGATCAAGCGCTTGAACCCGGTGGCTGGCGTCAGCGATCCGAAGTTCTCCGGCTGGTATCTCGAAGGCGGCTTCTCACTGACTGGCGAAACACGCACTTACAACACCAAGACAGCGGCCTTCGACGGCATCATACCGACGGCCAATTTTGATCCTTCGAACGGCCATTGGGGCGCTTTCGAACTCGTGGCGCGCTATTCGACCCTCGATCTCAACTACCATGCCGATGCTGCCCTAGCGGCCGACCGCGTCCGGGGCGGCCAGCAGGATATCCTCAGCCTGGGCCTCGACTGGCAGCTCAATCCGGCCGTCCGCTTCGTCTTCGAAGGCCAGAATGTCAAAATCGACCGCCTCAACAGTTCGGGCGTGCAGATGGGCCAGAAATATAATAGCTTCGCCATTCGGAGCCAATTCGGGTTCTAGGGAACAAGACTCCACCGGGAGATTGTTCGCCTGCCCTCACGCCTCTTCGTTCCGCGAAGAGGCGTTTTCCTGTGAGGAGACAGACGTGAAATCAAGATTGTTATTGGGCTTGCTGTCCGCGTTGTTGCCATTGAGCGGCGGCGCATTTGCCAGCGACGTTCAGGTCGCCGTGGCGGCTAATTTTACAGAGCCGGCCAAGGAGATCGCCGCGGCCTTCGAAGCCAAGACCGGCAACCATGTCGTCAACAGCTTCGGTCCGTCCGGCGCCTTTTTCAGCCAGATCGAACAAGGTGCGCCGTTCGAGGTATTTTTGTCGGCTGATGCCGAACGCCCGACCAAGCTGGAAGCCGACGGTTACGGCATAGCAGGCATGCGCTTCGTCTATGCCTATGGTACGCTGGTGCTGTGGAGTTCGACGCCGGGCTATGTCGACAGCACTGGCGCGGTCCTCGCCAAGGGCGCCTATCAGCACCTGGCCATCGCCGATCCGGCCTCGGCGCCCTATGGCGTTGCCGCGATCGAGACCCTGAAGAAGCTCGGCCTTTACGACGCCGTGACGCCGAAGATCGTCAAGGGGACATCGATAGCCCAGACCTTCACGTTCGTGCAAACGGGGGCCGCCGAACTCGGTTTCGTCGCCCTGTCGCAGGTCTATAAGGACACGTCCGGTTCACGCTGGGTGGTGCCAAAGGCGGACTATACCGCAATCGACCAGCAAGCCATCCTGTTGGCGCCGGGCAAGGATGACCCGGCGGCCAGGGCCTATCTCGATTTCCTGAAATCGCCGCAAGCCATCGCCATCATCAAATCCTATGGGTACGAAGTCAAATGATCGATCATATGGGTATCAAGGTTACCGACCGTGAACGCAGCAAGGCCTTCTATGTGGCGGCCTTCGCGCCGCTGGGCTATGGCATTGTGATGGATGGCATCTACGGCACGGGCTTCGGCGTCAAGAAGCCGGATTTCTGGCTGGTCGACGGGGCACCGCCGGACGGCGGGATGCATGTCGCTTTTTCCGCCGCCGACCGTGCCGCGGTCGATGCCTTCTATGCTGCCGCAATAACTGCCGGCGGTCGCGATAACGGTCCGCCGGGTGTGCGCGAAAAGTATCACCCCAGCTATTATGGCGCCTTCGTGCTCGATCCCGACGGCTATAATATCGAAGCCGTTTGTCACAAGCCGCCAAATGCGTAAAATGCATGCCTGACAGCGAGACCATCGCCGCCATTCGCGTCACCATCGTCCTGGCGGCGACGACGGCCCTATGCCTGCTCGTCATCGCCACGCCGATCGCCTGGTGGCTGTCGCGCAGCCGCAACCCGTTCAAAGACATGGTTACCGCCATCGTCGCCCTGCCGATCGTCCTGCCGCCGACCGTGTTGGGATTCTACCTGCTGGTCGCACTGGGGCCCAAGAGCCCACTGATGGCCCTGCTGCATCCGTTCGGCGTGCGCACACTCGATTTCAGCTTTACCGGCCTGGTGATCGGATCGATCATCTATTCCCTACCGTTCGCCGTCCAACCTTTGCGTAATGCCTTCGAGGCCATCGGACCGCGGCCGTTCGAGGTCGCCGCCACCCTGCGCGCTTCGCCGTGGGATCAGGTCTTCAGCATCGCCATTCCCCAGGCACGTAAGGGTTTTCTGACCGCGGCCCTGCTGGTTTTTGCTCACACGGTCGGCGAGTTCGGCGTGGTGTTGATGATCGGCGGCGCCATTCCCGGCAAGACCGAGGTCGTGTCGATCCGAATCTGGCAGATGGTCGAGCAGATGGATTGGGTCCACGCCCACCAATTGGCCGGCGGGTTGCTGGTCTTCGCCTTTATCGTCTTATTGAGCCTGCTGGTCATCGATCGCAAATTCGGGCAGGTGGCCCATGATTGAGGTCGCCTTATCCGGATCGGCCGGCGCGTTCGCCATCGACGCCGCCTTTACCGTGCCCGCCATGGGCATTACCGCCATCTGGGGGCCCTCGGGGGCCGGCAAGACCACGCTTTTGCGGGCGATCACGGGATTGACGCGATTGAGCGGCCGGGTGGCGATCGGCAAGGATGTTTGGCAGGACAGCAAGGCGTTTGTGCCGGTGCATAAACGCCGCGTCGGTTATATCTTCCAGGAGCCTTCGCTGCTGTCGCACCTCACCGTGGCCGGTAATTTGGTCTACGGTCTGAAACGGGCGGGCGTCGAGGTCGATTTCGACGGTATTGTCGAGCGGCTGGGCATCGAGCCATTGTTGCGCCGGTCCGTGGGGAAACTGTCGGGTGGTGAGCGCCAACGCGTCGCGCTGGCGCGGACCCTGCTCGGGGCCCCGGAAATCCTGCTTATGGACGAGCCCCTGTCGAGCCTCGACAGTGGCGCCAAGGCCGAGATCATTCCGCTGATGGCCTCCCTGGGTCGTGATCTGCCAGTACTCTATGTCAGCCACGACGCCTATGAGATCGAGCGCCTGGCCGACCGGACCTTGCGGATGAAGGACGGTCGCGTGGTCGATGAACCGGCGGTCGAATTTAGCGCACAGTTGGACGGCTTAAGCGAGGCAGAGGTGCGCGCCCTGGCGGCGGCGGCCTTGAAGGCCGGTCTAAGGGTTTAATCGCGGGGAAAAAGCGCCCCCGCCGACCGGGGCATGACTCCCGGCGGCGAGGACGTGACGGCGAATGTGGTGAGGCGCCGTCTGCGCCTGCGTTTCCCATGGAGGGGTATTCCATGTGGGCGCCCCCCTGCTCCCTTGAAACACAAGATAAACATAACTTCGGGAACCCTCGGGCGGTAGCGTATTGATTGGCCGGTTTCGTCCACCTCTGCGGCATCTGGACAGACAATGTGCGGATATGTACGGATGTGTGGGCAGGGGGATTCATGGCAGAATCAGGGATGGCAGAACAGGCGATCGCGGCGAAGGTCCGCGAGGAGTTGGCGCGCCGCCGCATGTCGCGTCAGCAACTGGCCGATATGGCCCGTGTCAGTATATCGACCCTGGAAAAGGCGCTGAACGGTAGCCGGGCCTTCACCCTGGCGACGATCGTGCGGCTGGAAACCGCCTTGGGGATGGCCTTGCGACCGGACGTGTTTCAAGCCGGAACGGGCGTACCGCCGCAACGGATCGGCGCGGCGCCGGCCGAACTGGGCGCCTATACCTCCGATGCCGTCAGGTGGCTGGAGGGCGACTATCTGACCTTGCGTCCGTCTTTCGAAGTTGCCCGCGCCATCTTTGCCTATCGCACGGCGATTGCCTGGGACGCGGCGGCCGGTTGCCTCGGCTTTCACGAGTCGGAGCGGCAGGATGCGCTCTTCGCGCAAAACGGCGTCGTGTCGGTGCCGAACAAGTCCGGCCATATTTATCTCCATACCAATGATGACGGGCAGTTCCGCCTGGCCGTGCTCGGCCGGCCTTTGATCGGCGGCGTGATGTACGGACTATTAACGACCTTGCAGGCAGGCTCGGGAACACAACTGGTGCCCGTTTCAGCGCCATTTGCCTTGATACCCTTCGGTAAAGACAACCGTGTCCTGGGCCGCATCGCTCCGGATGCCGAGGTTTATGCGGCCTACCAGGCGCATTTAACCCGGGTGGTGGATGGTGGATTCGCACGGCTGCTGGGATAGCCGCAGAGGCCTCTCAGTAGATTATGGCCGTCGATTATACCCGGCAAGAGCGTTTATATAGTAACGGCAAAATTGCGGCGTTAACGTCGTACCTTATGAAATTATTCAGGGCTTTTGATGTAGTCTGAGCGGCTGTGAAACCGCCGGAAACCATGTCGAAGACGCTGTCACCCTTAGCCATGCCAGATTATGCCCCAGCCGACCCGGCCATGTCCGCGGCCGAACGCTTGTGGCTGAAGTCGCGGGCTCTCGACGATATCTCGACTCCGGTTATGATCAGCGACCTCGGCGGAAGAGTCATCTATGCCAATGGCGGCTTCAATCGTTTGCTCGGGTATAACGACCACGACAGCTTGACCCAACGTCGCATCCACGACCTGTGCCCTGAACTGGGCTACGAACTGGTTCACGGCATCAGCGAACGGCATACGCCGGAACACCACCGCGGCGAGATGCTGATCTATGACCGCGCCCACCATCCGGTGTGGGTATCCTTCCATGCCAGCCGCGTCATGGGCGGGCAAAGCGACGACATCCGCTACGCCACCTCGCTCAGCGACATCACCTACAGCAAGCTGCACGACAATCTGCACCGCAAGATTCTCGAAGCCCTGATCCAGGACAAGCCGGTCAGCGCCATCCTCAGCCTGCTGTGCACTGAGGTCGAAGCCCTGCTGCGCGGCGTCACCATGTCGATCCTGCGCGTCGACGAGGACGGCCGGTTGCGCCATATGGCAGCGCCCGGCCTGCCCGACTTTTACTGCCAGGCAATCGATGGCGCCCCGATCGGACCCAGCGTCGGGTCGTGCGGCACGGCGGCATGGCACGGTCAGCCGGTCATTGTCGACGACATTGCCACTGATCCTTTATGGGAGGACTATCGCAGCCTGGTGGCGCCGATGGGCTTTACCTCATGCTGGTCCACGCCTCTCTTCGCCAAGGACGGCCGGGTATGTGGCACCTTCGCCTTTTATGCGCGCGAGCCCCTGCCCCAGACAGCCTTCATGCAGCACCTGATCGACATCTGTACGCAGCTATGCACCCTGACCCTGGAAAAGCGCGATTTCGAGGACAAGATCCAATACCTGGCGCACAATGACGTCCTGACCGGCCTGTCGAACCGCGCCTTCTTCCAGACCCGGCTGTTCGAAGAGGCCCAACGCGCCATCCGCCAGAATACCTCGCTGGCCCTGCATATGATCGATCTCGACCGTTTCAAGGAGATCAATGACACGCTGGGCCATCCCGTCGGCGACGAGGTGCTGCGCCTGGTCGCCCAGACTCTGCAGGCCCATTCAAGCGCCGGCGACGTCATTGCCCGTCTTGGTGGAGATGAATTCGTCGTGCTCCAGGTCGGCATCCGCGACATCAGCCAGGCAGAGCAGCGCGCCCAGATCCTGGTCGACGCTATCTCGAACGAGGTTCACGAACGCCTGACCGAGGCCAATGTCAATGCCGGCGCCAGCCTCGGCTTCGCCCTCTTCCCCCAGGACGCCGACGACACCGACATCCTGATCCGTCACGCCGACATGGCCTTGTACCGCGCCAAGTCCCAGGGCAAGGGCGTGTGGCGCGTCTTCGATCCGTCCATGGCCGAAGCGCTGCAGTACCGCCGCCTGCTCGAAAACGATCTGCGTGACGCCCTCAACTGGTACACCGACACGCTGTCGGTGGTGTACCAGCCGCAACTACGTTTGAGCGATAACAAGATCATCGGTTTCGAGGCCCTGCTGCGCTGGAAACATCCGCACTATGGCGATCTGTCGCCGGCCGAATTCATTCCGATTGCCGAAGAGGCCGGCCTGATCGGCGAGCTCGGCAAGTGGATTCTCGAGGAGGCGTGCAAGACTGCCGCCGGTTGGGAGAAGCCCTACAGTCTGGCGGTCAATATGTCGCCGATGCAGATCGTTGATGACGACCTGGCAACCTTCATCCACGAATTGCTGGTCCGCACCGGTTTGTCGCCGCACCGGCTGGAGTTGGAAGTCACCGAAAGCGTGCTGATCGAAAATACCGATCGCGCTCTGCATATCCTGCGCCGTCTGAAAGGCCTGGGCGTGCGCATCGCCATGGACGATTTCGGCACCGGCTATTCGTCGCTCAGCTATTTGCAAACCTTCCCGTTCGACAAGATCAAGGTCGACCGCTCGTTCGTCGCCGGCTTGAGTGTCAATGTGCATGCGCGCGCCATCGTCCGCGCGGTCATCGGCCTGGCCCAGGCCATCGGCGTGCCGGTATTGGCCGAGGGTGTCGAAACCCAGGAACAGCTCGACCTGTTGCAGGAACAGGGCTGCGACGAAATCCAGGGTTACCTGATATCGCGGCCGCTTAAGCTAGAGGCGCTCGACGCCTGGATCGCCGACTGGGAAGCCGGCCCGGCGGTGCGCGAGGCGGTCAGGGCTTAGCTCTGCTTCCGACAATGCAAGGCCCCGACCACTAGGCTGTCAGGGCGCTCTAAGCCGACAGGGCCTTGCTGACCACAAGCGTATCGACATATTGCATCATGCTGACGATCTTGCCGTCCCGCAATTGATACAGATGCGCGAACGCTGCGCGCATGGCCTTGCCGGTGGCGTTGTAAACGCCGGAATAGACGCCGAAGGCGGCGACGCGATCGCCGTCTTCGAGATAGGTGTGGACCTCGGCACGATAGCCGGTCCATTCGGTCGCCAGGCGGTGGAAGACGCCGGCGACGATGGCTTGCGGACCGACATAGATGCCGGCATACGGGAAACCCTCGGCTTCGGTCCAGGTGGCGTCAGGCGCCAGGGCGGCGAGAAGATTGCGTCCGTTGTCCTCGGACTTGCCTTCATAGGTCGCGCGGACGAGATCGAGATTGGCCGTCATGATCAGCCCCACTGCATTTCGCCGGTGGCGACCTTGGCGCCGATATCGATGGCCACGGCCATACCCAGACCCGGAAAGCGCGCCTTCATGGCAGCGTTGAGGGCGGCTGAATCCGGAGATTTGGCGAGTTCCGCCTCGAAGGCTTGAAGCCAGGCGCGGGTGTGGGCGATGGCGGAGGCGTCGATCGCGGCGTCCACCGTCATATGGCCAGGAATGACGACGGCCGGACGACGGGCTTCGATCCCGTCCAGAGCCGCCAGCCAGGCGGCGCGTTGCTCGGCGCCCTTGGTGTCGGCTGTCCAGACGTGGACGCCGGCGAAGATCAAGACGCCACCGACGACGGCGCTCAACGAGGGCACCCACAGATAGCGGCGGTTGGGCAGGCCCTCGGCGTCGACAATGACGATGGTTTCGCCGTCTACCGTCAGGCGGCTGCCGTCGAAGGCCTCCGGCATCACAATATCGGCCAGGGTTTGGGGGCCATTGTCACCCAATTGCGGCCCCCATACCGCCAGCTTCTTTTCGACGCTGGCCGCGATCGCCGCCACGGTTGCCGCGGCAGCCAGCACGCGCGCCTCCGGAAAGGCCGCCTTGATCGGGCCGAGACTGAAATAGTAATCGGGATCGCTTTGGGAGATATAGATGGCCGTCAGGCGCTTGCCTGTGGCCTTGATGGCTTCGGCAACTGCGCGGCCGTCGCCATAGGTGAAGCCGGCGTCGATCAACACGGCTTCGCTGGCGCCGGAGATCAGAACGGGAGCGCGAAAAAAGCCATACTCGCCGGCAGGAAAATGGCGCAGGGACAAGGGGGTGGATGTCGTGGTCATGGGAAGTCTCCTTTGGGCGCCGAAAGCTGTGCGTCGGCACGATAGATGACATGCAGATCGCGCAAGCAAAAGACCAACAAAGCAGACTCAAAGTATGCTAAAAGCAAACAATAGTCCGGATCGCCATATGTCCCTTGCCCTTAATCTTAATCGCCTGGCCTATTTCGTCGCCGTCGTCGATACCGGCTCCTTCACCCGGGCCGCCGACCAACTGGGTGTCACCAAGGCCGTGGTCAGCCAGCATATTGCCCGCCTGGAACAGGAGGTCGGCACGACCCTGCTGGTGCGGACGACGCGGCGATTGCAGCCGACCGAAGCCGGCCGTCGCTTCCACGGTCGCTGTGCGGTGATCCTGCATGAAGCCGAGGACGCCTTCGCCGAGTTGGCCCAGGCGCGGGCGGAACCGACGGGAACCTTGCGGCTGACCGCGCCATACGACTATGGCGTGGCCGTCGTCGTTCCGCTGGTCAGCGCGTTCAGCGCCCGTTATCCGGCATGCCGGGTCGAGCTCAAGCTGAGCGACCAGATGCTGGAACTGGTGTCCGGCCAGATGGATATGGCGATCCGTGTCGGCTGGCTTAGCGATTCCAGCCAGCAGGCGCGACGGATCGGCACGTTCCGGCAGCTTCTCGTCGGCCGGCCGGGTCTGGCCCTGTCCGCCGTAAGGCTGCCTGCCGACCTGGCCGCCGCGCCGTTTGTCGCCAATACGGCCTTGCGTGACCCGTTATCGTGGACCTTCATGCGCGGTGAAGAGCAGCACACCGTCCGGATGCAGGCGGCGATAGCCATCGACACGACCCAGGCCGTCCATGAAGCGGTCCGGGCCGGCAGCGGTCTGTCGGTCCTGCCCGACTATTTGGTCGGCGGGGATGTGCAGAATGGCCGGCTCGTTCATATGCTGCCGGACTGGGAGCTGCCCTCCGGTGGCATTCATGTCGTCTTTCCCGCTGCACGCTATCGTCCACCCAAGGTGACGGCTTTTGTCGAGATGCTGGCCCAGGCCGAAAGGGCGCGGACGCGCGACAAGGAGGTGGCCGACACCTATTCCGGAGCGATACGCCAGATCTTGCCGCCGGCGTCGTCGCCGACATAGAGGGCGCCGTCCGGGCCGACCGCAACGGCAGCGGGGCGCCCTGAGACGCGACGGTCGTCAAGGACGAAGCCCGTCATGAAGTCCTCATAGCTGCCGTCGGGCTTGCCGTCCGTGATGTGCACACGCACGACTTTCGAGCCGGTACGCTGGGCGCGGTTCCACGAACCGTGCAAGGCGATAAAGGCGTCGCCATTGTACTCCGAGGGGAAGGCATGGGCCGCGCCGGCCGGAGCCTGGTAAAAGGCAAAACCCAGCGGCGCCGAGTGCGAGACGAACAGGAGGTCCGGCAGGGTAATCTTGCTGACTAGGTCGCTGCGTTCGCCAGCATGGCGCGGGTCATTGTGGTCGCCGAGATAGTACCAGGGCCAGCCGAAGAATTGTCCGTCGGCGACGCGGGTGAAATAGTCCGGCACCAGATTGTCCCCCAGTTCGTCACGTTCATTGGTTGTGCAATAGAGGTCGTTTGTCCCCGGTCGGAAGCTTAAGCCGACACAATTGCGGATGCCGGTGGCGACGACGTGGCGGTCACCACCGTCCGGCGTAAAGCGCAACACCACGGCGCGACCGTCCTCGCTGCCCCAACTGCTGCCGAAGCCGTGACCGGCCTGCCAGGCGTCGATCCCGCCCGGCGGTGTGGCGCTCATGCCTTCGGCGACATTGCTGGCCGAGCCGATCGAAACATACATATATTTGTCGTCCGGCGAAAAGACGAGATTACGCGTGCTGTGGCCGCCGGTCGTCGAGAGATGGGCAATGACGGTCTCGGCCTTGCCGCCGTTGATGGGGATGCGGACGACTGAACCAACCTCCGCGACATAGGCATATTGCGGCGCTGCCGACGGATAGAAGCTCAGACCGTAAGGCTCGTTGAGATCTTCGGCGAAGGTTTCCGGCTGGGTAGCGAGGGCGCCGCCGTGGTTACGGTAAACCAGGATGCGGCCGGGTCCTTCCTCGACGACATAGAGGTCGCCATTGGGCGCCAGGCGCAGCAGGCGCGGACTATCGATTTTGGCGAAGAGCGAGACCTTGAAGCCCGCCGGCACCTTAGGCAGGAAATCGTCGGCGGGTGCGACATAGGTCGAGCCGTTGCCGGCCGATTGGGTGGCGAAGGGTTTCGGCAGGTCGGCAACGGTGACCGTATGGACGACGCCCGGCGCGTCCTTATGCCAGTCGAAATTGGCCGGACCGGCGACCGGCGCCGCGCCCTTTGCGGCCGGTTTGGTCGGCTGCGCGTTGAGACTGGCGAGATAGGCGATAACGTGCTTGCGGTCCTGGGCGTCGTCGATCTGGATGGGCATGGCGGTGCCTGGCATGGCCTTTTGCGGATCGGCGAGGAAGGTGTCGAGCGTGGCCGCCGTCCAGGTTTTGCCGGTGGCGGCTTTCAGGGCAGCGGAATAGTCGAAGCCCTTCACCGAACCTACCTTGCGGCCGACAACACCGAACAGGGGCGGCCCCTGAAACATCGTCATGGCCGGGCCGGCGTCATGGCACAGGGCGCAATTGGCCTGGAAATAGGCCTTTCCCGCCGCCACATCGGCCGCGTTGGAACAGGCCGGCAGGACGAGAGCCACAGCCAGCAAGGCCATGGCGGTTTTCACAAACTTCAACATGAGGCTATTCCAAGCAAAGGGGCGGGATCAGGGCAGATCAGTTTCCAGCGAGCGCGCTCGCTCTTTTTGAAGACGCCGGGGAAGTCGCCGAGCGCGCCACCCATATCGAGAATGACCTGAAAATGCAGGTGCGGCGGCCAGCCGCCGTTGACGTCGGCCGCACCAAGAGTCGCCAATTGAGCGCCGGCGGCGATGTCCTGACCGACATGCAGGCCGATAAGGGATTGGCGGCTCAAATGGCCGTACAGCGTGTAGAAGGTCAGGTCGGCCGTGACCGTGTGTTCGAGGATGATGGTCGGGCCGTAATCCTTGGGGTTGGCATTGTCCTGGAAGCTGTGGACACGGCCCGCGAGCGGCGCATACACCGGCGTGACGGCGGCGGCGAACAGGTCGATCCCGAGATGGATCGTGCGCGGCTCCTCCCCGGCTCCGACGGCGAAGACCGGCCCGTCATAGATGGCGCGGTCCTCGTCATAGCCGCCTACATAAAGGCGATTCGCCGGCAGGCTTTGCCAATCGTCAGCTAGGTTAGCGGCATCGAGGCGCAGCTGCGTGAAACCGGCATGCACACCGGGGACAATTTCGGAGCTGGGGTGCGGACGCGCCTGCAGCCAGGTGGTAAAGGCGTTGTGGCGGCGCGCGACCAGGTCATCGTCTTCGAACATTGCCATCTCCTTCGGCGCTATCATAACGTTTGGCACTGCCACGTCTAGTCCGGCGCAACACAACGAAACGTTATCGACACCCGCCGCCTTCGCGGTACGATAAGCCCGCCGACGCGATCGCTGTGGCGGCCGGGAATACCGTGGAACCATTTGTGACGGGCCTCGCCTTGCATGATGAACAGGCTGCGGGGTTGCAGGTAATGCGGTTGGGTCTCGAAGCCGATGCGCGTCATTTCGAACATGATGGCCGCGTTCAAACTGATGATGGCGATAATTTCGATAGCCTCGCCGCCCAGATCGCGGTGAGCGCCGATGCCTGCGCCCGGTGCGTAGTCGTTGATGCCGGCACGGTCGGGTGTGCGCGGGAAATGACCCTGTTGGCGCAGGCGTTCGGCATAGGGTTTCAGCCATTCGGGCAGGATGCCGGCCTGACCGGGGTTGCCGTTTTCATCACGGTAACGGCCGCCGTAATATTGCGTCCGCCGTTTGATGTCGGTGTTCCATGGTTGGGCGTCGATCAGGTTGAGAAGCGCGCGTTCCTCGGCTTCGCTGATAAAGTCCGGCCAGTAGCTGAGGCCCGGAATCGACGGCGGCCCGAACAGGGAAAATGTCGTGCGCTGAAAACGGTCGGCGGCTTCTGCCATGGGACACCCGATAAGTTTGTCACCTGCACCACACCATGAACAAATAGTGAACATAAATGGCCGACTTGATCAAGCGGGAAAATAGCCCGAGGATGGGAAACCTGTGGAGATCGTGATGACGACGTATGTTGCCCTGCTGTACAGCATCGTTCTGACCAAGGCGCGGCGCGTCGTCACGGCCGACCTGAAAGCCGTGGCTGACGGTCTCGGCTATGCGAATCCGCGCACGGTGTTCGCCACCGGTAACCTGGTGTTCGAGGCGCCGGAACAGAGCGTCTCGAAGATCGAGGGCGCCCTGGAAACCGACTGCGCCAAGGCTTTCGGCAAACATATCGATATCATCGTACGCACGGCGGACGACTGGCGTCAGTTACTGGCCGGCCACCCGTTCGGAGACGAGGACGGCAGCCAGCTGATCGTTCGGGTCATGCGCCGGCCGGTGACCAGCGAAGCGATGGAAGCTTTGCGCGCCCGGGTCGGGGGCGAACAGATCGCCGAGCGTCATGGCGACGTCTGGGTACGCTTCACCGGCAAAGCCAGCGAGTCTCGCCTGCTCGGGCTATTAACATCGCAGAAGATGGGCACGGGGACCTTGCGCAACCTGAATACCGTGCGCAAGATTGCAGATATCCTGTAGGAGACCACCATGACCGAGACGCTTTACGACATCCCCTTGCGCCGCATCGACGGCCAACCGGCGACACTCGCCGATTACCGCGGCAAGGTTCTGCTGGCGGTCAATGTGGCGTCGAAATGCGGCCTGACGCCGCAATATGAAGGCCTGGAAGCCCTCTATCGCGCGAAAGCGCCGGCGGGATTGGAAGTCCTCGGCTTTCCAGCCAATAATTTCCTGGCCCAGGAGCCGGGCAGCGAAGCCGAGATCGCCGATTTCTGCACGACCACGTTTGATGTCACCTTCCCGATGTTCGGCAAGATCAGCGTTGTCGGCGCCGACAAACACCCGCTGTACGACGTCTTCACCCGCGCCCAACCCGACGCGGTTAGCGCCGGGCCGATGCGCGAACGCCTGGAAAAGTTTGGCATTCCCGTCAGCCCGCCCGGCGAAGTGCTGTGGAACTTCGAAAAGTTCCTGGTCAGCCGCCATGGCGAGGTCGTGGAACGGTTCGCGCCCGACGTGACGGCCGACGATCCGCGTCTGGTCGCCGCGGTCGAGCGCGAGCTTGCAAAGGCTTAGGCGACCGCGCTGAGCGTCATGCCCAGACGGTCGCGCAAATCGGCAAAGTCCGCCGGCGCCAGGTTCGGTCGCGCGACATGTTCGATCATCGCGGTAAAGGCTTCGGCCGGCACGCCCGGGCGGATGGCGGTCAGGAAACCGGCACGTTCGTCGCGGCTCAGGGCCGGCAGCATCAAGCGCATCGAGAACATGGCTTTTTCCGGGGACAGCGAAGCGACAATGCTGCGTTCCATGGCGATGATCTGATCATCATTGAACAGGCGCCACAGGCGGTCGTTATTGACCGTTTCTTCTTCGTTCATGTGTTCGAAATCGTGGGCGATAAACAGGGCGTAGACCAGGTAGAGACGGTGGCCGGCTGCAGCCTTGTCGTGCAAGGCGGCAATCTCGACCTGTTCGATGAGAGCTTCGAGGCGAGCGAAACTTTGGCGGTGTTCGGCGTGGTCGCGGTCCAGGGCTTCGGTCGAGGACGGCTCCCGGTCGTTAAGATGGACGTGGACATGGGTTTCCTCGTGGCCGATATGGAGGGCGCCGAACGCCATCAAGGCGCGCAGCTCGGCCAGCAAGTCAGCCGCACCTTCAGCAGCGAAATCGGCCTGGCCCAGTTGCACCAGCATCTGGCACTGCGCCATGCGCAAGCCCTTGTGGATATATTTATAAGCGTCGTGGCGGCCGAAAGTGTCCGCGCTGGCGGGGGTCACGGGAGCATGGGTCATGGATGAACCTTAAAAAGAAAAAGCAGCCCGAACGGCTGCGATGGTTGTATGGAAACGCTTACTGATAACGGCGTGTTAATTCGCGCCTCACGTAAAATCTAATTAAGGCTTTGTAATAAAGCGATATTTCGATTACAAATTGGTAATGCGTAACAAGGTTCTACCATGTGCGGTTTTTGGCCTGGCGGGGACTTCGCTTCATCAAAACTGGTACAGCAGGACCGGATTACCGGTCTGGCCCGGTGGCCACGTATCGCAGGTGACCCCTTGCCCACCGCACCGGGCTTCTGCTTTATGGCGCGATATCCCAAACCAATCCGGAGTCGCTCAGCCATGACATCAACTATCGAAGACATTTTCACCGAGCCCGAGGATGTCGATCCGGATACGCTGGCCAATCTCGGCCCCCTGGCGCGGCTGGCGGGTATCTGGGAAGGCCGCAAGGGTACTGATATCAACCCCAAGGCCGACGGCCCGGAACGCCGTCCCTATATCGAGCGCATCGAGATGCAACCGATCGATCCTCAGGCCAATGGTCCCCAACTGCTTTATRGGCTGCGCTATCATGTCCATGTCAATACCGAAGAGGAAGACATCACCTTCCACGACCAGGTCGGCTACTGGCTGTGGGAAGTGAAGACTGGGATGATTATGCAGTCCCTGACCATACCACGTGGCCAGGCGGTCCTGGCCGGCGGCCGGGCCAGCAAGGACGGTAATGTCGTCGTCGTTTCTGCCAAGCGCGGAGCGACCGACTTCGGTATCGTTTCGACGCCGTTCCTCGAGCATGCTTTTCGCACAGAGTCCTATATGTTGACCGTAACCTTCCACCCGGACGGCACATGGTCGTACATCTCTGACATCATGCTGGCGGTACTCGGCCAGGACGAGCTTTTCCGTCACCGCGACGTCAACACCTTGACAAAAATCGGCGAAGTGAAGCCGAATCCCCTCTTCGTCATCGCGACCACGAAGGTGTCCTGAACCGGGAACCGTTTCCGCATAAGGCCTGTTGACGCTTTCGACAGTTTTGTATACCGTATACCACATCGCCGATGTGGAGGTCGCCATGATGACGAAGCGGGATATGGCGCAATGGTTAGGCGTAGCCGCCATAGCCAACACCGTTGCGGCCTCTTCGGCCATGGCGGCTCCATCCGGCGACGCGACGATGGAAGCCATTATCGTTGCCTATACTGAAACCATGGCGCAACGCGACCCGGTCACCGCTGGACAGCATGGCGACCTGAAGGCTCTGGCGCAATGGCCCGACGACAGCCCAGAGGCCTTGGCTGATTTCGCCGCAAGCTTGAGGGCCCTGGCCGCCAAACTGGACGGCTTGGTCCCGGCCGCGCTCAGCGAAGATCAACAGCTGAACCGCGATCTGTTGCGCGACCGCATCGCCGTCGCGCTTGTGGGGCTCGGCTTCGACGAGGGTCGCCTGCCCTTCACTACGGGCGACGGCTTCTTCACCACGCCGGACTATGCCGCCCTGGGCGTAGTTTTGCGCAGCGAGGCCCAAGCCAGGGCCTGGGTCGCCAAGCTGAACGCCCTGCCCGGCTATTACCATGCACAGATCATCAATATGCGGCGCGGCATCGCCTCGGGCTTTATGCGGCCGCGTCTGGTCACGCAGCAAGCCCTCGACAATGTGAGAGCCCATATCGCCCAGCCGGTCGAGTCGCACAGCCTGCTCAATCCTATCAAGGCCTTGCCCGATAACTTGCCAGCTTCGCTGCGTGCCGACCTGCTGACAGCAGCCGTGCACGCCGTTCGTACAGGTGTTCGGCCGGCGGAATTGCGCGTAGGCGACTTTCTTGAAACCGCCTATTTGCCCATGGCGCCGGAAGCTCTGGGGATCGGCGCTGTGCCGAACGGTGGCGATTATTACCGCTATCTGATCCGTCTTTATGCCTCGGTCGATATGAGCGCGGCGGAGATCCACCAAATGGGCCTCAATGAGCGCGACCGCATCCGCGGCGAGATGGACGCGGTCATTGGCCAGACGTCGTTCGCCGGCGACTTCAAGGCTTTCCTGACCTATGTGCGGACCGATCCGTCCTTTTTCGCCGAGAACGGCGAGGACTATTTCGAAAAGGTGTCGGCCACCCTCATCCGCGTCAATGGCCTGCTGCCGCTGTATTTCCGCAACCTGCCGCGGCTGCCGCTGACCGTGCGCGAAGTGGCGTCAGAGCTGAAGAGCTCGTCGTCGGGCTATAATCCCGGCGACCTGACCCAGGGCGTGCCGGGCGTCGTCATCGTCAATACCGAACGTGTCGCCAGCAATCCCTTGCCCGGCATGCCCGCCTGGGCGCTGCACGAGGGCGTGCCAGGCCATCACCTGCAAATCGCCCTGGCCCAGGAAAATCCCAACTTGCCGGCCTTCCGGCGCAAGGACGACATCAACGCCTTTGTCGAAGGCTGGGCGCTGTACAGCGAACATCTCGGCAAGGAGATGGGCATGTACAGGACGCCGTACGAAGACTTTGGCCGGCTTTCCCTGGAAATGTGGCGGGCATGCCGGTTGATCGTCGACACCGGCATCCACGCCATGGGATGGAGCCGCGATCAGGCCATGGCGACCTTACGCGACAATACCGGCCTGTCGGAAGACGCCATTGCCCGCGAAATCGACCGCTATATCGGCTGGCCGGGCCAGGCCCTGGGCTACAAGATCGGAGAAATCCGTATCCGCGGCCTGCGATCGGCGGCTGAAACTGCCCTGGGCTCGAACTTCGACCTGCGCGATTTCCATGACGCCCTGATAATGGAAGGGCCCATGCCATTGAACATTCTCACCGACAAAATGAACCGATGGATCGCCCGCCGCAACGCGTAAGCACATTCGTTCGACCGCCCTTTATAATAAGCCTTTGCGGCGCAATACCGTCATCCGGAGCCCTGCCATGCCTGCTTTCGACCGCCGCGCTTTTTTGTTGGGATCGGCCGTTGCTGCCGCGGCACCAGCCGTTGCCGCGGCCGAACCAACACCAGTATTAACATCTGCGGGCGACATAACCGACCACGCCAAGGTGGCGCAATTCGGCGATTGGATCGTCTACGAAGACCAGAGCCGTCGCGACGGGCCCATCACCTTCGTGTCAGGCGGTCAGGCCCTGGTCCTCGGCAAACGGCTCGAAGCCTGTTTCGACGACATCAAACCGAGTCATCTCGGCCTAGGGGTCAAGGAAATCTGCCTGGCCGATGCCGATCTGCTGGCTGACAAGCTATTGGTCCATGGGGGCGACCCTGACCCGGACATGGTGCGCCGCGCGGCGCCGCCTCTCGGCTGGAACTTCACGCCGGAGGGGCTCTATACCCGCATGGCGTGGACGAATTTCGTCGGCACGCGCCAGCAGGGCGACACCATGCCGGTCTTCCCCAACGGGCGGACACGTGGCTTCCGGCCGGAACACGACTTCCAGGAATTGCAGGGGGACGACATGGCCAAGACCCGGTGGGAGGGCCTGCTTGGCGGCTGGCTGCCTGCCATCCATAAGATCGTACAGGTGTCTGACAGTCGCTACTATGATCTGATCGTGTTTGCCGATGTCAAGGCGACGGACCCACTTTTGGTCCAGACCTGGCATCGCACGGTGCAATATGACGACGGTCGGCCGGTCAAGACCGGCTTCGGTTATTCGTACACGCCGTTCCCGCCGCGGCGCCAAGCGCCCGAGGCCGCCGACTTCTATGCCGCCCTGCTGGATTTCGCGACCTATTGGCAAGGGGAGGTGAAAGACCAGGCTGCCGTCACCCTCCCCGACAAGGCGCTGGCCGATATGGTCAGCCACGCCTTCGTCAAAGAACTGATCACTCGACCCGGCGGCACCTATCCAAAATACGGCGTCGTCGATCGCGATTATTTCGGCCCGGAATATGACGGCTTCCAGGACATTTTCACCTCGTCGCTCTATGCCAACCTGGAATGGGGGCGGTTCGACCAAGCCAGGGCGGTCATCGACAACTATTTCGATCAGTTCGTCGCCGCCGACGGCATGGTCAATATGCGCGGGCCGGAAGTGCCGCAATACGGCCTGACGCTCAGCCTGCTGGCGCGCTATCTCAACTATACCGGTGACGCCGCAACCCTGAACCGCCATGCCGGCAAGATCGCCAATACTGTGACCCTGCTGACCGAATTGCACGATCTGAGTCTCAAGAAGCCCGCCGGCGATCCCGGTTTCGGCCTGATCGACGGCTGGAGCGAGTCGGATGCTTGCCTGCATCCGGATCCCAGCCTGTGGTGGAAGCCCTATTGGAACAATTCGGCCTTCGCCGTACGCGGCTGGCGCGACATCGCCCGGGTTTGGCCGCTGGTCTCGCGCGAGCCCTTGCCGGAATTGGCTGCGCGATCCGACAGCCTGCAGGCGCAACTGATCACGACCATGCGGCAATGGCTGCGCCGGGATCTCACGCCGCCCTATCTCGCCGTCCTGCCCGGCACGCATCTGACGCACCGCCAAGCCTATGCCGAGGCACACGAAAAGAAGCAGCGCACGGAACAGGGCTGGGCACACCGTGTCTATGCCGAGATGCTGCACGCCGACGTCTTGCCGGACGACCTGGCCCAGACCGTGATCGACGGCGTGCGCGGCCATGGCGGCACCTGTATCGGCGTGGTCGCCAATATCGCCCCGGCCAATGAAACCTCACGCAGTCAATTGGGCTTCATTTCCTACGGCTATGCCCAACAATTGCTGCGCTCCGACCGCATCGAGGAGTATCTGCTGTTCCTGCACTCCCACCGCTACCATTCGCATACGCCCGGCACCTGGGTGGCAGGAGAGGTCTCGGATATCGACGGCGGCCTGCCGCTCTATTGCATTCCGGCGCAGCTGACGATCCCGAAACTGGTGCGCTGGATGCTGGTGTTCGAAGCCTCGGACGATGAGGTTCTCTATCTCGGCCGGGCGATCCCGCGTGACTGGCTGGGCTCGGGCGAAACAATCGCCATTTCCGGCGCACCAACGCGTTGGGGCCGCGTCGATCTCAGCCTGCAGGCCGACAGGATGGCGAAAACGGTCGCCGGCCGGATCGCCTTCCACGACAAAGGAAGGGCCGGCCAGGTGCAGTTGCGGTTACGCCTGCCGAAAGAGCGGCGGCTGACCCGCGTCCGCATCGATGGCAAGACGGTCAAGCTGGACGGCGAGACCGCCGTATTCGCGCCCGGCAATGCGGCACAGATGACGGTCGAGGCGGATTTCACTTAGCAGCCGCAGCACTACAGGCCAGGTATCTGGAGGACGGGTGCAGGACTTAGCCGACGCCGCAACGCCGCTCGAATAGGCTCATCCCAGAACTTCACAAAAACCCAGGCGCTTATAAGTAAGGCCGGCAGCAGACCGAGTCCGATCGACAGGGTCATAACCGGTGCGGGCTTGGTAAATGTCACGTAATTCAGGAAGACATAGAGAACCGGATAGTGCGTGATATAGAGCGGGTAGGAAATGCGCCCGGCCAGCTTGCACAGGTCCAGCATGGCGCCGTGCGGTCTGGCATAGGAACCCGCCACGACGACCCACGGGAATACGAGGATGACCATGGCGGCGTCGTAAAGCCCGTTGAGTTTGAGGCTACCTATAGCCGGCTGGTTCGGCACCATGAAGACCGCGGCTAGGACCAAGGTGAGCACGATCCAGTTGAGGTCCAGCTTTGGCAAGCGGTCACGCAGGCGGTAGAGCCACAGGCCGGTGATAAAGGAGAACGCCATGCGTACCGTGCCCGTGCCCATATCATCCCATCCCCAACCGCGGTTGAGCGTATCCTGGCCATAGGCAACGATGATCAGGGCTGCGCCGGCGCACACCGCCAGAAAGGCCAGGAACCTTGTGCCGACATGACGCAACAGAAGGGCATAGGCGATATTGCCGATATATTCCTGAAACAGCGACCAAGCCGGCCCGTTGAAGCTATGCGTGTCCGTCCATCGATTGGGCAAGGACGCGGACGGAATGAGCAGGAGCGCCGCAGCCAACGCCACCAGCAGGGTTTGTAGGGTCGTATGCTGGGTGTCGCCGGCAAAGGGATCAAAAACAAAGCTCAGCAAGCCGAGGAGCGTGCCCAGGATCACCAACGGATGCAAACGTACGATGCGGATCAGCAAGAACTGCCCGGCCGTCAGGCTTTGCCGGCGATCGTCATAGGCATAGGCGATGACGAATCCCGACAGGGCGAAGAAGAAGTCGACGGCGAGATAGGCATGATGGAGCACGTTCAGCGGAGAATCGATCGCCGTCGCCATGCTCATGATGTGGAACGCCACAACCAGGATGGCGGCGCTGCCCCGCAACCCGTCGAGCACTTCGAAATGGTCCTTGCCCGTACTGGTATGGTCGGGCTCGTCATTGTGTAGGGTCGCGTCTGCATGGGACATCGGCGAACTCGCTGTGTCATCGCGACGAAGGACCGATCCTCCGCCGTGGACAGTCTTTACCTGCCGATTATACGCCCTGTAGCCGCAATAAGCGAAACGCAAAAAAACCGCCGAACGTGTGTTCAGCGGCTTTTTTTAAAGTTGGTTGCGGGGGCAGGATTTGAACCTACGACCTTCAGGTTATGAGCCTGACGAGCTACCGGGCTGCTCCACCCCGCGACACATCTCGCGTTAAAGTCCTTCGCTTTGCTCAGTGTACTTTAACGCGGGCAATATGTGTAAGCGATAAACAAAAAGACCGCCAAGCGTGTTGGCCTGACGGTCTCTGAGTTGTTGTAATGAAGGGCTGCGCTTTCGCGCTAACAACCGCTGTATTCTATAGACCTGGCGACGACCTACTCTCCCGTGACTTAAGACAAAGTACCATCGGCCCAGGAAGGCTTAACGACCGAGTTCGGAATGGGATCGGGTGGGGACCTTCCGGCATAGCCACCAGGTCAATAGAATACAGGGGTTTGAGAAGACATTGCGAAGTGCTTTGAGCACTTAAACTCACTGCGACGGCTGATTAGACAATCGCAGGAGGTATGACATTTTACGGTGTATGTTGATGTTGTTCCATAAATTTGATTGAGGAACGATCAAGCCTATCGGATTATTAGTACTGGTTAGCTTCACTCCTCACGGAGCTTCCACACCCAGCCTATCAACGTGGTGGTCTACCACGATCCTCAGCGAGACCTTGTTTTGAGGTGGGTTTCCCGCTTAGATGCTTTCAGCGGTTATCCCTTCCATACTTAGCTACCCTGCTGCGCGGCTGGCGCCACGACAGGTCCACCAGAGGTATGTCCATCCCGGTCCTCTCGTACTAGGGACAGATCCTCTCAAGTCTCGTACACCCACGGCAGATAGGGACCAAACTGTCTCACGACGTTCTGAACCCAGCTCACGTACCACTTTAAATGGCGAACAGCCATACCCTTGGGACCTGCTCCAGCCCCAGGATGTGATGAGCCGACATCGAGGTGCCAAACTTTGCCGTCGATATGGACTCTTGGGCAAAATCAGCCTGTTATCCCTAGAGTACCTTTTATCCGTTGAGCGATGGCCCTTCCACGCAGGACCACCGGATCACTATGGCCGACTTTCGTCTCTGCTCGACTTGTCAGTCTCGCAGTCAGGCGGGCTTATGCCATTGCACTCGTCGAACGATTTCCGACCGTTCTGAGCCCACCATCGCGCGCCTCCGTTACACTTTGGGAGGCGACCGCCCCAGTCAAACTACCCACCACGCCATGTCCCGGACCCAGATAATGGGTCTCGGTTAGACGTCAGCAGCAATAAGGGTGGTATTTCAAGGATGGCTCCACGCAGACTGGCGCCCGCGCTTCATAGCCTCCCACCTATCCTACACATGTTGCTGCTAACGCCAAGGCGAAGCTATAGTAAAGGTTCATAGGGTCTTTCCGTCTGACCGCGGGAACCCCGCATCTTCACGGGGAATTCAATTTCGCTGAGCCTATGCTGGAGACAGTGGGGAAGTCGTTACGCCATTCGTGCAGGTCGGAACTTACCCGACAAGGAATTTCGCTACCTTAGGACCGTTATAGTTACGGCCGCCGTTTACCGGGGCTTCAATTCGCAGCTTGCACCACTCCTTTTAACCTTCCGGCACCGGGCAGGCGTCAGACCCTATACGTCGCTTTACAGCTTCGCAGAGCCCTGTGTTTTTGATAAACAGTCGCTACCCCCTAGCCTGTGCCACTTCATACTGGTTGCCCAATATGAAGTCACGCTTATCCCGAAGTTACGCGTGTAATTTGCCGAGTTCCTTCAGCATAGTTCTCTCAAGCGCCTTGGTATACTCTACCTGACCACCTGTGTCGGTTTCGGGTACAGTCTCTGTATGAGTTATTTCCAGGGACAAGTTCCCTGCAAGGAGCAATCCAATAAGCCCTCACAAGTTACCTCATCCGTCACTTCATACTGGCCCAGGAATATTTACCTGGTTCCCATCGACTACGCCTTTCGGCCTCGCCTTAGGGGCTGGCTAACCCTACGCAGATTAGCTTTACGTAGGAACCCTTGGTCTTTCGGCGAGAGTGTCTCTCACACTCTTTATCGCTACTCATGTCAGCATTCTCACTTCCGATACCTCCAGCCAACCTCACGATTGACCTTCACTGGCTTACGGAACGCTCCGCTACCGCTTGCTATGCAAGCCCTGATCTTCGGCACATGGCTTTAGCCCCGTTACATTTTCCGCGCAGGATCGCTTGATCAGTGAGCTGTTACGCTATCTTTAAAGGATGGCTGCTTCTAAGCCAACCTCCTGATTGTCAAAGCAATCCCACATCGTTTCCCACTTAGCCATAATTTGGGGGCCTTAGATGCAGGTTAGGGTTGTTTCCCTTTTCACCATGGACGTTAGCACCCACAGTGTGTCTGCCGAACAGTTCTCTCGGGTATTCGGAGTTTGGTTAGAATTGGTACCACTCGCGCAGCCCGCATCCATCCAGTGCTCTACCCCCCGAGGAATAAATTCGACGCTCTACCTAAATAGATTTCGCGGAGAACCAGCTATGTCTAGGTTTGATTGGCCTTTCACCCCTATCCACAAGTCATCACAATCTTTTTCAACAGATATGTGTTCGGACCTCCAGCACATGTTACTGTACCTTCATCCTGCTCATGGATAGATCACCTAGTTTCGGGTCGTCATGCAACGAACTTAACGCTCTATTCAAACTCGCTTTCGCTACGCCTACACCTAACGGCTTAAGCTTGCTCGGCACATGAAGTCGCTGACCCATTATACAAAAGGTACGCCGTCACCCCGCTTGGGGGCTCCGACTGCTTGTAGGCTTCCGATTTCAGGATCTGTTTCACTCCCCTTGTCGGGGTGCTTTTCACCTTTCCCTCACGGTACTTGTTCACTATCGGTCGTAGAGGAGTACTTAGGCTTGGAGGGTGGTCCCCCCATGTTCAGACAGGATTTCACGTGTCCCGCCCTACTCGAGTCTCTTGCTGTTTGACACCTACGGGGCTGTCACCCGCTATGGCCATCCTTTCCAGAATGTTCGGTTTTATGTCACAAGAGCACTGGCCTGGTTCCCGTTCGCTCGCCACTACTAGGGAAGTCTCGGTTGATGTCCTTTCCTCCGGTTACTGAGATGTTTCAGTTCACCGGGTTTGCTTAATAACCCTATGTATTCAGGTCATTATACCTTTCAACAGCCAACTCATTTTAGTGCGATACCAAAGGTATCGGGAGCCAAGCCGAAGCTTGGGCAGTCGATCAACCTTGCCTCGCCTGTGTGACAGGCTAAACAAGACAGATAAACCACTTAACTGGCTCACTAAAATGAGAGGACCGTAAAGGTGGGTTTCCCCATTCGGAAATATGCGGATCAATGGGTGCTAGCGCCTCCCCGCATCTTATCGCAGCTTGCTACGTCCTTCATCGCCTCTCTACGCCAAGGCATCCGTCAGAAGCCCTTTAACGCTTGATCGTTCTCAATGAAACTTATGTTTACAACAACACACGCACTCACCAGGCCCTTGTCGAAAGGCACGATCCC
>NZ_JBFUDD010000007.1:0-25000 GCF_056404915.1 Asticcacaulis sp. P2_B1 | reverse complement strand
AACCCGGTGGGAAAGCCGTGAGGCCGTCGCCGGGAGACGCGCTTTTAGGCAGACAGCTCCGGGGAGTCAACAACCTTTTTTCAGTTTTCTGATATAACCCGGTTTTATCAATAAGCCTCTTCCGGTGGCTCTTCCTTGACAGGGATACTATAGCTCTGACCGGGCTTCAGAGCGCCCTTCCAGACCAGTACGGCAATGCCGGCGGCCAGGACGCCCGTGGTAATAATACTGGCTTCAGGCCCCCACGAGCCGCCACTGATCCACCATGGCGTACCCGGAGTATCCATCAGGTCGACGACCAGAGGCGCGACTTTCAGCTTCATGCCGCTGACTTCCAGGCCGAAGCC
Source organism: Asticcacaulis sp. P2_B1 (assembly GCF_056404915.1). Taxonomy (NCBI): domain Bacteria; kingdom Pseudomonadati; phylum Pseudomonadota; class Alphaproteobacteria; order Caulobacterales; family Caulobacteraceae; genus Asticcacaulis; species Asticcacaulis sp. P2_B1. Next base: position 24,653 of record NZ_JBFUDD010000007.1, on the reverse strand, counting down.
CGCGCCCAGCAACCAGTTCCACGCCGCGTGCCAGCCGCACACGCCCCATAGCGACCGTTCCTTCAGCGCATAGAGGCTGATGAAGACGCCGAACAGCGCCACATTGGCCGCCCCGCCCCACAGCTCGGGTGACGGCTTGATATTGCCGAGGTGCAGGGCGCCGAAGATCAGTGAATTGATGATCAGGCCCCAGATGATGCCGTGACGCGAGGCGACGATCTGCATCAGCCAGCCGCGCATCCAGATCTCTTCGCTGGAGCCCTGAATAATGAACATGGTCATATAGAGGAGAATCGGCACGATACTGGCCAAGGTCGGCGCCACCCAAAAGCCGGCATTCTCAACCTTATAGCCGCCCAGGGCATAGATCAGGCCGATGACCGCGATCAGGAAGCCGCAACCGACCAGATAGCCGCGAACAAAACGCAGCGGCCCTTTGGCGTTGAAGCCGATCGTGGCCAAACCCCGCCGTTCGAAGGTCACGACCCAGAGAAAGATCAGCGCCACATTGATGACATAGGCGACGATCAGGACGGGTGTCGTCATATTCGGTGGCGCCGGCTTCGGCGGCTGAACGCCGGGATGCGCCATCCCTGCCTGAAACCCATCCATGATGGCGTGGACGATATAGGGCGCCAGAGCCAGCAGCGGCCCGAGAATAGCGCAGATCAATCCGATCAGGATGACGAAAAAGGTCCAGGTCCGGCGATGCTTCGCCAGGCGTGGGGCGTAAAGTTCAAATCCGGCCATGTTAAGCCCTCCCCTTATTATTGCTGGCCAGGAGGTTTCCACAGAAACGACAAACCGGCAAGCTTTCACGCGTCGTCATAGTCGAATTCGTCATGTTCGACGCGGGCGGCCCGCTTGTGCCGCGACAATGCCCACAGCAGGACCACGCCTAGGACCAGGGTCATGGCGACACTGCCGTTCGGACCGAAGGCGCCGCCGGTCAGCCACCACGGCACCTCCTGGCCTTGATCGAAGGTCAGCAACAGGGGCGTGACATTGAGATGCTCGCCATTGCTGTTGAGGCCAAGCCCCCAGGTCGTCGTCAGGGTCCAGCCGGCCTGCAGGCCGCACACGTCCCATAGCAGGCCGTCGCGCAACACCAGCAGGCTGAGCAGCCACGCCATCAGGGCGAGGTTGAGGATGCCGATCAGGGCTTCCGGCGCCGGCGTGAAATGCAGGGCATGAAAGAGGGCAAAGGCCAGAACATTGATAATGATAGCCAGACTCGAGCCCCAGCGCATGACCACGGTCTGCAGCATCCAGCCGCGGAACAGGGCCTCCTTGGCGGCGGCCTGAACGATGGTGCCGGCGATGGTCAGGACCGAGGCCAACAGCCAGGTCGGCGTTAAATGGTCGAACCACGCGCCGGGCCCGCTGATCACGTAACCGCCTGCCGCCACAATACCAACGACCGCCACCACCGTCATGACGGCACCCAATAAGAGACCGGCGATAAACCGCCCTCCTCCCTTGCCGATAAAGCCCAGGGTCAGGAGCGCGCGGTGTTCGAAATAGCGCAACCACAGCCACAGAGCCACCAGGACCAAACCCCAGGCGAACAGGGCAGCTATATTGTCCGGCCAGTTGCCGCTCATCGCCGAAGCGTGCAAGCCCACTAATCGCGCCAGAATCTCCGCGCTCCAGCCGGCGGCCTGGATAAACAGCCAGGCGAGCGGCAAGGTAAGGAGCGGCCATGTGCGGCGGAAGGTCAATGATGCAACCATTTGTAATTGAGCTTAAAGACAGTATCCGCGGTTGGCTGACCATCACTGTCGACCTCGGCAACATTCAGCTCGCCGTTAAAAAAGGCTTCCAGGTGCATCCCGTAATCATACCCCAGCGGATATTCGCGCTCCACTATACACACGTCGACTTCGTGCTCAGGGTTAACGAAGCAGTGTATTTGTGCCTCGCCGTCAACGGTCACAGCCGAGTTATTAGCGATATCGGACGGATTCAATGGCTCGGTGCGCGAACCGTTCTTATCCACGATCGTTCTTGTAACCAACATTTTACGGCCAACTACCAAGACGACATTAACAGGTTGCGTGGTGGGGGGAAGCACCGCGATCCAGGCCGCAGCGTGGGCATTGCCGCGCCTGGCAGCATTGGCATACAGCCAAAAAGCCTCGGCCGCATCCGCCCGCCCGCCAGTCCCGGTCTCGTACAGTGCCGCCAACCCGTCCATGGCGTCCGCCGACCCAAACACGACGCCACGGCGAAACCATGAACGCGCCAGTTCGGGTTTACCGCTGGCCAGCGCCTCGCGCCCGATCGCCGCCATCGCGTCGCCACTGCCCTTTTCGTTTGCTTGGGCGTAAAATGACATGGCGGTATTTTTATCGACCGGACCGCTCACCCCATGCTCGTAATCATAGCCGGCGCTGAAGAGTCCTACCGGATCGGCTTCACCCAGCTTGTTGCAATAGCTCATCCCCTTAGCGAGATCGACTGGCAGCCCCTCTCCCAATAGATAGGCGGTGCACATTTTTTGTTGCGCCAATGCGTAACCGTGATCCGCGGCTTGCCTGTAAATTTCTAGCGCCGCCGGCAGGTCGGGCAATACCTGCCCTTGCCCTTGCTCGAGGGCGCTGGCGTAATTCACCTTCTGCCGGTCGCCACCTGCCTCCGCCGTCTTCCTCAACCCGGCCAACCACGCCTCGGTTTGCTCAGGCGTCACGGCTGCGATTTTCGGACGATCGGCAATCTCACCAGCGACCGGCCTGTACAAACTGCCCGTCCCGTCATAGCGCACGGGAGGGCTTCCAGTCTCCTCGGCCAAAGCCGGCATCGCACACAGGGCCGTCAAAGCAAAGGCGATTCCGGTGATGAAAGGCTTGCGCATGGTGACTCTCCGCCCTGCGGTAGCAAAGCATATCAAGGCCCCGCTATCAAGGTGCGCCCGCCATGGCTTTTCTAAAGCCGGTCTGCCCGGTTTCCCATTTCATGTCAGCCCCCTCCAGTGAAACGTCAACAGAGCGACCATTTCATACAGCCGGACCGTTAAGCCATCAAAGCCAGAGCCATGGCATGCCATTGTGCGATGCTGATACCCTGCCGCTGATCGACCGCCAAAGGATGGTCTGTTGGTTCGACCTCGAAAAGTGGCGTAAGACCAGGCACGCGCATATTTACGGATAGTTTCAGGTGGATGGTTGACGGATAAACGGCGATCGGACTGCATAGCCAGCCAAAGTACGGACCGTCATTAACGCGATCCAGCGCCTGCCATCGATCGGTCATCTCGACAAAGCTGGCCTCACTGAGCGACGACCAGACCGAAAACGCTAAAGGTTGGTCGTGGTCGAGGATCGGGATCTCGATATGGCCGCGGACGAAGAAGGTGTTTCCATCGATGACGCATTGATCCGCCGTCAATTCAACCCGTTGGTCGAATTCGTCTTCGGGAACCAAGGCCCGCCACGGCGCCTTGATCCCAAAGCATGTTGGAAGTTCTTCGTGCTCGGCATTGCAGACGGGACAGGTCCAGCCCATCACTCCTCGCCCTTTTCCTTAGCCAATCGTGCCAGCACCCTGCCCCGGCCCTTGGTGAGCGCCGTCACCACGCCGCGCCAGGTGCGCACCTCCTGCTCGGTCAAGTTGGCGCGGTTGAGCGGCGCGCGCAAATTGCGGATCATCGACGGCCGCTTGGCTTCGGGGAAGAAGAAACCCGAAGCATCGAGTTCGCCTTCCAAATGTTCGTAGAGCCCGACCAGGTGTTTCATCTCAGCCGGTGGATCCTGGTTGCGCGTAAAGGCATCCTTCGGCGCATCCATGACCTGCAACCGCCATTCATAGGCGACGATATTGACGGCTTGCGCCAGGTTCAGCGACTGGAAACGCGCATCGACCGGGATGGTGACGATATAATGGGCGTGGACCATGTCCTGGGTCTCGAGCCCGGCACGTTCGGCGCCGAACAACAGGCCGGTCTTCAATCCATTCGTCATCTGCGTCATGGCATCGGCGGCGCAGGCCCGAGGCGTGATCACCGGCAGGACGATTTCGCGGTTGCGCGCCGTCGTCGCATAGACAGTATGCAGGTCGGCCGTAGCGGCTTCGACCGTGTCGTAGACCTTGGCATCGTCAAGCGGCCATTGCGCGCCGGCGGCCATGGTCCAGGCTTTTTCCTGCGGCCAGCCGTCCCGCGGCGCGACCAGGCGCAGCTCGGTCAGCCCGAAATTGCCCATGACGCGGGCAACCGAGCCGATGTTTTCAGCCATCTGCGGCCGATCGAGGATGATACAGGGAAGTGTTTCGCTCATGGCGCGGCTTATAGGCGAAGTGACGCGCGGGGGAAAGACGCGGTTTATCCGGACGATAAGATCGTTGACTCGCCCCGAAGACCGCCGCATGGATGACGCCAAATGGGGTAAACGCGGCGGGGGCCATGGCACACAGCATAATTACGATCATCACCACGACCATCGTGCTGGGGCTGTATTTTTTCCCGGCCCTGCTGGCGACCCTCAGCCGGCACAGACTCCTTGTGCAGATTTGGTTGATCAATGGTTTTTTGGGCTGGACCGTGATCGGCTGGATCGGCGCCCTGGCCCGGACCTTGATTCCGGCCAAGGGCAGCCCTCCCGCCGCGACCAGGAATCTACGCGGCTTGGGCATGGCTTTCGCGATTTTTGCCGTGTTGGGCATTATGGCCGGCCTGGCGCTGCACACGCCGGGCTTCCAGACGATTAAGACCCTGATGGCAACGGCCTCCAGCCCGCTGGCACCGCCTAAGGCAGTCGCCATCAGAGCCCCGCTAAAACTCAAGGTCAAGTGGACTTACAGTGACCAAAGGGACGAGACGCGCGGCACCACCATCCAACTCGCCGATCTGGACAGCGATAATCGGTTGAGGTTCGACGCCCCTTACACCGGTGGTGTAACACGGCTCACGCTTGTGCGCGAAATGGGCCGGCCCGAAGTGAGCCGGCTGGATGCCTATCTCAATGTCGACGGCCGTTTCGACTGCGCCTGGCAAGACGGCGGCATGGTCGCCGTCAAGTTCGATGACGATCCGGCGGTGAACTTTCCCTGCTCCATCTCCGATATCGATGCCTCGGGCGTTCTGTTTATCAAAAACACCGAGACCTTCATTGCCCGTCTGAAGACGGCCAAACATCTATCCATCGATGCCCCCTTCTACGATCGCATCCATCGCCAGATTGAATTTTCAACGGTCGGGCTGCAATTTTAAATCCGTCTTCCATCATGCTCGCCAGGCATAAATTTACCGATTTGCGCAACTCCCCTTTTAAGCTATAGCAGGCGCCGTTAGCGGCCGACTCCGACCCTGTGCGTCCTGTCGGCGACGCTCCGCATGAAAAGGACATCCCATGGCGAAAATTAAAGTGGCCAATCCCGTCGTCGACATCGACGGCGACGAAATGACCCGTATTATCTGGCAGTGGATCAAGGACAAGCTGATCCACCCCTATCTCGATATCGACCTGCAATATTTCGATCTCGGCATGGAACATCGCGACGCCACCGACGATCAGGTGACGATCGATGCCGCCGAAGCCATCAAGGCCTGCGGCGTCGGCGTCAAGTGCGCCACCATCACGCCGGACGAAGCCCGCGTGAAGGAATTCAGCCTCAAGAAGATGTGGAAGTCGCCCAACGGCACCATCCGCAACATCCTGGGCGGCGTCGTGTTCCGCGAGCCGATCATCTGCAAGAACGTACCGCGCCTGGTTCCGGGCTGGACGCAACCGATCGTGGTCGGCCGTCACGCGTTTGGCGATCAGTACAAGGCGACCGATTTCCTGGTCCCGGGCCCCGGCAAGCTGACCATGAAGTTCGAAGGCGACGACGGTCAAGTCAAGGAATACGAAGTCTTCAAGTTCCCCGGCGCCGGTGTCGCCATGGGCATGTATAACCTGGACGACTCGATCCGCGACTTCGCCCATGCCTGTTTCGGTTACGGCCTGCTGCGCAACTATCCGGTCTATCTCTCGACCAAGAACACCATCCTGAAGGCCTATGACGGCCGCTTCAAGGACCTGTTCCAGGAAATCTACGACGCCGAATACGCCGAAAAGTTCAAGGCCGCCGGTCTGCATTACGAGCACCGCCTGATCGACGACATGGTCGCCGCTTCCCTGAAGTGGTCGGGCGGTTATCTGTGGGCCTGTAAGAACTATGACGGCGACGTCCAATCCGACACGGTCGCCCAAGGCTACGGCTCGCTTGGTCTGATGACCTCGGCCCTGGTCACGCCCGACGGCAAGATCATGGAAGCCGAAGCCGCCCACGGCACGGTCACCCGCCATTTCCGTCAGCACCAGAAGGGTGAAGCCACCTCGACCAATTCGATGGCCTCGATCTTCGCCTGGACCCAAGGCCTGAAGCACCGCGCCAAGCTCGACGACAATGCCGAGCTGACCCGCTTCGCCGAGACCCTGGAACGCGTCTGCATCGACACGGTCGAAGCTGGCTACATGACCAAGGATCTGGCCCTGTTGGTCGGCCCGACGCAAAGCTGGTTGACCACGGAAGGTTTCCTCGACAAGATCAGCGAGAACCTGACCAAGGCCCTGGCGGCGTAAGCCACCGCGACGACACTGATAAGCCGCCGAATGGCGCGATGGGTTAACCTTTTGAGGAAGACTTGGGCGCGCTGTCCGGCGGCTTTTTTATTGTCTGGCCATTAACACCTTTTTTCCCCAAGCCTGTTAAGTTTCGCCGGTAGTGTACCCTTTCGCCATCCTTTGGGCGAGCGCCGAGGCAGTATTATGGAACAGGATCTATCGCTCTGGCCGAAGGTCAGAAATATTCTGGTGATCGACGACGATCCCGCCATGACCGGCCTGCTGAAAATGATGCTGTCCAAACTGGGCTACAATTGCACGATCGCCGAGTCGGGTGCGGCGGGCCTGGAACTGGCCAAAACACTCAAGCCCGAGGCCGTACTGCTCGATCTCGTCATGCCCGAAATGAACGGTTACGCCTTCCTGCGGCAATGGAACCTTCTCGGCATGAGCGAAACGCCCGTCGTAGTCCTGTCGTCGCGCAGCCGGGCCGACGAAATCCAGAAAGCCATGGCGCTGGGCGCCAGCGGCTACGTCATCAAACCGGTCGATGTGCGTAAGCTGGCCCAGCGTCTGGAGATGGTTATCCCCGGCGCCGCCACACAGGGACTCGACTCCATATCCTTCGGAGACGGCCGCTCCGTCTTCCGCCGTTAAGCCGTTACGGAGCGACGACGTGACCCGGCTTTCACACATGGACGAAAGCCGCAGGACCGTCCTGGTCATCGATGACGACGACATGGTTCTGGACCTGGCGGGGATGTATCTCAACCAACTGGGCTATGGCGTGCTGACCGCAACCGGCGGACTGATCGGCCTCGGCGATGCCGTCAAGTTCCGCCCCGACTGTATTCTTCTCGACCTCGCCATGCCTGTGGTCGATGGCTTTACGGTCCTCGCAAAGCGCGGCCGCATTGCCGAGATCGCCCGCATTCCGATCATCGTCCTGTCAGCCAACCGAAACAGTGAGGACGTCAAGAGGGCTGTGGCCATGGGTGCCGCGGGCTACATCGCCAAGCCGATCGACATCAATATCCTGGCCAATCGGCTGGAGCGGATCGTGCCCAGTCCCTATTTCACGCGACCGAAAAGCAGCGAAATCCGATGGAAAAGATAGGCCGGAACCACAAAACGCTCAGCTGATATCGGTTATCGCCGCGACCAGCTTGCCGGTCAGGACCGCGACCTCCTCCGCTGAACGGCCATCGCACACGGCGTCTTCTAGAGCTGCGGCGATCTCGCTGATCGCCGGGAAACCGTAGGACGTGCCGGTGCCGGCCAGTTTGTGGGCCCAGGCTTCGATGTCCGCGCGCTCATCTCCCGTGGCGCTGCCTTCGCTCAGGCGCGCCATTGCGGTCTCCAGCGCGACACGGGTATCCACTAGGCGGACGATATATTTGTCGCGCAGCATGTGCATCTTGTCGACAAAGTCCTGGTCAGCATCAGAGGCCATGAAAATTCTCCCAGATGCCCTTCACCTGCGTAGGCAATTGCATAGGATCGAAGGGTTTATGAATAACGCCGTTGGCGCCCAGCGCCAGATAGGCCTCAACTTCGGAACGCTGAACCCGCGCCGTCATGAAGATCACCGGTACGGCGTCGAGTTCGGCCTGGGTGCGCAGGCCCTTGAGGGTTGTCGGCCCGTCCATCCCAGGCATCATGACGTCGATCAGGATGGCGTCGGGCTTCAGGCCGGCCGCCTCGCTGAGCGCCTGGGCGCCGCTGTTCAGGCAGGTGACCCGGTATCCGCCGACACACTCCAGCGCCATCTGGCTGATTTCGAGAATATCACTCTGGTCGTCGATACAGACAATATGTTCGAGATGTCGGCTCATGCGGCTTCCTTCGGGCGTGGTGCGTCGAGCAGTCTAAGCAGAGTGGCGATCATTTTCGCTTCGGAATCGCGCGACTTGACGATCGATGCAGAGACCTGGTTACGAATGTCCGGCGGCACGTCCTGGGCGGACAGGATGACGACCGGTGCGCCACGCCGATCGCTGCCGCCCAGATGTTCGAGAACCTGCAGCCCCGAACCATCGGGCAGGACGACGTCAAGGATATACATGTCGAAGACCTTGTCCTCGACCATCCGCAACGCGTCTTTTACGGTCGTCGCCGTTGTCAGGCGGGCCCGGTCGCCCAGGGCGCTGGCGAGGAATTGGCTGAGATCCAGATCGTCCTCGACATGCAGGATATGCGGCAGGTCGCCATTATCGTCCTGGGCCGGAACCGCCTGCGCCGTGACGGGCTTCGCCGGGAACGACACCCAGAAAGTGGAGCCCTCGCCCGTCACCGACTCAAAACCGATATCCCCCTCCATCTGGCGGACGATTTGCTGGCTGATGTGGAGGCCGAGACCCGTCCCGGCCTGATCGCGGGTGTTCGAGGAATCCGCCTGGGAGAAACGGCCGAATATGCGGTGTTTGAAGGCCTCGGGAATGCCCGGGCCGCGATCGCTGACCGTGATGCGCGCCTGGCCGCCGACTGTCGTTACGGCGATATCGACGCTGCTGCCCGGCGGTGAGAACTTGGCGGCATTGGACAGCAGGTTTGCGAGCACCTGCTGGAACCGCGCCGCGTCGACCCGCACCCGCAGGCCGGCCGGCACCGGCGCAGCGGCTAGGGTGACGCTGAACTTTTCGGCATAGGGTTGATTAGCCTCGACCGACTGACGCAGCAGTTCGGCCAGGCTTTCGTCCTTCAGGTGGAAGGTCATCTGGCCCGAGGCGATCTTGTCGATATCGAGGATGTCGTTGATCAACAGGATCAGGCGTTCGCTGTTCTTGTAGGCCAGCTGGACGAGGCGATTGGCCTTGTCGGACAGGGTGTCGGACAGCGTGCCGGCCAGCAGGCCCAGCGACCCGCGGATCGAGGTCAGCGGCGTCCGCAATTCGTGGCTGACGATGGAAATGAACTCGCTCTTCATGCGCTCCATCTCGCGGCGCCCGGTTATATCGTGGACGTGCGAGACGAAATAGTTGGGCGTGCCGTCGGCGTGCCGCACCAGCGACGTTGTCAGCAATGTCCAGACAATATGGCCATCCTTGTGGACATAGCGCTTTTCGATCTGGAAGCTGCGCACCGCGCCATCGAGCAGTCTGGCCACATTGTCGAGCGTGACCTGAAGATCGTCGGGATGGGTGACACTGCGGAAATCCTGGGCCAGGAATTCGGCTTCGCTATAGCCCAGCATATCGCATATGGCCGGATTGGCGCGCAGCCAACGGCCGTCCGGCGATGTGATGGCCATGCCCACCGAGGTATTTTCCATCGCCTGGCGGAAGGTCTCCTCGCTGGTGCGCAACGCCAGGTCCTGGGCCTTACGTTCGGCGATGTCGTCAATGACATTGAGATAGCCGGTCGTGCGTCCGTCTTCGCCTTTCAGCGGCGTCGCCGCGACCAGCGCCGGGAAACGCGAACCATCCTTGCGGATCAAGGTCCATTCATGTTCGTCCGAACCGACCTTGTCAGCTTTGATGGCGAAGGTGGCGAACCCCGGCTCTATATCGGTCCCCAGTTCGGCATTCAGCTCGGCCGTGCGGGCGATGACCTCGTCCTTGTCGTGCCACAGGGCCGGCGTTTGGATGTTGACAATCTCGTCGGCGCTATAGCCCAAAGCGGCCTCGGCGGCTTCGTTGAAGACGGTGACCGTTCCGTCCAGAGTCGTGGCAACGACCATATATTGTGTGCTGGAGACGACCGCCGATTTCAGGCTGTTCGATTCCCGCAGCGCCTTGGCGGCGGCCCGGCGTTCGGTGACGTCCTCGATAACCCCAAGATAGCCGTTGATGCGCTGGTCCTGGGCGCGCAGCGGCGTGATATTGACCCGCGCCGTAAAAGTCGAACCGTCCTTGCGGACATAGGTCCACTCGTGACTGTCCTTGCCGTCGATCATGGCCAGGATCGAGAAGGTCTCGAAGCCGGGCTCCAGCGGCGATGCCAGGACATCGGCCAGCTCGATATTGAGCTGTTGCGTGCGCGCGATGATTTCGTCACGTATGTGCCACGCCGGATTGACCTTGCGGCCCAGCACGTCGCGCGCTTTGTAGCCCAGGGCGCGTTCGGCGGCCTCGTTGAAGACGGTGACGACGCCGTCTGTCGTGGTGGCGATGACCAAATATTCGGTGCTCGACAGGACTGCTTCCTTGAGCGCGTCGGATTCGCGCAAGGCCATTTCTTTTTGCTTGAGCACCGTGATGTCGGTGACCATGACATAGAAGCCGGTAACCTTGCCGTCATCATCGTAATCGGGGAGGTATTGCGCCCAGGTATCGGCGCTTTCCCCGCTCGACCGGGTGATGCGGCGCTCGAAGCTCTGGCGCTCACCGGCCAGCACGCCATCGATATAGCGGTTCGCCTCATCCAGGGCTTCACCCACGACATCGCGCGACGATTGCCCGATGAGGGCGCCAGGATCCTTGCCGAACCATTCGATATAGGCGTTGTTGGCGAACTGGCAGCGCAGGTCCTTGTCCCAATAGCCGATCATGCCGGGCACGTTTTCGGCCAGCAGCCGGTAACTGGCTTCGCTGGCCTTCAGGCGGGCATGCGAACTTTCCAGCTCCACGGCACGCAGGCGCGATAGCAGCAGGGCATGCAAGGCAAGAGCCGACAGGGCGGCGATGACCAGGCCCGCCATCAGGGCGATCACCGGCAGGGGCGATTGCTGACTGGCGATAAAGGCCTGACTGGGCACGACACGGAAGGACCACAACTGACCCCCGATGGAAATCTTCCGCGTCACCGCCCACGACGATGCCGCCGTGGGACTGGAAGGATCGGTCAGGACGAAATCGCGGCCATTATTGTTCATCACGATCTGATAGACATCGCGATTACCGCGCGCCGTGGCGTTGCGGAAGAAGTCATCGACCGAGAACACCGCCGCCACGAAACCGTCGGGCTGCCCCCCGGCGGTGACCGGAAAGTAACTCGTGAAAGTGGCATGGCCGGGTTTGGTCTCGCGCGCCGGCATGAACACCGGGCTGTCGCTGGCGGTCGCCGCCTTCAAGACAGCGGCATCGGCCGCATTGGCCGCGACCGCGGCGCCGGCCATGTCCTCGTTGCCGCTCAACGGTTCGATCCAGCGAACATGGCCGCTCTTATCGATCCATTGCACCGCCTCAAGCCCGGCCAGTTGCCGCTTGTAATTACGGGCGTCGAATTGCCAGATGACGAACGGCGTGCCGCCCGCAATATCCCAGCGTCCGGCCAGGCGTTGCATGGCGGCGATGCGGTCATTTGTCTGAGATGTCATCAGCAGCTCTGTCTGGGTGACATCGCGGGCGATCAGGGCGTGAACATAGGCACGTTCCTTGTCCTTGAGTGTGGCGAACAGAACGACACTGCCCACCGCCAGGACGACGAAGATCAGCGAAGGCAGGACCAGCCGGTGTTCAACGGCCAGAAGCCGCAGGGTTTCCGACCGGCGCGGGCTGACGACGATGACGAACACGGCAAACAGGACGGTGAACAGCAGTCCGCCGACCAGGACGAAGACTGGGCTGAACTGGCGTTCGGCATGTTCGAATTTCGCAGTACTGTCCCACACAACCAGCCAACTATTCTGGCCGACGACCAGGGTCTTGCGCACGCTGAACCTCACAGGTGACGTTTTTTCCTGACCCTTTTGTTCTGGTGCCGTTTTTTCTGGCGCCGTTTTCGCGCCTTCGCCCCGGCTGTCATAGATCAACGCGTCGTAGCTCTCATTCCCGCCGTCATAGATGCGCAGGTTGAGAGTGTCCGCCTGGCTTTGCGTCAGACCGGCCAGGAGATTGTCGGCAATGAAAGGTGCGTAGATCCATCCCCGCAGGGCGGCGCGGCGCTCGGTCACCGTCCCGCGCGGCGCATCGCGGCGATACACCGGCTGCAGCAACAGGAAGGCCGGCGTCTTGCGGCTGGCCTGGACCAGGACGATCTTGCGCGTCATGGTTGGCTGGCCCGTATCGCGCGACCGCTCGGCGGCCTCCAGGCGATGGGGTTCGAAGGTGATATCGAGTCCCTCGGCAGGCTGGTTGCTGGACTTGGGTTCCAGATAGGTGATGACATCATGTGTCGGACCGGCTGTGACCGGATGGACGGTGAACCCCGGTAACCCGTCCGCACGCATCGCCTTGCCCAGCGCCGGCAGGCCCGCTGTCGTCACCGGCTGAATCCAGCCTATGCCGCTGATGCCCGGGTAGTTGTGGGCCAGGTCCAGCGTCTCGGCATAGGTATGCCATTCCTGATGCGAAACGGCCCGCGACCCCTGCCAAAAGGCCGAGGCGCCGACCAGGGCATTGCTGTAGGAGTTGAGCCTCTGTTGCAGAGCCTTTTCGTTTTCAACCGCCAGGGTCGTGAAACGCGACTGGCTTTGTTCATAGGCATTTTCCGAGGTAATCTTCCACGCGTAGAAGGTCAGGCCCAGCGGCAGCAGGACCATCAGCATGGCGATCGCCGGCATACGGCCCAGGATTTCGCCGCGCCAGGTGATGCGCCGGTCGCTGCCCGGCGCCACCAGCATCAGCGGCAGGACGACGACGATGCCGGCCAGGTCGCCGACCCACCAGGCCAGCCAGTTACCGGCAATCTTGTCGGCGGGCAGGACGCCGGCCATGTACAAGGTGGCGACGCCGGCCGAAGCGGCGACCAGGCATGCCACCGGTCCGCACACCAGAAACAGACGCCCTAGATCGCGAAAATGCTTCAATTGCAGGGGTAAACCGACGAAGCGGCGGACCAGAAGATAACCGAATACCGCCTGCAGGGTCGACCCCGCGGCGATACCGAAGGCGACCAGCGCCTTGGCGACGACAATACCGTCGGCCGGCGACCACGCGCCGCCATTGGCCGCATTGAGCAGGAAGGAGCCGATCAGGACGCCGGGCCACAGCTTGCGGCCGTGCATGATCAGCATGCCGAGCGCGATGCCCGATGGCGGCCAGATCATGGTGGCGTAGCCTGGCGGCACGGCCAGCATCAGGCCGCACTTGCCGGCCAAAATATAGAGCACGGCCAGTATGACCAACTTCGCAGGGTAGGATTTCAGGAAGGATGCGAAGGAACTCATGCCCGGGGCGCCTGTACTGTTCGCGCGGCGGCGCGGAAAAGTGAGCTCCGTATCGATACGCGCTCACCGCGAAATCTAACCCGGCAAGGCTACAATTTCGTTAAGGGGGCCAAAGGTTTCGCAACCCCGGTGGGCCGCATAAAGGTTGACCACGGAAGGTTTCCTCGACAAGATCAGCGAGAACCTGACCAAGGCATTGGCGGCGTAAAGGCGCCACACCTGACAAGATTAAGCCGCTTTCCAGCATCTGCCGGAAGGCGGCTTTTTTGTAGGTATGCTTGACGGTCTATCCGATGGCAGCGAGAGATAATGAGTCTATTTCATGTCTTTTATAGCTTTAATCGCATCTATTACCGCGAAAAGTTCGAAAATAGCGAATACTACGCCGACGATGCTGCAATATACTACGTTATCTATTTTGACAACGTCCCCTATGCCAAAGGCAAAACAGGTCAATACTGCAAATAAGGTCCGTGGGAATCGAACAAGACCATATTTCTTCCACATAACGTCCTGTGAAATCGACGAACGCGGCGCGTACCTCCAAATATTTGGTGGCGTCAATCGATCCATGAAGATGACCATGAGCATACCCACAAGAAATTTCATCGTTATGGCCTATTTTCTGAACATTGCTGGGAAAGTCCTTGTCCTATAACGGTACCAAAGCCGTTGCGCATAAGTTGTACAGCGGGAGGGACTGCGTCTTTTGCTAAATTGAAGAGGCCGCCAGTAGCCAGACCAAAACCTGCTGACGCAGTATGCCCCCAACGATTTCGGCCTGTCAAACTGCTAGCACCATTTAGAACAAATGAAACCCCAGAGGCATAAACTGCCACACTTTCGGATATCACCGCTATACCGCCAAAACCCACTCCTCCCACGACGGTTTCGGAAGTCACAAGTGCCATACCGCCGGAGACGAGTGCTACGCCTGATGCCCCTGCACTAACATTGTCGGCAAAATCAGCAATTTTTTCAATAACGGTCTCATCTGCACCGCAAGTCCATTCGGGGGGGGCTGTATCAATCGGAGGAGTTGGAACTTCAGGCGGCGCCATAATTTCTGTCGGCCCGTATTTACCTGGATAGCCCATACCTTGGCTGAAGTCGTACGGTTGCCGATCGCCATACTGGAAACGCAAGTCCTGAAGGTAGGAGTTTGCAAAAGCAGCGCGATCTCGATCAATTTCTTCTCGCCGGCGGTCACCGACCGGTTCTCCATAGTAGTATGACGTAAACTTTGAATCATCCCCCATATATCCATATTCATCGCCCATATGATTGGGATCATAAGGGCGCGTCCCTTGAGTGTTGCCGTCCAATCCACTCGGATCAGACCCGTTCACAGGATCACCGTGGACGTATGCGTAAACATTCATACCGTCGCCATAACCGATTGGGTCGGGTTGCATAAAACGGCCGAGTGTTGGAGCGTACATGCGTGCTTTATAGTAGTACATGGATAGTTCAGGCAACCACGTCTGACCGGTATATTGGAAACGCCCAACGTTGCCGGTCTTAGGCACGCCGTATTCGTCATAAGCATTGATGTGGGATTCCATGGGACGGGGGTTTCCGCTGTCGTCCAACTCAGCGACTCCGATATCCCCGTTATGATCCGTGACAGCAACTATTGACCCTTGCGCGTCCGACACCAGGTAATGGCGGTCGTTGTCGAGCGTTGCACTTCCCGTATAGCTGATAACCGGCGCATCTGTCCCGAAACCGTGAATATAGCGTTTGAGCATAGTACCTGCAGGATCGTCTGCATACTCGGCGATGAGCTCATCGCCATCGTAGAGGAATGTGGACGGCGCCAAAGACGTCTTGGCAATCCGCGCCAGCCGGCTTTCGGCATCATAAGTCAGGGCGGTCGTCGAGGCGCCTGACACGACAGAGGTCAGTAAATTTTTGGCATTGTAGGTATAGGTGGCCCCACCATCCGATGTCAGGTTGCCACGACCATCATAGGTAAAAGTCGAAGCATTATAGCTGGTGATTTGGTTAAGGCCGTTGACGGGTGTCGCAGCCGTACCAGCAGGCGTACTGAAATCGTAGGCCGCATTGGCCACGGACTGCGTCTTAACGGCATCCGCCACGGTAAAGCTAAAGCCGTAATTAACATCGTAGGCTGTAGTTGCCACCGTGGCGCTGAGATTGTTATTGAGCGCCGTCAGATGCGACGTTGTATCGAAGGTAGCACTGGCCAGGACAGGATAGGGCGTAGCGTTGCCGAGCTTCTTGTTGCTAGGACGGTCATAGGTGTCGTACGTGTTACGTAGTACAAAGATACCAGCCTTGTCCCGGATATAGTAAGGTGTTCCACCCGCGTAATAACTATAGGAAATATAAAAGGTATCTGGCCAGGTCAACTGGGTACGCCGGTTATATGAATCGTAAAGATAAGACACTGTCCGTGCCGTGCCTGTTCCCAATTGATACGTAGCACCCAGAACCGATCCCAAGGCTGAATAGCTATAGGTCGCGTGTCCAACAACACCGCCCGTAGTCGAGTTATCGTGTGTCAGAACATTTCCGAAGGTATCATAAGTAAAGTCTTCGACAACAGCGCCCGTGGTATGCAAAACACGGCCGACATTGTCATAGGCGAAGTTGACAACTGACGAATCACGCAGGCGTCGTGATGACACGCGGATACCGGTGTAGTTTGCCTGTATGTAATCGCTGCCCGAGACATTATCCGGATAAAAAGTCTTCTTGAGTCGGTTGAAGTTATCGTAACCAAAGGCCGTTTTGTTGCTCTTCGCATCAATAATCCAAGCCAGAACACCGTTGCCGATAATGTTGTTGTCCGGGTCCTTGTAGGTCGTCGTGCCGTCGCCGTATACGTTAGTGACGTCTGTACGAACCGAAGGTGTATCGACTCCGGTCTTGGTCGTCTTAACTTGGCCAATGCTGTCGTAGGTATAGGCAACAATGCGATCCAGGCCGTCCGGGCCAGGTGTCGCCGACTTTTGGCATGCATTAACTGTTGTACCGGTTAGAGCATGTAACGCCGCTGAATCAAGCATACGTTGGGCCTGACAGGTTACGCGGAACATGTTGTCGTACGTGCGCTCGGCGACACTATCTTCAAGTGTGCTGCCGGTGACCCCCGTGGCATTGTAAGCCGCGAAGTGGCGGGTACGAATCGGCAACCCAGTTCCAGAAAATTCGTTGGTGTTTCTTTCAAGAACCGTAATGCCCGTGGTCGTTGAAATGAATTCCGCATAGGCAGCGGCCCACTTGGCAGACGCGGACGCCCCGGCATAGGCAGAGGTCGGAACAACGCCGCTTTCACGCGCCACGACACGGCCATCGGCGTCGTAGGTCAAGCGTGTAGCCATACGCCTCATACCCAGGGCACTACCATCGGGATCGCCACCGATGCCCCCCCAGGGCCGGTTCATCGAGTCATAGAAATAATAGCCTTCCCGCGGCGTCAGGTCGGCATCGGCGTCATCGCTGGCCTTGGGACCATACGAATAAATGATCTGCCCGACATAATTGTTAAGTGTATCCGTTCTTAGGGTCGGCGTGGCATCCCACCTACGCAAAACCGTCGACGTCGGCAACAGGTTGCGGTCGGTGCCGGTATAACCAGCATCGACGTCATAGCCGATATCCGTTTCCGTCCGTTGCGTATTGGAATCGCAGGCATAAGGTGAAGCCACCGTCACTTCACACGTAAACATGCCGGTGACCACATAGGCGTCCGGTCCGCTGACCGTTGTCGAGGCGGAATCATAGATGGTTGCATGCTTAGCAGTAAAGATATTCCAGGCAGACAGTTGAACCGTGTCCGAGGCATTTGCCTTGGGATAGATGGTCTCGATGACGCCGCCATGGGTGGCGTTATAGATATAGCTGGTGACCTGTCCGTTGGCGTCGGTCGTCGTCTGTGGCTTGTTGCAATATTTATAATTGCTATCGTCACAGGTCGGCAGGATGTAAGCGGAGGTCACAATGGCCTGGGCCGGGTCAATCACGCCGCCCGGCGCTCCTCCCTTCGGCACAATCGTCACCTTGGACACCTCGCCGTGCGTATACACATAATCCGTAAAACCGCCAGTAAGAGTGGCGCCGCTATAGGTAGCATCCGAATTGATAACCCGCGTCAACGGTGACTTGCCGCCATAGGCGTTGAAGGCATATTGATATTGCGTCGAACGACCGAGTTCGTCGACAACCGCAACAATGTTATTTTGATAGGTAGCGGTTTTCCGCGTTGTGCCGTCCGGGGCTGTTACCGTCGTTCTTTGGTACAACCCATAATAACCCGTATAGGTGTCATAGGCGTACATCCACCTGGATCCCGTTACTGGATCGCCAATCGTTACCGAGACGACCTTGTTGGGCGCCACGGTATCCGTCACGATGGTCTTGGTGACACCAGCTGGCGTGGTCAGGGTCGTGGTATTGCCGCTGATCGTATATTGCAGTTGCGTCGTACCATTGCGGGTCAAGGTTGTCGTCGCGCCGCTCGTCGATGACGACACAATCGGCGCATTGGCCAGAGCTCCACAGCTCGCCGCCGCCACGTCGCAATAGTCTTGCGACATATTGACAGCGGCGACGGTGGTCACCTTGTAACTGCCGTCGACCGAATATTTCAGCATCCAGCCCAGGCTACTGGTCACCGTCTTAACCGATTTAATATCGCCGGTTGCCGAGTCGATATAATAGTTGAGCGTCAAGACTTCACCATTCGGTTTGGTCACCGTATCAATGGCGGCCCATGGTGCCCCGGTGCTGGTGTCGACCTTATAATGGACAGCCGTACCGTCTTCGAGGCGCATGGTACAGGTTTGCCCCGTCACCTTAGGCATTGATTGTGTCAAGGGCGCGTCGCATTTTAGCTGCGCCGAGCCCCCCATTTCCACAACCCAGCCCGTGGCAAAAACCACCGCACTCGAGCCGGGCTCACCCATTGTGAAAGCATGGGTTGAGCCACCATAACTGGCGTAAAAGAAAAACACATAATTGCCCGGTCCACTGGGCCCGACAGCCATGGATTGCCAAGTCAGGCCACCGGAAAAATTGTCGGTGTCTCCCTGGGTGATCCGGCTCAAGCCACTGGCACCGGCCCCAATACCGTTATTCAGGCCGGGCAACGTGAATTTGCCGCTGACAAGATCGACGCCGTTTTGGTCGACTGACGACAGCACCGGCGGCGCCGCAAAGCTTTGAGCTGAGGCGTTATTGGAAGCAACTAAGAGGCCGATGATCAGTAGCGCTGCTACCCACCACCCGCGCGTGCTACCGAAAGCACGAAGCGCAGCCTTTACGATATGGATGAAGCCAGGCGAACGGTTCGCCGTCCGGTTTAACAACCCGTTATTCATCATCCCACCCCTAATGTCTAAATCGCCCATAGCTAAGGACAAAGGATCATGACTTAACCGCGAGTTCAAGTCCAACTTCAGAGTGAAATTCTAGTCAACGCGCCCGTAGCGCACACAACCTGTTGAAGAATATGGATAAAAATTAAAAAAATAATTCCCTTGCCACAATGTTATTTCGTTACGATCATACCTGACCTTTGCGGCCGTATTTGAGGGGGCTTTAGATGCGTGAATCGAACGTAACAACTCGCTTGTCGAGGCGCCAACTCATGACAGGTGCCGCCGCCGTAGCAGGCGTCTCGGCCGTAGCTGCGACGGACGCATTGGCTGGAACCACGTCCTATAAATATGACGACCTTGGGCGCGTCATTCGCGTTGACAACGCAGACGGGTCTCAAACCATCTATACCTATGACGCAGCCGATAATCGCACCCAAACCACAACAGCGGCACCCATCCATGTCACCACCGTTTCCAATTTGCGCACCCTGGCCAATGCCGCTGGCTACGCGGGTGGCGCGGGCGCCAACTATTCGTTTGTGGTCGATTCCGGCGTTACCATTATGGGTAATGCGGGGGGCGGAAAAGGGATCGACACAGGAACCTGGCCCGCTGATGCTGTCTTGACCCTGACGATCAGCGGCACAGTTTATGGCGGTGGCGGCAATGGCGGGGCCGGCAGTAACTCGGGCGCGGGAGCGGCGGGTGGCAGCGGCGGAAACGCTATATTTTGCTCGGCGCCAATCTCAATCATTGTCAACTCCAGTGGCATTTTGCAAGGGCCGGGCGGCGGCGGCGGCGGCGGCGGCTATACGCTAAGCGGCAGCAATACCACCGGCGGTGATGGTGGCGGCGGCGGCTTTCCCAATGGCACTGGCGGCGCCGGGTCATCCGGAAATACCCTAGATGCCGTAAAAAACGGTGCAGCAGGCACAACGTCAGGCGGCGGGCTTGGTGGCACAGGCGGCGGCCCAGCTGGTGGCAATGGCGGCGGTGCAGGTCTCCCTGGCATCGTCGGTACAAGCAGCACCGGGGCCGGCGGTGCTCGCGGGGTTACAGGTTACGCCATTCGTAAAAGCGGCAATACGGTCAATGTTGTCAACAACGGCACCATTGTCGGCCCCATCGCATAGATTTACCACCGAAGGGCCGTCCTCGCTTCCTAATTGCCGACGTCTTGCCTACTTGCCTGTTATCGACGAAAGACGAAAGTCGGCGCTTTGCCAAGATTAGCTTGGGGCGCGAACCTATTGCGCCGCTACCGCAAACGCAACCGCATCGAGGGTCACCCCGATATCTGGCCCCCATCTGGCCCCCGATCTGGCCCCCAGCCAATGAATTGACGCACACGCACCAAGCTGAGATAGTCGCGCCAACGACATAAGAGGGTGGACGATGAAACGTTTCGCGACGATTTTACTGGCGGGCATGGCCGCTTCAGGCGCGCTTCAGGCCCAGACCGTGACCCGCGACGGCGACATGAATCAGGTGACCGTCGACATGACGCCGCTTGAGCTCAATACCGGCGGCCGGGTCATGACCGGCGCCTTCGCCAAGACGACCGCCCAGGGCGAAGTCGATGGCGCCGCCTATATCCATCAATGGCCGGGTGTCTATTTCGCAGCCGCCTTCACAGGCGGCGATGTCGTCCTGCGCTTCAACGATAGCTACAATCATTACGGTCTTCTCGTCGACGGCAAGGCGGTGACGCGCATCGACAAGCCGGGCGCCGCCGAATACCGCGTATCCGGTCTAAGCGACGGCCCGCACACGGTGCGCTTGGAAAAGGGCAGCGAAAGCCAGAGCGACACGGGTGAATTCGACGGCTTCTTCATTCCGGCCACCCAGACCGCCCTGCCCGCGCCGCATCTGACGCGTCAGATCGAATTCATCGGCGATTCCTATACGGTCGGCTATGGCAATACCTCGACCTCGCGGCAATGCACGCCCGAACAGTTGCGCGCCACCACCGACACCCAACAAGCCTTCGGACCGCTAGTCGCCAAACATTTCAACGCCGATTACCAGGTCAACGCCATTTCGGGCCGCGGCATCGTGCGCAATTACGATGGCTTCATCGCCGATCCGCTTCCCGGCGTCTATCCCTTCACCCTGTTCGATGGCGGTCAGGTTTATGGCGCTTACGATTGGCAGCCGCAGATCATCGTGGTTGCCCTGGGCGGCAATGACTTTTCGACACCGGTCCATGCCGGCGACAAATGGAAGACGCTTGAGGCACTGCGCGCCGATTATATCGACAACTACGTCGCCTTGGTCAAACGCATCTACGAAACCGATCCCAACGTCGAATTCGTCCTGATGAGCTATGGTGAGGACGAGGTTTCGAATGACATTGCCGTCGTCACCAGCCGCCTAAAGGCCGACGGGATCGATCGTCTCGGTTTTTTCAACGCCGCCCTTGACTATGCCAAGACCGGCTGCGATTGGCACCTCAATACCGACGACGACAAGAAGATCTCCGACGCCCTGGTCACCTGGATCGACCAGCAACCCGACATATGGAACGGACAATGAGGATTTTCACGACCGGCCTTTTCTTTGCTCTGTTGGCTGGCACGGTTCAAGCCCAGGACGCCAACCGGGCAACCGTACAACTGCCCATGCATGTCGGCGGGCGCGCCGTGCCGGACATCGACGGCAAGGGCGTGTTTTCGCAATGGCCAGGCATGTATTACGAAGCGCGTTTCAACGGCACGGCCGTCACGGTCCGCCTGAGCGACGCCGTCAACCATATCAAGATCTATATCGACGGCAAATTGGCCGACGAAGAAAAGAAACCTGGCAGCGGCGACATCGAATTGGGACCTCTCCCCGCCGGCGAACATACGGTGCGGCTGGAAAAACTGAGTGAATCGCAAGATGCCATGGCCGATTTCCCGGGCTTCTTCGTCGGGCCCGCCGCCTCGGCCCTGCCCGCTCCCGCGCCCCGTGCGCGCCAGATCGAATTTATCGGCGATTCCTACACCGTGGGTTACGGCAATACCGCCGGCAAGCACACCTGCACCGCCGACGAGCTGTGGGTCACGACCGACACGCAACAGGGATTCGGCGCCCTGACCGCCAAACATTACAACGCCGATTATCAGATCAACGCCTCTTCCGGCCGCGGCATCGTGCGCAACTATGATGGCAGTGCCGGCGATCACCTCCCCATCGTCTACCCCTATGTCCTGTTCGACAAGCTGATCGCGTACCAGGACAAGGCCTGGCAGCCGCAGATCGTCGTCATCGGCCTGGGCACCAACGACTTTTCCACACCGCTCAATCCGGGCGAAAAGTGGCCGACCCGCGACGCCCTGCACAGCGACTATGAAGCGACCTATACCGCCTTCGTTAAAAGCCTGCGCGCCAGGAACCCGAACGCTTTCTTCATCCTGATGGCGACGGACCAGGTCGATGGCGAAATCCAGACCGAAGTCAAGAAGGTCATGGCGGCGGTCAAGGCCGGCGGCGACAATCGTATCGACTTCGTGCCGATGAACGGGCTGTCCTTCGGCGGCTGCGACTGGCATCCGACCACCGCCGACGATCTGGCGGTATCCAAGACCCTGAGTGCTTACATAGACGCCCATCCGGAGTTGTGGCAGGGCCGTTAAAATGGCCACTGATGGTAGCGAAAATGTGAGCGAGCATCACTTTACCGTCGTTTGACACCCCCACGGCCCAGGCCTAGCTTTCCCGCCATCGATCGCAGGAGTGCCGGGCCGTGGGAAACTTTGCCGAAATCGCGCGTGCGTCATCCATGGCCAATTGGCGCCTCCAGGGCCGTGAGGGCTTGGTCAAGGTGATGAGCAAGTCGTCCGCCCAATATATGCAGTTGAAGTCGGATCTCTCTCAGGTCCGCGTCAAAGGCTATATCGGCCTCGCCAAGTATATTTATGGCCTCAATGCCGCGCAGATCGAGCGAGCGCTCGGCTTGCCGCCGGCCTCGATGGTGTCCGGCGCCTATATCTATTCGCTGTCGCGTCTGCCGACCTTCAACGAGGTCGACTTCAGATATTCCCTCGCCTGGCCCGACGGCAAGGTGCCGACGCCCGCGGAATATACCGCCCTGCTCGATCGCCGTGATGCCGCCATTGTCGGCCTGACCTCGGAACCGACGCTCTATCCGCCCGGCGGTTCCCATATTCCGCAGTGGCGGCTGAACTTCAACGGCGCCCAGCCGGGGATTCCCGGCAATCTGATCGAAGTCGTCACCAATACGACGCACTTCCATCGCGATAAGGCCTATTCGCCGCACAACCGCGATCCGAACTGGGGCCGCGTCCTCGCTTGACCTAATCAACGGTGGATGATTTGACTCATCCGCCATTGGCAGCGGGCAAGCGCCCGCCCGAGCTGATGCGAGGAGCCATCGGCGGGGGCGCCCAGCCGTCTGAGCTGCGATAAGGTTATGCTATCTTTACAAGCCGCACGTGTTAGCCGCATCGTCTTTTCGACGACGGATTCGTAGAGTCCGGCCTCCATTCGGCTGCCAGGAAGACACGACTTATGAGGCTGTTCCGCTGCGATAACTGTGGCAATCCCGTTTATTTCGAGAACCGGTCGTGCATTAAATGCGGCTGCCGCCTGGGTTTCGTACCCGAGGACATCGCCCTGTTCGCCTTGCAGCCCGATGCGACCCAACCCGAGTGTTGGCGCCGCATCGACCAGCAGCAGTTCGTCTATCGCTTTTGCCCCAATGCCGCCTTCGACGTTTGCAACTGGGTGATCCGGGCCGAGAGTCCTGAAACCTACTGCCAGGCGTGCCGCTATAACGGTTTGGTGCCGGATCCGAAGACAACGGACGGCCTCAGGCGATGGCGCGCGATCTGCGACGCGCAAAGGCACCTGTTCTATTCCTTCCTGCGCTGGGATTTGCCGCGGCCCGGCCGTCAGGAGGATCCGCAAGGGGGGCTTCTGTTCGACCTAAAGGACGACAAGATCTTGCCTGACGGGTCGTGCGAGCCGGTTTTGATCGGCCATGACGAGGGCCATATCGTCATTCGCACGGCCGAGGCCGACGATCCGACCCGCGAGCAGCAGCGCGCCATGATGAACGAGCCTTACCGGACATTGCTGGGCCATTTCCGTCATGAAAGCGGGCATTTCATCTGGAACAAGATGGTGCGCGACGCCGGCAAGATCGACAGTTTCCGCCGGCTGTTCGGCGACGAGAGCATCGATTACGAGCAGGCCCTGGCGGTGCATTACCAGAAAGGGCCGATGCGCGGTTGGGGCAGCAACTATATCAGTTATTACGCCACGACCCATCCGTGGGAGGACTTCGCCGAGTGTTTCGCCCATGTGCTGCACATCGTCGATTCGCTCGAGACGGCGCATATGTTCGGGATTGCCTTGGCGCCATCCGATCGCGGCGCGGTCGTGTCGGCCTGCGCGGACTTCGATCCCTATTCGGTATTGGATTTCGAGCGCATCGCCGAGGTGTGGGTGCCTTTGAGCATGGCGTTGAACACAATCCACCGCAGCATGGGCGAGCGCGACCTTTACCCGTTCGTCTTGACCCCCGTCATCAAGCAGAAGCTGGGCTATGTGCACGGCCTGCTGACGCGCCAAATCTAACCTTCCCTTCGCATTCGGGTCGAGGGGGCTCGCCCCCTCGTCGCCGAAGGCTCTGGGGAGGCTTGCATTTGCCGCGTACGGGGCCTTACATCATCCAAAACAAGAGGGAGCCGACCATGCGCCGAGTCATAT
>NZ_JBFUDD010000006.1:0-262425 GCF_056404915.1 Asticcacaulis sp. P2_B1 | reverse complement strand
CCCTTAGGCCGCGCCATACTCCTCAAGTTCACCTACAAAATGTAGGACCTGAGGATCCTCCACAACGAAAACAGCGCAGGGCAACACGACCTGCGCTGTTTTTGTGTCCAGCCCTATTCGCCGGCCTTCTTGGCATAATAATCGGCCAATACCGAGAATGCCATCTTGCGTTGGCCMGTCTCGGACACCAGGCCCTTGCGGTTCCAACCCTGCTGATAGACGTTCTGGCGCCTGGGCGAACGGAAATCCTTCAGGATCCATGGCGACAGCCCGGCCAGGAACGGGACCTTGTCGGCCATGGCCAATGTGCCGCGATAGAAGTCGGCCTGGTAGTCCTCGCTGAAGCGGTGTTTCTCGACCGGATCGTGATAGCCATAGAGCGCCTCGGCGCCGAATTCCGAGATGATCAAAGGCTTGTGCCAGGTGCTGTGCCATTGGGTATTGGGCACGTCGGCGATCTTGTCGTTGCCGTACCAGCCGTTATAGGTGTTGATCGCCATGACATCGAGTTGCGCCACCAGTGGATCTTCGATGGTCATGTCGATATGGCCGTCGACGATCTTGCGGTCGGTCAGCAGGGCCGCCGACACCAGCCGCGAACCGTCCAGCGCGCGGGCCTCCTGCGCCAGGCTGGTCAAAAAGGCGTTGCGGGCATCCGACACCAGGGTCTCGTTGGCGACGCTCCAGATAATGACCGAGGCGCGGTTACGGTCGCGCAGGATATTTTCCGCCATCATCTTTTGCGCCAGCTTCAATGTATCGGGACTGTCGAAATGGACGCTCCAATAGACCGGAATCTCGCTCCACACCAGAAGCCCCAGCTCGTCGGCCATGCGCGTCGTCACCTCGGAATGGGGATAGTGCGACAGGCGGACATAGTTGCCGTGCAGACCGTACTTGATCTCGCTGAGCAGGGCGCGTGAGGCCTCGGGCGTCATGTTGCGCACGGGATTGATGCCGAACTCTTCCTCGTGCAGCGAAATCCCGCGCAGAAAGATCGGTTTGCCATTGAGCAATATCTTTTCGCCCTCGACCTGAATGGTGCGGAAACCGATGCGGTCGTTCAACACGTCGTCGCCGGTCTTGACCGTGACGGCGTAAAGGGTCGGGCTTTCCGGGCTCCACAGTTTCAGGCCGGCCGGTTTGGGCGCGCTCAAACTGACCCGGCCATCGGCGTCGGTCGTGCCCTTGAGCACCAGTTTCGTGCCGGTCACCGTGACCTCAACGGCTTGGTTGGCCTTGCCGGGGCCTTCCAGCGCCACATCCGCCTGGATGCGGCCGTCGTTGCTCAACCGGATGAAATCGTCATCGACCCAGGTCTGCGGTGTTACCACCAGTTTGACGTCGCGGGTAATGCCGCCATAGGTTTCCCAGTCGGTGACGGTCGGCGGAACGGTGTCGGCCGAGCGCGTCGAATCGACGGCGACGACCAGGTTGTTGCTGCCGGCCCTCAGGATATCGGTGATATCGAAGCTGAAAGGCGTGTAACCGCCTTCGTGTTCGCCGACGCGGTGGCCGTTGAGATAGACCATGGTCTTGTAGTCGGCGGCGCCGAACCTGAGAAAGACGCGTTTGCCGCTGGCGGCCGGCGCTTCGAAGCTCTTCTGATACCACATCAGGCCATTGTAATAACGCAGGCTTGGATCATAACCGATCCAGGCCGACGGCACCGGGCCGGTCGGCGCGCCTTTGAGATCGTATTCGAACAGGGCGTTGGGATCGGCCTTTTCCGTCGCTTCGACATCGACGTCCGAACCGCGCCCCTTGCTGACATCACTGGGTTTACCGAGGAAATCGGCCATGCCGTCGCGATAGGGGTCGACGCTGTAGTGCCAGGCGCCCGACAGGCTTACCCCCTCGCGCATATCGGCGTCGACCAGGATATAGGCGGGTAACAGGCCGGCATCGACCTTGTCAGCGGGCCCTGCAGGATTGGCCATGACCGGGGCTGCCAGCAGGCAGGTGAGGGCGCTTAAACAAGCCCAGGTTTTCGCGAGTCCTACCATGATCGTCTCCTGTTTTTTCTCAGACTAGTGGCTGGTAATCTATCTGACAACCGGCCATGACGCGAATGTGTCACCCCTTGACTGTGGGTTTGGAGTAGAACCCAGGCCCGCTCTTCCCTTGACAGGACCGTGCCATGCAAACCCTGACCCCCGCCGAGATCGCCCAACTGGCCGAAGACTTGCCGCAGTGGCAGCACAATGGCGAAAGCACCGCCATTACCCGCAACTTCGTGTTCGATGATTTCAAGCAAGCCTTTGCCTTCATGACCAAGGTGGCGGCCGAGGCCGACCGCGCCGATCATCACCCCGAATGGTCGAACGTCTACAATAGGGTCACCATCACCCTGACCACCCACGATGCCGGCGGACTGACCAAGCGCGACGTCGCCCTCGCCAAGTTTATCGACGCCGCCGCTTAACTTCGGCATCCCCCCTGCCTCCAGTTACCCCTTGGCCATGCCGTGCATCAGTATCGGGTCCAGGCTAGGCGCCCCCGAGCTACTATGGCCCTGGTCCTGGTGACCTGTTTTTGGGTTCGTATACGCCTTCATGCTCAGGAGGCGATATGACCGTTCGGTTGACACTTAGGGAAAGCGGATGTTTACTGACTTCAGATAACGGCGTCAGGGGAGCAATTCGCGTTGGGCAAGGCAGCGGACATCGTCCAGACTCCGTCCGACATGCTGGAACGCTATTATGCCGACTATCGTCAGTTGGCGCGTCAGGTGCTGTCGCGCGATTCGGCCCGCGCCTATATTCAACCGACCGAGCTGGCCCACGAAGCGGCTATCCGCCTGTTCAAGCTGGAGCGCATGGATCTGGCCGGGCGCACGCATTTCCTATCCCTGTCGGCGCGGGTGATGCGCCAGGTGCTGATCGACGAAGTCCGTCGTTTTCGGGCGCAAAAGCGGCAATTGCCGCCGGTCCTGACGCAATGGCAGTCCGACCCGGCGCCGCAGCATTTCGACATCGAGGACTTCAACGAGGCGCTGGCCCGGCTGGAAGCGGTCGATCCCGAACGCGCCAAGATCGTCGAGCAGCGCTTCTTTGCCGGCCTGACCCTGGAAGAAATCGCGGAGATCAACGGGGTCTCGGAAAGCACGGTCAAGCGATCGTGGCGCGTGGCGCGGGCGTGGTTGATCAATGAGCTCGCCAGCGACTGAGGCGGCTGCCCGCCATAAACTCATCCTCGATACGTTCGACGCCGTGCTCGACATTCCGCCGGCGGAACGCGATGCCTGGCTGCTGAAGCGCTTTGCCGAGGACCAGGCGCTGCTCGATGCGGTCAAGGCGCTGATCGCCGCCGACGCCCTGGCACCGGCCGCCATGCCGACGGAACTGCCGGGCGCCAGTGGCACCGTCATCGTCGCTCCTTTGCGCATCGGACCGTACAAGCTCGACAGCATGATCGGCAGTGGCGGCATGGGCGACGTGTGGAAAGGCATCCGCGACGACGGCCTGTTCGACCAGGATGTCGCCATCAAGCTGATGCGCCCCAGCCGCTATGCCGCGGAGTCCCTGGGCTTTTTCGACACCGAGCGCCGGGCGTTGGCGCGGTTGAAGCATCCGCATATCGCCCGCCTGATCGACGGTGGCGTGACGCCGGAGGGCCTGCCGTGGTTCATCATGGAGCTGGTCGACGGCGAGCCGCTGCACGTCTATGCCGACGCGCATCACCTGACGACCGATCAGGCGGTGACGCTGATGATCGCCATCTGCGATGCCGTGCAATACGCCCATTCGCAGTTGGTCGTGCACGCCGATCTCAAGCCGTCCAACATCCTGGTCGATCGCGCCGGCGCGCCGCATCTGGTCGATTTCGGCATCGCGTCCCTCGCGCAGGCTCACGCCGAACAGACGGAAACCATCGCCTTCCCCAGTACGCCCGCCTATGCCAGCCCGCAGCGCCTGAAAGGCGAGGCGCCGACGCCGGCCGACGATATCTGGTCGCTCGGTATCCTGCTGTCGGGGCTATTGACCGGGGCATGGCCGGAGCAGGCCGGCGACACCATGGCCAAGGTACCGGTCACCGACCTGCAATCCATCATTGATCGCGCGCTCAAAGCCGGTGCGGACGATCGCTATCCGACGGCCCAGGCCATGGCAGACGACCTGCGCGCCTGGCAGACTCATCGGCCCGTTGTCGCGCGAAAAGGCGACTGGCGTTACGAGTCGCGCCTGTTTGTTCGCCGCCATCCCAAGAGCACCTTTGCCGGTATTGCCGGCATCGTCGCCGTCCTGGTCGCCCTGACCCTGATCAGCGTCCTCTATGTTCGCGCTGAAAACGCCCGCCGCGAGGCTCAGGCGCGGTTCGACGATGTCCGCGCCCTGGCCGGCTACATGCTGGGCGATTTCCATGACGAACTGGTCAAGCTGCCGGGGTCGACGGGCCTGCGCGAAAAGAACGCCACGGTCGGCTGGCAGTACCTGACGCGGCTGTCGCAGGACCGCCATGTGCCGGTTGAGGTGACGCGCGATATCGCCGTCGGCTACGGCCGCCTGGGCAATGCCGAAGCCACGACCAGCAGCAACGGCAACGGCAAGGTCAAGGAGGGCGACTGGGCGCTCAAACAATCCGAGGACCTGCTGCGCGGCCTGGTCAAGCAATATCCTGACCGCGACGATTTCAAACGCGAACTGGCGCGCACCCTGACCTGGCGTTCGGGCGTGATTCTCGGCGCCCACAACGATCCAAAAGGGGCGCGCGCGGCACTGGATGAGGCATTCGCCCTTTATGACGGTGTTCTGGCGCGCCATCCCGACGATCTCGAAGCCGGTTACGGCCGCTGGAACGCAGCGATCGGGCTGGGAGATCTCTATTTCGGCGCCGACGACATGCCGGCCTTGAAAAAACTGATGGAAGAGACCCAGGCGCGCTTTAAAAACCTCGGGGTCAACGACAAATACCGCTCGCTACGCGCCCTGCTGGAAGCCGCCACCGAGAACAGTCTGGGTGATTCCAGCTACTATGTCGTCGGCAAGGCAGCGGGGGTCGTTCATTACAAACGCGCCGAAGCCATCATGGCCAAGGCGCGCGCGGATGGGGTCATGGATATGCGTATTCCCATGCGCCAGGCCTATTACGACTACCAGCTGTCCTCCTCCTATCAGGACATGGCGCAGCCCGCCTTGGCCCTGCAATGGGCGGACGCCGGCAATGCCATCATCACCGACCTCAGCCACTATGACGACAGCACGGGGACCACGCATATCCAGGACATATTGAGCCTGCAAAGGTCGACGGCCCTGGCCGATCTCGGCCGCGGCGGCGAAGCGATCAGCGAGGCCGAAGCGGCAGTGGCCCGGCGGCGTCTGGGCCTGGTGCGCCAGCCCGACGACCTGGACAATATCGCCCACCTGGCGTCAGGTCTGCACACGCTCACCAACTTCTATGTCGCCGCGAAACAGCCGGACAAGGCGTGCGCAGCGGCTCGCGATTCGATGCGCTATCTCGATGCCCTCGCCAAAAAGGGCGGCATACCCGAACGCAACAAGCGCATGGACGTCGAGCCGCTGACGGCATTCCTCGCGACTTGTCCGAAAGCTTAACCGGCTCGTATCCTTGATTGGCTCAAAACCTTGGCTAACAAGGCACTTGACCCCCAGCCTCCCGCATTTAATTTTTATTTTTCAGGCCTTACATCGTGTTACTAATCTACCCGTAACCCAAGCGCCAATCGTTTGGGGCTGCTCCAATCTGAGGACTATTATGCTGGAAAAGAAAAACACGATTCTGATTGTGGACGATGAAGAAGAGATCCGCAAAATGTTGTCTATTTTTCTCGAAGCGGCGGATTTCAAGGTGTGTGAATGTGAAAGCGGCAAGCAGGCCCTGCGCCTGTCGGCCTCGGTCCGTCCGGACCTCGTCCTGCTCGATCTCGGCTTGCCCGACATCGACGGCAAGGAGGTCATCACCAAGATCCGCGAGTGGTCGAACATGCCGATCGTCGTGCTGACGGCCCGCGCCGAGGACATGGATGCCGCGGCGGCGCTCAATATCGGCGCCGACGACTATGTCACCAAGCCGTTCTCGGCCGAGGTCCTGCTGGCGCGCATCAATGCCAATCTGCGCAAGTCGGCGGTGAAGGAAGTCGGCGAGCCCGAAATCGTCCACGGCCCGATCCGCATGGACCTGGTCCGCCACGAAGTCTTTATCGACAATGAGCGCATCGGCTTTACGCCGAAGGAATACGACCTTCTGCGTTACTTCCTCGTCAACCGCGGCCGCATGTTGACGCATAAGCAGATCCTGAAAGAAGTGTGGGGCCCGGCCCATCTCGAGGACACGCAATATCTCCGCGTCTATATCGGCCAGGTGCGCGACAAGCTGGAAACCAAGGAAGGTTTGGGCAAGTCGATCGTGTCGGAATCCGGCATCGGCTACCGCATGGACATGGTCAATTAGCGCCTGATGCTGGGCTAAAAATCCTTTATGCGTTCCTTACCTTCTTGCGCGATCTGGCCTTTGTATATTTATGGGGGCCATCATACTCTAACTACAGCTTACTGCGTTTCAAAAACTTTGGAACGCGCGGCTTTTGTAGGAGAACGCTATGCTCAACTGGATTGTGACCTTCTTTATTCTGGCCGTGGTCGCGGCCTTCTTCGGCTTTACCGGTCTGGCGGGCACGTTTGCCGAAATCGCCAAATTCATCGCCGTTATCTTCGTTGTCCTGTTTATCGCCAGCCTGGTGTACAGGATGATAACGGGGCGCAGCGCCAATCCCCCCCTGTGAGGCGCGTGTGACCTGAAAGAAAAAGAGCCGATCCTCCCCGGATCGGCTCTTTTTTTGTGCGAGAATGACGGTTTTCTCTACTCTCAAACCTTCTTGTGATTGAGATAGTACAGAGTGAACACAGCCCCGCCTTCGGGATGGTTGCGCAGCATGATACGGCCATCCAGCAACCGCATGATGTGCTGGCAAATGGTCAGCCCCAGTCCCGTACCGGCCTGCTGCTGGTCGGTCTTCTGCAGTCGCGTATATTTGTCGAACACGGCGGCTTGCTTGTCGTTGGGAATGCCTTCGCCATGGTCGCGGATGCGGACAAAGCCTTCCTTGCCATCCACGCCATAATCGATCTCGATCACCGGCACGGCGTTGGGCGTCTTGCGTTGGCCGAACTTGAAGGCGTTGTGCAGGACCAAGCCGATCGCCCGGCTGCCCAGCATCGGATCCGTGACGATGTCGTCGCCCGTGCCTTCAGGATTGATGTGTATCTCGCCGCGCGACTTCAATGGCCCCAGCCGGGTCRGGCTGTCCTGGATCATCTGGCTGAGCTTGCCGGCCTCGAAGCGCGGCTTGACGGCGTCGGCCTCGAACTTGGCCATGTCGAGAATATTGGTGATGAAGTAGTCGAGCCGGAAGGCTTCGGTGAGGGCCGAACCGATCAACGAGCGGCGCTTTTCCTCGGTCAGCTTGTCGTACAGCATGGTCATGACCTCAAGCGAGCCGATAATCGTGGCCAGCGGTGTTTTCAGGTCATGCGATACCGACGACAGCATCTGGCGATGCAGATATTCACGGATCTCGTCGTGTGTCGGAGTCGGCATGTCGTCGGGGGTCATGGGTGTTCTTACCAGCAAAGAATGTGCCGCGTAAACCACACATCCTCGAAACGCAGCTTAAGCCGTCACGTACAGCTCAAAATGGGAAATGAAAACAGGGAGTGAGGATTTACCTCACTCCCTGGGAGATGACCACGCAGGCCGGCCAGGGGACAACCGTCAGGCGGGGTCAATAGGGTTCAGTGCAGAATGTGGAAAACATAAAGGAGAATAATTACCGGAATAGGCACGCCGACGAGCCATAAAATGATACCTTTCATCTCTCACCTCCTGAATTTAGTCGTTCGCCTTGCTCGAACTGGCTTCGGCATTTTGTTCTTTCTGCTTGTCGGCCGCGGCCTTGATGTCGGCAGAGGTTTGCGAGATCGCCGTGGATGTCGCAGCGGCGGCCTTCGACAGAGCGCTGGACGCCGCGGCGCCGGCATCTTTCAGATCGTCGCCGGTCTTGCGATAGGTGTCCTTGTCGGTCAGCTCGTCGGCAGCATGGTCGGCGGCGTCGTCGAACTTGGATGGCTCGGCGTCGATGGCGTTGCCGATCCGGTCGCCGACGGTTTCGTGGCTGTGGCGGTTGAGCAGCCAGATACCGCCGACGATGATAATGGCGATAATCAGCAGCGTCAAAATGGCATTGCCGGGCGAGGGGCGTGACGTGGTCGTGGACATGTTCAGGTTCCTATTCGTTCATCGTGTTTTCGTAGATGCGCGCAAACAGCGTGAGCTCTTCGAGATCTTCGTCCTCGTCGAACAGGACGGGCGGCACGTCATCGTCGAAATATTCACCGTCGATGCTGACTTGGCGGATCGGTTGCGGCTTGCGGACGGGAAAGGGGATAACCTGGTTCATGGTGTAAGTTCCTCAGACTTGGTGATGTTCCTTGGTGGAACGGGGGCTACATCTTGGGGTCCGTGACGGGCGGGATTTCCGCAGGCAGTTCGGGATTGCCGTAGGGTTCCTCGACAGGATTGACTTCGGGCACATCCGGCGCCGGATTGGGCTGGTATTCGGGTTGTTCCGGCGTGTTGGGATCAGCGGCTGTGGTGGTCATGACGGGGATCAATCCATTGATGCGGCGAAGCGCCTTTGACAAATTTTCGGTATGTTTTTCCTGTTGCGGCGTCGGCGGATTGCCGCCTTCGCCTTCCAGACGCAGATAGTCGTCGAGCGCCATGGACAGTTCCTTTTGCGCTTCGGCGAGGGTCGTGCCGGCATTTTCGCTGATCTTCTGCGCCGCCTTCATGCCTTCGAGATAGGTCATGGTCCAGGCGTTGAGCTCTTCGATCTGGTCCTTGACCTCGCTCTTGAGGCGGACATTTTCGCTGTTGCCGAGCAAGCGCTTCAGGTCGTAGGCGACCTTCTCGATATTTTCGATATGGTCGGCGGCCGGCGCCTGGATGTCATTGAGGGGCGTCGAACTGATAACCGGCGCCGGGACTTGCGGCGACGTGCTGGGCGTCTCCAGCGGTGTCATCTTTTCCTTCTGGTCGAGCATGGTCCGGTCCTCCTGCTACCGTACGCCTGCACAAACTTCGGGCGTTGAGTCACGATAGGCCAAGGCCTGCAAGGACGCAGTGCGAAACGCGGGTGGTTAGGTAAGGGCCGTGTAAGGGGTGAAGCGTGGGGAAGGCGGTGGCGGAAACCCTACCGCAGCTGCCCCAGCTTGAGCGCCAGGATATCCGGCAGGACCGGCTTCGAGATATAGTCGTCCATCCCCGCCATCAGGCAGCGTTCGCGGTCGCCGGCCAGGGCGTGGGCCGTGACGCCGATAATGGTGTTGCGCCGGCCGCTGCCCTCTTCCAGTTCGCGGATGCAGCCGGTGGTTTCCAACCCGTCCATGCCGTGCATCTGGACGTCCATCAGGATGGCGTGAAAACCCTGAGGCCGCGCCTTGACCAGGGTTA
Source organism: Asticcacaulis sp. P2_B1 (assembly GCF_056404915.1). NCBI lineage: Bacteria > Pseudomonadati > Pseudomonadota > Alphaproteobacteria > Caulobacterales > Caulobacteraceae > Asticcacaulis > Asticcacaulis sp. P2_B1. The sequence goes on along the minus strand of NZ_JBFUDD010000006.1, from coordinate 252,954 downwards.
TGGCCTCGGCGCCCGAGGCCGCCGCCTGGATGTCGTAGCCCAGCTCTTCCAGCATCAGGGTCAGAACCATGATATTGGGGGCATAGTCCTCGACGATCAGCACGCATGGGCGTTCGCTGCCCTCGGCGACCTGGACGTGATAATCGGCGCCGATGGCCGCGGCCCGGTGGTCGGGCTCGGCGCGTTCGAGACGAAGGGTGACGTGGAAGGTCGAACCGTCGCCGGGATGGCTTTCGACGCGGATTTCGCCGCCCATCAGCTGGATCAGCGACCGCGCGATCGACAGGCCCAGCCCCGAGCCGCCGAAGCGCCGCGTAATCGTTTCGTCGGCCTGGGTGAACTTTTCGAAGATCAGCGGCAGCTTTTCGTGCTCGATGCCGATGCCGGTATCGCTAACGCTGAAATGCAGCATGACATGGTTGCCGCCATCGCCCTTGGCGTCCGCATGGATGAGAATCTCGCCCGCATCGGTGAACTTCAAGGCATTGCTGACCAGATTCATCAGCACCTGTTGCAGACGCGTGCGATCGCCCATGACGGCAATGCCGGCCGTCGTGTCGTGCAGGGCGATGGTCAGACCCTTGCGCATGACGTCCTGTTCGAACATCACGCGGATATCCTTCATGATCGCCGAGACCTCGAACGGCAGGCACTCCAGGTCGATATGGTCATCCTCGATGCGGCTGATATCGAGCAGGTCGTTGATCAGTTTCAGCAGCAGGTCGGCATTGGTGCGCAGGGTATCGACGATCTTTTTCTGTTCGTCATTGAGCGGCGACTTGGCGAGGACCGAGGCGAGACCGGTGACCACATTCATCGGCGTGCGGATTTCGTGGCTCATGGTCGCCAAAAAGCGCGTCTTGGCCTGGTTGGCGTTTTCGGCCTTTTCCTTTGCCAGGGTCAGTTCGTCCCTTTGCCGGGCGTTTTCGCGCAGCAGCCGTTCCTTGGTATAGGCGGCCAGCATGATGGCCGGCAACAGGTCGAGATAGGTCTGGTTGATATCCTTGACGGCATAATCGGCGGCGCCGCGCTCCAGGGCTTCGAGTGCGATGCGTTCGTCGCCGCCCACGGTCAGGATGACGGCCGGCGGAGATTGCGGCAGCTCGTTGAGGTTTTCCAGCAGCTCCAGGCCGCTCATGCCCGGCAGGTTGTAGTCGACCAGCAGCAGGTCGTAGGTCCGGACTTTCAGCTGCTCCAAAGCGGCTTCGGCGGTCTCGACCGTATCGACTTTCAGCCCCGAGCGTTCCATCCGCTTTTGCAGCAGGCGCGCCAGGGCGGCATCGTCCTCGACATAGAGGATGTGCTGCAAAGTCGCGGGCGCCGTCATCGGATGGGTAGGGGGCGCGTGGCTGTCGGCGGTAGGGGGCATGGAACCTTTGGATGGGGACGGAGTCAGTGTCACTCTTTGATATGGGGTACGCGCACGACGGTGAGCATGAGACCGAGTTTGCGAATCGCTTCGGAAAAGTCGTCATAGCCGACCGGCTTGGTCATGAAGGCATTGCAGCCCAACTCATAACAACGATCGATATCCTTCGGATTGTCGGTGGTGGTCAAAACGATGACCGGCATTTTGCGCGTTGCTTCGTCGGCTTTCAAGAGGCGCAGAATCTCAAAACCGTCGATACCCGGCATGTTGAGGTCCATCACCACCACGGTCTTGTCGTAAGCCTTGAGCGGACCGTCGAAGAAATAGGTCACGGCCTCGGCGCCGTTCTTCAGATGGGTGATCGGATTCATCACCCCGACGCGCTGCAAATTCTTGCGGATCAGGCTGGCATGGCCCTCGTCGTCCTCGATCAGGACGATCGAAAAGGGTTCGGCATAACTGCTGATCATGACCGCGTCTCCTGATCCGCGGCGGGCGCGGCCGGGGCGGCAGGTGCCTTCTTCGGCAGGCTGACGTAGAAGGTCGTGCCTTCATCGACGGCGGACTCGAACCAGATCTGGCCGGACATCTTGCGCAGGGTCGCCTTGACGAAGGCCATGCCCAGGCCCAGTCCGCGGACATCGACCGTATTGCGGGCACGACGAAATATCTGGAAGACGCGCTCCACGTCCTGGGCATCGATGCCGCGGCCGTTATCCTGAATCGAAAAGACGTAGTCGCGCGCCGTTTCCTGACAGGTGACGGCAATGCGCCCCGGCACGTCGGGACGCAGAAACTTGACGGCATTGTCGAGCAGATTGCTGAACACCTGTTCGAGTGCCACCGGGTCGGTCATCAGCTCCGGCAGGGGCTCGACCGTGACCTCGACCTTCTTGCTGGTGAGTTCGTAGCTTTGCGCGCCCAACACCTTGTCCATGACCGCCTGGGCACTGACCATCTCAGTGCGATAGACATATTTGCCGATGCGCGACAGGTCGAGAATGGCGGTCGTCAGGGTATCCATGCGGTCGACGGCATTACCGATAAAGCCCAGAGCCTCGGGGACGTCATGTTTCAACACGGTGTCGAGCTTTTGCCAGGTCACTTCGCCCAGCACTTCGCGCCGCGGCTCCAGCAGGGCGTTGACGTCGGTGACCGCCATGGCCAGCTCGTGCGAAAAACCCTTCAGATTGACCAGGGGCGAACGCATGTCGTGGGAAGTGATATAGGTGAAGGCCTCCATATCGGCATGAAGCTGGCGCAGTTCTTCCTCGCGGTTCTTTTGTTCGGTGATGTCGGTATGGGTGCCGATCAGGCTGCGAATCGCGCCGAACTTGTCCCATGTACCGACGCCGCGCGCCATGACCCAGCGCCACGTGCCGTCCTTGTGACGCATGCGGAAGACATTGTTATAGACCGGTGCCTGCTTGGTCAGGTACTGGCGCCGCACTTCAAGCGACGCGTCGCGGTCGTCGGGATGGATGAGCGCTATGGCGGCCTGCGCCGAATTTTCGATCTCATCCTCGGAAAAGCCCAACATGGCCTTGAATTCCTTGGACATATACATGGTGTCATTGACGAAATTAATCTCGTACAATCCATCATTGACGCCGTCCATGACCGCCTTGAAGCGCGATTCCGCCTTCTGGCTTTCGTCCTCGAAAATCTCGTTCTCGACTTCCAGCCGGATGATGACGACGGTGCCGATCAGCAGGATGCCGATGCCGAGCACCGTGCCGATGATCAGGATATAGTCGAAATTATTGCGTTGCGCGTCGACATCGGCGACCTGGCCCTGCAGTTCTTTCAGCCGCGCCGCATTGGCGACCTCCAGCGTCTGACGCAGGCGGTCCATGTCGGCCTTTTCCTGATCCAGTTCCGACGGCGAGATCGTGCCCTTGCCGTAACGCTGGACATAGGTCACCTGGCGCGCCAGCAGGTCCTGGATGCCCTCTATCTGATCCAGCCAGTTGCTGGTCTCGGCAAAGGAGTTGGGCTCGTAATACATGGCGTTGCGCAGGGTGAAGATCTCATCGCGCAGCCGGGCATTGGCGGTAGTATAGGGTTCGAGAAACTTGGTCTGGCCCGACATGACATAGCCGCGCACGCCGGTTTCCATATTGAGCACGTCCGTCAGTATCCCGCGGCTCTGGCGGATCACTTCGTACTGGCGAATGGTGTAGGCGTTGAGGTTCTGCACCCGGGTGTGCTGGTTATAAATAACCATGCTGAAACCGCAGAGCGCGATGGAGATGACGCTGAAAAACCCGAGATACAAGTGTCTTGCATTCAATCCCCACGGCATCCGCATCTTGTTATGGCCCACCCTTCCGCCTGTGGCGCCGTGGTTAACGGCTGACGCAGGATATGCCCTATGCGGGTCGTTTATGACAGAGGTCTTTTCACGCCGTGGCGGGACGCGTTTGGAGTCGGCGGTGCTTTTCCCGCTTTGCGCAGGGTCCCCGTCCAAGCGGGCGCCGGATATCTGCGTCGCAAAGCCACCCATAAGTCTTACTAACCTGCTGAAAGTACAGCATTATGGCCAAAACTAACCACAATGCCGTAATGGAACAATAAGCGAGTCCGATAAAATAATAAAAAACCCGTAAGTGCAGGCGACAAGCTTACAGGTAAAAATTTAGTATCCGTAATGCGAAACAATTAGCCGCGTCGGCGCAAACCTGTGAAGAACGAGCCGGCGACATCGCTCACCTTGTCGATGACCGGCGCCGTCAGGGGACGTTGCTGACGGAAAATTTCCTTGACATCGTGCCGCACGGTCGACCAGACACGAAAACCGGCAAAGGCTGTGATGGCCAGGGTCACGACGGTCAGACCCGCGGTCACCAGGGCGGCCGTCGAAATTTGCGCCCCAGCCACCAGCATCTGGCTGTAAATCAGCCATAAGACGGCGCTGACCATCATGGCGAGGAGAAATGTGCCGAAGACACCCAAGAGAATAACCACGGCCAGGCCGGACAGGGCACTCAGCACATAGGGCTTGGACGCCGTCAGCTTCTTGTTGACGACCAGCATCTCGACAAGGCGCGAAACGATGGACATGAAATGGGACCCAAAATAAAAAAAGGCTTGAGTCCTTCAGGCGAAACTAGGTTCGCGTGAAGGACTCAAGCTATGCCGGTCGTCATCTCGGGGGGCGAACGACCACCGACATAAGGGGAAGAGGTTTAGCGTCGCGTCAGCAGGGCGCCCAGGATAAAACCGGCGCCGAGCGCGATGGCGCTGGAACGGATCGGGTTCGACTTGATTTCGGCTTCGACGTTGTGGGTCACCTTATTGGTCGTATCGAGCGTCTTGTCGAAGAAGCCGCGGACCTTCTGGCCGGCCTCGTTGGCGTAGTCGCTGACATTATGCAGGATGTCGCGGCCGTCGGCTTCCACGTCGCGGGCGGCATTGCGCACATCGTTTTCGGCCAGGCCCTTGGTGACATTGGCGGCGGCTTTGGTGGCTGAGGACAGCATGGTGAAACTCCTGGGGTTAGGCTCGGATTTTCGGGGAGACAAAAGGGGCTCACGTTCACGGTTGCTAAAACCCGGGATTCTTAGGCTAGGGGGGGGCGATGAAGAAGCCCCGGATCAGGAACCGTGAACGTGATATGGCAAGCTTGCCCTTCGCCAATTAAGGAAGCCATATGGGTGCTGGCAGGCGAAAATAAGGGAATGATAAAAATGGCATTTTCTCGCTTAAGGAGAACCCGGTTTATCCCAATTTTACGTCAGGGCGAGGGCTCCGCGCATCATCCTTATGCCGCCGCCGCTATAGTGGGACCGTCGCGGGGATAAGCGTTCCCGGGCGTTCATCACATTTTATTTTGTATCGGAGAGTCCCATGTCCATCAAATCGAGCATCAAGGAAACCACCGGCAAGGCCGAGGAAGAGCTGGGCGAAGCCCTGCACAACGAGAAGATGGCCGACAAGGGCCGCCAGATGCGCAACGAAGGCCGCATCGGCAACGGCAAGCTGCCCAAGACCAGCATCCCCGGCACCGAAAAGGTCCATTCTTAAGATTTGGCCTTCAATGGCCTCAGACATAAAAGAGCCTCCCTGTCGCGAGACCGGGAGGCTCCTTTTTGGGTTCAGAGATTGCGGCCTACAACCCCAGATGCGCCAGCAGATCCTTGATCTTGATCGAGGCAAAATGAATGCTGCTGTCGGCCACGCCATACGGCATGAAGATCCAGTCGCCGACGCGCATGGCCCCGCAGGTATAGATGACATTCGGGACATAGCCTTCGCGATTGTCCTCCGATGGCGACAACAAAGGTTCCTTCGACCGGGCGATGACCTTGCGCGGGTCGTCCTTGTCGAGCAGGGCGGCGCCGAGCGAATAGCGCCGTACCGCACCGACCCCGTGCGTCAGGACCAGCCAGCCTTCATTCAGCTCGATCGGCGAACCGCAATTGCCCAGTTGCACCAGTTCCCACGGCGCTTCCGGCGCCATGATGCGGTCGCCATTGTTCCAGGTATATTTGTCGTCGCTCTCGAGATAGAAGATGCTCTCGTGGTCGAGCCGCCCGACCGCCGCCCAGCGGCCGTTGAGCTTGCGCGGAAACAGGCCCAGCCCCTTGTGCTGTGACGCGGCGCCGCGGAACGGCGTCAGCTTGAACGAGCGGAAATCGCTGGTTTCCAGGCACTCGCACGCCGTTTCCTTGCCATTATAGGCGGTATAGGTGCCCATAAACGTGCTGGCGCCGTTTTCGTCGAAAAAGCGCACCATGCGCAGGTCTTCCAGCCCGTTGGTTTGCGAGCGGGTAACCGGAAACAGCACGGTTTCCGAAATCGGACAGGCCTGGTGGCCGTGGACCGTGACGACACCGTCGAGCGGCGCATTGCCGTGCGGCTTGGCGGCGACGGCGAAGTCGGCCTCGGGCTTCAGCTCGATCGTGCCGTCGCCATGAAAGACGCCCTCGCGGAAGGAAATGGTCGAGATGTGACCCTCGCCGACCGTCCGCGTCGACATGATAAAGTTGAGCCCGTCCGCCGGCGCGCCGGTCTGGTCCGGGTGGCAGACGACGCTCGGATTCATGACCGCCGCCGCCTGATAGCTGTATTCGTGACAGAAATAGGCGCCGATCAGCGCCATATGGTCTTCGTCGAGCGCCTCCATGCCGCCCTGGATGGCCTGGATCTGTTTGAAGCGGTCGAGGAAAATACCGCGCGTCTGCCAGTGGCGGCCGGTGAAGTCGCGATTGACGATTTCCAGCTCGGTCTTCACCTGGTCGCCAGTCAGGGCGACGATGGCATCGCAGATGCGCGTCACCCGCGACATGGCGCCCATGGCGCTGTCGCGTGGGTTGACAGAAATTGTGAAGGGCAGGATGACGACGCGCTCCGGATTGGCGCGCAGTGTCGTCGGACTGATGATCATGTCGGTCAAGGCAAGGTCCCCTGTTCGGAAAGGGTGGAGGGTGCGGGACGAAGAATCGCCCGCGCCAGAAGATCGGTTTTCCGGTCAGCCGTTGTGCGCCAGGTCCGCCGGGAACGCACGCGATTTTTCACGCGATTTCTATAGCCCGGCCTTCATGGCGACCCAGCTCAGGGGATAGGCGAGGATCGACTCCGCGCCCTGGTTTTCATTGACGCCGTTGGGCGTCAGGCCGTCGAAACAGCCGCCGTCATCGCTGATCAGCGGAATGTTCAGGCAATTGTCGCCGTGGAACCAGGCAAAAGCCCGCGTCGCCTCGTTCTTCCAGAAACCATCGCCTGTGACGCGATAGGCCGTCAGACAGGCGTCGATCGTGGCCAGAACCTCGATCGGCTGCTGGTCGAACAGAGGATGACCGTCTTCGCGCGATTGCCCTTCGGCAAACAGGCAGGTGGCCACCGGAGCGAATTGGCCGCGGACGGTCTGCTTCTGCATCAACCAGCGCAGGGACGAGACGCCGTCGCGCAACATATTTTTATCCGCGAGGAAGTGGCCGGCCAGGATCAGGCCTTCGCTGAGGCGCGCATTGTCATAAGACAGGCCGGGCTCGAACCATACGTGCTTCTCGCGGCTGTTGATCTTGAACAGGGTGTGCATGTCGCTGCCCATGCGGCGGATCATGCCCTGGATGACCTGGCCGTCGCCGACAACCCCGAAGGCGCGATTAAGCGCCTTGATCAGGATGGCCTGGGAACGCGTGGCGTTCCATAGCGGCGTACTTGGCAGGACGCGTTGCGACAATTCGCCAGCCCAGCTGCGCAGGTCGGACGGCAGGTCCGAACGGGCGACATCGATCAGGCTTTCGAACGAGCGCGCGCAGCAATCGTCGGAACCGCCGTCGTCCAGCCACTCGCGGCCGTAACTCATGAAGTTGCGGAAACGGCTGTCATTGTTCCAGGCGTGGTTCATGAAGGCGGCGTAGCGATAGGCCAGTTCGACCTGGCGCGGCGTCAATTCGGTCACCGTGGACTGGCGCGCCACCAGGGACAGGGCGCGGCAGACATCGTCGCTGCAATAGCCGTGCTGACGATCGGGCAGGCGGTATTTGCCGTGCTGGAAGATGCCACAATCGTCGGTCATACGCTCGATGGCGGCCCAGGACGGTGCGTTGCCCAAGGGCGCCGGCTTGTCGACAGGGGCTATGGCGCGTTCATGGACGTCCGTCTCGGCGCGGGCGACATAGGCATGGGCGACGGCGGACCAGCGCGACGACAGGCCCGCCATATAGGCGCGGCTCGACATGGCGGCGCGCTTTTTGTCGGAGGTCAGAAGGTCGGAAATCGCCTTGGTAAAGCACGCCGTGTCGTTGAACGGGCACAATGTGCCGACGCCGTTGGCCAGGACTTCCTGAGCGTGCCAATAGGGCGTCGAAACGATCGGCCGGCCGAGCGCCAGGGCATAGGACAAGGTGCCCGAAGTGATCTGGGTTTCGGTCAGATAGGGCGTGACATAGACGTCGCTGGCCTGGAGGATGTCGATCAGGTCGTTGTCGTTGATGAAGCGGTTGATGAAGCGAATATTGCCTTCGACCCCGAGGTCCGCCGCCATGGCCTTCAGGCCGTCACGATATTTTTCACCTTCGTTGCGCAGCAAATGCGGGTGGGTGGCGCCGATGACCAGGTACATGACCTCCGGGCAGGCCTCGCGAATGGCCGGCAGGGCGGCGATCACGGTCTCGATACCCTTGTTGGGCGACAACAGGCCGAACGTGGTCAGGGTCTTGCGGCCGGCCAGGTTGAGCAGGGACTTGTATTCGGCGGTATCGCGCAGCGGCCGCGACGGGGCGCCATGCGGAATGACGGCGATCTGGCTTTCCGGCACGCCGTAGACGGCCTGAAGGATGTCCGAGCCCTTGCGCGCCATGGTGACCAGGGTCGAGGACAGGCGAATCAGATCCTGCATGACGCGGCGCTGTTCGTCGTTCGGCGTTTCCAGCACGGTATGCAAGGTGGTGACGATCGGCATGCGCACGCGTTCCAGCAGATTGATCAGATAGGCGCCGGACGCGCCGCCATAGATACCGAATTCATGCTGCACGAACAAAACCTCGGTGCCGTTGCTGTTCAGTTCGTCGGCCAGGGCGCGATAGCCGGCGATTTCGTTCTGCGGCAATTGATGGGTCACTTCGGACGGATAGTCGTAGGATGCGCCTGGATCGTTCATGGCGACGACACTCCATCGCGCCTTGGGCAACGCCTTGGACAGGCAGGCATACATGTCGCGCGTAAAGGTCGCCAGACCGCACTGACGCGGCGGGAAATTGCCGATAATGGCGGCCCTGGACAGCTTCGAATCGACGACCGGAGAATTGGAAATGAAAGAAATGTCGATCAGGCTGAAGTCTTCGTGATCCTTGTCGAGGGTCTTGGCGACTTCAAAACTGTTGGCTTGTAACATATCCGGACTCCGTTGACTAAGACTGCGCCCAACAGGCAAGGATATCGCTACGTCTTGAGACAACCTTTAGTGGGACTGGAACTGGCTTTAGTAAGCCAGGCATTAAGACCGGTGAGGCAATTGTTCACCGCATGACGGGATAGTCGGGTTTTCCTTGTAAAGATTCAGTAGGGAAGTCCCGCGCTGCAATAAACGCTTTGTGATGCAAGCTCACAGCGGCGTTATTCGGTATGAACCGAAGCGATAGAAAGAGATGTCGAGAAAACAATGCCGCCATGCCGGTAAGACGCGGCGTGGCTCAGGCGGGACACAGGGCACAGTCCCTGGGTTTCACCCTATATTATATTGCACTGCAATACCAATCAATTCGCAGGCATCGATTGCGGAACGCAGAAGGTGTTGGCAGTCAGACGCCCGACCCGGGGATCGCGACTTAAGTTTGAGCCGTCGAACAGGGCGCAATGCAGCACGTGGCTGCGATAGATGACCATGCGATTGAACACCGGTTCGACGGCGTCGATCATCTCGTAATTGGCGGTGCCGGGACCGGCAAAGCCGATCGGTGGCGTTTTTTCCAGTTCGTCGGCGACGGCCGCCATATAGGCTTCGCGGCGACTGACCGTGACCGATTCGTAACCGGTCGCCTGATGGCGGAAAAACCCTGTGCCGCCTGTCTGGCCGTGGCCGAGATAGTGCAATATGGCCAGGCAGGCGGGATTGGGCTGGTCGTAATGCGGTATCTTCTGCAAGGCCGACAGCTCTTCGGCGGTCTTGGTCGCCAATGCGAAAAAGCCCGATATCGTCAAGGGATGGCTGCGCGGAATATCGAAGGCGCGCTCGAGCGTCGGTCGCAGGACCGGCATCAGCGCCGGCAGATAGGTTTCAGGAAGCGGCGCATTGCCGCCGGGATACCAGGTGCCTTCCGGCGCGGCGAAATCGGCCGCGGCGGCGGCCTCGACCAAATCGTCGGGGTTCAACAACAAATCATCGATCACGATCAGCGGGTTCTGCTCGCGGCCGACAAACCGCCGCTGCACCTGCGCCCCCGGATTAAGTTTCAGCTCGGTCATGCTGTCATCTTTAAAGCCGTATGATTCGACAGAAAGCTTCTCCAACTTGATCCTCCGCGCTTGCCGGGGAGGGGGACCATGGAGCGAAGCGGAATGGTGGTGGGGTGGGCAGAGCTTTCATCGCGCTCTGGCGTGACGAGCCTATCTTTTAACCGAACGCCATCACGTTGTCAGCACCTTGGCCGGAATTCCCAAGGTCTGCCTGAAATAGTCGATCGTATACATCAAACCCTGATCGAGACTCACCCGCGGCGCCCAGCCGATCACGTCGCGCGCCTTCTGGATATCCGGTTGTCTCTGCCGCGGATCGTCCGATGGCAACGGGCGATACACGATACGGTTCTTGCCGCCCGTCAAAGCCAACACCGTATCCGCCAATTCCAGCATGGAAAACTCCGCCGGATTGCCGAGATTGAGCGGTCCCGTAAACCCGTCACGGCTATTCATCAACCCGATCAAGCCATCGATCATGTCGTCAACAAAGCAGAAACTGCGCGTCTGGCTGCCGTCGCCGTACAGCGTAATGTCCTTCCCCTGCAAAGCCTGGACAATGAAATTGCTGACCACCCGGCCATCGTTCGGATGCATGCGCGGCCCATAGGTGTTGAAGATCCGCGCCACCTTGATGTTCACCCCGTGCTGGCGGTGATAATCGAAAAACAAGGTCTCGGCGCAGCGCTTGCCCTCGTCGTAACAGGCGCGTTCGCCGATCGGATTGACGCGGCCCCAGTAAAATTCCGGCTGCGGATGGACTTCCGGATCGCCGTAAACCTCGCTGGTCGAGGCCTGCAAAATCTTGGCCTTGGTCCGCTTGGCCAGATCCAGCATATTGATGGCGCCGAGTACACTGGTCTTCACCGTCTGCACCGGGTCGAACTGGTAATGCACCGGCGACGCCGGGCAGGCCAGATTATAGATCTCCTCGACCTCCACCATCAAAGGCTGGGTCACATCATGGCGCAGGAACTCGAAACGCGGATGATCGCGCAGATGCTGGATATTGGCCTTCTGCCCGGTGAAAATATTGTCGACGCACAAAACTTCGTCACCGCGCGCCAGCAGGCGCTCGCACAGGTGCGAACCCAAAAAGCCCGCCCCACCGGTGACCAATATCTTCTTCATTCAACACTCCACAGGCGGTTGTCGCACGGTATGGGACGATAGCTGTGGCGTTTGGCCAGCCGCTCGCGCCACAATCCGCGATAATCCGAAACGGTCTGGACCTCGACAGCGTCGTGGTCGAAGGCCAAACCGATCTCGAGATAGGTGTCCAGATTGTGCAGATCCGGCTGCGGCAGGTTACCCGATTCGCAGTCGCGCCACATGCCGGCATAGAGGTCTTCGAGACTTGTCACCAGATTCGGCGTGTCGAACAGCACACTGTCCTCACGCACCGTCGCCAAACGCGCCTTGAGCTCGGCCAGGCGCGCCGGATCGCGGCCGATCGCCACCGCCTGGTCGACGTAAGACTCCGCCGTCGTGCACACCAGATCCGCCAAACCCGCCGACCGCACCAGCGACCCGCAGACCCGCGAGGCGAACGACCGCCCGGAATAGGTCAGGACCGGCACGCCCATCCACAGGGCATCCGAACAGGTGGTGTGGGCGCCATAGGGCGTGGTGTCGAGGAACAGGTCGGCCAGCGGATAGCGCGCCAGATGATAGGGATTGGCCAGCTTGGCGGCGAAAATCACCCGTTCCGGATCGACGCCCTTGGCCTTGGCGTAGGCCTTCAGCCGCTCGTGCGACGATTCCGCCCCGCTCAGCAGCCACAAGACGCTGCCCGGAACACGTTGCAGGATAGCCAGCCAACGCTCGAAGGTCGGTTTGGTAATCTTGTGCGTGCCGTTAAAGCAGCAAAAAACGAAGGCGTCGTCGGGCAGGCCGGCCTCGGCCCGCGTCGGTTTGTGGTCGGCGATGATGCGCTGGCGGTTATTGGGTTGATAACACGGCAGCCGCCGCACGGCTTCGGAGTAATAGAGCTCGTTCCCGGCCGGAATGATCCAGTCGTCGGCGACGATATAGTGGTGATAGGGCGAGCCCGTGGTGCCCGGAAAGCCCAGCCAGTTGACGATGACCGGCGCCGGCCGCATGGCCAGAAGCTTGGTCCGGCCGTCGCGGGTATAGCCGTTGACATCGACCAGGATCTGGATGCCGTCGTCGGCGATGCGCCGGGCGGCGGCTGCGTCGTCCATCTCCGTGATATCGACGAAGTGGTCGGCGTCGCCCTTATACTGACGGTGGATCGGATCGTCGGTCTTGATGCCGCAATAATAGGCGAAGACCTCGACTTTTTCGCGGTCATGCAGCGCCAGAACCTCGTACATCAAATGGCCGATGGCGTGCTCGCGCAGGTCCGACGACAGATAACCGATGCGCAGCCGGCCGTCTTTACGGCTGGTCGCCGCCCAATGACCGGTCATGACATGGTCGGGCGCCCCGACATCCTGCAGGTTATATAGCCAACTGATCGCCAGCTGCAGCATCGGATCGTCCGTATAGGCGCAAATCGACAAAGGCGAGATGCCCTTCAACAAGGTTTCCCGCGTCATGCGCTCAAACGGCGCGATTACCGGCCAAACGCATTGCCGTTGCCGCGCCGCGATCAGGTGTTGCGCCGCCTCGCGCTGGCTCGGGTCGATCTCGAGGGATTGCCGCAGCGTCTCCTCGGCAGCGGCGTCGCTGTGGGCGCTTTCCAACACCCGCGCCATCTGGTTCAAGGCCATGGTCTTGTGGCTGATGGCGCTGCCGGTGACCTGGTTGAGCAGCATGGCCATCTTGGTCCATTGCGCCACGGCCAGGTCCTGCCCGCCCAGCCGTTCATAGAGCCGGCCGAGATTGATGTGCGCCGGATGGAAGTCGGGCTTGATCTCGATCGCCCGTTCCAACGCCGCCCGGGCGCGCTGCACATCGCCCGTATCGGTCAGGGTCACGCCCATATTGAACAACACGGCATAGAGCAGCGGATGGTCGGCATTATGGGTGACGAAGGTGTCATACAACTCCAGCACCGCCGCCATGTCGCCATCATGACGCAGGGCATCTGCGCTCTGGATCAGCTCCATGACGCTCAAATCGCGTGCCGCCGCCCGGGCAATAGACTCATGTTTCATACGCTAATACCTCTTACCTCCCTGAATTCGTTCTTCACGAATTTGGGGAGGGGGACCGACGCGCTCTTGCGCGTTGGTGGTGGGGTTTCTTACTTACTTTCACTAACTCAACGCCCTCTGTATCGCCGCCAGCTGGATAGCGCTCAAACTGGCCAGTTGCTCGCTACTGAGATAACCGATCTGCTCCGGCGTCAGGGCCTCCAACTGCTCGGTCCCCAAACTCGACAGGAAGGTCGTCCCCATATTGGCCATGGTGGTCGTCGACAGCCCGCTCAGCTGCACGCCGGTAATGGTGGCGAACTCGCCGGCCGACAAACCGTTTAGCTGATAGGTCGTCAACCCGCTGAACTGCTCGGAGCTGATGGCCGAAAACTGTGTCGTCGACAAAGCCGCGACCTCGGTAATCGTCAAATTGCTCACCTGGGTCGAGCTCAAGGCCCCGATCTGCTCATTGCTCAAGGCGGCGATCTGCGCCGTCGACAAGGCGCGCAATTGCATCCGCACCAGGGCGCCCAACTGAGTCGTGGTCAAGGCTGCGATTTCGGTGGTGGTCAAGGTGGCGATGTCGGTGGTCGACAGCGATCCGATTTGAGTCCCCGACAAACCCCCCAGCTGTGTAATGGTCAAGGCGGCGATCTGGGTCTCGGTCAAGCCTGTCACGCCAGTCGTCGACAAGGCGCCGATCTGGGTCGACGACAAAGCCGCCAGCTGCGTCAAATTCAACGACGACACCTCGTTCGCCGTCAAACCGCTGATGCCGGTATTGGACAAGGCGGCGATCTGCGTCGTGGTGATCGAATCGATATGGGCCGCGATCAAGGCCGCTACCCCGGTCGCCGACAACGAACCGAACTGCACCATCGACAATTGCGCGATCTGGGTCGGGGTCAGGGCGTTGATTTCGGTGGTGGTCAGCGCGCCCATCTGGGTCTGGCTTAAGCCCCCGATCTGAGTGGTGGTCAGCGCCGCCGTCTGGGTCGCCGTCAAGCCGGCAATGCCCGAGGTCGAGAAGGCGCCGATCTGGGTGGCGGCCAATGTCGCCAACTGCGTCGCCGTCAACGTGCCGACCTCGGTCGATGTAAATCCGCCCAGCTGCGTCGCGGTCAGAGCGGCAATCTGGGTTGTCACCAGGGCGTTGATTTCCGTTGTCGACAAAGCCGCCACCTGTTCGGCGATCAGGCCGCGCACCTGGGTGGTCGTCAAATTGGCGATCTGGGTGGCGGTCAACCCGCTGATCGCCGAGGTCGATAACGCGCCGACCTGGGTCGAGCTCAACCCGCGGATTTGGGTCGTCGTCATCGCCGCGACCAGGGCGGTGGTCAGGCCCGACAGTCCCGTGGTCGACAGTCCCGACATCTGGGTCGAGGTCAGGGCGCCCAATTGCGTCGTAGTCAAGGCGCCGGCGCCGGTCGTGCTGAAACCCGAAATCTGGGTCGAGCTCAAGGCCGCCATGTCGGTGGTGGTAAAGGCGCCGATTTCTGTCGTCGACAAATAGGTGAACTGCGTGCTGCTCAAACCGCGCAACTGCGTCGTCGTCAGGGCGCCGACCTGGTCGGCGGTAAAGCCGCCGACGGCCGTGGTACTGAGCGCCGCCAGCTGCGTCGCCGTCATCGCCGCCACTTGAGTGGTGGTCAGCGCCGCCAGCACGGTCGTCGTCAGACCGCGCAATTGCGTCGTCGTCAAGGCCGCCATCTCCGTCGTCGACAGCCCGCCGGCCTGGGTCGCGGTCAGGGCCGACACCTGAGTCGACGACAGGCTCTGCAATTGCGACGTGGTGAAGGCGCCGATCTGCGACGCCGTCAGATTGCTGACCTCGGTCGTGGTCAAGGCGGCGATCTGGTCTTCGGTCAGGCCGTGCAATTGCGTCGTCGACAAGGCGGCGATCTGGGTTTCCGACAGGTTGGTCAAGGCCTCGGGATCGAGCGCCGCGATCTGGGTCGAGCCGAAGGCTGCCAGCTGCGTCGCCGACAGGGCCGCCAATTCCGTGCTGGTCAAGCCGCCGATCTGGGTGGTGTACAACGCCGCCAGACCGTTTGTGTTCAAACCGTCGATTTCGTCGGGGTTCAGGGCGGCGATCTGCTCCGCCGAAAAGCCGTGTAATTGCGTCGTCGTCAGGGCCGCCAATTGCGTCGACGACAGGGCGGCGACCTCGCTGGTGGTCAGCGAGCCGAACTGGGTCGAGGTCATGGCCGCCAGTTGCGTGGCGTTCAGGCCGGCGATCTGGTCGTCACTCAATCCGGTAATGCCGCCAGTGCTGATGGCCGCCAGTTGTGCCGCCGACATGGCCGCCAACTGTTCGGCGCTCAGCGCCTCGACTTCCGTCGCGGTGAAGCCCTTGATCTGGGTCGTGGTCAGGCCCGTCAATTGCGTGGTCGTCAAGCCCTCGATATTGCTGGCGCTCAACGACCCGATCAGGGTCGAGGTCAGGCCGCGCAATTGCAAGGTCGACAAAGCGCCGATCAAGGTGGTGGTGAAACCCGAAATGGCGCCGGCGCTGATGGCATTGACCTGGGTCGAGGTCAGGCTGGCCAATTGCTGGGTCGATACCGCCCCCAATTGCGTTGCGGTCAGGCCGCGCATCTGGGTCGTGGTCAGGGCGGCAGTTTCCGTCGTCGCCAGGCCGGCGACCTGGGTCGTGGTCAGGGCCGCCACCTGGACGTAGCTCAGTCCGTGCAACTGCGTCGTCGTCAGGGCGTTGAGGTCGGTGACGCTTAGCCCGGTCAAGCCGTCGGTCGACAAGGCGCCGATCTGCGTCGAATTAAGCCCGGCCAGTTGCGTCGTCGTCAGGGTGGCGGTCTGGGTCGAGGTCAGGCCGCCGAGGCCCGTCGTCGTCAGAGCGGCGATCTGGGTGGACGTCAGAACGCCCAACTGCGTCGTGTCGAAGGCGGCGACGCCTGTCCCCAGCAATCCGCTCAACTGGTCGGTGCGCAGGGCCTCCAGCTCGGTCACCGTCAGACCGCCGACCTGGGTGGTGGTCAAACCGCCGATCTGGGTCGAGGTCAGGGTCCCCAATTGCGTCGTGGTCAGGTTGGCGATCTGGGTCGAGGTCAGTCCGCCCATGCCGGTCGCCGACAGGGCCGCCAGTTGCGTCCGGTTGAACGCCGCCAGTTGCGTGGCATTGAGCGCTGCCACCTCGTCGGTCGTCAAACCGGTGATCTGGGTCGTGCTCAGGTTCGACAATTGCGTGGCGCTAAAGCCGCCGATCTGGGTCGTCGAGAACTGGCCGATTTCGGCCGAGGTCAGGCCGCGCAATTGCGTCGTCGTCAGCAGGGCCACCTGGTCCGAGCTCAATCCCGACAAGGCCGTCGAACTCAAGGCGCCGATCTGGGCCGAGCTCAAGGCGCCGAATTGCGCGGTCGTCAGGGCTGACGCCTGGGCGTCGGTCAGGCCGGCGATCGCCGTCAGGGTCAGGGCGTTGATCTGGCTGGTCGTCAGGCCCGCCAATTGCGTCGTGTCGAGCTGGCCGACATCCTCGGCCACCATGCCTTTGACCTGGGTGGTGGTCAGGCCGGCCAGTTGCGTCGCGGTGAGGGCGGCGACTTCGGTCGAGTTCAAGGCCGTGATCTGCGCCTGGGACAGGGCGTTCAACTGAGTGGCGTTGAACGCCGCCATCTGGTCTTCGGAAAAGCCGGGCAGGGCCGAGGCGGTGAAGGCGGCGATCTGCGACGTCGTCAAGACGCCCAGTTGCGTGGCGCTGAGCGCCCCGACCTGGGTCGAGTTGAGCGCGATGATCTGCGACGTGTTCAAGGCGGCGATCTTGGTGGTGCTCAGCCCCGAGAT
Source organism: Asticcacaulis sp. P2_B1 (assembly GCF_056404915.1). Lineage (NCBI taxonomy): Bacteria > Pseudomonadati > Pseudomonadota > Alphaproteobacteria > Caulobacterales > Caulobacteraceae > Asticcacaulis > Asticcacaulis sp. P2_B1. The sequence goes on along the minus strand of NZ_JBFUDD010000006.1, from coordinate 235,779 downwards.
CTGATCGGCGGTCAAAGCAGCCAATTGCGTGGCGACGAAGCCGTGCAATTGCGTCGAGGTGAGGGACTCGATCTGGGTCGCCGATAGATTGCTGATGCCGCTGGTGCTCAGGCTCGCGATCTGGCGCGAGCTCAGGACATCGAGTTGGGTGGTGGTCAGGGCGGCGACCTGGGTGTCGCTCAACCCGCTGATGCCGGAGGCCGAAAAGGCGCTGATTTGCTCAGTGGTCAAACCGGCGATCTGGGCCGTGGTCAGGGCCGTCATCTGGGACGCCGTAAAGCCGCCCAACTGCGTCGTGGTCAGGATCGCCAGCTCGTCCGCCGTCAGGCCGCTGATCTGGCCGGTGGTCAGCATCGAAATCTGGGTGGTGCTAAGCGTCCCCAACTGGGTCGCGGTCAAGGCACCGATCTGGGTCGAGGTCAGGCCGGCGATACCGGTCGCCGCCAGGGCCGCCAGCTGGGTCTGGCTGAGCGCCGCGATCTGGGTAGTGTTGAGCGCCGCGATCGCCGTGGCCGACAAACCGCGGATCTGCACCGTCCCCAAACTGGCGACCTGGGTTGCGCTCAACGCCGCCACCTGGGTCTCGTTGAGCGCCCCGGCCTCGGTCAGGCTGAAACCGCGCAATTGGGTGGTGGTTAGCGCCGCCATCTCCATCGTCGTCAGGGCGTTGATCTGGGTCGTCGACAGGCTGTTGATCTGGCTGGAGCCGAGCGCGCCCAGCTGGGTCAGGCTCAAGGCCGCGATCTGGATATCGCTCAGCCCGTCGATCGCCGCGGCGCTCAAGGCGCTGACCTGGGGCGCGGTCAGGGCGGCCAATTGCGTGTCGGCCAGGTTGGCGACGCCGGTGGCGGTCATGCCCTTGATCTGGGTCGTCGAAAAGGCCGCCAGTTGCGCCGCCGTCAGCCCGGACAAGGCCGTCGAGGCCAGCGACCCCAGGGTCGTGGCGGTCAGGCCCTGCAATTGCGTCGTCGTCAAACCGGCGATCTGCTCGGAGCTCAGGCCCGCCAACTCGGTGGTGGTCAGGGCGCCGATCATGGTCGAGCTCAGCACCGCCAGCTGCGTGTCGGCCAGGGCGCCCATCTCGGTGGCGGTCAAGCCCTTGATCTGGGTGCGGTTGAGGGCGGCGACGTCCTCGGTCGTCAATTCGGCGATCTGATCCGCCGAAAAAGCGCCGATCTGGGTGGTGGTCAGGCCCTGGATCTGGGTCGTCGTCAAGCCGGCGACCTGGGTGTCGTTGAGCGCGTTGATCGCCGTTGTCGACAGGGCCGCGACCTGGCGCGAGCTCAGGGCGCCGAACTGCGTCGTGCTGAGCGCCGCGATCTGGGTCTCGTTGAGCCCGTGCAGGCCCGTGGTCGAGAAGGCGTTGATCTGGGTCGTGGTCAGGCCGGCCATCTGATCGGCCGTCAGGGCCTGCAATTGCGTCGCCGACAATCCGGCCAGCTGCGCGGTCGACAGGTTGCCGAGCGTGGTGGTCGACAGGCCGCTGATCTGATCGGCGGTGAGCCCGGCGACCTGGCCGGCCGACAGGGCTGTCAATTGCGTCGTCGACAGGCTGTTCAGCTCGGTCGCCACCAGGCCGCGCAACTGCGTCGTCGTCAGGCTCGACATCTGCCGCGCCGTCAATCCGGCCAGCTGGGTCGTGCTGAGGTCGCCGATATCGTCGGCGCTCAGGCCGCGCATCTGCGCCGTGGTCATGCTGGTCAGGCGCGTCGCCGACAGGGATTCGACCTGGTCGTCGCTGAGCGCCCCGATCTGGGTCGAATTCAAACTGCTGAACTGCTGGGTCGTCAGGGCGGCGATCTGCTCGGTCGTCAGGTGCGATACCTCGGTCGCCGTCAGAGCGGCGATCAGGGTTTGCGGCAGGGCCGCCACCTGGGTCGTCGACAGGGCGAGGATCTGCGCCTCGTTCAACCCGCGCATCGCCATCGTCGTCAAGGCGCCCAGCTGCGTCGTCGAAAAGACGTTGATCTGGGTGTTGGACAGGGCGGCGATGTCCGCGGCGGCCAGGCCCTTGATCTGGGTGGTCGAGAAATTGCCGATCTGGGTGACGCTCAGGCCTTCGATCTGGTCGGCGCTCAGTTGCGTGATCTGGGTCGAGGTCAGGGCGGTAAATTGCGTCGTCGTCAGCAGGTTGAGCTGGGTTTCGCTCAAACCGGCCAGGGCCGTGGCGCTGAGCGCCGCGATCTGCGTCCGGTTCAAACCCTGCAATTGCGTATCGCTGAGATTGCCGGCGAGATAGTCGTCGAGACCGCGGATCTGATTGGCCGACAGGTTGCTCAGCTGATCGCTGGTCAGGGCCGCCAATTGCTCGGTGCTCATGACCGCGATCTGGGTAGCGGTCAGCCCCTTGATCTGGGTCGACGACAGCGCGCCGATAACCTCGGTCGACATGGCCGCGACCTGGGTGGCGTAAAGCCCGGCGATCTGGGTCGAGCTGATGCCGGTCAGTTGCGTCGTCGTCAGGGCGTCGAAATCGTCCTCGCCCAGGCCGTGCATCTGAGTAACGCTGAGCACGCCCAACTGGGTCGCGGTCAGTTGCGCCACCTGGGTGCTGTTGAGCGCCGCCATCGAGGTCAGGCTCAAGCCCTTGATCTGATCGGTGCGTAACGCCGCGATCTCGTCGGTCGTCAGGACATAGACCTGGCGTTCGTTGAAGGCGTTGATCTGGGTCGCGGTCAGGCCGCTCAGCTGCGTCGTCGTCAGGGCGGAAATGTCGCTGGTATTGATGCCGCGCACCTGGGTGACGGTCAGCGCGCCGATCTGGGTTTCGGTCAGGGCGCCGAACTGGGTGTCCGTCAGGGCGGCGAACTGGGTTTCCTGCAAACCCCGGATCTGGGTCGTGCTCAGGCTGGCGATGCGGGTCGTGCTCAAACTGGCCAGTTGCTCGCTGTTGAGCGCGCTGATCTCGGTCGCGGTCAGCCCGGCCCATTGCGTGTCGGTGAGGGTGCTGAGGAGAGTCGTCGACAGCGAGTCGATCTGGGTCGTGGTCAGGTAGCTGGCCTGGGTCGACGAAAAGGACGTCAGTTGCGTCGTGCTCAGCGATTCCAGCCAGTCGTGATCCAGCCCGCGCATCTGGCTCGAGGTCAGCCAATAGAGCTGCGACGACGTCAAAGCCGCCACCAGCGACGTGCTGAGGTTCTGCAATTCGTCGACCGTCAGACCCTGGATCTGGGTCGTGGTCAGGCTTTGCAGGTCCTCGGCCGACAAGGCGTTGACCTCGGTCGTCGTCAGATAGCTCATCTGTTTCGAGGTCAGGCCGTCGAGCTGGCTGGTCGTCAGGGCCGCGATCGAGGTGGTCGAAAGCGCCTGCAATTGCGTGGTATTGAGCACGCTCAGCTGGGAGGCGCTGAAAGCCCCCAACTGCGTCGTCGTAATGGCCGACAACTGATCGCTGTCCAGCCCCCTCATCTGGGCGGTACCCAGCGCCGCCAACTGCGTCGTCGACAGGACGGCGAACTGCGCCGGCGTCAACTGGCCGATCTCGGTGGCGGTCAGGCCCTTGATCTGCAGCGTGGTCAGCCCGGCGATTTCCTCGACCCCGAAGGCATCGATCTGGGCTTCCAGCAGGACCGACAATTGCAGCCCCGAAAACGACATCTGGCCGGTGGTCAGCGCCGCGATCTGCTGCGGCGTCAGGGCCGTCATCTGCTTGGTCGACAGCGCCGCCAGCTGGGTGGCGTTGAGCGCCCCGATTTCGGTGACGGTAAAGGCGGCGATCTGGGTGGTGGCCAGCGACTTGATGTCGGTCACGCTTAAGCCCGCCACGTCGGTCGTGGTCATGGCCGCGATCTGCGCGACGCTGTAGCCGGCTATGGAGGACACCACGATGCGATAAAGCCTTGCAACACTTCGGAGATGGGCAAAGCGAAACGCAGCCGTTGCAAGTTTCAGCGCGAGGGTGTGGTTTTACACCTCGGCCTGCCATGTCGCACCCAACAGGATTCTATCAACTGCGTCGGGGGTAAAATCAAGGCTGGAATGATGACAGAGATGTTGCAAACGGCTCTATTGGCATACTATGCCAATCGTGATAACGTCGGCTCTCCCACGGAGTTCCATCATGCCTACCCGTAATGTCGTCCTCACCGACCATCATGAACGCCTGATCGAGTCCCTGGTCGGCAATGGCCGCTACCAGAATGCCAGTGAAGTCCTGCGCGAAGGCTTGCGTCTGGTCGAGCAACGTGAAGCCGAGGATGCCGCGAAGATCGAGGCGTTCCGGGCCGCCGTCCAGGAAGGCATCGACGATATCGAAGCGGGCCGCTATGTCGAATTCAAGGATTCCGCCAGTATGCGCGCCTACCTGAGTGCCGTTGCTGATGAAGCGCTGGCGGCTGAGGACTTCGAGGATTGACCGCCCGACGATGGGACGTCCAGTTAACCGAACGTGCTAAGGGCGATTTTGGTAAGACCATGCGGGACAGCCGGCGCAATTTCGGCGCACGGCAACAAATTCTATATCGTGACATCCTATTCGACGCTCTTGACAGTCTGGCGAAGGGGCCGAGAGTCGCTGGCAGCGTAGATCGTGGTGATCTTCGTCCAGGATTGAGGACCTTGCATTGCGCACGTCGTGGACGCCGGGCCAGTCATCTCATCGTTTACATCGTGGAGAACGATACAATTCAAGTGCTGCGCATCCTGCATGAAAAGATGGATATCGTTCGCCACTTGCCGTCAAATGATCACGTCCCCCCGCCCAAGGCCTGATACAGCACCGACTGATTGATCAACTGCTGCAGCCGGTTATTGTCATAACTCAGCTGTGCCTGCCGCGCCGATTGCTGCGCATCCAGCCACACCCGCAAAGCCACCGACCCGGTCTTATACCGCACGGCATACAGCGCCTCGGCCTTGCGCGCCGCCTCCAGACTGCTCGCCAGAGACTCCCCTTGTGCCGCCAATTGCGTGCGATTGGACAAGGCATTGTCCGTATCCGCCAAAGCCTGCAACAGCGTTGTCTTGAACCCCAAAACCGCGATGTCATAGCTCTTCTGCGACACCTTCTTGTTCAGGTTCAAGCGCGGAAAATCGAGGAACGGCAAGCTCAACGCCGCCGCGATCGACCCGGTCGGATTCCTGAACAACGACCCCAATTCGCTGCTCGACGACCCGCCCGAAGCCGTCAAATTCAAACCCGGATAGAGCGACTTTTTGGCGATATCGACATCGGCCAGCGACTCGCGCAAGCGATACTCAGCCGCCTGCAGATCCGGCCGCCGGCTCAGCAATTCCGCCGGCAAACCCGCCCGCACATCCGGCAAGGGCGTATCAGGCAAGACCTGCGGCTCGCTCGTCTCCGGCCATGCTTCGCCACCCAATAACACCGTCAAGGCCGAGCGGTCCTCGACCAATTGCTGCTGCAGGGTCGCCAGATTGGCCTGCTGCGAATTGACGCTCTGATCGGCCTCGGCCGCCTCGACGCCCGACACCGCTCCGGCCTTGTGCTGGATATCGACCAGGTCACGCACCTTGACGGCATAGTCCAAACTCTGCTGCGCCACCGCGATCTGCTGATGCGTATAACCTATGTTCCAATAGAGCTCGCAGACCGTCCCGATCAGCGCCAGTTGCGCCGACTGCCGGTCCTGTTCGGTCGCCTCCGCCTCCCAACTGGCCGCCCGCGTATTGGCCGCCAGCTTGCCCCACAGATCCGCCTCATAGGCCACCGACAGATTGGCGCTGAAATTGGTCGACGATGACGTCGACGCGCCCAAACCACCCGAGATATCCGGAAACTGATCCAGCCGCGTCAGCTTCGCCTGCAGCTGCGCCTGCTGCACGCGCAAGGCCGCCGCAGCCAGGTCGTTGTTCTTTTCCAGAACCGTGGAAACGAGGCTGTTCAATTCCGGATCGTTGAACTGCATCCACCAATTGGTCGCGACCGTGGTCGCCCCGGTACCTTCACCCGCATGCGCAAACGCCGCCGGCATCGGCACCTTGGGCGTCTCATAGGGCGTTGCCGCGCAACCGCCTAACAGCAACGCCAAAACCCCCACGCTCATTATTCCGATTTTCATGATCAATCCCTCATAAGCGCGGTGACAGGGTCCAGCCGAGCGGCGTTACGCGCCGGCAGGAAGCCGAAGACAACGCCGATCAGGGTCGAACACAGGAAGGCGGCGATGATCGACGTCGCCGAATAGATCAGGGTAAAGTCCGAGCTGAACAGGCTGAACACCACCCCGAACCCCAGCGCCACCAATATCCCCAGCACCCCGCCGATCAGGCACACCAGAACCGCCTCGATCAGGAACTGCTGCAGGATATCGCGTTGCCTGGCCCCCACCGCCATGCGCACTCCGATCTCGCTCGTCCGTTCGGTCACCGACACCAGCATGATGTTCATCACCCCGATACCGCCGACGATCAGAGATATCACTGCGATCGCCGAAATCAGCAAAGTCAGGGTTGTCGTTGTCGCCGTGATGGTAGCGCGGATCTGGTCGGTATTGACGATGACGAAATCGACCGTCCCATGCCGCTTGGTCAAGAGATTGGTCACCCCGGTCTGAGCCGTGGCGCTGTCGGTATCGTCCTTGACCCGCATAGTGATGCTGCGCAGCGAACTGGTGCCCAACATGCGCGCATTGACCGCCGTATAGGGCATATAGATGTTGAGTGCGTCCTGATTGCCGCCAAAGCTTTGCCCCGTCGCGCTGATCACCCCGATCACCCGCGCCGGCACCGACCCCAGCAATATGACCTTGCCGATGGGGGATTCATTGGGGAATAACGTCTTGACCGTATTCTGGTCGATGACGATGCCCTGCGACAAAGCCGCCACATCACTCGCATCGAACAATCGCCCCTGCGCTAACGTCAATCCGCGCACGCGGAAATACTGCTCGCCCACGCCATTGATCGTCGCCGTCGCCGCCGTCGGTCCGTACCGCAAGGTGACATTGGTCGTCACCGTCGGCGTCACGCTGTCGGCATAGGGCTGCCTGGCCAACGCATCGGCATCGGCCACCACCAATGTCCGGATCCGTCCCGACCGGATATCCCCGAACCCACGCCCGGGCATGATTTCCAGCGTATTCGTCCCGATCGAGGCGATCTGCGCCAGCACATTCTGCCGCGAGCCTTCGCCCAAAGCGACCACGCACACCACCGAGGCGATACCGATAATAATCCCCAACATGGTCAAGAACGTCCGCATGCGGTGCGCGTTCATCGCCAGCAGCGCCATGTGCAGCGCCTCGTTGAAACTGTCGACCAGGGTCTGCCACCCGCCTTGCGTCCGCGTCGTGATCGGCGGCAGGCCCTGGCTTTCCGCCTCGCCCAATCCGGCGCCCTTGCGGTCATTGATGATCGACCCGTCGCGGATCTCGATGACGCGTTCGCAGTGGTCGGCGACCTCCAGATCGTGGGTGACGATAATGACCGTATGGCCCTCGCTGTGCAGCCCCTTCAGGATGCGCATCACCTCTTCACCGCTGGTGGTGTCCAGGGCGCCCGTCGGTTCGTCGGCCAATACGATCTCGCCGCCGTTCATCAGCGCACGCGCAATCGACACGCGCTGCTGCTGCCCGCCCGACAACTGCCCCGGCCGGTGTCCAGTCCGCGCCTCCAACCCCAGCCGCCCCAGCAACTCCGTCGCCCGCGTTTTGCGCTGCTCCGGCGACGTGCCGGAATAGATGGCCGGCACCTCGACATTGCCCAGCGCCGTCAGGTCGCCCAGCAGGTGATAACGCTGAAAGATAAAGCCGAAATGCTCGCGCCGCAGCTCGGCCAGTTCGTCCGGCTCCAGGTCCGACGTCACCCGCCCGCCGACCTTGTAAGTCCCGGATGTCGGCCGATCCAAACAACCGAGTATGTTCATCAGGGTCGACTTGCCCGACCCCGACTGGCCGACAATGGCGACCATCTCGCCGGGCTGGATAACCAGGTCGATATCGTTGAGCGCCGTGATGGTGCCTTCGCCGGCGGGGAATTCCCGCCGCAACTTCGTGATTTCCAGGGCAGGAGGCGTGGTCATGGCACCCACCTTACAGCCCGCCCGCCGGGCCGCCGCGACCGCCACCGCCGCCACCGCTATAGCGCCGGCCGCCATTACCCGAAGCCGAAGCATTGGCCGCCGCATCGGCCTGGGCCACCACGACCTGGTCGCCTTCTTTCAGTCCCGACAGCACCTGGACATTGGTGCCGTCGTCGACGCCGGTCTTGATCTTGACCGGCTTTGGCTTCTTGTCCTTGCCCACGACGCGCACGACATAGCTGCCGTCCTTCGATTTCCGTCCCAAAGCCGCCGACGGAATGGTCAGGACGTTCTGCGCCCCTTGCTGGATGATATAGACCTGCGCCGTCATCTCCGGCCGCAGGATGCCATCGGGGTTTTCGACATCGAACAGCCCGTAATAGTAAACCGCCGTGCTCGATGTCGTGTTGGTCGTCGACGTATCGCCGGAAAAATCCGTCGGCGCCGGCTCGATGCTGCGCAAGGTGGCGTAATAACGCTTTTGCGGGTCGCCCAAGGTGGTGAAATAGACCTGCATGCCGGACTTGATGTGAATGACGTCGGCTTCGGAAATTTCCGCCTTGACCGTCATCTTGTCCAACTGCCCCAACACCACGATGGTCGGCGCCGACTGATTGGCATTGACCGTCTGGCCCTGCTTGGTGACGATGGCGATGACCGTGCCGTCCATCGGCGCCACGATGTGGGTGTACCCGACATTGACATTGGCCGTATTGACCGAAACCGTGGCACTGGCGATCTGGGCATTGACGGCGTCGACACTGGCCTGGGCGCTTTTCAGTGTCGCGACCGCGGCCTCATAATCCGCCTGGGGTCCGGCATCGGCCTTGTACAAGGTCTGCTGCCGCGTGAAATTGCTCTGCGCCTGGGCCAGATTGGCCATGGCGGTCGCCTTTTGCGCCTGGACATTGTTGAGCTGCGCCTGGGCGGTCAGCAAATCGTTGTGCTGCTTCTGGGAATCGATATCGGCGATGACATCGCCCTTCTTGACCTGGTCGCCCAGATCGACGGCCAACCGCGTCACCTGTCCCGACACCTGGGCGCCGACATTGACCTCTTCGAACGGCTCCAAAGTCCCGCTGGCCAGGACCGTCTTCTCGACATTGCCGATCACCGCGGCCTGGGTCACCACATCGGGGCGCTTGGGATGGTTGAACACGGTCAGCCACAGCACGACGGCGATCACCACCACCGCGACCAGCGCTGCCGCCCACAGGAAACGTTTGTTCTTATACCACTTTGTCATCGGGCCATCGTCCGTTTGCGCCGGCAACTTGCCGGCCGTCATGAAGGCCATAACACCGCCTTTCGACGGGCGAATGTCAGGTCCTGTTACAAAGCACGCGTTTTAGCTGCATTGTGACGATCGCCGGACAGCCGCTTGCCGCGCCTTCGTCCGTTCTACGAACAAGCGTGAAATATCTGTCGTAAGGAAACGATGTGGTTCGTGCGGTGGCGAAGTCGCCCGAAGCCTCGGCGAAAGGGGATGAGGGGCCGCCGACGAAGACAAGATGTATGGCATTAGCCTAAGTTCGCAGTAACAACGGAAAGAGCATCATAAATAAAGCGAATTCAATATCTTCGCCCGCCCCGTTTACGGGGAGGGGGGACCGCCGCGAAGCGGTGGTGGGCGGGCCTAACCGTCAGTACCACCAACGCCGCCCGCCAAAACATAATCCAAAGCCGCACACACAGCCGCCACCTGTGCCCGATTACACTCATCCGCCGTCGTCTTCGGACTATCCGGATAAACCTCGGTCGTCGTCGTAAACCGAGCCCCCGTAATCCCCGCACACAAACCATACTCGGTCAAAGGATATTCAATCACCCCATGCGCCACGACCGGAGACCCGATAATCTTCCCCTCACCATCCGCCGGCGCGATATGCGTCACCTTTTCCACAGCCGCAATAATAGCCTGCTGAAACCCCGGCTGCGGATTTTCCACATCGTCAACCAGGTAAAACCCATCCGGCACGATACCCGGCTCAAACATCTTGCCATCGCGCGCCGCCAAAGCCGGGCTGAATTCCGCCTCATCGCTATCGGTCGTCTCATGCAAATCGATATGCAGCATGAACTCCCCCTTCAAGGGCGCCACCAGCCCGATCAAAGCCGTCGCCTCAACCGCAGGACCATCAACCCGGAAATTGCGGTTCGGATCGATGGCGTCATAGTTCCACCGGTTGATCCGCTCATAGCCCCAAGGACTGACGCACGGCGCGACCATCAGATTGACCCGGCCGGCATAATCCCCGGCCCGCGTTTCCAAAAACGCCAAAGCCCCCATCACCCCGCTGGTCTCATAACCATGCACCCCGCCCGTCACCAAAGCCGTCGGCAAACCCGGATCCCAATTCCGGCTGCGTAGAGCATAAAGCCTGTAACCCTCCCCCGCATAGTCGAGCTGCCCATAGACCGACACCTCGAACCGTTCGCTTAAGCCCTCGATACGCGGCACCACATCCTCCGCATAGCTCCGCAGCCGCACCCGCTGGCCCCGCCAAGCCTTCAACTCAGCCTCGTCCCAGGGCTGTCCCGGCGTTCCGATAGGATAAAAAGCGGTGGTGGTCATGGTCGTCTCTCAAAGGTCGAAATGGCTATCCTCACGCAGCTAGACCGCGCAACGATCGTCGCTAATCTTTGCTTTACACCTTTCAAATCTGCACTCATCGCCAAATTATCAACGTCTGGGCATACATAATTTGCCAATATTATATCTTTCCCATTTGAGAAATATCTCGCAAGCCGAAGGGATTTTTCGGGAAAAAGTGGCGGTGACGCCGAAAATAAATTTATGCTTACGGGTCAGGTCAAGATAAGTCTCGTGGACCGGCCATGATAGTCAAGCGCGCGCCTTTGCGGATCCCAGATCGACGACGTCCCGGGCGCGGCAATTGACACATTGAAACGACGGGAGGCTGACATACCTTTGTACTGTCCCATCCGAGAACCTATTTTCAATGCCTTGCCGTCGTTTTCCCACGTCATGTCGATCAGGCTGTAGCGCCCCTTTTCGTAGCCATAGTCGAGCCCCGCATCCTCGTAGAGCGTGAAATGACCATCTTGTCCCGGGAAGACATGCAGGTCGATCTCCTCGTCTGTCACCTCTGCCGTGGACTGCATTACGGGTCCCATCGGCAAAATCGTACCTGCTTTAACATGCAGGGGGAGTCGATCGACCGGCGCGGGTACGTCGTAGGTCTTTCCACCCTCGCGGTGTTCACCCGTCCAGAAATCGTACCAGCCACCTGGGTTTTCCGGCAGGTAGACGGGCCAGCTAGTCACGCCCTCAGCCAAAACCGGTGCAACATGCAAGGCGCGCCCAAACATGTAGGTGTGGCTTTCCTCAAGCGCCTTAGGCTCGTGGCGGAAATCGAAGACAAGGGGACGCAACATCGGCACGCCCGTACGCCAGGTTTCGCCGGCGGCGCTATAAATATAGGGAAGAAGACGGTAGCGCAGTTCCAGATATGTGCGTGACACTGTCTCTACGGTCTCGCCAAACCGCCAGAATTCGGTCTTGGTCTGATAGCCGTGCACGCGCTGAAGGGGCAGGAAGGTGCAGTACTGGAACCAGCGCAGGAAGCGTTCGTGATAGGCCGTATCTGTATATTGTCCCTCTCCCGGACGAAAGAACCCGCCGCCATCAACCGTCCAGTAAGGATAGCCGGCGGCCGCCATGTTCAGGCCGGCAGGTATCTGACGTTTCAACGTCTCCCAGTCATTGCCAATATCGCCTGACCATGTCGCGGCGGCATACCGCTGCTGGCCGATTGCAGCTGAACGGGTCAGGATCATCACGCGCCGATCGGGTGCAAATTGCCTCTGGCTGTCATAAACGGCCTGGGTAATCTGGAGGGGAAAGACGTTGCGCACGCGCTCACCGGCGCCCGCCGCGGTCATACGCCCTTCCAGGTCGTCGTTTTCCGGCTCGGTCGCATCCTGCCACCAGGCGTCGATACCCAGGGTAGCGAGACGCTTGTTTTGGTTTTCAGTATAAAACGCGGACGCCTTCGCATTGAAGAAATCGACCCATTCGGTACCCGGAATAATATACCCCTTTTCAACGGCCTCCTTGCCCAATTGCGTACTGTCAGGCAGCTTGGCCCATACCGACACCATCAGGCGAGCATTAAGCGCGTGCAGATCCTTCACCATGCCGGCCGGGTCAGGGTACTGGTCCTCGTCGAACCGCATGGCGTTCCAACCATACTTGCCCCAATACTGCCAGTCTTGAACCATGACGTCGACCGGCAGCTTGCGCCGCCGGAATTCCAGCGCCGTCTCGACGATCTCGGCTTGCGAACTGAAACGCTCACGACAATGGATATAACCATACGCCCAAAGCGGAAACAGTGGGGTTTCACCGCATAGCTGCCGGTAACCGGCCATGATCCCGTCGGCGTCCGGCCCGGCAATGACCACATAATCGAGCGCCGTTGCCACAGGTGAGCGCCATTGGGTGCGGTCCTGCGCCGCGCCCCAATAAAGCACCGGCGCGTCCTTATCGTTGGCGAGCACGCTAACCCTGTGCTCCCCGGCCGGCAGGTGTTTCAGGAAGCTTGTTGTCGGTGGAAGCCATTGGTTGGTAAAGTCCACACAGGGCACGCCATCGATTTCGACACAGTGGCGCGAGGCCATCTTGCGCCCGATGTCCATTAAAAAGGCAAAATCGCCGTCTTTTTCCGTCGTGAATTTTCCCTCAAACGCCGCACCCTGGCGCGTTATCCGGGCATTGCCGGCGGTCGTGGTGACATCGACGCTTTGAGCTTGTGTCTGAGTATCTACCTTTTCAAGAACCAGCTTCCCGGTTGGCGTATTGAACTCGCTCATACCCGGATTATTCCACAGCAGGCCATAGCCCTTGTTGGAAATGACGAAGGGCAGGCTGATTTGGGTATTGACCTGAGTCAGCCGCCGGGGCAACCGGCGGATGTTCAGGGCGCCGTCCTGGAAACAGCCGGTGCCGAAAATACGCTCATCCCCGCCGGACTCAAAAGATTGCGATACGGCAAATGCGGAGCCGTCGCTCAGTTCGACACGTTCAAGGGTTCGTCCACCCGCCGTTTCACTTAAGAGCAGGTTGCCCTTCTTATCGAAGAGTCGAACCTGGCCATTCTGCGTATCTACCTCGCAGACCGCGTGTGCGATTTCCAGGCGGGCTGAAGTCCCGCGCCGGCTAAGATGGACCTTGACCGCAGGCATTTGCGGCAGAAGCATCTGGCTTTCAAAGGTGTGCGCGCCGGTGCCCAGCCCTCCGGACAACGGCGCCAAGACCACGCGAAAAGCGCGATCATTCATCGCGGTGACTTTGAGAAGGCCCTGAGAGGTTTCAAGCAGAAGGTCCGGCTGCCGCACCTTCGTCGGTGAGGCTTTCCCAGGCGATGCTGCTGCAAAGCCTATAGCCGCGCCGCCGAGCAATATTTCCCGGCGTGAAAGTTTAGATTTTCCCACGGAGTCTTCTCCCATGAAACGCCTCAATCTGGTAATTAGCGAGATAGGCAAACAAAGCGAACTCGGCCGGCGTATTTGCTCACGCCCGCGTCGGCTGCGACGGCGGGATCGGTCCGGCCTTGACGGGGAACGACAGCTCCGCCGGCTTCAGCCCGGGCGCCGTGGCGCGCAGTTTGAGCGTTCCGGTCTGTGCCTCGATCGACTGCACGATGACCTGGCCCAGGCCGTTGAACAGCGAACGGCGGTTGCCTTTTTCCGGCTCAAGAGAGGTCGGATCGCCGTTGCCGAGGCCGATGATGGCGCCGCCCGCGATGTCATAGGTGATCATGTGATTGGCGAGCGGCACAGTGCGACCCTTGACGTCCACGGCTTCGACCATGATCGGTTGGGCGTCCCGGCCATCGGCGATAAGCGCTGGCCGGTCCTGCGTCAACCGCAGCGCCACCGGCTCGCCGGTGGTCTCATTGAGGATCGTCGACACCACCTTTGCGCCATTATAGGCGCGGGCTTCGATGCGGCCGGCCGCATAGGGCACGGTCCAGCGGTTCATGTCGTATTTATCGGTCTTCTGCCGACCGGCCGACTTGCCGTTGACGAACAGCTCGACCTCCTCGGCATTGGTACAGGCCATGACCATGATGGCCTTGCCCTCACTGCCGGCCCAGTTCCAGTGCGGCACGAGGCCCAGCACAGGCCTGTCCTTGATCCATTGCGCGCGGTGAATGTGGACCGCTGTCTTGTCGAATCCGCACAGGTCCATGATGCCGAAATAGGAACTGTTCGACGGCCAGGAAAACGGCTTCGGCTCGCCGTGGTAATCAAACCCGGTCCAGACAAAGGTGCCGGCGACGAAATCGCGCGTATCGATCTGTTTCCAGGCGTCGCGGTGCGTCTCGCCCCAAGGGGCAGCTTCGTCGTCATAGCTGGCGAGGACTTGCGCCTTTTGATCCGTCACGAAAGCGCCGCGCGTCATGAGGGCGGAGCTGTCCTCCGAGGAGAACACCGGCTTGTCCGGGTGCGCCGCGTGGAAGGGATCGTACTGGCTCTGCTGGTAGTTGATGCCTACGACGTCGACAGCGTGCGACACATTGAGCGGGGTGAACAGCCCGCCGCTCATCGCTGCGGTGACCGGGCGCGTGGTGTCGAGCGACTTGACCACAGAACTCATGCGCCGCACCATTTGATAGCCGGCCGGGGTGCCCTGCATCGGTTCCTCGTTGAACACCGACCACAGATAGATGCTGGGGTGATTGCGATCGCGCCGCACCAGCCATTCAAGTTGCGCCATGTAGTCCGTAGAGGCGTTGAAATTGCGGTTCTCGGCCATGACAAGGAAGCCGTGGCGATCGCACGCGTCCATCAGTTCCTTGCTTTGCGCATTGTGCGAGAAGCGGATGGCGTTACAGCCAAGCGATTTCAGGCGGCGCAGGCGGAAGTCGAGCACGCCGTCCGGCACGGCGGTGCCGACGCCGGCATGGTCCTGGTGCAGACAGACGCCCTTGATCTTCACCGGCTGGTCGTTGAGGAAAAAGCCTTTTTGGGCGTCGAAACGCTGGGTACGGAAGCCGCAATGGGTGGAGACTTCATCAAGCTGGCCGGCTGCGAAATCGCTGTCCGCCCTCCACATGCGCGTCGTCACCTGATACAGATGCGGATTGTCCACGCTCCACAGTTCCGGATGGCTGAAGGGTATATCGTAATGGACGGTGGTCTGGCTCAAGGGGGCGACCGTGGCAACCGTGCCTGCTGCCGGGGGCATGCCGGCAATAGGCTGGTCGTCCCAAATATCAGTCGCGATTTGGACGGTCTCGGTCTTGTCGCCGGAATTGTAGATCGTGACCTCGACCGGCACATGCCAGCCATGTTCGTCCTTGACCGGATGCGCGAAGACGCCGTCGGTCTTGAAATGCACTGGATTACGCTTGACGATCCAGGCGTCGCGGTAAAGTCCGCCGCCTTCATACCACCAGCCTTCCATGGCTTCGGCATCGACGCGCACCACCAGCGAATTAAGCTCGTCGCCATAGGTGGCGTACGGCGTCAGGTCGATATAGATCGAGTTATAGCCGCTCCAGTTGCGGTTAACCAGCGTGCCGTTGAACCACACGGTGGCAAAGGTGGCGGCGCCGTCCAGTTGCAGCTCGATATGCTTGCCGTCATCCTGCGGCTCGAAGCGCAGCATGTTGCGGTACCAGGCCACACCACGGCGGCGGTAGCCCTGATCGACATTGCCGCTCTCCTCGATCGGCTGGAAGCTGACAAAGTCGTGCGGCAGGGTGACTGGCTGCCATGCACTGTCGTCGAACTTGGGCGAGGCCGCTGCGCGCGCTGCGCCGGCCTTGGCAGCATTATAGGTGTCGTCGTGTCCGGTGATCGGCGGGAAGGGGATGTCGCCGGCAAAGAAGCGCCAGCCCTTATTGAGCAACAGTACCTGGCGCGGCGCGGCAACCGGGGCTGCCACCGACGGTGACGTTGTGGCGGCAACGGCGCGTGACACAAAACCCGGAGTCGACGCGGCCAAACCCAGCGCGCTCGCGCCCCTAAACAATTCGCGGCGGTTCATGCGCTCTCCCTGATGATAGTTGCTTTTATTAGTGCAACAGCTTGAGGCGGCGCGCAAGGAGAGAATGCAGGCTGGTGCGCCAGGTATTACAAACCTTTAAGCGGGCAAATTTTTAGGGGATTAGAATCAAAAACCCCGCAGCCTTCGCCCAAGGCGGACATTGACACGCAAGCCGCTATAGCTATCTGGTTTGAATCAAACTGCGCCCGCTGTCGGCGGTTCATAAATAGGGACGGAAACCATGGGACTGAGAGCTTTAATTCTCATCATCGCCACGGCGATATTCGCCACGCCCGCCCTGACGGCGCCGCTGGATCCGGCCGCGACCTTCCCCGCCAAGATGCAGGCCTTCCCCCTGTATGGCGACGGCGCCATTCCCAATTCGAAGCCGGGGCCGGATACCGAGACCGGCGCCGACAAGGGATGGATACAGAATGTCTCGCGACCCGTCATCCAGGTCTATCTGCCAGCCAGGATAAAGGCCACGGGCGCCAGCGTTCTGATCATCCCTGGCGGAGGCTATGCCGGCCTGACCTTCGATTATGAAGGCGTCCAGCAGGCCCAGTACTTCGTCGATCACGGTATCGCCGCGTTCGTGCTGAAATACCGGCTGCCAAGCGACGCGACCATGCTGGACAAGTCAATCGGACCGATCCAGGACGCGCAACAGGGACTGCGCTTCATTCGGCTCCACGCCGGGGACTGGAACCTCGATCCGACACGTGTCGGCGCGGTCGGTTATTCGGCCGGCGGACACGTGGCCTCAACCCTGGCGACGCATTTCCAGACGGCCTACGTCGCCAACGCGGAGCAGGTATCCCTGCGGCCCGACTTTGTGGTGCTGGTCTATCCGGTCATCAGCATGGACGCCCAAATCACCCATATGGGCTCGCGCGACGCACTTCTGGGGACGTCGCCGTCCGACGCGCAGGTCAGGGAATTTTCAAACGAACTGCACGTGACGGCCCAAACGCCGCCGACCCTGCTTCTGCACGCGGCTGACGATCAACTGGTCGATATCGACAACAGCATCGTCTTTCTGGAAGCTCTACGCCATGCCGGCGTGCCGGCGGAGGCGCGCTTTTTCGAGAAGGGCCAGCACGGCTTCCCTCTGCTGGCCCGCGACACCTGGCAAAAGACCATCATGGACTGGCTAACGGCCGACGGCTGGTTATCCCCAGGCACCAAGTGAGACGCCTGAAATTAAAGAGTATTTCGGCAACAGCAGACCCACTGCATAAATTAATTGCCTGAGCTTGCCGACTGAATGTTCGCCACACCGGCGCCGGGTCACGTCTACGGTTACTGCGCCGCCGCCACGATATAATCGGCAATCAGCTTGTCGGAAATCCCATGCGGATCGTGCGCCCCGAAATTGGTTGTCGTCACCACGATGACCATGTCGAGACCGGGAACCACCACCACCTTGTTGCCGCCCGAACCCGCCATCTGGTAGGCGGCATGCGACACGCCATTGGCAGTGTACGGATAAAGCCACAGGAAATAGCCGTAATTGCGATGATCGTCGACCTGGGCATGCGGCGCCGTCGCCGCTTTGACCCACGCCGCCGGCAACACCTGCCGGCCCTGCCACACGCCGCCATTGGCATAAAGCTGGCCCAGTTTCAGCAGGTCGCGGCTGCGCAGGCCCAGCCCGCCGCCGCCCTGCGCCACCCCCAGCGGCGAAAACTGCCATTCGACTTGGGTGATGCCCAGCGGAGCGAACAACACCTTGTCGGCATAATCGGGCAGGGGCATCTTGGCGGCGCGTTCGACCGTGGCCCCCAGCGTCGTGGCGCCCGCCGTGCAATAGCTGAACGACCGGCCATAGGGCGAGTCTTTGGGCTTGGTCGTCCACGCGGCAAAGCCCTTGATCGGCAGATCGAGATAGAATTTGACCCAGTCCTCGATGAGATACATGCGTTCTTCGTTACCGCGCGAAAACTGGTTTTGGTCATCGCACTCCATCATGGAACTCATGGTCAGCAGGTCTTCGACGGTAATCTTCGCCTTGCGCGGATCGGGATTGTCGAGCGGCGCCTTGTCGGGAAAATAGCCGAGAATCGGCGTCGACAACGACGGCAGGTCGCCCCGCGCCAAGGCCGCCCCGGCCAGCATGCCGGTCACGGTCTTGGTCGCCGAACGCGTGTTGCGCAGGGCCTCGGCGCCGTCGGCATCGAAATAATGCTCGAAAACCAGGTGGCCGTGGCGCGCGATCAAGACGCTGGTAATACTTTGAAAATCGCCCTTGGTGACGGCCGCGGTCATGGCATCCAGCTTGGCGCCGTCCAGGGCCTGCGACTGCGGCGTCTCCACCGTCCAGTCGACCGCCTGGCTCCACGCCGGGGTTTGCAGCAGCAACAGGCCTGCCGCAAGGCAGAGGGCGCGTGTAAATGTCATGGGGGAGCTCCGGTTTGATATCCGCCCACCTTATGCGGCCACCTCAACCGCGTCTTGGATTTTTGTAACCTGTAATGCCAACCGTCATGACCTTTGACTCATGGCGTTTGGCAAGGGCGACCGCCCGCCGCCGCTGATGCGGCGAGCCATGCGGCGTTTGAGCTGAAAAAAACGAATACCAACGAAGCGGTTCTACACCGCGCCCGTTGGTATGAGCCGCATCAGTTCGGCCGGAGTCACGCCCCAATGCTTCGCCAGGGCGCGGTTGAGATGGCTCTGATCGCAATAACCGGCACTGGCGGCAATGTCGCTCAGGCTGTCCCGCGTCGTCATGATCAGGTCCGCGGCGCGTTCGATCCGCCGCCGCCGTAAATCGTCCCCCGGCGAACAGCCCAACCAGTGACGGTATTGCCGTGCCAGATAGACACGGTGGACGCCGGCTGCCGCCGCTACATCGGCGACACCGATGTCGCTTCCGGCCATGTCGGCGATAAAGGTCTGGGCCTGTCTCAGCCAGGACGGGCAGGCGGCACTGTGGGTGTCAGGCGCGACCTGGTCCAGGACCTCCAGGGTCAGGCTTTCAAGATCGAGACGCGTGCTTGCCGGGTCGCCCGCCATGTGCAGCAGGCGTAAGGCGCAACGCATGGCCTGGGGTTGCGACAACCTGACCGCGTCGATAACCGGCCGGCTGTCGTCCATAAAGCCGTCCAGGCTGACCGCGAAGAACCAGCCGCCATCGCCTTCGAAACGATCGCGGTGGACGACTCCCGGCGGATTATAGACCAGGACCGGCCCTTCGCGATCGGCGCCATGGGCGGAGGTGATATATCGGCCGCGCGTCGCCAGGACCAGGTGCGCGCCATCGTGGCTGTGTTCCTCGACCTCATGCTCAGGCGTCGTCGCGGCGAAATGCGACAGGCCGAGGCCCGGCAACCGCACATCGAACCGACGCGTGCCATAAAACTCACCGGACGTAAAATCAGCCATGGCGACGTCTCCTGCCGGTATTACGGCGCACTTGCCGCCGAAATCAACCCTATACCTCGGTAAGCGAGGCTGCGAAGGTTGTGAATGAATCGCGCTGGCGTGATGGGCATTTCATTGTAAACTGCGCCTTCCACGGAGTGATCGTCATGGGAATCGCCCTCGTCTTGGCAAGCGTCTTAATACCGATTGGCATTTTCATGGGGTTTTTCACCAGGCTGTTCCTCAAATTCTTCATCCCGAACTTTTCAGAACCGAAAAACAAAGAGCGTACCTATTTTGCCTATAAGCTAATGGGCTTTGGCTTCATTCTGCTGGCGCTATCGCAAATCGGCCTTGCCGTCTTTCTCAGAATTATAAAATAGACTTCGGCCTGTGAGATCGCCGACCCCCGGCACAGTTTCCCGGCTTGCCCGCGATACGAGGCGTTGACCAAGGCTCGACGTCCCTGCCGCTAACGCTGACCTGGATCACGTGTCCCGCCAAAGGTACGGTACAAAACATAATGCCGTTTATCCGTTATGCGGTACGCTATAGCCGCAAAAGGGGGCTCTGCACTAATCTCTAAAAAATCAATAAATTCAACGCTAAATGCCTCTTATGCAGCGGGCTTGACTACTGCATAAGACCGGCTAAAAAAAGGTCGCCGCTCAAGCCCGCTTGCGGTGGATGAACGACAACACGAACACCAATGCCACGGCGCCGCTGATCCAGCCCGAAACCTGGCCGAACAGGGCGTCATATTGGGCATGAAAAGCCGCCAAATGCCGGCCGGCCACGGCGCTGACAAAGGCCATGATCTGGCCCGACCAGCTATTGATCTCGTCATACAGCGGTGAATGGCCGCTGATCTCGACCCCCTGAAGCAAGGCATAGGTCTTGAACGCGGTCATGGGCGCATAGATCAGGAAGCAGATCACCGCCGCCATCAGCAGAATCCAAACCGCATTGACGATACCGCCGATCCCGAACAGGTATTTGCGGCTGATCCACACGGAATACAGCAGGAACAGCTCATTCACCAAAACCACGCCAATCTGGCTGGCCAGGGCGCCGTCGATGTTCGACACGAAGTCAAAATGAAAGACCTGGGTCGACCACAAAACATTGACGATCGACGTCACGAAAGTCGTGACCCAGGTGATGGTATAGGCCTGCATATTGCGGCCGATCAGCGAAAAGATCGACTTGTGGCTTTCCATGGCGCCCCCTTATGGCCCGTGCGTTTCCCATGTTAACCCTATCGCAAATTTCGCCACATGGCAAAACGCGCCGCACCTTACCGGGTAGGGCTTCCCGGATTGCGCGCGATACTGGGCGTCGATGAATGCTCGACCTCCCCCAGTATATCGACCCAGGCATGCTTGCGATGCTCGTAAACCGAAAAGCGCGGCGCCGGAAATACCGGATCGGCAAATCCGCCCAAGGGCACGGCAATCACGCCTGGCCAGCCTTCGATCACATAGGCGATCGTCGATCCGCAGTGCGGACAGAAGCGATAGGTCACCCGATGACCGCTGTCGGCGACCCGTTCCCACGTCTTCGCTTCACCGCTGATTTCGACCTGCGCCTCCGGCCACCGCGCCTGGGCCGCAAACGCGCTGCCGCTACGCTTTTGACACTCCAGGCAGTGACACACCGACACCCGGACGGGCTCCCCGGTACAGGTCGCCTTCAGTTGCCCGCATCGGCACGTCGCCACGCGCCTCATGCCCTGTTCCATGCCGGCTCCCTAACTTTGCGCCACAATCACGTGGGCCTGGATCCTTCCCGATACCGGGCCGTCTCCATAGGCCTTGGCAATCGCCTCCGCCGCGCGGTCGGTAACGGCCTGCACAGCATCAGGATCGCGGGCTTCGATTTCGTTGCGTATCGGCGTGCCCTGGCAATAGGCCGTCGCCGCGGTGCGGGCGTCCGGAGCATCGCTGCGATGTTGCACCGTGGTGATCTCGATCTCGGCAAATTCCGCCGTTCTTAATTCGGCTTCGATCAGCGCGACATCGAAATATCCGTGCGGCGTTCGCGTGATGAACTGCGGCGGATCGTCCGGGAACATGGCGCCGGTCACCTCCATCACGATGCGCGCGAAATCATTCTCTTCGATGCGATCCCACACGCTAAAGAAAAACCGTCCACCCGGCTTAAGAACACGCAGCGCCTCGCGATAGCCGGTCACCCGGTCCGGGAAGAACATGGCGCCGAACTGACAGACAACCGCGTCAAAACTTGCGGCCGTGAAGGGCAGGCTGAGCGCGTCCGCTTGTTGCCAGGTGATGCGCGCGTCCTTGCCTTGCCGCGCCGCCGCCCTTTCCAGCATGGGTGGATTGAGATCGCTGACGATATAGTCGGCGCTTTCACTAAGAAGCGGGGCCAAGGCACGCGTAACGACCCCGGTTCCCGCCGCTGTTTCCAGGACCCGCAAAGGCGCTGTCGCCGTGACCCGCTGGGCCAGGTCAGCCGCATAGGACTCGAAGATGAGGGGCACCATGTGGGTATCGTAAATCTCGGGGATGGATCCCGCGAACAGCTTGTCCGTCGCTGGCATGACTGATGATCCTGTAAGGCTTCCAACGCGCGGGACTATACATCGCCGCAGGCCCCAAGGCTATTGGCTGCCATGTCGTGAACCGGCCTGGCCCACGCGAAGTGCGCCGGCTAAAACCTAACCACAGTCTCCCACCGCCCGGACGTTTCCGACGCAAATAAGGCGTCGATAATCCGCATATTGGCCCGCGCATCGTCCAAGCCGTAGAGCAGGGGCGCTTCGCCGCGCACCGCCCGGCTGAAAGCTTCACCCATCAGCTGATACTGATTCGATGTCTGCAAAGTATAGGTCACCGCGGTGCCGCCGTCGAGTGTTTGGCCACTGTCGACCACGATATGGCTCGGGCTATCGACCGGTTGATTGAACGGGATAGGCAAGGACATCCGCGCCTTCGGGCCGAAAATATTGACGCACTGGCTGCGCCCCAACATGGTCGACACGGCGAAGGTCAGCTGACGGCCCTGGCCGAAATCGAGCATCCCTGAGGTGATGACATCGGTGCCGAATTGCACGCTGCGTTCGCCCAAAACTATCGCTCGTACTGGTTCCGCCTCGAAGAAATAGCGCCCGGCGACGACGCAGTAGCAGCCGATATCCATCAGCCCGCCACCGCCCCATTCGACCTTGTTGCGGATATTCTGGTCGTCGAGATTCTCATAGCTGAAATAGGACTGGACCATATGCGGGGCGCCGATCGTACCCTCGCGGATCAGCCGCCGCGCCTCGATCCATTGCGTCGAATGCCGCACCATAAAGGCTTCCTGGATTAGCACCTTACCATCGAACTCGCTCAACTGATCGATCTCGCCGGCATTCAAGGCCATCGGCTTTTCGCACAGGACATGCTTGCCGGCGCGCGCTGCCGCCAGGGTCATCGGCACATGCAGATGGTTAGGCAGCGGGTTATAGATGACCTCGATCTCCGGGTCGGCCAGCAGCTCTTCGTACGACCCATAGGCCTGCTCGAGCCCCAGTTTGTCCACCGCACCTTGCGCCGCCTCCAAAGACCGCGAACCGATCCCCTTGACGCGGATCATGTCGCTTTGCATCAGGGCCGGAATGACCTTGTTGACGCCGATTTTCGCCGTGCTGAGCACGCCCCATACTGTCTTTGTCATCTATCCCAACCGTTCGATCAGCGACATGGCCACGGCCGGATTGTTCACCTTGTGACCGCTGATAATATAGGCAAAAACGTCGTGCGGCTTATTGGGCTGGTCCTTGCCGTAGCTGGCCAGATCGTGCGGCACCTGGCCTTCGCTCAAGGTCCTTAACCGATAGACCCAGGCGTCGCGCGCCGCGTCGTCATAACCCATATCGTCACGGTCCTGGGTCCCCATGATACGGACATAGGCGAAATCGGCGGTCAAATCGGCAATGACCGGAAAATCGGGATCGTCAACCCCGGTCACGATACCCACCTTGTACTTGCGCACCAAATCGACGAACTCCTCGCACTGGAAGGTCGGGTGACGCACCTCAACGGCGTGGCGCAAAGCCAGGCCGTCCTGTTCGGGCGGCAACAGCTTGAGGAAGTTCTCGAAATCGACCGGATCGAACTTCTTGGTCGCCATGAACTGCCAGTTGAGGGGGCCCAGCTTCTCCTTCATCTCGGTGATGCCGCTGGTCAAAAATCGCTCGACCGACTCCTTCGACTGCGAAAGGTCCTTGCGATTGGTGGCGAAACGCGACCCCTTCAGCGTGAAGACGAACCCGTCCGGCGTCTCCTCGGCCCACTTGCGGTAGGTTTCCGGCTTGTGTGAACCGTAATAGGTCCCGTTGACCTCGATCGAGGTCAGTTTCGAGCTGGCATATTCCAACTCCTTCTTCTGCGACAACCCTTCCGGATAAAACGGCCCGCGCCAGTCCTCATAGACCCATCCGCCGATCCCGACATAAATCTTCGCCATCTCGCGTCTCCGTGTGTGCTGCTTTTCTATCGGTCCCGTCCGTTTCCGGCAAGGGCGATAAATAATATGTTCACTTTATGTTCCGAATATGCCATAGTGTCAATCGCAGCTATACAGGTCGAATCGAAGCCCGACATGAGTGCAGATTCCATGGACGCTCCGCAGAGGAAAATCATCCATATCGACATGGATGCTTTTTTCGCCTCGGTCGAACAACGCGACAATCCCGAACTGCGCGGCAAGCCGGTCGCTGTCGGCGGCTCGTCCCTGCGCGGTGTCGTTGCCGCGGCCAGCTACGAAGCGCGCAAATACGGCGTCCATTCCGCCATGCCCAGCGTCACCGCCAAGCGCAAATGCCCTGACCTGATCTTCGTCAAATCGAATTTCGACAAATATAAGCAGGTGTCCCGTCAGATCCGCGACATTTTCGCCGAATATACTCCCGTCATTCAGCCCTTATCGCTCGACGAAGCCTATCTCGACGTCACCGAAAACCTCAAAAACATCGCTTCGGCCACCCAGATCGCCGAAGAAATCCGCGCCAAGATCAAGGAAGCGACTGGGTTAACCGCCTCCGCTGGCGTCTCCTACAACAAATTCCTCGCCAAACTGGCCTCGGATCAGAACAAACCCGACGGCCTGTTCGTCATCAAACCGGCCATGGGACCCGTCTTTGTCGAAAGCCTGCCGGTCAAGAAATTCCACGGTATCGGCCCGGCCACCGCTGCCAAGATGAACCGCCTTGGCCTCTATACCGGCCTCGATATTCGCAACCAAACGCACGAGTTCCTCGTGACACATTTCGGGATCTCCGGAAATTACTATTACGGCATCTCGCGCGGCATCGACCATCGCGCCGTCCATGCCGACCAGGTGCGCAAATCGGTCGGTGGCGAAAACACCTTTTTCGACGACGTTTCCGACTTCGACGAGGCGTGGAACAGGCTTCTGCCCATCATCGATAAGCTGTGGCGCTACTGCAATGACGGCGAAATCAAGGGCCGCACCGTGACCTTGAAGGTCAAATATAGCGACTTCAAGATCATCACGCGCTCGCGCACCGGCCATGCTCCCATCGCCGGCAAGGACGACCTTTTGCGTCTGTCGCACGAACTCCTGGCCGGCGTCTTCCCGACAGAGAAACCGATCCGCCTGTTGGGTGTGACCCTGTCGGGCCTCGCCGACGAAGCCCACGATGCCGAACCCCAGATGAGTTTATTATTGTAGAAGTAGTATTATCCACAGATAAGCCAGATAAGCACAGATGCTATAGAGAAAGACCAGATATTTGGCGAAATTATGAGAACGCGAGCAGAGCTCGCAATATTTAAACTTACCTCATACCTTCCAATAAATCATGAAATCTGTGCTTATCTGACTTATCTGTGGATAATAATATTACGGCAATCTCGCCAAACGCTCGAACAACAGCTCATAAAACCCGTCCGCATCCGCCTTGGTCATCACCAAGGCATTGTGCGCGCGATCCGTCGCCTTGTACCAATCCACCACCGTCATGCCGCGCGTCAAAGCACTCTCAGTTTCCACCATCACATTGACCGCTCGGCCGGAAAACAGCTCCGGTTTCAGCAACCACGCGATGGTGCACGGATCGTGCAAAGGCGCCCCGTCCCAGCCGAACTTGTTGATATCAAAGGCTTCCGACGCCTTCAGCATGATGGCCGCCGTCGGCCCGGCTCGGTTACCCATGTCGCGCAACCGCTGGATTCGCACTTGCGTCGACTGGACCTGATGCGTCGCGTCCAGCGGGAACATGACGATCCGCACCCCACTGCGAAACACGATATCGGCCGCCTCCGGATCGACATAGGCGTTGAACTCGGCCGTCGGCGTGACATTGCCAAGCTCGCGAAACGCACCCAGCATCATCACCACTTCGCGCACCCGCCCGACAATATCCGGCGCCTGCTCAAAAGCCCTGGCAATATCCGTCAACGGCCCAAGCGTAACCAAGGTGACATCATCGACCGCCCGCACCATATCGACAATAAACTGAATCCCGCCAAGGACTTGCTCCGGCAAACTCGGCTCCGGCAGGTCCGGCCCGTCCAGTCCCGTCACGCCATGCACATGCTCCGCCGTCACCAAAGCCTGCCGCAACGGCCGGTCCGATCCGGCATAGACCGGGACATCCATCCGCCCGGTCAGTTCCACCACCTTGCGGGCATTGTTGAGCGTGTGGTGCAGCCCGACATTGCCGGCCACCGCCACAACCCCCAGCACCTCCAGCTCCTCCGGCGACGCCAGGGCCAGCATCAACGCCAACGCATCGTCCTGGCCCGGATCGGTATCGATAATGATCTTGCGCGGGCTCATTCAGGCAATATGTTTCCGCGTCTTCATCAGCGGCTGGATCTTGGTGCCGAAATCGTCCATGCCCTTGATGAAATCGTCGAAGGTCAGCAGCACCCCGCCGGTGCCCTCGACCTCAGCCATCTCGTCCAGCATGGCCGCGACCTTGGCATAGGATCCGACGAGGGTGCCCATATTGATATTGACCGCCGACACGGTATCCGACAACTGCACCGTATTGGTCGTCTTGTTGACGGCATTGGGCGCCGACTGCGCCTTCAACCACTTGACCGCGTCCTCGTCGACACCGTCGCGATAGGACTGCCACTTGGCCTCCGCCGCTTCGTCGGTTTCGTCGGCGATGACCATCATCAAGACGAAAACCTCGACCTTGCGGCCGGTCTTGTCGGTCGCGGCCTTCAGCCGAATATTGTTCTTTTCAAAGGCTTTCGGCGTATTGACCCCGACACCCAAACAAAAAGCGTAATCGGCATATTGCGCCGAAAACGCCAGTCCCTCATCCGACGATCCGGCGCAGATGATCTTGGGCGAGACTGCCGGCCGCGGACTGACGCGGCAATCCGTCATCTCGAAATAATCGCCCTTGAAATTCGATACCCCGGTGTCCCACAGATCGCGCAAAATCTGGGCATATTCCTTCAACATATCGTAGCGTTTGAGATAATGCTCTTCGCCTGGCCATAACCCCATCTGATCGTACTCGGCCTTCTGCCAGCCGGTGACCAGATTGACCCCGAACCGTCCCGGCGCGATCGAATCGATGGTCGACGCCATCCGCGCCACGATCGCCGGCGGCAGAGTCAGGGTCGCTGAGGTCGCGTAGATCTTGATGCGCTCGGTCACCGCGGCCAACCCGGCCATCAGGGTAAAGCTCTCGAGATTGTGCTCCCAGAACTCGGTCTTCCCGCCGAACCCGCGCAGCTTGATCATGCTGAGCGCGAAGTCCAGTCCATAGGCCTCCGCCTTCTGGACGATCGTCTTGTTGAGCTCGAACGACGGCATATATTGCGGCGCGTTCTCGGAGATGAGCCAGCCATTATTGCCGATGGGGATGAAAACACCGATGTCCATGTCAGCCAAGATCCTTCAGAAAAGCGTTGAGGTAGGAATTGAAATCTTCCGGCACGGTGACATTGACCGCGTGCCCGCCCCACGGCAGGGCCACCAGTTGCGAGTCCGGCAGGCCGTCGTCCAGTTGCACCGAACTGCGCACGGGCACCAGCATGTCGTCCAAGGCAGCGATCACGAGAACCGGGCAGGTGACCGTATCCAGAGTCTCGGAAATATCGAAATCGGCCAAGGCCTGGATGCGCGCCATCAACACGGCTTCGCTCTGGAAACCCGGTAAGTGATGCGCCGCCTGGGCGTCCAGCTCGCCCAAATGCTCGGAAATCCACTCGGCCGGAAACAGGAACAACGGCTGCGCCCTGAGATAGGCTTCCGGCCCACCAGCCTTATAGATAGCCGTTCTGATCTCGAAACAGCGCTTGAAATGCCGGTCGGCGACCGCCCAACCGTTCACGACAGTTAAGGATTTCACACGATCCGGAAATGTCCGCGCCAGCTCCAGACCGGCGACTCCGCCGGCGGCATGGCCGACCACATGGGCGGCCTCGATTTCCAGCCCATCGAGAATGATTTTGATATCGTCGGCAAGATCCGAAACTGCATAGGGCGAGGGCAGATCGCGCGCGCTGTCGCCCGTGCCGCGGTGATCGTAGAGGATGACTTGGTAGCCTTCCAAGGCCGCCAGTTGCGGCTTCCAATAGCTGCCCAACCCACCCAGGCCCGCCGACATCACAACCGCCGGACCGTCACCGTAAACGGTAACCGCCAAACCATTGATAAACTGGAATTGCCCGTCAGCTGACATGGGCGACGCTGGCGATCTCGACCACCAGGCCGGGCTTGACCAGGCCGCACTGGATGCAGAACCGCGCCGGCTTTTCGCCTGGGAAATACTCGGCATAGACCGCGTTCATGGCGGCGTAATGCGCCCAGTCGGTCAGGAAGATATGGTTGAAGGTGATGTCATCCATGGCTCCGCCGCCGGCCTCGACGACCTTCTTGATGGTCTCCAGGATATGCCGTGTCTGTGCCGTGGCGTCGCCGGGCGCGTGCACCGAACCGTCCGGATCGATGGCCAATGTGCCGGATACATAAACGACGCCGTCGGCCTTGGTGCCGGACGAATAGGGCGCCAGGGGTTTGGGAAAACCGGGAGGGTTGATGACGGTTTTAGGCATGGGTCAAATCCTCGATGGCGTGGGTGAAATCTCCGACCGACGACACCCAGCCGAAGAAGGTTTCGATATTGTAGATCGCCGCTTGCTGCAAAAACGGCGGGCCAAGATGATGGGTAGCGTCTTCCAGGACAATACCGAAATATTCGAGATGGAAGCCGTCGCGCAGGGTGCTTTCGACACAGACATTGGTGGCGATGCCGACAAAAACGAGATTGCGAATGCCGCGGGCGCGCAGGATAGAATCGAGCTGCGAATTGAAGAAGGCGGAATAGCGCGTCTTGTGCACGCGGATGTCGCCCGGCTGCGGTGTCAGCTCGTCGATAATCTCGTAATCCCAGCCGCCGCGCGCCAGCAGCTGCCCCTGTAAATTGGGGTTGCGCCGCATGGTCTTGAGCGCGTTCGACTTGTGCCAGTTGGGCGACAAAGGCGTGCCGGCCTCGACATAGTCGGGGTCCCAGCCGTTTTGCAGATAGACAATCTGAATGCCGGCTTCGCGCGCCGCCGACAACGTCCGCTTGATATTCTGAATGGTCGATTGCGCGCCGGAAATGTCAAACCCTGCCAGGTCAACATAGCCGCCCATCGAGGCATAGGCGTTTTGCATGTCGATAACGATAACCGCCGTCTCAGCCGCCTGTAGCGTGAGATTTTCGGGTCGCGCCGGCAATTCAAAACTCGTCGTCATGCCTCACCTCGTCAAGCGAACAACGCTGATTTCTGATCAGCTAATCAGAGAAGTTTCAAATGCACAAGCATGAAATTTTGGCGGCGCAGCAAAAAGAGGTGAAGTCAGCGCAACGCGCGATAAGCCCGTTATCCCACCGCCACGACGGTCTGGCGATACACCAAAAACGCCCGCAATGGATCGTCGCCGCCCAGCCTGACGAACGCCTCGTCTCTCAAGTCCAGCCCGCCGGTGAAGCTGCCGAAGGCCGGCATGATCAGCATCCGGCCGTTCATGGCGAAACACTTGCCGCTCAGCCTCTGCCCGCGCAACGACAACCGCAGCTTCGGGTGGTAATGCCCGACGACCTGGGGCAGGATGTCGTCATGCGGCTCATGGCGGAAGACGATATTGTCGATGCGCACATCGTCGGCGAAGTTCAGCATGGCGTCGTGAGCCAGGCCGAGATCGTGATTGCCTTCGATCAGGTGGCAGGTTTCGACCCCGCCGCAGATAGCCTGCAATTGCCGCCGCGCCGCGTTTTCCAGCCGTGCCCAGGCGCCGCGGTCATGGAAACTGTCGCCCAGCAGGATCAACGATTTCGGACGATAACGCGCGACCAGGGTTTCCAGCCGCAGCAGGGTATCGAGCGTATCATAGGGCGCCACGGCCGAACCAAACTGGGCCAAAAAGGTCGACTTTTCCAGGTGCAGGTCCGACACGATCAGGGCGTCACGCGCCGGCCACCATAGGGCCAGGTCGGCGTCGACCACCATGTCATGGCCGGCGAAGAGGATATCAAGCCACGACGCCATGCGCGACCTCGTCTTCCACCGCTTCCATCAGGGTATCGGCGGTCAGTTTCAGGGCGTCCTGTTGCAGCAGGGCCTCCATACCGCCGCCCGGCAGCCGCTCGGTCTTGACGTCGAGAATGACGGGCAGGGACAGAGGCGAGGGGCGCGGCAATTCGCGGAATTCGATATGGCTCTGAAATTTCAGGATCATGTCGGTCAGCCGGTCGAGATCGAGCAGTTCGCGTTCCGCGTCGGCGCGCGCCAGGGCCAGCAGGACGTGATTGGGTTCGTATTTGCGCAGGACGTCATAGATCAGGTCGGTGCTGAAGGTCACCTGTTTCAACGACTTGCGCGCCGAATTGTTGTTCTGCTCGACAATGCCTGCGACCGTGGCGACGCGGCGGAACGAGCGTTTCAGCATGGGGGATTCGCCCAGCCACTCTTCCAGTTCATCGGCCAGGATATCCGGCGCCATCAGGTCGTAAATGGTCTCTTCGGTGACGGCCTGCAGACTGGTGATGGCCAGGCCGTAATCGGTGACGGTAAAGCTTAAAGGATGCAGGTTGCGCCGGTCCATGCGCCGGCTGACCAGCATGCCGAGCGTCTGGTTCGCGCGCCGGCCTTCGAAGGTGTAAAATACCGTGGTGTGGAGATCGCCGCGCGGAAAGCTTTCGATCAGCAGGCTTCTCTGGTCGGGCAACAGCGAAAAGCGCGCCTGAAGCTGCAGCCAATGCCGCACCGGCGCCGGCAGCGACGCCAACGCCTCATCATTGTGCAGCAAGCGGCGCACACCCTCGGCCAGGAAGGTCGACAACGGCATCTGGCCGCCGGAATAGGACGGGATCAGTGGCTCCTTGGCGGCGCTGGCACGGGCTTCGAGCGTCATGTCGTAGATACGCTCGAAGGCCAGGATCTCGCCGGCGAAATAAAAGGTGTCGCCTGGCCGCATCGACTGGCCGAACGATTCCTCGATCTCGCCGAGATATTTGCCGCCGCGGCCATGGCGCCGCCGGACCTTGAGCTTGCCGGCCTCGATGATGACGCCGATATTCTGGCGATGGCGCTGGACGACCGCCTTGTTCGCCGCCGTCCAGCGGCCGGCATCATCCTCGACCAGGCGATGCCAGCGGTCGTAATTGCGCAGAACATAGCCGCCGTCGACGCAAAAGCGGAACAGTTCCTCAAATGCGGGAAAGGTGAGGCGGCTGTATGACCACGACGAGCGCACGATGTCGTAGAGGCCGCGGATGGTCGCCGGCGCCGAGCAGGCGGCGTTCATGATGAACTGTATGGCGACGTCCTGAGAGCCGGGCAGGGGATGGTCGCCGTCCAGCTTGCGCGCCGCGATCGCCGTCATGGCGGCGGTGCATTCCAGTACTTCGAAGCGGTTGGCGGGAACCAGGAAGGCTTTCGACGGCACATTGACCTGGTGATTGGAGCGGCCGATGCGTTGCAACAGCCGGCTGACCCCTTTCGGCGCTCCGACCTGGATGACGACATCGACGGCGCTCCAGTCGATACCCAGCTCGATAGCCGAGGTAGCGACCAGGGCGTGGATCTTGCCGGCCGCCATGGCCGCCAGGGTCTTGGCACGCAGATCCTTGGTCAGCGACGCGTGATAGATGGCGATCGGCAGGTTGTCGTCATTGGCCTGCCACAGGAACTGGAATAGCAGCTCGGCCTGGGCGCGCGTATTGACGAAAACGATGGTGCTGCCGGCCTTGGCGATCTGGGTCAGGATTTCCGGCACGGCGAACTGCGCCATGAAGCCGGTATAGGGCACGGGCTCTTTCGTCTTCAGGATCGACACTTGTGGCGGCTTTCCCGCGGGACTGTCGAGGTGCTCGACGGGTTGGCCGGCCACGCCCAACCACAGGCAAAACAGGTCGGGTTCGGCCACCGTCGCCGACAGGCCGATGCGGCGAAAACCCGGGCGATAGGCCTCGATCTGGGCCAGGGCGAGCGTGATCAGGTCTCCGCGTTTCGACGCCGCGACGCTGTGGATTTCGTCGATGACCACCGCTTCGATCTGGCCGAACATCTGCGCCGCTTCCGGATAGGACAGCAGCAGCATCAGGCTTTCCGGCGTGGTCAGCAGGATGTTGGGCGGTTTGGCGCGCTGGCGTTTGCGGCGGTAGGCGGTGGTGTCGCCGGTTCGGCTCTCGACGCGGACGGGCAAGGACAGCGTTTCGATGATCGCCGTGACATTGCGTTCAATATCGTAATTTAATGCTTTGAGCGGCGATATATAGAGCGTGTGCAGGCCGGCGGGCTTGGTCTTGTCGATATCGATCAGCGAGCCGAGGAAGCCGGCCAGGGTTTTACCGGTGCCGGTCGGTGCCGTCAAAAGTGTCGACCGACCCGCCTGGTAACGTTCGACCATGGCGCGTTGATGCGGCAGGATCTTCCAGCCCTGCTGGTCGAACCACTGCCGGAATTGCGTTGGGATAGTCGCCATTCTGTGAGTGTAGGGTGGTCCATAATAAAAGCGAAAGGTGGAAATGCATCCACGCGAATGGATAGAGGTGAGGCCTCAGGGCGTCTATTGCAAGGCAGGCGATTTTTACATCGACCCGATGCAGCCAGTCGCGACCGCCGTCGTCACCCACGGCCATGCCGACCATGCCCGCGCCGGTCATGGTAGCGTCTATGCCACGACCGAAACTCTGGCCATCATGCGTGCGCGTTACGGCGACGACCACGCGGCGACGGAACACGCATTGCCGTACCGGGCGGTCGTCGATATTGGCGGCGTCAGGTTAAGCCTGCATCCGGCCGGCCATATCCTCGGTTCGGCCCAGGCGCGGTTGGAATACGGCGGTGCTACCATCGTCTTTTCCGGCGACTATAAACGCCGCGCCGACCCTACCTGTGTTCTGTTCGAGCCGGTATCGTGCGATGTCTTCGTCACCGAAGCCACCTTTGCCCTTCCGGTGTTTATCCACCCGCCGCTGGAGGACGAAATCCAGAAACTGCTGGCGTCGTTGCGGCAATTCCCCGAACGTTGCCACCTGGTCGGCGTCTATGCGTTAGGCAAATGCCAGCGTATCATGTGCGCCCTGCGCGCCGCCGGTTACAATGAGACCATCTATCTCCACGGCGCCATGATCCGGCTGTGCGAGCTCTACGAATCCTTCGGCATCGCCTTAGGGCCGTGGGAAGCGGTGACGCCGGAAAACGCCAAATCCCTGGCCGGCAAGGTGGTGCTATGCCCGCCGTCGGCCTTGCAGGATCGCTGGTCGCGGCGACTGCCCGACGTGCTGACGGTGGCGGCTTCCGGCTGGATGCGCATACGCGCCCGCGCCAAGCAGAAGGGCGTCGAACTGCCGCTGGTGGTCTCCGACCATTGCGATTGGGCCGAGCTGACCGAGACGCTTGACGATGTTGGCGCGCCGGAAATTTGGGTGACCCACGGCCGCGAAGACGCCCTCATCTATTATGCCGAGCAACACGGCTTCAAGGCTCAGGCCCTGCACCTCTTGGGCTATGAGGACGACAGCGAATGATACCAACGGCGATCACACTTCACTCATCGCCGTTGGTAGCGGGCAAGCGCCCGCCCGAGCTGTTGCGAGGAGCCATGCGGCGCTTGAGCTTAAAAAGAGGCTTTCATATCAATGGTCCTTCTAAAGGACCATTGATATGAAAGCCTTTTCGCGCCTTCTCGAACGTCTGTATTTCGAGCCCTCGACCCTGGGCAAGGAACGCCTATTGCTCGACTATTTCAAGGCGACGCCCGACCCGGACCGCGGCTATGCCGTCGCCGTCATAGCCGATGGCCTGTCCCTGCCCAATTTCAAGCGAGCCATGGTGCTGGACCTGATCCGTGCCCGCACCGACCCGACGCTTCTGGCCATGAGCTACGACTATGTCGGCGAGCTGTCGGAAACCGTCGCCCACCTGTGGCCGGCGCCGCCGGTTCCGCCCAACGACCTCGACCTGCCAACCCTGCATGCGGTGATCGACGGGCTGCGCCATACCCCGAAGGCGCAAATGCCTGACTATGTCGCCGGCCTGCTCGATCGCATGACGTCGCCGGAGCGCTGGGCCTTGCTCAAGATCGGCACGGGATCGCTGCGCATCGGCGTATCGGCGCGACTGCTGAAACAGGTCCTGGCCAAATACGGCGGCCAGGAGATCGGCGAGATCGAGACCCTGTGGCATGGCCTCGACCCGCCCTATGAAAACCTGTTCGCCTGGCTGGAAGGCCGCGGTCCAAGGCCTGAGGTGCATGAAAGCCTGACCTTTACGCCGGTCATGCTGGCCCACGCGCTTGAGGCCAAGGACTTCGGTCTGATCGTGCCGGATACCTATGCCGCCGAGTGGAAATATGACGGCATCCGCGTTCAGTTGGTCCACAATGCCGTCGGCCGCGCCGTCTTTACCCGCACCGGCGACAATATCAGCCACAGCTTTCCCGATGTGCTCGACCATCTCAACTTCCATGCCGTGCTCGACGGCGAGCTGCTGGTCCAGCACGGTGACGAGATGGGGTCGTTCAACGACCTGCAACAGCGCCTGGGCCGCAAGAATCCGTCGGCCAAGATGATCGCCGACTATCCCGCCGGCATCACCGTCTATGACGTCCTGATGCTGGAGGGCGAAGACGTGCGCGAGCAGTCCTATGCCGCTCGCCGCGCGCTGCTTCAGGCGGCGCTGGACCACTACAAACCCGACGGCATCCGGATGTCGCCGGAACTGCCCTACACGGCCTTCACCGAGCTGGAGGAACTGCGCGCCAGCGTCGACAATGCCTCCGTCATCGAGGGCCTGATGTTGAAGCGCCGGGATTCAGCCTATGTCGCCGGACGCCCGACCGGGCCATGGTACAAGTGGAAGATCAATCCAAAACTGGTCGATGCGGTACTGATGTATGCCCAACGTGGGTCGGGCAAGCGCTCCAGCTTCTATTCCGACTTCACCTTCGGCCTGTGGCAAGGCGACGAAATCCTGCCGATCGGCAAGGCCTATTTTGGCTTTACCGACGCAGAGCTCAAGGAACTCGACAAGTGGGTGCGCCACCACACGACCAACACCTTCGGCCCCGTGCGTGAGGTGAAAAAAGAGCTGGTGTTCGAGGTCGCCTTCGACGCCGTCCATCGCTCAAAACGGCACAAGTCGGGCTATGCCCTGCGCTTCCCGCGCATCAGCCGCATCCGTTGGGACAAGCCGGCCAATGAGGCCGACCGCCTGGACGCCCTGGAAAGCCTCCTGACAGGAGGCGAAGGCTAAAACAAAGGGCGTCACCTTGCGGCAACTCCCTGTTTGTCCGGAAAGAAATGGTGGTTGCAGTCCGTGGCTAACCAGTCTGTCATGGTCGGTTCGCGTATCAGCAGCAATAACAGGCACCATCTCGGTTTTTGCTTCGCGCAGTCGATATTTCTCCAGTATTGTTGCTTTAGTTTACCGGTCACGTCGCCGACTTCCGCGACCTCCATGACAGTTGCCTCGTTCCCGTCGTCTAAATACGGCTACGAAGTCGTCGACCGTACCGGGTGAAGATCGCATCGTCGGCGACAACCGTCATGGGCGTGATTAAATCGGTACAAGACCATTGATTGCCGGTTTAGTCCGATATGCAGAGGCCAAATGCACTTTGCTAATTATGCCGACAGCGACATGCTGCCCACCGGTGCCTTGCTTGTCGCTGGGCCCAAAGGGCCAGTGCGAATGGATGGGTGACGGGTAGTGGCGTTATTCCACGGTGAAACCGGTGTTTACAGCAATATGTGATGTCTGTGTGATGCCGGCAGTGCCGCGAATGAGTAGACCCGGTACTCATTCGCAGAGAGGTTTGTTGAAAAGGTTGATGTTTTTGCCGCACGAATGAGTGGGTGTTTAAATAATATACTACCTCAGAACGGATGTATGTGAAACACAATACGTGTCTCTATCCACGACCGCCCAAAAGAGGACTGCGACAGAAAGCGCTTTGGTGATTGGGAAGGCGATACGGTGATGGGCGCGCAAGGCCGAGGCGCGGTCGTCACTCTGGTTGAGCGTAAAAGCCGCTTTCTACTGGCGGCAAAGCTGAAATCCAAACAGGCGCCGGCCCTCAGCATCAAGGCCGTGTCGTTGTTGCGACCGCTACCCCGCACATGGCGGCGAACCATGACCTTCGACAACGGTAGTGAGTTCGCCAGGTTCAAAGACATTGAGATCACCACGGGCATCAAGGTGTTCTTCGCTGATCCCTATGCCGCCTGGCAGCGCGGAACCAACGAGAACACCAACGGTCTGCTCAGGCAGTTCTTCCCAAAGGGCTGCGATTTTAAAGTCGTCACGCAAAAAGACCTTGCTAAGGCCGTCGCAAATCTAAACCATAGGCCCCGCAAATGCCTCGACTTCAAAACCCCTTACGAGGTCCGAAAAGAAGACCGTGTTGCGTTTTGAATTGGAATCTACCCCGCGAAATCCCGCGAAATCCCGAAATCCTCCGGGAAATCCTCCGGCTTCTTTGGCCAGCGACAACACGACCTCTCCGGCCTCAAGGCGCAAAACCAACGCCTCCTTGGCCTCGGTCGTTAAAACGTGAATCTTTCTCATCTGGGCTCCTTGTTGCGAGCCTTGTCCCCGAAATTATTCGGTCTCACCTAAGGGGTGCAGTCCAGTCCCCAAAATGCAAAATGCCCATCCAACATCATAAATGCTTATGGCGGAGGCTCATACCTGCCGAAGAAATTATTGAGGCTGCATTTTGAAAAAAAGAAAGTCCAATTTCATCAGGTGGATATTTGCAGACGACCTCTATTACGATTTTTTTTCCTCTCGACAAAGGGTAAGAAAAGTAAATTTGACCACTTTCTACAAATGACAAATACGTATTGATCTTTTCTTGCAGAATAAGAAGGTGATTACCGGTCCAATTTAAATGGTCCGATATTGTCAATACGACATCTTCGGAATCATTACTCAATCCAATCGCATCCACAACGTCAACATTTTCTATAGTCATAGCTTTAAATCTCAAGATCCTGTTTGTTTTCTTACTACCTCAACTGTCTGAGGTGGTATTTGTGTACCTGCGGGATAGCCAGGCTTGCCTCGTCCCACAACAGTCGCACCAGTCTCAGCAATTTCAGGAAAGCCCTGCGTCTGGTTCGGGGTAAGGGGGGCAGTTTCAGACCCTTTGCATTCAGTGCAAATGATCTTACCATTTGCGTCAGTAGATACAATATCTAGTCGAGTCTTGACTCCACTTTTAGTGACTACTGTAATCTCGGTTTGCACATTGGAGTTTGTTAGCGCCTTTTGAGCGACCACTTCCGCCTGAAACGCCTCACCATTCGCCTTGTTGATAAGCACTTGAGGCGTCTCGGCTACCTGAAGGTCCTCCCCAAGCATTTTCATTGGAAAGCCAACTTCTGGTGCGACAAAGGTGATTGCGTCGCCTATATTGGGGTTACGGGCCTCCTTGTTGTGGTAAATCTCATACTGCTGTCTTTCCCCAACTTCCCGCCAATACCGGTTCCACCCCACGCGTATTCCGCAACCTAAATCACACGGCTTGTTCCGCAATCCAGTCGGATCCGTGCCATTGATCGGATCTCCACCAGTGTATGCATAGAGGTCCAGGTCATCCTTGCTGCCAATGGGATCGGTCTGTAAGAACCTTCCGTACTTTGGGTCATAAACACGGGCCTTGTAATAATAGAGATAAGCTTCCGGCAGAGTCGCCTGGCCGGTGTAGCGAAAACGGCTGCCCGACCACAAATCGGCATCGCTGGCACTTTTCGGCTCGCCATAGGGGCCGTATTTGTAGAGTTCCTGGACCATGCCGGTGTTGTTGGTATAGGCGATGATGCTGCCTTGATAATTGCTGATCAGGTAGCGAGGGCTGGCCGAGGTCTGGCCCTCGAACCATACCAATGGCTCATCCGTACCTGCGCCGAAGACATAACGACGGCGCTGCGTACCACCGCTGGAATATTCACCGATCAAATTGACACCGTCATAGAGATAGGTGTCTGTCGTGGCGCCATATGTCTTCACATACAGACGCCCCAGCGGGTCATAAGACAGGGTCAGGTTGGCTGATCCCCCTGTGGCGGTCAGAAGACGGTTTTCGGCATCGTAGGTAAAGGTGCGTGCGCCCGTACTTGTGCCTTCGCTAGTGAGGTTGCCGCTGCAATCATAACCGGCCCCGGCCGTCGCGCACGTCGCCGCCAGACTGGCGATGCCAGAATCCTGGTTCAGGCCATTATAGGTGCGCGGGTCGATAGAGTTGGCGATTTCCTTGTAGTCATAGCTGATGCTCGACGCGTCCCAGCCCGCGATCTGGGAAGCTGGATTATAGGCCGAGAATGTCCAGTTGATGTCATATGCGGTTGCGGCGAGGTCGTTGTTCAAGCTCGTCAACCGACCGAGATTGTCGTAGCCATAGGTCGTCGTCGCTACCGCCCCTGAAGCACCGGCCGCACCGCGATAGAGATTGGTGCGGCGCCCCAGGTTGTCATAGGTCTGACCGAACAGGACCGAGGTTGTCGTGCCGGCGGTATAGCTTAGCGACAGAAGCCGGTTCACGTTATCCAGGCTATAGGTTTCATAGTCATAGGTCGTGCTCGAAGTCTGAACGTACGGCAAGGTCATTTTCGTACGCGCGTTGGCTTGATTGTATTCGTAGATGATAGGCCGACTGATGGCATCGGTCGTCGTGACCAAGCGCCCCAGCGCATCATAAGCATTGGTGATGCCGGCATTGGTCGGCGCGGAACCGATAAAGCGGGCGTAAAGGGCATGCCCTTGCAGATCGTAACCGGTATAGACATCTTTCGATGTACCGTTCGTATTGCCGGCCCAAACCGGCATGTCCTTCAGGGTCTCGCGGTTCAGGGCGTCGTATGTGTAGGCAATGGTAGCGCTATTACGATGACGATATGCCATGCGGTTACCATTGGCATCGTAGCTAAACTGCTCATAGTCAGCAGCGTTGATAGCGCCCGACCCGACCGTGGTACTGGGATATTGGACCTGCGACAACCGATCGAAGTCGTCATAGACGAACATCGTCTTGTTGCCCTTGGCGTCCATTTCGGAGGTTTTCAAGCCGTCATCCGAATAGGTATAGCGGGCATAGGCGCGTTGCGCCGACGTGCCGAAAGCCTGATCAATTTCCGTCACCTGGCTGGCGTCGTCATAGATCGTCTTGGTGATTCGATCCGGGCCGTAGCTGCCTTCGGCACCGAGCGTACAGGCGTCCGCCGGAACTGAAGCAAAGTTGTTGCCGCCCGGGTTCATCCGAACAACGGTGCATTTGACCCGTTGATTGGCGTCGTAGGTCACTTGGGTGACGCTGGTAATCGTCTCCACTGCCTGGACTAATTGAGGCGCCAAACTCCCTAAGATCAAGCTGGCCAAACCGACGACAAGGTGTTTCATGACTCCCTTCCCCCTATGCGCAATCATGGCTGTCCAACCTCCGTCTTGATAAGAAGGCCAGTGGTCGTATCGTAGGTTTTGCGTACGAAGCTGGTGGGAACAAAATTTGTAACATCCGTCGGCAGGCCCGACGTATCGAAAACGATGGCGTCAATCGTGCCCGTTTTCGTCAGGTCTTCGCGGCTATCGATATCGTAATGGTGATAGAGGACCACGCGCTTCAAACTGCCGGAACTATCCGGATCAGCAGCGATTTCATACACTGGACGGCGGCGAACATCGTAGATAGTATAGGTCTTGTCATCGACGTCTGTACGCGGACCGTCAACCGCAACCACATCACCAACATAGTCATAGGTGTTGGTCGTCGACTCCCAAAGATTGGTTGGGGAATAGGGCAGAGTCACATTTGCCGTCCCTGAGCGCACGGTTTTCTTTGTTAGGAGCAGGTTGGGTGAATTATATTCGAAATCCGTGATGGTTTCGAGGGCGGTACCTACGCACGATGCCGAATTGGTCGCTGTCGCGCTACGGCACGATGACGTTTTTGTCAGGCGCCACACAGGCGTTGAAGCGACCAAAACACCAGCACTGTTCTTGATATAGGGCGTCAGCTGCGTATAGACATATCGGGTCTCAGGATGCACCTGTTGGCCATTGACCTGATCGATGGGGGCCTGGGGATCGAAGACAGCCGGTCCAGTTTCTGTTAAAACAGCTCCGTGAACAGGACTGTAGGTGTAGTCCGTCTCTTTTCCATTCGGATCGATAACGGCCTCAACCTTGTTGCAGTATTTGTAGTTCGCGGAGGTACAATCGGTCTCGTAATGATATTGTGTGACCAGAGGCGCGCCGCCATTCTTCGGATATTGCGAAACACTGGTGATATTGCGGCGGGCGTCGTAGGTATATTCACTGTAGCCACCGGTGAGAGCCAAGGTCGTCTGATTATAGGTTGCTTCTGGACTGATAATACGTTTGATCGTTCTGTTGTCTGCCCTATAAGCGGTATTGTCGTCATTATATTCGTACTTCGTGACCCGGCCGAGGCTATCTGTATAAGAAGAAATCTGGTCTAGGTAGAAGTACTTCAGAGGGCCACTCTCCGTTCCCTGATAATTGGCCTTCTCCGAACGAACTGAGTAGGTCGCAGCATCCGGCAGCGAGGCTGTAATTATATAGGGCGCTATCCCAGTCGACTGGTCCTGCCAACTGTAGGCGTAGGTGGTATGCATGCCATCGACATATGCGTCCGTCACACGGTGCGAGATAGCGAACGAATATGCGTTGTAACGCCCGGAAGGCCAGGTTGACCCCGTAGGCGAGAATTGACCTAATGCGACATTGGCCGCATCGGAATAGGTCGCGGGGTAAGCGATATTTAGAGTAGGCCAAGCGGGAGCGTTCGAGGACGTACAACTGGCGGCGGCGACAT
Organism: Asticcacaulis sp. P2_B1; assembly: GCF_056404915.1. Taxonomy (NCBI): domain Bacteria; kingdom Pseudomonadati; phylum Pseudomonadota; class Alphaproteobacteria; order Caulobacterales; family Caulobacteraceae; genus Asticcacaulis; species Asticcacaulis sp. P2_B1. The sequence goes on along the minus strand of NZ_JBFUDD010000006.1, from coordinate 195,088 downwards.
CACAATAGTCATATGACGTATTGATAATATATATCTTTTTGGGAAATTTGGCGGAGAACTGATGGTTACCCGTTAGATTGTAAGTCTTATCATCATACTCGTATTTTACCATCCAGCCATTGGAGCTCACCACGCTTATTGGGTAGTATATAGCGACATTGTGAACAGTATAAAGTTGGTTATTATTTCCCCCCGAGGTAGTAAAAACAGAACTTGCCGTTATATGGGTTATTTTTATAGTCTCACCATCTGGTTTATTGATCTGGACGAGCATGCCCAACTTCCCAGTGATCCCATCATAAGCGTCCGATGTCTTAGTGTATTGTGTTTGATCAAACAGATAGGCTACCCCCGCCTTGTCCCAATAGGTGCAGATATTAGAATTGCAGCTGTCAAAAAATATATCGGCATCATAAACAAGGCGTTTTCCGCCGATAACAATTGAATCCCTCCCTGGGGCATTGGATGAAGTTGGATCACGATCGCGATCCGATTCATAGCCAACAAAATTGTCAAGGTAGTCGGTAACGCCGCTGGTGTAGGTCAGGCCGGCTTCCGTCACCGATTGCGCGATACCCGCCGTCGAAATTCCGGGTAAATCCAGGCTCGGTCCCCCCGAGATCAGGTTGACATGGTTGGCATCCAGCACCTTGGTTGGCGGTGGCGGTACGGTCTCGTCCGAACGGGCCGCAACCGGTACGCCAACCAAAGATAGGAGCGCCAGTGCGCTGACGACGTAGTCCAAACGGAAAGACATATTGCCGGAGTCACGACCGCCTATTGCCTTAAACATGCGAGTTCCAAGTATCTTATTGATGAAAAGGTGCGATAGGTATCTGCCGACCATGGCGTGAGAAAAGTGCGTCGGTTGCGCTACTCGCAATGAGTGCGGACTTCCATCTCGCAATCCATATTCACGAACCATAATCCCCCCGATTGCCCAGCCAAAATCCCGTGCCTAGATCAGGCAGTTCGTTGGCGCAGCACCCCATTGCCGAGCAGACCTTGCATATTTATGCCGATACTGACAAGGCGCCTTTTCTGCCTAAGCGTGCACATCTACCGGCGTTACAGGATAACTCTTTGATCGATTTGGATATTTATATGACAAAATAAATTTCTTGCTAAAATTGGAAATCGCTCACATTTTTGGCGATAGCATCGGATTGTAGAGGGGGAATTTCGTGACTTCAAAGCGGGCGCAAATATCTGTCGCAACGCGGCGCAGTTTGTTCAAGGGTGCGCTAGCAATGACATGCATGACCGCAACTGGTCTTGCGGCCAATCAAGCCTTCGCAGCCAGCACCGCATACCGATACGATGCCCTCGGCCGGGTGATTCAGGTCATGCTTCCCACGACCCAGATTGACTATGCCTACGATGCCGCCGGGAATCGAACGGAAGCCACCAAGACTGTCGCCATTCAGGTAACGGCGACCTCGTCCAACAATCTGCGTACTCTGGCGAATAGTGCGGGTTACACCGGCACCGCCGGTGCGCGATACTATTTTGTGGTCGACGCGGGTGTCACAATTACCGGCACCGCAGGCGGCGGTAAAGGTATCGAGACCGGCACCTGGCCGGCAGATGCTGTTCTGACCTTATTGGTTATGGGCAATGTCTATGGCGGCGGCGGCACCGGCGGCGCGGGCAGCAATAGCGGCGCAGGCGCCAATGGCACCAACGGCGGCTATGCCATCAACGTTCAAGCCCCCATCACGATTGTCGTCAGCGCCACCGGCACGGTTAAAGGCGGCGGCGGCGGCGGCGGCGGCGGCGGATACACCATGGGACCGCCCAGCGTCGGCGGGGACGGCGGCGGCGGCGGTTTCCCCAATGGTGCAGGCGGCCTGGGATCGGCCGGCGCGGCTGACACTGCGGTCAACGGCGCGGCCGGGACAACGGCCGGCGGGGGTGTCGGCGGTTCCAGTGGCCCTCCAGGAGGCAAGGGCGGTAATGCTGGCGCCGCCGGTATCAGTGGAACAACAAGCACCGGTGCCGGTGGTGTGCGCGGCGTGGCCGGCAATGCCGTTCGCAAAAACGGCAATGCGGTGACGGTCATCAACAATGGCGGCACGATTCTTGGTACCGTCGGTTAGTATTCGGTTTGAATCTTTTATTTCGTTGTGAGGTAAATGTGCGCTCTCTCATTCTAGCCATCGGGCTAGCCATCGGGTTGCTCGCCGGAGCCTGTATGGCTTCCGCCGCGTCGGCGCAGACCGATGCTCCGCTAACGTGCAGCGATCTTGCCATGCCGATCACCGGCGTAGCTGACGATGCGACCTTCAGCTTTACCATTCCGGTCGATGATCTGGCGGCGCAGTGCACTTCGACGACAAACGCTACGATCACTGTGGTGACACCCGTTGACGATGTGACCGTGACGCCGACGCCGCATTCCAGCCAGACGATCACCTTCACCGTCCACGACAGTGACGGCAATACCGCTACCGGTCATGTGATTGTAACCCGGGATTAAGCGCAGTCCTTAGCTCAACATTTCCCGCAACGCCGAAACCTGGAACTTGATGCGGCTATGCCTGCGGTGGCTGTGGCACTCCTTAAGGCCGCCAAACGCTCCGCGGGGAGGGGCTTGGAGGCCCGTCAGGTCCCCTCAAACGGGTCGATGGCGGCGACGAGATCGAGGATTTCGAGGGTAATTTCGCGGGGCGGGGCGGTGAACACGGGAACTTACACCCTGTTATTGGCGTTCGTTCACCCATTTCCACCCATTTAGCAGGGGGTCGGAAGAGCCTATCGGCGTTCGTTCACCCATTTCCACCCATTTAGCGGGGGGTCGGCAGAGCCTATTGGTTGTTGTGGCCCGCTTACAGGCTAAGAGCGGAATGACTTTGGGAACCACCAGCCGGAAGAAAGTACTCCTCACCCGGCAGGCTAAAGCATGCCACGGCACCGGCCGCCGACCGCCGGCCTCTCCCCTCAGCCCGAAAAAGCGTGGACAGAAACCGAAGGCGCAAGGACCGGCGCTATAATTATTGATCGTTATTTCGTGGCTCTTGAACGAAAAGATAACAGAGACAATGCGGACTGAGGCTATTCGCGTGTGCTGGTCGAATATAATCCAAGAATGCTACCCCTTCCTTGGAAAACTCACCTGCACATGCTCCTGCCCATAGGCCATCAAATACGGCCCGCATTGCGCCAAAGCCGAGATCGCCTGTGACTCCGACCGCAAGACCCGATCATCCAGGGTCACACCCGCGGTACGATGAATAATCGGTGGTTTCGACAGATTGCCCATCGGCGAGAAACTGACCTCCAGGGTCACATCCAGACTGTTCTTGTCGGCAATGCGATTCCAGCACGGTGCGATGGCCTTCCACAGATCGTTGATGGTCTTGGAGTTCTGATTGCCGATCTTGACGTGGCCCTCTTCGCTGGTCTTGGCGGCCTTGGCCTCGAACGGATTTTCACCCAAGGCTTCGCTGATCGACTTGGCCGGATTGGGCTTGGTGACGGCCGTATCGACAACGATGGTCGGCGTCGCCAGCATTTGCATAAAGTCGTTCATGCGCTTGGTTTCCGGCGGCACGACGACGGCCGGCTTGGAGTTCGAGCTGTCGTGAACGCCGACCAGATCGATCTGCACGCCCGTAACGGCGTCACCATCGCCCTTGGCAGTGACATTGGCCAGATTAGGCGTCGTCGTCACTGCAAACGCCGTCAACAACAGCGCGTGCAACGCCAGAGACCCAATGATCGCCAGCGGCCGTTTTAACTTTGCAAATTTCGCTGGCTTTACATCCGTCATCCCGCTTAACTCTACTACAGATGATTGCTGGCTGGGAAGCGATCTGATAAGGATTTGTGCGAACACGGCGAATATCCGCCAAGGCCGAGTGAGTGCGATGCGTAAGACGGGGGACGAAGGCGAGGGGGGATTTATGATGGTCGACGCCCTGGTCGGGACCGTCATCATCGCGTTGATGATCACGGTATGCCTGGCGACCCTCAAAATCTCGCGCACCTTGTCGCAAACCGCGGCTGACGCCAAGGGCGCACAGGCCGTTCTCACCGCGGTGATGGAGACGACCCCGCATGTGACGGGCGACTATAATGGTCGGTCGGGTGATTTCACCTATCGTGTGCAGGTCAAAAAGCAGACCTTCAACAACATCACCTTTTGTCAGTTGAGCGCCAGCGCCGTGCGGGCGGACCGTCATCATACCTATCGCCTGACGGGGACGCGCTGGTGCGCGGCCACCGTATGAAACAGCGCCACGATGACGGCTTTACACTGGTCGAAGCGCTGATGGCGCTATTGATCGTCAGCCTGTCCCTGGCCGGGGTTTTCGAGGCCAGCCGGTTTGTCAGCCATATGGACCGACGCGTTCTCAACGCACGCCAGACCGCGCAAAAGGACGCAGCGTTTCAAGCGGATCTAACGACCAAATTGACACCCTTGCAACCAATCGAAGGCGATGATCTCAGCGGCGACGCGCATAAGATGCGCTTTGCCTGCGATCCAGGAACAAAAAGCCAGAACTGTGCTATCGACGCCGGCGAAGACCGGCAATTCGCTTATGTCGGCAGTGGCGCGACAGTCGCCCAGTGGCCGCCGGTCGCGATCGAAAACGCGATACCGCCGCGCCTGGAGGCTGTTCTGGTTCGTGACGGTCACGGAAATAATATCACGGTGATTAAATTACCGGTTGAACACAATCGTAACTGTCAGTTTGATATGATTTCGCGAACCTGCCGCGTCCAAGCCGATTCTTCTTCCGAAACTTCCCAAGCCGCTTCCCAATGAATGACCTGACTACTGAACGCGGCACCTTCAAGCCCTTCACCCGCCTGGTGACTGCGCCGCCATCGTGGCCATGGGACCAGGCGCGTGCGGCGCGGCTGGAAGCCCAGCACACCTCGCCGGTTTCGGGCGACGACGTCAGCATTGTCGTGCGTCGTCTCAAACCCTGGGCATTGGGCCAGGACGGCAAGTTTGTCGCTATCTACCTGCGCGGCGTGGATATCCGCCAGGGCCTTAAATTCGATATCGACATCCAGGGCCAGCGCTTGACCGTCGACATGCCGTCACCCGTTCAAAAGGCGGCGCAGGCCAATGATCGTATCTGGCGGATCGGTCTCGTCGGCGGCGCCGTCGCCTGTCTGTTGCTCATGAGTGTTATCACCCTGCAACGCCGTGGCGCTGAAGCCGACCGGCTGACCGAGGTCGAAAACCAGTTGCAGCGCAAGGCGCATGAGGCCGAGGGCGTGGCGCGCGCCAAGGCTGACGCCGAAGCTTTGGCTGAATTGGGATTAGGCAACCGCTCCCTCGATAATGCTCTGAGCGATCTGAAGCAGCTGAGTTTGAAGCGCGATTCTGCGACACGTATCGACGCCTTCTACTGGAACAAGGGCTATTGGGCGATCGAGGCGCGCGGCACCGATGCGCCGATCAAGGACGCGACCGTGCCGCTGCAACGGTCGTCGAAACCGGTGCGCAAGGGCGTGTGGCTGTGGGTCTCGGCCCAAGAAGACGGTCAGCCATGATCTACGACCGCCGCCCCAAATCCGCGTTTCAACTCTCCGACATCCCGAAGGAAGCCTATGCCGTCGCCGCCGGCTTGCTGGTTGTAGCGGTCGCGCTACTCTTTCTGTCGCGGCCGTCGGGCAGTCATCAGCGCTTGGCCGCACTGGAACAACAGGCGGCGGTAATCGCGGCCGCCAACAAGGCCGAAGGCGATCTCGGCGTCTATCCGCTCGGCAGTGTGTGCACCAACACCCTAGACGACGCTTTCAAGAACCAACTGACCTCGGCACTGATGAACACCGGCCTGACCGTGACGGCGCTCGACATCTCGCCTAGTGGCAAGACGGGGGAGGGCCATCCATTGATGGGTTATTCCCTGACGCTCAAGGCCAGCGGCACTTACGAACAGGCCATCAACAGTCTGGAGGTTATGGCGCATTATCGGCCGCGCCTGTTCCTCGACACGATGAGCCTGCGCAACCAGACCAGTTCGGTCGATCTCGATTTGGAAGGACGGCTCTATTGCCGATGGACAAAACAAGGCTGATCCTGGGGACCGGCGCGGCGATGGCGGCTGCGGGACTGCTGGTCTTGCTGGTGGTCGACCCGACACATGGCGACAATGCGCGACTCGATGCCGTGGCCACTGCAGCCAAGGCAGGGCCGCGCCTGTCGGCTCTGTCGCAAAATGTTGGCTACAGCGAGGATTTCGCGCTTTTGACGCAAAGACCGATCTTCGTCATGACCACGGGTGCCGGCGCCTATAAGGACAAGACCTTCCAATTGTTCGGTGTGTCGATCTCCGCGGGCCGCAAAGCCGTGCTGGTGTCGATTGATGGCGCACCGCCCGTGTGGGTCAGTGCTGGCCAGATCAGCGGTGATGTGCAACTGATCGATGCCGATGCCCGAAGCGCGCGATTCGACACGCCGCTGGGCGAACGCACTGTGAGCATGAATGACCCGGCGCCGAGTGCGACGCCCGGTAGTGGGGGATGACGACGCCGATGATGTGGAAAGCGGGGGCTTTTGCTCTCATTCTCTCAAGCCTGCCCATGATAGCCGCGCCGGTATTAGCCGCGCCGGCCGCTGCCGGCGTGCAGACCTATACCTTTGTCTTCAAGGATGCCGATATTTCCCAGGTTGCCGAAGAAATTCTCGGCAGCAGTCTTGGGGTTGCTTACCGGGTTGAACCCGGCGTCACCGGCAAGATGAATTTCAGCATCGAGCAGCGCCTGACCAAGGCGCAGCTGCTGGCGGCCTTCGAAGCCGCTCTCAGCAATTACGATGTGGTCATGACCCAGGACGGTGACACCATCGTCCTCAAGGCACGCAAACAGGCCACCATCGGCGGCCAAGTCACGACCAGTTCGGGACCGGCCTCGGGCATCGGTTTCCAGATTCGCGCCGTGCCGATCAATTACGGCTCGGCAACCGAAATTGCCAAGGCTCTGGGCACGGTCGCGAAATCCGACATGGTGCTCTATTCGTCCGACAGTCTGGGTTTGATCCTATTGGGCGGGCGGGCCGAAGAACTCGACAACGCGATGACGACCATCGCCTTGTTCGATCAGAGCACGCTGAGCGACGCCCGCATCCGTTTCTATCCGCTGAACAGCGCCAACGCCGTCACCATGGCGACCGATTTGCAGGACCTGTTAAAGGCGTCCGGCACATCCAGCGTTGCGATAGCACCGATGCGCCGGTTGAACGGCATTTTCGCCTTTTCACGCTCATCGGACGTCTTGGATCAAGTCGGCCGCTGGGTCCAGAAGTTGGACGTTCCGTCGCAGGATACATCGGTCAAGGTCTGGGTCTACCATCCCCGCGGCGGTTCGGCGGAAAACCTGGTGCGTACCCTGAACGCTGTTGCGGGTAATGGCGGTGACGTCATGCAACCCTCGGCTACCGGCGGGACGACCTCGACCAATACGGCTACAGATACGGGCACCTCTTCAGGCGCCGGCACGGATAGCGGCTCCAATCAGGGCACCCGCATCGTTGCCGACAAGGACACCAATTCGATCATCATCAATGCCCCGGAAGCCACCTTGATCCGATTGCAACAAGTATTGAACGAGATCGACCATGAGCCGGCACAGATATTTATCGAAGCATCGATCCTTGAAGTCACGCTCAGCAAAGACCTGAACTACGGTGTCGACTGGTCGAAAATCGCCTCCCATGGCGACCTCACCGTCAGCAACTTCACGGACAAGAACACTGCCTTTAATACGATTGCGCCCGGATTCAGCATCAGCTACGTCGGCACTGACATCTCGGCCGCCATTACGGCGATCAGTTCGCAATCCAAGGTCAAGATCGTCTCGGCGCCCAAGATCACGACGATCGAAAATTCACCGGCGACCTTGGAAGTCGGCGATCAGGTGCCGATTGTCACGCAATCTGCCCAGGCGACCAACACCACGGGTGCGCCTGTCATCAATACGGTCGATTATCGCAGCACCGGCGTCATGTTGAAAGTAACGCCGCGCATCACCAGCGATAATCGTATCCTGCTCGATGTCAGCCAGGAGGTCAGCTCGGTCGCCAAGACGGTGACATCCGGCATCGACTCACCGACCATCAATCAGCGCAAGATGGATTCAAGCCTGATAGTGCCGGAAGGCACCGTTGTGGCCTTGGGCGGCCTGATCAGCTCCAGCGACTCCCTGAGCGATAATGGCATTCCAGGTTTGAAGAACATTCCGCTGGTCGGCGGTCTTTTCAAGGGCCAAACCCATTCGAACGGCCGTACCGAGCTGATCGTCCTGTTGCAGGCACATATCCTGCGCGACCCGTCGGACTATACATCCTTGACCGCCAATCTCGGCGCCGACCTCAAGGACCTGATGCAAACTGGCGCCTATCTCGTCCTGCCCACGGCCGCCAATGATGTGCCCCCGCCACCCGCCGGACAGTGACGGCGGCTATGCCAGCATGACCGCCATCGTGCTGTGCGCAGCTCTGTCGTTAATGTCCGCCGGCGCGCTTGGCTTGGTCATGGCGGAAAAGAAACAGGCCCAGCGCCAGGTGTTCCGCACTCAACAGCTGGAGGCCATCAATACGGCCGTCCTGCATTTTTCAGGGGACATTGTGCGGGCCCAAGGCGACGCCACCTTGACCAAGGTCGAAACGGTCGATGTGCCCGACGGACATATGACGGTCACTCTGCGCGCCGAATATGAAGGGCGCAAGTGGCCCATGGCCAAGATCGCCGACCTCGATGAAAAACTACTGAAGTCCTATACGGCCATATCGCGCAATGATTTTGTCGCTCAGGCCGCTCGATCGGATAGGAATGATTGCCTGCGCAGCCTGTTTTCAAATTATGGATTTGCCGACCCGCAACACGATTTGCCGCACGGTGTTGGTCTGATCGCCATGTCCGGCGGGCATGATGGGCAGGTCTGGCGCATCCGAGCGGTGACTGGCGGCCGCCTGGAAGAGCGGCTAGTGCGTTTTTTAGGTGATCCTAATCACCTGTTTGCGGTAGTGTCGCAGGAAGACTATGCCTTAGGAGAGATGCCGTCATGCACGCAACTGACCGGACAGCCGTAAGGCGCGCCGACGACGGTTATACCCTGACCGAAATGCTGGTGGTCATCGTCATCATCGCGCTGATCGCCGCCGTGCTGACGCCGTCCCTGCTTGGACAGTTGGCGCGCGCACGCGCCAAGACGGCTGGCCTGCAACTCGACACCACCACCACATCGCTTGAGATGTTCAAGGACGATATCGGCCGCTATCCGACGCAAAGCGAAGGGTTAAAGGCCTTGGTTTCCGACCCGGGTACCGAGGGATGGCTCGGGCCGTACCTCAAGTCCGACAAGGCGCTCAACGATCCTTGGGGACATCCGATTGTCTATACCGCAACGACGGATGGCGCCAGTGTCACCATGCTGGGGGCTGATGGCAAGACCGGCGGCAAGGGCGTTGACCAGGACGTGACGGCGTCACTGAAATGATCGATGTCGTCGCGCCGGACATGACGATATTTCGCGCGTTCGCCGGCCTATGTGTTGGCGCGGTCGTCGGCTCATTCGCGGCTACCGCGGCGCTGCGCCTGGCGACTGCCCGCGATCCCATCAAGGGCCGGTCGCAATGCGACGGCTGCGCACGGCAGTTGAGCTGGGCCGAGACCGTACCGTTCGTCGGCTATGCCATCGTCCGCGGTCAGTGCCGCTGTGGTTCACGCATCGACAGTTTTCACATGGTCGGCGAAGCCCTGGGTGGAGTAGCCTTGGCCGTCCCGCTCGTTATGCTGCCTGGCGAGGCAGCCGTGGTCACCGGCCTTCTGTGTCTGCTGTTGCTGGTCTCGGCCCTAATCGATCTCAAGACCTTTCGCTTGCCCGATCTGTTGACCTTGGCCATTGCCGCTTGCGCCCTGATCCTGGCTTTGCTCGGCGGCCATCTCTTGGCGGGTATCATCGCCGCGGTGACTGCCGCCGCGGTTCTGTACTGCCTGAAGCTTTGGCTCGAACGCCGTCATGCCAAACCCATGTTGGGACTTGGGGATATCAAGCTCGTGGCCGCCTTGGCCCTGTGGCTGGCCTGGCGAACCCCCGCGATGATCGCCGTGGCTGCCATTCTAGGGCTCGCTGTCGTTCTCGTGCAAAAGCGCAAGGGGGCCATTCCGTTTGGGCCGATGATCGCGGTCGCGGCCTTCATTATCGGCGTTCTGGTGCCGGAAGGCTGGTTGGTATGATGAGTTTCGATATCATCCGCGACGATGTCCTCGATCATTTGCTTTCCATAGGCAAAGTCACGCCCGAAGCTATCGCCCGGGCGCGTGTCCTGTCCGACCGCACCCAGCAACCGATCGAACAGGTTCTCAATCAACTGGGTCTGCTGTCGGATGAAGACCTGGCGCTCGCCTATGCTGAAGTGACAGGTCTTCCCATATGGCATCCTGATCAAGAGCCGCCCCAAGTCGATATCAAGGATTTAGGGCTCGGCCAGGAATTTTTACGCAAGGTTCGGGTCGTGCCGTTGCGTCTCGATGGCGACCGCCTGATCTGCGCTGCCTGCGATCCGTTCGATGATGAGATGAGGGCGGGCTTGGGGTTCGCGACGGGGCGGGATATTGTGCTCCAAGTCGCGCGCCTCAGTGACTGGCGCCGCGTCTTCGACGCCGACAACTACGAAATCCAGACTGATAGTTTTCTCGACGAACGCCGAGTCGAACGCGACCTGGCCTTCGTCGAGGACCATAGCGTCGAAGGGCAGGCCGTCGAACTGGTGGCGCAGGCCTTCGCCGCAGCGGTTGAACGTGGCGCCTCGGACATCCATTTCGAGCCGCGTCGCAACGATCTGCTGGTCCGGCTGCGCGTCGACGGCCGGTTGATCGACTATGTCACAGCGCCCTCCGATCTGACCGGACCGTGCGTTTCCCGTATCAAGGTGCTGGCCAACCTTAATGTCGGTGAACGCCGCTTGCCGCAGGACGGCCGCGCCTCGTTCCTTAATGCCGGCCGTTCGGTCGACGTCCGGGTCGCCACGTCGCCAACCGTCTTCGGTGAAGGCGCAGTACTACGTCTGCTCGACCGCGCCAATGCGCCCCAGACCATGGCCGCCCTGCAATTCCCCGATCACATCGAAACCCTGCTGGAAAAGGCTATTCGCGCGCCCCACGGTTTGTTCCTGGTTACCGGGCCGACAGGTTCGGGCAAGACGACCACCCTGTATGCGCTACTGGCCGCTTTCCGCAATTCCGGCAAGAAGATCCTCAGCGTCGAAGATCCGGTCGAGCGCTATTTTGAGCATGTCTCTCAAACGCAGGTGCAGACTGTTATTGGCCTGACCTTCGCCTCATGCCTGCGTTCCTTCCTGCGTCAGGATCCGGACATCATTCTGGTGGGTGAAATCCGTGATTCCGAAACCGCCGCCGTCGCGGTGCAGGCCGCCATGACGGGCCACTTGGTGCTGGCGTCGGTCCACGCCAATACCGCCCTGGCGGTCGCGCCGCGCCTGCATGACATGGGAATCGAGCCCTACCAGTTAGCCGCGTCGATCAAGGGTGTCATGGCCCAGCGCCTGGTGCGCAAACTCTGTGAAGTCTGCAAGGTTGAGATCCCCGTCCACGAATCCTTGGTCAGCTTTTCCAAGCGCTCCGGTACACCAGTCCCGGCGCGGCAATTCATCGCCAAAGGCTGCCCCAAATGCCGCGGCATCGGCTATGCCGGCCGGATCGCCTTGGCCGAAGGCATTTGGGCGGACGAGAAGTTCCTCAGTCTGGTCGGTGACGGCGCTCATCTCGAAGCGCTGAAAAGCTTTGGCCGTACGGCCGGCCTGACCACCATGGTACAAGAGGGGGTGCGCCAGATCGAACGCGGTCAAACGACCCTGGATGAGGTCGCCATCATCGCCGATGACTAATTCCAGGATGGCCAATTTTTCCTATCGCGCCGTGCAAAGCGACGGCAAGACCCGCCACGGCCAAATGATGGCTGTCAGCGAGGCCGAGGTTTTCGCCAAGCTGCGCGCCGAAAATCTGTCACCGGTGTCGATCAGCGCTAAACGCGACAAGTCAGCCGGCCAAGGGCTGTCCCTACCGGCGTGGTGGCCGGCGCGCAAGGGTTTGTCTGATAACGATATCGAGGAATTGCTGCAAAGTCTGGCCGTGCTGCTGCGCGCGGGAGCCGATATCCGTACGGCCCTAGGTGTGCTCAGTGCCGATAATGATGTTATCAAGGACGTATCACAAAAGATACTGGGCGGGGCCAGCCTCGACATGGCCCTCGGCCACGTCATACCGCAATCCCTGACGCACTTGCGCGGCCTGATCGCAGCGGGCGAGGCGAGGGGGAATGTCGCTTCCGGTCTCGAAGGCGCGTCGCGCGTCCTGACCACACGGCGCAAGATTCGCCAGCAATTGTTTGAAGCTCTGAGCTATCCGGCCTTTGTGTTCGTCACGGCTTTGGGCGCTTTAAGCGTTATCCTGCTGGTCGTCGTGCCGGCGATCGCGCCGTTACTCCAGGACAGCGGCCAGAAGATGCCGATCTATTTCAGCGCCATTCTGTTTCTCAGCCAGACTTTGCAAAAGGGCTGGATATTTCTGCTGGCGGCCATCCCTGTCACCGGCGCCAGCCTGTATATCGCCTGGCGGTACGGCGGACTAAAGGCGTGGCTGGATGTCTGGATGCTCGACGGCCCGTTAGGCGGCGTGGCGCGGCCGTTGGTTTTTGGCGGTTATGCCAAGACGCTCGGCGAAAGCCTGGAAGCCGGCGCCAATCTCAGCGAAGGCCTGCGGTTGTGCCAACGCAGCCTCGGCAATGGCGAAGCGCGCAAACGGCTGGATATCATCGTCAATCTAATACGCCAGGGCCGCGCCCTGAGCGAAGCCTTGCGCCAGGTCAAGGGCTTTCCAAAGGCTATCATTCGGCTATGCGAAGTCGGTGAAGCGTCATCGGCCGTCGGTCCCATGTTGGCCCGCGCCGGCGAACGCGAGGAAACCGCGGCTTTGGGTAAGATCGACAAGTTGTCGAAACTGCTAGGGCCGTTGTTGATCATGGCGCTGGGACTGATGATCGGCGCCCTGATGGCCGGTGTGCTGACCGCCCTGACCGACATTGGTTCGGTGTCGGGAGCGTGACGTGATTCAATCCCGGGTTACAATCACATGACCGGTAGCGGTATTGCCGTCACTGTCGCGCACAGTGAAGGTAATCGTCTGGCTGGAATGCGGCGTCGGCGTCACGGTCACGTCGTCGGTGGGTGTAACCACAGTGATCGTAGCGTTTGTCGCCGAAGTGCACTGCGCCGCCAGATCATCGACCGGGATTGTAAAACTGAAGGTCGCACCGTCAGCTACGCCGGTGATCGGCATGGCAAGATCGCTGCACGTTAGCGGAGCATCGGTCTGCGCCGACGCAGCGGAAGCCATACATGCTCCGGCGAGGAACCCGATGGCTAGAATCAGAGAGCGCACATTTACCTCACAACGATATAAATAAGATTCAAACCTGACATTAACCGACGGTACCAAGAATCGTGCCGCCGTTGTTGATCACCGTCACCGCATTGCCGTTCTTGCGAACGGCATTGCCGCCAACGCCGCGCACGCCGCCGGCACCTGTGCTCGTCGTTCCACTGATTCCGGCAGCCCCAGCGTTACCGCCCTTGCCTCCCGGAGGCCCACTGGAACCGCCGACGCCACCGCCGGCTGTTGTCCCGGCCGCGCCGGACGTCGCCGCGTCCCCGCTGGTGCCTGAAGATCCCGCACCGCCGTTTCCATTGGGGAAGCCACCACCGCCACCGTCGCCACCGATAGTCCCGCTGCCGCTACCTGCGGAATATCCGCCACCACCGCCACCGCCACCGCCGCCTTTAACCGTGCCGGTGGCGCTGACGACAATTGTGATGGGGGCTTGAACGTTGATGGCATAGCCGCCGTTGGTGCCATTGGCGCCTGCGCCGCTATTGCTGCCCGCGCCGCCGGTGCCGCCGCCGCCATAGACATTGCCCGTAACCAATAAGGTAAGAACAGCGTCCGCGGGCCAGGTGCCGGTCTCGATACCTTTACCGCCGCCCGCGGTGCCGGTAATTGTGACACCCGCGTCGACCACAAAATAGTATCGCGCACCGGCGGTGCCGGTGTAACCCGCACTATTCGCCAGAGTACGCAGATTGTTGGACGAGGTCGCCGTTACCTGAATGGCGACAGTCTTGGTGGCTTCCGTTCGATTCCCGGCGGCATCGTAGGCATAGTCGATCTGGGTCGTGGGAAGCATGACCTGAATCACCCGGCCGAGGGCATCGTATCGGTATGCGGTGCTGGCTGCGAAGGCTTGGTTAGCCGCAAACCCTGTTGCAGCAACACAAGCCGTTGCCATCGCGCCTTTGAACAGATCGCGTCGTGTCGCAGCTGATATTGATGATTTGCTTTGTGACAATGAAGCCCCCGCTCAATTTGCTGAAGCACAAATTGGTGCGTAATTTCAATTTACGCAAGAAAAACATTTTCGCAGCTAAATAATATTTTACTTGGAAAAATTCTCAAGATAAATCAGATGGTTGTTAGAATATAACCTTTTTAGACAATGTAAACGTGTAAATCGATCTTGCCCAGATGAGGGAATTGTGCTTCGTGAAGTGGAATTGGGGACCAACTGGCTGGTTGATAGCCACTTGGTAGTGGTAACGGGGGCATGATGCGATATGCGACATAAAGGGCTGGCGACGAGTATCGCCCAGACCGCAAACTGCGGTGCCATACCCGACCTCGCCGACGCGTTCATTTTCGTAATAAATCGTCGTTGGCGGTGGCCGTGCCAGTTCGCTCTGTTTTGGAGCATCGTATGAGGCAGCTGCCTCAAGGACGACAAGACCGCATATTGAATTTAATAGCATCGGGGGATTAGGTTCGTGAACCAACCTTTAGGACATAACATATTACAACCACACCGTCCCAGACATCTGCGATTCCTGTGTTCGGTTATATTGCTTGGTATCGCGGGAATAGGTACTTTTGCATCGGAAGTGTTTGCCCAATCCGTTCTCAATCCGCCGCCCTTCCATCCGGTAGATCAAAATGGCTTTAATCTCCTCACGGGAAGGTTCTCGCATCCACAAATGGATGTTGGAATAGGTAATAAGCAGAGCGGACTTCAGCGTTCCATTGGCGAATCGCACCCGCTTGAGCCAGACAGCTATTCCGACCATTGGTCGGGGTCGTTGCATTGGGGCATCATGTACTCGGAGACATTGCTCAACCGGTATACGGTTGCCGATCTGTTGCTCGAAGGCCAACACTACTATTTCCGCATGGAAAGGCTGAATTATGATGGCCCGCGGTGGCAAAACGTCCTGGTTAATCCACATCACCTGACCAGCGCGGGCCCGTATATGGCTATGAAAGGCACCATGGGGGGGATTGGCACAAGTTTCACGTGCACGGGAGCCTATGCTAGTTGGTACCAAGGTGGCGTCTGCACACTGAAAACGCTTGACGGTCGCATTGCAACTTATGCCGTCAACAGTTGCGTCCCAAGCAGCTACACCGACTGTGGTGTTTGGCAGAACAAGGGAACTCTGACTAGCATTACGCGGCCCGACGGTGAAGTCATCAAGATAACGACGGATAATACGGTCTTTGATTGGACCGGCAAGGAGCCCGACCTTGAGCCGCCACAACCAATAAAATCGGTCGTGAGTTCTCTTGGCTGGGCTCTAATTTATGATTCAGCTAACAATCGTGTCACTGCCGTCAACAGCAGCGTGACCTATTGCGATCCAGCGGCGTCAGGTTGTTCGGTGGATGCTCATTTTCCAACGGTACAGAAAATTTACACGCAACAGGGTAGCGCCGGCGAAATTTCTGGCATTTACCGGAATAACATTTTGATGGCGCAAAACCAGTTTTCGGATGTAAATAGTCCTCCCGCTGACGTTATTGCGTCACCATCCAACATTACGGCTTACTTCAATTGTGACAAGGATTTGCAAACCACGTTCACACATAAAACGGTGTTGTTGGGAGGCAGCGGGGGCACCGAAATCGACGGCGTCAGCTACGACAGCAAAACTGGGGAATACACAGGTGGCTCGGACGCATTTATACACCAATATGCCGAAAGCGTAGATTACCAAACGTTGCGTGGCTTTGGCACTGCGACTTGCACCTACAAGATCGGTGGCTACACCTGGACCTATGCGATTACGCGTTCTGCAACAACCAGTACGCACACGCCGGAGAGCATCACGACAACGGTCACCGACCCCTCCGGCGCCAAGACTACCTACGAGATGTCGTCTTTTGGCTTGGAGTCGGTTAAGGACGCGCTGAACAGGCAGTCTTCAAACAGCTACATTCCCGAGACCATCGAGACTGATCCCTCGGGGAGTTCTGATTTTGGCTTGGTTCTGACATCCAGCAGTCCCGAAGGTATAGTAACGACCTACACTTATGACACATTTAAGCGAATCGTCGGCGCCAATATCACGTCCAAAGATGGGAGTTCTTCGCAGACGTTTTCTTATAGCTACGTCAACTGTGGTGCGGATTGCACCAAGCCCACCAGCATTACCGATGCAATGGGAAATACGACTTCCTTTACGTATGACCCCGTTCATGGGGGCATTTTGTCAGAAACGGGACCGGCTGTCTTCGATCCCCTTGCCCCCATCGATCTGGTAAATGGCCAACTGGTGCATCCTCAAACTCGATACGTCTACGCTCAACTAACGCCTTACATCAAAAACAGTGCCGGCGCCTTGATAGCGTCAACGCCTGTGTGGCGCCTTACGCAGACCTCTTCCTGCCGCAGTGCAACGGCAACCAACCCGGCATCATGTGTCGGCACCAACCTCGAAACCACCACAGATTTCGAATACAATTCGCCCAACCTGTTTTTGACAAAGAAGACGGTGCGTTCGGGGACTGCGAATCCGTCTCTGCCCTATTCGGCAACCAATCTGTGGGAATCCACCGCCTACACCTATGATGATGTCGGTAATTTGGTTGCGGTAGACGGTCCGCGTATTGATGTCGATGACAAGACCTACACCACCTATGATCTGCTGCGTCGGCCCGTTTACGAGATCGGTGCCGATCCAGATGGTTCGGGCAGCTTGAAACGAGTCGCTGTCTATCACCACTATGATAGCGACGGCCGCGAAGACCTGACGAAGACGGGAACAATCGACGCCATCGTCTTCGATACGGCGGGCCTGCCGACGGACGTTACCAACTTTGTCCCCACCAGTTTCACACGTAAGACTTATGATGCGACCACTGGCCTTCCTATCAAGACGGAGGTTGGGCAGCCATGATGACGCGTAGGGGAAATGGAGTCATGAAAGGCTTTATCGTCGCTTTAGCCGGCTTGATCCTGGGAAGTATGGCGCCTCAATTTGCCGAGGCAACAGAGACGGTCGCCAGCATCATTCAGGTCCGTTACGATGCCAACCTAAGAGTCCAGTGCACCGCTGTTCGGATGAACCCGGGAGTATACAGCACGATTTCGAGTACCGATGCCTGTACGCTTGGTACTGAAGGCAGCTACGGCCCGGATCGAATCACCAAGACGATCTATGATGCCGCCAACCAGGTTACTGAAATCGATCAGGCTTTCGGCACGTCGGCGCAACGCGCCTATGCCCGCTATACCTATTCGGATGACGGCCTGAAGACGTCCGAAATGGACGCCAAGGGCAACAAGACGATGTTCGTCTA
This sequence comes from Asticcacaulis sp. P2_B1, assembly GCF_056404915.1. Taxonomy (NCBI): domain Bacteria; kingdom Pseudomonadati; phylum Pseudomonadota; class Alphaproteobacteria; order Caulobacterales; family Caulobacteraceae; genus Asticcacaulis; species Asticcacaulis sp. P2_B1. The sequence goes on along the minus strand of NZ_JBFUDD010000006.1, from coordinate 177,425 downwards.
TGACGGCTTCGACCGGTTGTCGCAGGTCCAATATCCCAGTACCATGGTCGGGTCGGGTGCTATCAACGCTGCCGACTATGAGCAGTTCACCTACGATGCCAATGGTAACCGCATGGCATATCGTCATCGTAATAGCGCAACGATCGCCTACACGTACGATGCCCTGAACCGCGAGACCCTGAAGGACATGCCGGTTTGGGCCGGCAATACGAACGGCACCTCGAAAGATGTCTATACCGGTTACGATCTGCAAGGGCATGCCCTTTACGCCCGCTTTATCGGTTCCGCGCCGACCAATGCCGGCATCACCAATGTCTATGATGCACTCGGGCGCTTGGTCACGACGACCGACGCCATCAGTCGGCCTATCATCTACGAATATAATCAGGCCAATGCGCGTACGAAGATGACCTTGCCGTACGTTCAGACGTCGAGCACAACCTATGACTATGAAACCTACAGCCTCGATAACCTGAACCGGCTTCTGTCGCTAAGCTATACCGCCGGCACGACAACCTCAGTCTTGTTCGGTCAGACCTACGACAACCTCGGTCACCGCACCAATCTCTATCGCGGTGCGGCCGGTGCTTCAGGGGCGGTGGCAACGACGACCTATGGCTACGACAATCTCGGCCGGTTGACGAGCTTGAACAACGACCTCGCCGCAACCGCATATGACATCAACTGGACATTCTCGGCCTACAACCCGGCGTCCCAGATCGTCGGTTGGGACGCATCCAGCACCAGCTATGATTACAGGGAAGTCGCTAACTCCATTGATCCGCGCACCTATAATGGCCTGAACCAGGATTCCGGCATCGCCAGCCTGGCGGCGACGTGCGCGACGGCCGGGGCCGGTTATGATTGCAGCGGCAATCTGACCAGCGAAGGCACAAGTACGGGCGCGCGCACCTTCACCTACGACGCCGAAAACCGTCTTCTGACCGCGACTGGCGGATCGGCCAACCTGACCCTGTCCTACGATCCGCTGGGACGTCTATATGTGAAGACATACGGCGCCACGACAGATACCTATCTCTATGACGGTGTCAATTTGATCGGCGAATACTCCAGCGGTGGTACGCAGCGCCGCCGCTATGTCTTCGGCGCAGGCACGGATGAGCCATTGGTATGGTTCGAGGGCCAGACCTCGGCCAGTCCCCGATATCTGATCAGCAATTATCAAGGCAGCGTCATCGCCTATACCAACAACACCGGTACGGTCCAGGAACTCTACAAATACGGTCCTTACGGCGAGCCGAAAAGTGCCAGCGATACCGATTTGTGGTCGGGCAGCCGTTTCCGCTACACCGGCCAGACGACTCTGCCGGAAGCCTATCTCTATTATTATAAGGCTAGGGTCTACGACCCCAAATATGGCAGGTTCCTCCAAACCGATCCCATCGGTAGCAAGGATGACCTGGACCTGTACGCGTATACTGCGGGCGATCCTATAAACGGAAGTGATCCAACTGGAAATCAGGATTGGGTTCACGATCTTGGGGCTTGGATAAACAAGACTTCCAACGATTTCGCAAATGGCGCAGTGAATTACGCCGCCGGCCTGACGCAATCCGCCACAAATATTGTAACCGGCAAGGGAACCAGTGGGGACCTCAAAAATGTGGGCAATTATTACCTCAACGTGGCCGCAGTTGTTGCCACGGCCACGCCAGCTTCTGCATTAGCTGCCCCTACCTTGGAGACAGCGGAGGGTGTCAACTTGGCCAGCCGAGTCGCCGATGTTCATGGCGTGCTTGATCCTATAGCAGCAAATATGCGTACAACGGCCGCTGCGACAACAACAGATGGAACGACAATTTTTGCGTCAGGCGGCCGGGATCTGACGCAGCTGCAGCGAGCTCAACTTTTGCCTGGTGAAGTAGCGGCAGCATCTCCGGGGGCACACGCAGAGGCGACGATAATAGATTATACCGGGCAGACTGGGCAAAGTCTAAAAACGATGGAGACTTCTCGGCCTATATGCACTGCGTGCCAGAGCAAGATTGAGCAATCTGGTGGTAAAGTGACAGGGCCAACGACAGCAAAGTGGCCATGGTAAAGATGACTTACAGATACGATGAAAAACGGTTGATAGACAAACTGGCCGGGCTTAGCGCTACGTCATTGGTGGCCTTTGCCGCCGCATGCGCAACTCGACAGGTGAGAAATTTTTCTACATTCACGTCTGAAACCGAGGCCTCTCGCCGCATCCTGCCAAGCCAGATAATGGGATATCTTTGGGAATATATTACCGATCCTACTCACGCGAGTGATTGGAATCAAAGATATGAGGATGTGATGTCATTAATGCCTGAGCAAGATAAAGTGTGGACAGTAGCGGATGCCATCGTAGAAGACGCTGTTGCTTCAATTGCTTATGCTATTCGCTGTTTAATGTCACACAAGATAGAAGAGGCTGCATGGGCCGCGCGACGAGCATATGAATCGGCGGACCAGATCGTAATTCGATTGTTGAAGGTGCGGTTAGGTCAGCCTGGCTCAGAAGAGATAATTAAATCTCACGAAGTAGTACAGCGTGAGCTTCAACGTCAATCTCGCGATTACGATCTCTTACAAATGGAGGATATCAGTAAGGTCCGCGAGTTAGCTTATCACGAAGCGCCTCTTAGTGATGCGGAGTGCTTTGATCTCAAGCAATCTATCTAGAGCGTTTCCCGATCACACTGGATCATATCCGCAACTGATGAAGTAGTTTCTGCTTTCGTCTGGTCTGATGAGGTCTATGAGGTTTCCGATAGCGTTCCAGAGCGCATTTCGGGGACAGGTTATCAATTGCATAATTATAACTTCGTGTTAGTCTTACGACCTAACCAATCGGAGTTGCATTGATGGCCCGCCTCGCTCGCGTTGTCATTCCCGGCGTGCCGCACCACGTAACGCAGCGCGGCAATCGTCGCGAAAGAATCTTCTTCGAAGCCGGCGACGAACAAATCTATCTCGATCTCATGACCGCGCAACTCAAACGGCACCACGTCGAGTGCTGGGCCTACTGCCTGATGCCGAACCACGTCCACCTTATTCTCACCCCCTCTGATGAAACCGGCCTGGCCCGGGCAGTCGGCGAAGCCCATCGCCGCTACACGGCTTTTGTCAGCACGCGAGGACGGTGGACCGGACACCTGTTCCAGGCGCGCTTCAGTTCCGTCGCCATGGATGAGGATCACCTGATGGCGGCGTTTCGTTATGTCGCGCTCAATCCCGTCAAGGCCGAGCTTGTCGGCAAGGCGGAAGACTGGCCGTGGTCGAGCGCACAGGCGCACATCGCCGGCGTCGATTCGGCCCACGTCGTTGTCGCCCCCACGCTTGACCGCGTCGGCGACTTTGCTGCATTCCTTGCGGACACGGGGGAAGACAATACCTTGTGGGCTACTGTCTTGAAAGCCGAACGCACCGGCCGCCCCGTCGGTGCCAAGGCGTGGATCGAACGCCTTGAAGCCGTAGCAGGCCGGACGCTAGCACCGCAAAAGCGCGGCCCCAAGCCGAAAGGTGACAAGGCCGGGTTGCCGACAGCGCCCACCCTGTTCGGTGGAAATAGTTATGCAATTGAAAATACCAAAGTTCGGTTCCCATCCTAGTCAGCCGTCCCCGAAATCATCGCTGGGACAAGCCGGCTAACGAAGCCGACCGCATGGAGGTCCTGGAAAGCCTGCTGACGAGCGACGGCCAATAAAAAGGCGTCGCCTGACGGCAACGCCTGTTTGCCCGGAAGGAGATGGTGGAGCTAAGCGGATTCGAACCGCTGACCTCCTCATTGCGAACGAGGCGCTCTACCAACTGAGCTATAGCCCCATTCCTTCGCAGGAGCCGCCTTAATACGGCAAGATACGCCCCTGTCAAGACTCCGTTGACTTGTAGTGTGTAAGGAATCCCCTATATGAATTTGACATCATATTATGGGGCGTTCCGCACATGGGCATTACAGGTATTGCCGGCTTTCTCTATTTCATTGTCAACGGCCTGTTCAGCCTGATCTTTTTCTGTCTGGTGGCGAGCGCCATCATCAGTTGGCTGGTCGCGTTCAATATCATCAATACGCGCAGCCCTGCCGTTTATCGCATCATGGACCTGCTGGACCGCGTGACAGCGCCCATTCTCGAGCCCTTCCGCCGCATGATTCCGCCCATTGGCGGCCTCGACATCAGCTTCATCCTGGCCTGCCTGGTCATCAAGGGTATCCAGATCTACCTGCTGTATCCGGCCTTTTCTAACCTGCAGCAGCTAATCGGCGGCTGAATTGGCTCGCTTGCATGTCCGCCTGACGCCGAAGTCGTCGGCGGACCGCATCGACGGCTGGGACGTCGACGACAAGGGACGCAAATTCCTGAAAATCCGCGTCCGCGCCGCGCCGATTGAAGGCCGCGCCAATGAGGCGCTCATCCTCTTTCTTGCCAAAAATTTGAACCTGCCGAAGTCGCGTCTGTCCTTGGTCGGCGGCGACACAGCGCGGCTCAAGACCATCGAGATAGATGGCCTGAGCGACGACGCTTTATCGGAAATGTTTTAAGCCGCGACGGCGGCGCTTTCGCGCACCTGGTCGGCGATGGCCTTGGCGACTTGCGAGCCCGAGGCCGTGCCACCGAGATCGCGCGTCAGGAAGCCCGTTTCGACGACGGCATCGATGGCCGCATCCAGGGCATCGGCTTCACGCATCAAGTTGAGCGAGAAACGCAGCATCATGGCGACCGACTTCAAGGTGCCGATCGGATTGGCCAGGTCCTTGCCGGCAATATCCGGCGCCGAACCGTGGATCGGCTCATAAAGACCCTGACCCGTGGCGCCCAGCGAGGCCGAGCCCAAGAGGCCGATCGAGCCCGGCAGCACCGAGGCCAGGTCGGACAGAATGTCGCCGAACATGTTTTCCGTCAGCACGACGTCGAAGGTCTTCGGGCGGGTGACGAGGTGCATGGCCATGGAATCGACCAGGGCATGCTCCAACTCGACATCGCTATATTCTTCCTTATGCAGGCGGATCACCGTCTCGCGCCACAGGCGGCTTGTCTCGATGACATTGGCCTTATCGACGCTGGTCACCTTATTGCGGCGCTTGCGGGCGGCTTCGAAAGCGACACGCGACACGCGTTCGATTTCTTCGACCGTATAGAGGCATTCGTCGGTCGCCTGGGTCTCGGTGCGCGTGCGCTTGCCGAAATAAAGACCACCCGTCAGTTCACGGACGATCAGCATGTCAGCGCCTTCGACGATTTCCGGGCGCAGCGGCGAACGGTGCACCTGCGACGCCTTGACGTCCATTGGACGCAAATTGGCGAACAACCCCATCGACTTGCGCACGGCCAGCAAACCCTGTTCCGGACGCATTTTTCCCAGGTCCCATTTGGGTCCGCCGACAGCACCCAGCAGGACGGCATCGGCCGCCAGACACGCCTTGTCGGTTTCATCCGGGTACGGATTCTGCACGGTATCGATGGCGATGCCGCCGATCATATGTTCGGAAAACTGGAAGTCGTGGCCATAGACCTCGCCGATGACCTTCAGCGCTTGCACGCCGGCCGCGGCAACTTCGGGACCGATGCCGTCACCCGGCAGGACAACGATATTGAAAGAGGACATCAGGCGGCCTTTCCGTGGCTTTGTTCGTACTGTTCGATTTGCGGCAGGCGCTTCAGCAGCCAGCCCATGGCGTCGACGCCTTCCAGCAGGCATTCGCGTGCAAAGGCCTCGATCTTGAAGACGAAGACCGTGCCGTCTTCCAGACGCAGTTCATTGGCGCGCAGGTCGATGGTGACGCGCTGCTGCGGATTGGCCAGCAGCTTGGCGTGGGTCGGCTGATCGACGATGATCGGCAGCAGGCCGTTCTTCAGGCTGTTCGAGGTGAAGATGTCGGCGATTTCGGTCGACACAACGGCCTTGAAGCCGAAATCGGTGAGGGCCCACGGTGCGTGCTCGCGCGACGAACCGCAGCCGAAATTGTTGCCGGCGACCAGGATGCGGTGCTCGTTGGCGTCGATGGTGTTGAGGATGAAGTCGGCCTTTTCCGAACCGTCGGCATTGTAGCGCCAGTCGTTGAACGCCACTTTGCCCAGGCCGACCTTGGTCGTGGTGGTCAAAAAGCGCGCCGGAATGATCTGGTCGGTGTCGATATTGGCTTCCGTCATGACGACGATGCGCGACGAAAAGGTGTTGATCGGTTCTTGATTGGGTACAGACATCAAACGGCCTCTAAAACCATGAATTGACGGGGATCGGCGACATGGCCGGCGATGGCCGAAGCCGCGGCGGTGGCCGGCGAGGCGAGGACCGTGCGTGAGCCCGGACCCTGACGGCCTTCAAAATTGCGGTTGGAGGTCGAGACCGCCAACTGGCCGGGGCTGACGAAATCGCCGTTCATGGCAATACACATCGAACAACCCGGCAGACGCCACTCGGCGCCGGCCTCGAGGAAGATCTTGTCCAGGCCTTCCGCTTCGGCTTCGAGACGGACCCATTCCGAACCCGGCACGACCAGGGCGCGGACGCCCGGAGCTACCTTGCGGCCCTTGAAGATCTCGGCGGCGGCGCGCAGGTCCGACATGCGGCCATTGGTGCACGAACCGATGAAGACGACATCGACCTTGGCGACGTCGCGGCTGTCGCCACCATGCAGTCCCATATATTTCAAGGCGCGTTCGTCGTCTTCGCTGTGCGCCAGAGGCACACCGGCGGAGATCGGCGCGCCCATGTCGGGCGACGTGCCCCAGGTCGCCATCGGCGTGATGGCGGAGCCGTCGAGTTCGATTTCCTTGTCGAAGACGGCGCCTTCGTCCGACGCCAGCTTCAGCCATTCGGCGGCGGCAGCATCATAGGCATCGCCTTGCGGCACATAGGGGCGGCCGCGCAGCCAGTCGACCGTCTTTTGGTCGGGGGCGATCATGCCGCAACGGGCGCCGGCCTCGATCGACAGGTTGCAGACCGTCATGCGGCCTTCCATGTCGAGGTCGCGGATGGCCTCGCCGGCATATTCCAGCGCATAGCCGGTGCCGCCGGAGAAGCCGAGGCGAGCGATGATGGCGAGCGCCACATCCTTGCCGGTGACGCCAGGCTGCAGCTTGCCATTGACCGTGATGCGCATGGTCTTGGGCTTGCGCTGGGCCAGGCACTGGGTGGCCAGGACGTGGCCGACTTCCGACGTGCCGATACCGAAGGCGATACAGCCGAAGGCGCCGTGGGTCGAGGTGTGCGAGTCGCCGCAAACGACCGTATAGCCCGGCTGGGTCAGGCCCATTTCCGGCCCGATGACGTGAACGACGCCGCGGTTTTCAGCATCATAGCCGAACAGGCGGACGCCATGATGGGCGGCGTTGCGCTCCAGCGTCTCGACCTGGGTCTTGGCCTGGGGCGTGACATAGGGGCGGTTGCCCTGGGCGTCGGGGCGCAGGGTCGGAATCGAGTGATCCAAGGTCGCAAAGGTCTTGTCCGGGCGGCGGACCTTCAGCCCGCGCTCGTCCAGGGCCGAAAAGGCCTGCGGGCTGGTGACTTCGTGGACAAGGTGCAGGTCGATATAGAGCACGGCCGGCCGGTCGGCGGCCTGGTCCTCGACCACGTGGCTGTCCCAGACTTTTTCGAACAAGGATTTAGGTGTCATTATTGCGCTCACATCGTTTTTTAAAAGGAAGCAAGATACCCCACCACCACGAGCCATTCATGTCGTGTCTTCTGAAAAGTCGGCTCGCGGTCCTCCTCCCCGGCAAGCGGGGAGGAACCAGAAGAGGCGACTTAATTCTTGTTCCTCCCCGCTTGCCGGGGAGGGGGACCGACGCGCTTCTTGCGCGTTGGTGGTGGGGTACTTTACTTGTGAATATTACTCCGCCGGAACGGCCGCTTCGATCGGGTCCAGCCAGCCGAAACGATCTTCCGTCGTGCCGTTGAACAGGCCGTGGAACAGGGCGATCAAACGCTTGGTCACCTTGCCCGGGCCATTGGCGCGGGTCGGGATGTCGTCGACGCTGCGGATCGGGGTGATTTCCGCCGCCGTGCCGCACATGAAGACCTCGTCGGCGAGATACAGCATCTCGCGCGGCAGGGCCTGCTCGATGACTTCCATGCCGTCGGCCTTGGCCAGCTTGATGATCGAATCGCGCGTAATGCCGCCCAGGATCGAGGACGCCACCGGCGGGGTGTGGATCTTGCCGTTCATGACCAGGAACAGGTTTTCGCCCGCACCTTCGGACAGCCGGCCGTCGGTGCCCAGCCCGATGCCTTCGGCATAGCCGCGACCGCGCGCTTCCTTGCCGATCAGGTAGGACGACAGGTAGTTGCCGCCCATCTTGGCCGCGTTCGGAATGGTGTTCGGCGCCGCGCGCTGCCACGACGAAACGCAAACGTCGACGCCCTGATTGATGCCTTCTTCGCCGAGATAGGCGCCCCACGGAAAGGCGGCGATGGCGAAATCGACCTTGGCCTCACCCTTCGGCGTCACGCCCATGCCGTTTTCGCCGAGGAAGGCGACCGGACGCCAATAGGCGCTCTTGAGATTGTTGGCGACCAGGATGTCCTTGCACGCCTTGACCATCTGATCCAGGCTGTAGGGCACCTTGATGCCATAGATACGCGCCGAGTCTTCGAGGCGCTTCAGGTGATCGCCCAGGCGGAAACCGATCGGACCGTGCGGCGTATCATAGGCGCGGATGCCTTCGAACACCGAGGTGCCGTAATGCAGGGCGTGGGTCAGGACGTGGACCTTGGCGTCTTCCCAATTGATGATCTGGCCATTGAACCAGATTTTGTCAGCAAGCTTTGTCATGATGTCTGTTCTTCGAATTTGGATTTGGTATCGGCGGAGTCTGTACGCCCTTTGGCGGGCGCCAGAAAGACGGATTTTTCGAAGGCGTCGCATAACGCCCGAAGTCCGGCCCATACCGGGTCGGGGCCGCGACCACGGCCCCGATACCCAACCCCTTTTATTCGCAGGCTGATCTCCGCGAAGGCGCCGCCTTCGAAGCCGAAGCCCGACTGAATGATTTCGCAATCGACCACTTTCGCGTCGATCTGATAGGCGTCGACCAGCGCTGCCAGACCGGCCTCGAAGGCCGTGATGCCCTCGGCGGTGACGGTCAGCGGATCGCCGTTATCGCGACGCAGGTCGAGCGTGATCTCGACCTTGTCCTTGGTGACATGGCTCGTAACGCCCTGGATGCGGGCGTCGTCCTTGTCGGAATTGTTGCGCGTCAACAAAGAGCGCAGCTCGAACTCGTCGATCTCGCCGATTTCGTCGGCACGGCGCTTGAAGGCGGTGAACAGATCGCCCAGCTCCAATTCGCCCAGGTCGTAACCCAGGGCCGCGACCTGCTTGGCGATGGCGTGGCGGCCGGAATGCTTGCCCAGGACCATGTTCGACTTTTCGACCCCGACGTCTTCGGGGCGCATGATCTCATAGGTGCGTGCGTCGTTCAGCATGCCGTGCTGATGGATGCCCGATTCGTGCGCAAAGGCGTTCTTGCCGACGATGGCCTTGTTGCGGACGACGACGCTGCCGGTGGCGCGCGAAAGCAGGCGCGAGGTCTGCGCCAACCGCGTGGTGTCGATGCCGGTGGTCAGGTTGAACAGGTCCGGCCGGACCTTCAAGGCCATGACGACCTCTTCCAGCGAGCAATTGCCGGCGCGTTCGCCGATGCCGTTGATCGTGCATTCGACCTGGCGCGCCCCGGCTTCCAGCGCCGACAGGGTGTTGGCGACGGCCAAACCCAGATCGTTGTGGCAGTGGGTCGACAGGACGACGTCGGGATAATCGCTCAACGCCGTGCGCAAATCAGTGAAGATGCGGAACATTTCCGGCGGCGTCGAATAGCCGACCGTGTCCGGAATGTTCAGCGTACCGGCACCCGCCTCGGCGACCGCGCGGCAGACCTCGGCCAGGAAATCCGGCTCGGTGCGGATGGCGTCCTCGGGCGAGAACTCGACCTCGTCGAACATCTTGGCGGCATAGGACACGGCCTTGACACCGATTTCGAGGACTTCCGACCGCGACTTCTTCAGCTTGGCGGCGCGATGGATTGGTGACGTCGCCAGGAAGATATGGACGCGCTTGCGCCGCGCCGGCGCCAACGAACGGGCGGCGGCGTCGAGATCGCTTTCCAGGGCGCGCGACAACGAACAGAAGGTCGGACCGGTGACCTCCTTCGCAATCGTGCGGATGGCCTCTTCATCGCCCTGCGACGAGGCGGCGAAACCGGCCTCGATGATGTCGACGCCCAGGTCCTTGAGGGCGTGGGCCAGCATCAGCTTGTCCTTGACGCCCAGCGAGAAGCCGGGCGCCTGCTCGCCGTCACGCAGCGAGGTATCGAAGATGACGACCCTGTTCGGGTCACGGATAACAGACGTCATACGGCAATTTCCTGCTTGGCCTTTGGCTGCGCCGCGACCTCCACCCGGGGGTCGCCTGCAAGGCGCTTGATACCATAAAGGCGGTCGATTTGGAGGCCCAGAGTATCCAGGCTGCGCGAAGGGTCGCGCGGGCGCACGGCCAGCGTCAAGCCCCGTTTGTCCTCGCCGAGGTCGTAAAGTTCGGCCCCCTCAATAAAGAACCCTCTACGCTCGACGAGGCCCAAGATTCGCAGCAGCGTCCCTTCGAGACGATCCAGCTCAATATGAATCAAGTGGTTCATCCCAACGCTCCTCCATCATTTCGGCATTCGACGCGCCCGGCGGCACCAGGGGCCAGACATTTTCACGCGGGTCGATCAACACATGCAACAGGGTCGGGCCGTCAGCGGCCAACAACCGGTCCAGCGCGCCCTCGACCTCGTGGCGGTGCGTGATCCGGAAGGCGCTCAACCCGAACGCCTTGGCGACCTCGACGAAGTCGGGATTGTCCGACAGATCGATCTCGGAATAGTTTTCCTGGTAGAACAGCTCTTGCCATTGCCGCACCAGGCCCAGGCTGGAATTGTCCAACAGGACGATCTTCAGCGGGATATTGTAGCGGTTAAGCGTCGCCATTTCCTGGATGTTCATCATGAACGATCCGTCGCCGGAAATGGTGACGACATGGGCGTCGGGCTTGGCCAGCTTGGCGCCGACCCCGGCCGGCAGGCCGTAACCCATGGCGCCGGAACCGCCCGACGTCAGGTGCCCGCGGTTATGGGCGAATTCGCAATGCTGGGCGACCCACATCTGGTGCTGGCCGACGTCGCAGCAGGCGGTGAAACTGTCACCGGCCTTTTCCGACAGGGATTTCAGCAGACCGGGCGCATAGATGCCCTTGCCCGGCGCATTGTAACGGAAGCGGTGCTCCCACTTGTCGGCCTTGCACTTCTCGACCCACTTCTGGATGTCCTTGACCTTGGGCGACAACGCCTCCAGAGCCGCCTTCAGATCGCCGACGACGGCGACGTGGGCGTGGCGCAGCTTGCTGATCTCAGCCGGATCGATGTCGAAATGGATGACCTTGGCATTGGGCGCGAAGGCGTTGAGCTTGCCGGTGGCGCGGTCGTCGAAACGAGCGCCCAGCGCGATCAGCAAATCCGTGTCCTGAACGGCGATATTGGCGGCGCGCGTACCGTGCATGCCCAACATACCCAAAAACAGATCGTGCGTCGTCGGGATCGTGCCCAGGCCCTTCAGGGTCGAGACGGCCGGAATGCCGGTGCGGGCGAGGAAATCGCGCAGGGTCTGCGACGCGCCGGCCATTTCGACGCCACCGCCGATATAGAGCAGGGGCTTCTTCGCCGCTTCGATCAGCTTCTTCGCGTCTTCGATCGCCTGCGCACTCGGCGCCGGCGGCGTCCAGGCCGGGAAGGTGGCGGCATGCGAAGCACCGACGCGCGAGGCGGCGACGTCCTTCGGGATGTCGATCAGCACCGGACCGGCGCGGCCTTCGGTGGCGATGGCAAAGGCTTCGGCGATGATCGACGGGATGTCGGCCGGATCGCGGACCAGCCACGAATGCTTGACGATGGGCAGGGTGAGACCCAGGATATCGACTTCCTGGAAGCCGTCCGTGCCCAGCAAATGCGTGCCGACCTGACCGGTGATGCAGACCAGGGGAACGCTGTCCATATAGGCATTAGCAATGCCGGTGATCAAATTGGTGGCGCCGGGACCCGAGGTCGCCATGCACACACCGACCCCACCGGTGGCGCGGGCATAGGCGTCGGCGGCAAAGGCAGCGCCTTGCTCATGACGAACCAGGATGTGTTTCAGGCCGGAGCCGGCCAGGGCGTCATAGATGGGCATGATGGCGCCACCCGGATAGCCGAATACGGTCTCGACCCCCAACGCCTTCAGCGTGGAGATGACCAGTTGCGCTCCGGTGGGTTGGTTGCTCATCTTTGAACTCGGTGTCCGTGGGTTTCTTTAACTTCTCCTCCCTTGCGAGCCTTCTTCAGGCGAAGCGGGGGAGGTGGCATCGCGCGGCCCATTCTTCATGGGCCAAAGTCGATGACGGAGGGGGCCATCCCACCGTCAGCGGCCCCCTCCGTCGCAAACTTCGCCGCGGGAGAGGAAAAAGGGGCGGTGGGGGACGCGCCTACATCCCCCACCATTTAGCGCCGACAGTTACGCGTCGACGTTTTGTTTGTTCTGCAGCCACGACATGCGGCCGCGCAGATCCTTGCCGACCACTTCGATCGGATGTTCCAGGTCCTGGCGCATCAGGGCGTTGTACCGCGGACGGCCGGCCATGTTTTCCAGGATCCAGTCGCGGGCGAAATCGCCGGACTGGATGTCGTTGAGCACTTCTTCCATGCGCTCGCGCGTTTCTTCATTGATGATGCGCGGGCCCGAGACCAGGTCGCCATACTTGCAGGTTTCCGAAACGAAGGAGTGCATCTTGGCGAAGCCGCCTTCATACAGCAGGTCGACGATCAGCTTCAGCTCGTGCAGGCATTCGAAATAGGCGATTTCCGGACGATAGCCGGCATTGACCAGGGTCTCGAAGCCCATCAGGACCAGCTCGGTCGTACCGCCGCACAGGACGGCCTGTTCGCCGAACAGATCCGTTTCGGTTTCTTCCTTGAAGGTCGTCTCGATGACGCCACCGACCGTACCGCCGATGCCGCGGGCATAGCCCAGGGCCTTGCGGGCGGCTTCACCGGACTTGTCCTGCTCGACGGCGAACAGCGACGGCACGCCGCGGCCGCGTTGATATTCGCGGCGGACCAGATCGCCCGGACCCTTGGGGGCGACCAGGATAACGTCCATGTCGGGGCGCGGAATGACGCGGCCGTACAGGACCGAGAAGCCGTGGGCGAACAGGAGCGCCGTGCCCTTGGGGGCGAAGGGCTCGATGATGTCCTTATAGATGTCGGCATGCGACATGTCGGGGGTCAGGATGGCGATGATGGTGGCGTCGGCGATGGCGTCCTTGATTTCCGCCGTGGCCAGGCCGTCATGCGTCGCCTTGTCGTAACCGGAGCCACCCTTGCGGACACCGACAATGACGTCGGCGCCGGAATCGCGCAGGTTCTGCGCGTGGGCGCGGCCCTGGCTGCCATAGCCGATGATGGCGATGCGCTCACCCTTCAGGCTGTCGGGGGAAACGTCGTCATTCGTATAGATCTTCACAGTGTAGCTCCAATGGTCTGGATAGAGGGGTGGGGATGAAATCAGGCGCCGAACAGGCGGTTATACTTGTCGAGCGCGCCGGCGCCGAAGGCGACCTTGCCCGGGCGGATGGTCTTGCTGGCGCGGCGCATGTCGATATCGGCCATGACGTCGATGCGACGGGCGGCGATGTCGATATGGATGATGTCGTCGTCCTGGACATAGGCGATCGGGCCGCGCGCCGAGCTCGATGGCGCGACATGACCGATGATGGCGCCGTCATGTCCGCCGACGCGGCCGTCGGTGATCACGGTGACGCGATCCAGCCTGGCTTCGCTCAGGGCTGCGGTGATGGCCGACAGATCGCTTTTGACCGTGTCGTCGTCGTGACGGATGATGACGGTGTCGCAGGCACGGACCCGGCCCGAGCGGATCGCGGTCAAGGCGTCGTCCTGGCAATCGAACACGCGCGCCGGGCTATCGAACGCCTCAATACCGAAACCTTCCAAACGGACCACGCAACCGTCCGGCGCGAACGAGCCGTGAAGAATGGCGAAGCCGGAATTCTGGCTTGCGTCGTGATGGCGGATGGGGGCGAAGGCGGTCATGGTGGGTGCTCTAAAGGCTAAGTTTTGATGTGCAAAAAAATCCCGCTCGGATCGGAGCGGGAGGACTGTATCCTCATTAGCGGGTGTTCAAACCTGCGCTACCACTCCGGGTGTAGGGGGCGAAGTACGCCCCCAATAAGAAGCGATACCACGTCAAGTACGATGACCGACAGGATTACGGAAGCCGTCAGAACCTTCAGGTTCAGGGCCTTGTCTTCCTTAATCGCAATGGCTTTCGCCGAGGTCATGGCCGTACTCCGCGCGTCCGTGATTGGATGCGTTGAAACCATATAGCGTTAAGCTTGAACAAAAAGCAACTGAATTCTGGAAAATTTTTTCAGCATATCAAGGTATTAGCCCCCGGCCGGGACATATAATTTCTTAAAATGACCGTTTCTCGGTCAATTATTTCATTTTGCGCCGCAAAATGCCCGAAAAGCACAGGCTTGCGGCCGAAATGCCGCAACAATCTCCCCCGGTTTCATTTGATACCATGTCGCCGGCCTTGCCAAGGCATACCTGCAGTCTATGCTGACAAGCAAAACCCGTAGGAGAGAATATGAGAAAGGTGGTGCTGTTGCTTGCGAGCCTTAGTCTTTGTAGCCTGTCTTTTGCTCTGACCGCAGTGGCTGACGAGCCCTCTCGTGACCAAGGGAGTGAACTTCATTTCGTGCACATCGAGCAGTTGGCGGACGGTGGTGGTAAAACATCCGTAGAGGTCGTGGTCACCAACGTGAAGGGCGAAACCATCTGCATTAGCAATACTGTTTTTTCAAATTATGCTCTGGAGTTGGATGTGGATGGAACGAGTAGACACGAAGAAAACGGTATCGTGGGGCGCCCAACGCCAGGCTGCGACAAACTGAAAAGAGGAAAGGCCTTGCACTATGCCTACGACATCTCAAAAATATTTCGTGAGTATGATCTGCATGGCAGGCAGGTTTGCTTTCGCTTCTTTTGGAAGTACCTCCAGGACGTGGATTCTCAGGACAACTATCAATATTTTCCCGGTGAGGAGGTTGCGTGCACAATCTTGAAATAATGTCGTCCACCAGTCTCGCGATAGAATTATCACTGACTTAAGGAGGTGCCGATACCCCTCGCGGCGCCGGCACGCGGGAGAAGAGAAGACACGGTATGGATCGCCGATGGCGGATCGTTGGAAACCCGCCTCAAACTAAACTGAAAAAACTCGGTGCGTAAAGGGTTCGCACGCTCAAACTCCGTGCCTTCACAGCTCGCGCGTGAGGACAGGTTTCCATGCTGGCGGCAAAAACGGCGGACGACAATGACAATGGCGCAAAGCAGTTGCGCTGTATGCGAAAGCGGGCATTATAACATAATGCTTCACCGGATCGGCTTTACGACGAAAGACCTTGGCGCGGACGGCGATCTGCGTCGCCGCGAACGCGTCGTCAACGATCGGCTGCATACTGTTGTCGGCGATCTGTGCGTCATGCGTTGCCGCGATATCGAATCCAGCCGTCACGCCGCGATGGCCTTGTGGGCAGGGCCGGAAATCGTCGTCGGTTATCTTGAGGAACTTGCCATTACCTGCCACCGCGGGCGACGTCATATCCAGAAGGACGGCGACGATTCGCTGTTCGTCCAGCTGAACCACGGTCGCGCGGCCATCGGTGGCAGCCAATTCGGCCGCGACTACGATCTGGCGCCCGGCTTCGGCACGATCAGCGTCCACAATGCCAGCCTCGACATCCAAAGTCACCCGGGCATGGGCCTCCTGGGCATTACCCTGCCGCGCCACCTGACCGAGGACTGGAGCCTGGCGCCCGAAGACCTCGCCGGCCGCGTGATCAGCCTCGACCAGCCGTCCATGCGTCTGCTCAAGCACTATGCCGGTCTGTTCCACGCCGAACCCGACGCGGACGACGACCTGATCGCCGGCGCTACGCGCCACCTGGCCTGGCTGATCGGCAGCGGTTTTTCTGCCCTGAAACCGCGCGAGGCCGGCGAAAAACACGCCCGGTCGATCGGCACCGCTCGCCTGGCCGCTATCCGCAGCCATATTGCCCGTCACAGCGCCGATCCGTACTTGAGCGCGGCGACCACGGGACGCGCGCTCGGTATTTCGGAACGGATGGTGCAACACGTCCTGACCGCGGCCGGCACAAGTTTTTCCGGCCTGTGCGGCAAACTGCGGGCGGAAAAAGCGCGCATCCTCCTGCTCGATCCGGCGCTCGACCATGTTCCCGTCAGCGAGATCGGTTTTCTGTGCGGCTTCAACGACGTCTCGGCGTTTTATCGCGTCTTCCGCGCCCGCTATGACGACACCCCCGGCGGCGTTCGCAGCCGGGCCCGCTAAGGACTATAGCCATGGCCTGTGCCGGCGATGTAGTATTGCGCATGGAATTTCAGGAGGCGTCGTGACCGCCGTAATCTCCCTCATGCTGGCCGTCGCTGATACGCCCGCCGCCATCGCCTGGTACAGGCAGGCCCTGAAGGCCAGCGTCCTGTGGGACATGGGCTCGGTCGCCGGCCTGGAGATCGCCGGCGCGCCGTTTTTCCTCCATCCGCCGAAGCCGGGCCAGTTCGAAAACCCGCAAACACTCGGCACATCGACTGTCCGTGTCGAGCTCTTCGTCGCCGACCCCGACGCCGTCATTGCCGGCGCTGTGGCAGCCGGTGCGTCCGGCGGCGATATTCGCGACTATGAAGCGCCGTGGGGCACCCATCGCCAGGGCAGTTTCACCGACCCGTTCGGCTATGAATGGCATGTCGGCGACACATCGCCGCTGAAAGCGTTCGGTTAATCTCGGAACGCCGTGCGGGTTGAGCCATGGCTATAAGTGGGTCCGCAGATTACGCAGATTACGCAGATTTTTCAGAGCTTATTCGTAATGTTCAGCGCCCGTCCCTTTCGTGAACCGATCGCGTAGCGATCATTTCGTGGTTTGAATTTCCACAGCCGTAGGCCGCCCCAAGCTCTGAAAAATCTGCGTAATCTGCGTAATCTGCGGATCCCCTTCTTCTTAAACTTAGCGCCCCACAACAGACGTTTTCGACCCAAAACCCCAAAATGCGTTGATTAAGACCACTACAAGCCTATATAGGGCGCATCCCGCAAAGCCTTGCTGCGCCTCTATTTGCTTACACAGGTAACTATCCCATGCCCGCTTTACGCTCCCGCACCACCACCTTCGGCCGCAACATGGCGGGCGCGCGGGCGCTCTGGCGGGCGACCGGCATGAAGGACGGCGATTTCAGCAAGCCCATCATCGCCGTCGTCAACAGCTTCACCCAGTTCGTCCCCGGCCACGTCCACCTCAAGGACATCGGCCAACTGGTGGCCCGTGAAATCGAACGCGCCGGCGGCGTCGCCAAGGAATTCAACACCATCGCCGTCGACGACGGCATCGCCATGGGCCACGGCGGCATGTTGTACAGCCTGCCCAGCCGCGACCTGATCGCCGACAGCGTCGAATATATGGTCAATGCCCACTGCGCCGACGCCATGGTCTGTATCTCCAATTGCGACAAGATCACGCCGGGCATGCTGATGGCTGCCATGCGTATCAATATCCCCGTCGTCTTCGTCTCCGGCGGCCCGATGGAAGCTGGCAAGGTCACCTGGGCCGACGAAAACGGTGTCGTCAAGACCCACGCGCTCGACCTGATCGACGCCATGATCCAAGCCGGCGACGAACGCATTTCCGACGCGCAGGTCGCCGCCGTCGAAGAGGCCGCCTGTCCGACCTGCGGCTCGTGCTCGGGCATGTTCACCGCCAATTCGATGAACTGCCTGACCGAAGCCCTCGGTCTCTCCCTGCCGGGCAACGGCACGACGCTTGCCACCCACTCCGACCGCGAACGCCTGTTCTGCGAAGCCGGCCGCACCATTGTCGACCTGTGCGAGCGCTGGTACGGCCAGGACGACGCCTCGGTCCTGCCGCGCTCCATCGCCAGCAAAGAAGCCTTCGAGAACGCCATGGCGCTCGATGTCGCCATGGGCGGCTCGACCAATACGGTCCTGCACATCCTGGCAGCGGCGCAAGAGGCCAAGATCGACTTCACCATGGCCGATATCGACCGCATTTCGCGCAAGGTCCCCTGCATCTGCAAGGTGGCGCCGGCCTCGTCCGACGTCCATATCGAAGACGTCCACCGCGCCGGCGGCATCATGGGGATTCTCGGCGAACTGAACCGCGGCGGCCTGATCCACGGCGAATTGCCGACCGTGCATAGTCCGTCCATGTCGGCGGCCCTGGCCCATTGGGACATCAAATCTTCCAACGATTCCACCGTCGCCGAATTCTTCAAGGCGGCGCCCGGCGGCGTCCGCACCACCCAGGCCTTTTCGCAAAGCCGGCGCTGGGACGAACTCGACAGCAACCGCGAAACGGGCGTCATCCGCAGCGTCGACAACGCCTTTACCAAGGACGGCGGCCTGGCGGTTCTCACCGGCAATATCGCCGAAAAGGGCTGTATCGTCAAAACCGCCGGCGTCGATGAATCAATCTGGAAGTTCGACGGCACGGCGCGTGTCTTCGAATCCCAGGACGAGGCGGCCGCGGCCATCCTGAACAACAAGATCGTCCCCGGCGACATCGTCGTCATCCGCTACGAAGGCCCGAAGGGCGGCCCGGGCATGCAGGAAATGCTCTATCCGACGACCTATCTCAAATCCAAGGGCCTCGGCAAGCAATGCGCCCTGCTGACGGACGGGCGTTTCTCCGGCGGCACATCGGGCCTGTCGATCGGTCATGCCTCGCCCGAAGCCGCGGCCGGCGGCCTGATCGCCCTGGTCGAGGACGGCGACCGCATCGAAATCGACATCCCCAACCGCTCGATCAAGCTGGCCGTGTCGGACGACGTCATCCTGTCGCGCCGCATCGCCCAGGACGCCCGCGGCAAGGACGCCTATACGCCGAAAAACCGCGACCGCTACGTCTCGGCGGCCTTGCAGGCCTATGCCGCCCTGGTCACCTCGGCCGACACCGGCGCCGTCAGGGATCTGGATCAGTTGAAGCGTTAATAAAGCTGCTTAATCGCAGACACCTCCGTGCCCCGGCGGTTGGGCGGGCTATTTTCTTGTGCCTCCCCGCTTGCCGGGGAGGGGGACCGCACGACGAAAGCGCAGCTTTCTAGATGCGGTGGTGGGGTGTCTTCAAGCTGAAACAAACTTAAAAAGACGTTATTTATCCGTTATTTATGAGATGCATGAATCGCCTAGAGCGTGATGTAATTAAATGGAAACGCTCCTTATATCCCTTCTCCCCTTTCAAGGGGAGAGGGTGGCAGGCTTCAGCCTGCCGGGTGAGGGGTACTTTATTCCTGCTGGCGATTCCGTCCAAAGTCATTCCACTCTAGCCTTTTAAGGGGAGAGGCCGGGCGGCCGGCGCCGGTGGCCGAAGGTTGGGTGAGGGGATCACCGACGAAGACACAATGTACGGCGTCAATCGTCGCGCCTCACCCAATCTCAGGACATTCAATTTTGTGGGAAAGGACGGGAGCTGAAGAACTGCGGGTCGATCGTCGTCTGGCGATTGGCCTCTACTTGGGTTCTGCCGTTTAACCAGGTTGCCGGCCGTTCCACTCCCTTCCAATCGACGGCAATGTCGCCATAGGGTATCCCGGAAGCCACCAGCGCATCCGCGACGGCGATGGCTCTCTGATGCGATAGTTCGACGACGTCGGATGTTTTTTCATCGATGTCGGCATGACCTACGACAACCATCGCATAATGACCGACTGGGCGATCCGCGGTGTCGGCCGTTTTCCAATAGGCTGCGGCAAATTGAATTTCGTTCAGAGCGCGTGTCGTTAAAACAGAACTGCCATCTTCGAAATCTACGGCGAATTCTCTTGCTTCCCAACCGCACGCCGGCGCCGTGCCAATGATGGCAAGAATCAGGGTGGTAAAAATCGCAAGAACCTTCCTCATGCCGCCGCCATCCTTGCCGCCTTGCCGATCCAGTTGTCATTGACCACCCGGCTGGGGTCCTTCAAACGCCGGGCGATCCACAACACATGCTGCGGCGACCATTCAGCGATTTGCCAGGCATGAAAAATCCCCAGCCCGTTCAAGGTCCGTGCCTCGTCGGCATTCATCCCCAATCCCGTCAGGTCGTCAGCCCTGTCCTGCGGCTTCCATAGCCGTTCCGGCTCCTCCGACAATCGCGTCCGCGCCAGGATATCCTGCTGTTCCGCCGGCGCCAGATCGGCCAAAGGCGAGCGCTGGGGACGGCGGACGATATTGATCTCCGGAGGGCAACACCGCACGGCGATCCCGAATGTCGAGGTCGGGAAGTAGATGGTCTCTTCCCATTTCGGTTTAACCGGCGCGACGGCGGCAGCCACCACCGCCGGCGCCAGATCGATACCACGATAGACGGGCAGGGGCCGCGGCACGGGCTCCGCTGGCACCTCTTCAACCGCCGGCTCAGGCACCGCCACCGGCCGCTTCGCCGGTGTCAGCCATCGCCCCAAAATGCTACCGATCGGCAGGCCGACGAGATAGGCCAATACCAGCACAGCTAGGGATTGCAGCAACAGGATCACCATGGCTACTTCCCGAACCGCTTGGCGACGAAGCCGCACAACACACCCAGCAACAGGGCGATGACGATCAACCAGCGCAGCTCATAAATCAGATAGATCATGGCTTCACCCCAAAAGGCGAGTCTGGTGGCACCGTCATGGTGAAGGTCACCCGCCTGTTGGCGGCCTGGCCCTCGGGCGTTGTGTTATCGGCGACCGGATCGCCCTCGCCATGGCCGGCCGAGCGCACCATGCTGGCCGCAAGCCCGCGCGTGATCAAACCCTTGGCCGCCGCATCGGCCCGCGCCGACGACAACACGACATTGGCCTCATCGTCGCCGACATCGTCGGTAAAGCCATCGACATGCAGCACCAGCCGCCCCGGGCAGGCATGGATGGCGGCATAGACATCGTCGAGTATCTTGCCGCTATCCGCCGTCAGCTGGTAACTGCCCGACACGAAGCTCAGCTTGCGGCTGGCCACCGCCTGGGTGACGTCGTCGGTGCAGGCGCGCGCCTGGGCCGCGGCCGCGGCGCGATCGCGCAATTGCGCATTCATCTTTTCGTTTAAGCCATCGATTGACGGCTGGTCGATGGTGATGCGCGTCACCGGTCCCCACAGCTTGCCGCTGCGCCCGTCGGCATAAAGTCCGCCGTGCAGATCGCGCGCCGTATCGACCGCCCAGGCCATGCGCGGTCCCAGGGCGCTCGGGTCATCGACGTGCACGACCTTGATGGCGTCGTCGCCATAGCCGAGGTCGACCGCCTGGCCGTCGAAACGGGCCTCGATGCCCGTCAACCCCTTACCTTGGAGGGCGCTATCCAGCTCGGCCTGCAAGCGTGATTCGAGACGCCCGCCGGCACCCGGCAAGGTCAGAATCGCCAGCAAGCCCAGCGCACAAACGCCGGCGGCATGGATATAGGCCTTCTTCACGGCAGCCCTCCGCTACGAATTAACGAAGGTTAACGAACAGACGGGTGCAACACAACCGGGGGCACAAATTATGCTCGAAGTGTCGCCATTTTGGCGCTCCGGTCCTTACCCGGGGCCGCCTCTTTGTCAGGCATAAATTAAAGAAATTTTCATTCGGAACATCACGGCCTTTGCGATAGTGTCGGGTTTTCATCCTTGGGGAGGGCACGATGGATCGCCGGTATCTGCTGACAGGCCTGGCTAGCTTCGGACTTTTCGCCGTCGCCGACGACGCCCTGGCGAAAAAACTGCTGAGCGACAAGACGGCTCAGGACGGCCTGCGTCAAATGCTGAAACAGGGCACCGAAGCCGCCGTGGCGCGTGTGTCGAAACCCGACGGCTACTGGGGCGACCCCGCCATCAAGATCCCTTTGCCCAAGCCGATGGCCAACCTGCAAAAGCTGCTAAAGCCGCTGGGCCAATCGGCATTGCTCGACGACCTCCACCTGCGCATGAACCGCGCCGCCGAAAGCGCCGCCCCGGTCGCCAAGGGGCTGTTCGTCGACGCCATTACCTCCATGACCATCAAGGACGCGACAGGTATTATCCGTGGCGGCAACACTTCGGGCACCGATTACCTGCAAAGGACCACGACGCCGCGCCTGACCACGGCCTTCACCCCGCCGATGGAAAACGCCATGCAATCGACCGGCGCCGTCGACTATCTCGACCGCGCCATCAAGCGCAACAACCTGCAAGGTCTGGTCAAGACCGACGCCCGGACCTATCTCGGCACCTATGCCGTTGGTTTGGCGCTCAATGGCCTGTTCCATTATGTCGGGACCGAGGAAATCGCCATCCGCCGCGATCCATTGAAACGCACGACCGATATCCTGAAGTCGATTTTCGGATAGTTGGCGATGGCCGAGGGTATTATTGACGGCAGAAACTGCGCACAGCCGCCTAAATAATTGGCCAGTTAATTGGCCAAATAATTGGCCAAATAATTGGACAGAATTGGATGAACTTTTTCCGACTTGGGCTGCAAAACGCCATGTTCGACCCACCTCTGTCCAAAATTACCTCCGCAATTCTGAACATTATCGCCCGCTTTTATAGATACAAAGGCGCCTGAAGGGCCTCAAACCCGTCCCAAAGCCCCTTTTATCCGCCCTCAAACACGTCACAATCGTGCCCGAAATCGCCCCTTGCCTCCCTTCGCCCACACCTAACGTCTCCTCCCTGTCGCAAAATCATCGCCTCAAGCCCGCAAAAAATAAGTTTACCTTCGCGTCAAGATGTAGTTAAGTTCCCCGGCGAGCGCCGATCAACGACGCCGCAAGCAGATGTAAGGGAAACGCCATGCTGGGCTTGATGATGGATGCGCCTTTGCTCATCCCCAATATTCTCGAATATGCCGCCAAATATCACCCGGCCAAGGACATCGTCTCTCGCAACGAGGATTCGAGCCTCCATCATTACACCTATGCCGATGCCGCCAAACGCACGCGGCAACTGGCCAATGCCCTCGTTCGTCTCGGCCTGAAGCGCGGCGACCGCATCGCCACCCTGGCCTGGAACAATTACCGCCATTTCGAGCTCTATTATGGCGTCCCCGGTGCCGGCTTTATCTGTCACACCGTCAATCCCCGCCTGTTCAAGGAACAGATCGAGTTCATTATCAACGACGCCCAGGACCAGTACATCTTCGTCGACCCGTGCTTCGCACCGCTGGTCGAGGCCATGATCATCAACCTGCCGACCGTGCGCGGGGTCATTGTCATGGGCACGCGGGCGCAAATGCCCGGCAATATCCTGCACCGGGCATTATGCTATGACGACCTGCTGGCGGCCGAAAGCGACACCTTCGATTGGCCGCAATTCGACGAACGCACCGCCTCCGGCCTATGCTACACCTCGGGCACGACAGGCAACCCCAAGGGCGTCCTCTACAGCCACCGCTCGACCGTGCTCCACGCCATGGGCATCAACCAACCGGGCCTGTTCGGCTTCACGCCGAACGAGACCGTCATGCCGGTGGTGCCGATGTTCCACGTCAATGCCTGGTGCGTGCCCTATGCCGCCGCCCTGGCCGGCGCCCGTCTCGTCCTGCCGGGACCGCGCCTCGACGGACCGGGCCTGCTCGAAATCATCCGTGCCGAAGGCGTCACCGTCTCGGCCGGCGTGCCGACCATCTGGATGAACCTGCTGAACCATGCCGACAAGGAAGGCCAAAGCGTCGCGCCCATGCGCCGCGTCGTCGTCGGCGGCGCCGCCTGTCCGCAAACCCTGATCGAACGCTTTGCCGCCCATAAGGCCCTGGTCGTCCATGCCTGGGGCATGACCGAAACCTCGCCGCTCGGTTCGGTCAGCGTCCTCGACCCGAAGCACGACGCCCTCAGCCCTCAGGACCAGATGCGGCTGAAGCTGAAACAGGGGCGGGCGCCTTTCGGCATCGAGATGCGCATCACCGGCCCCGACGGCAAGCCCTTGCCATGGGACGGCATCCAGCGCGGCGAACTGGAAGTCCGCGGCCCGTGGATCGTCTCGGGCTATTTCAACAATCCCGACAGCGACCAGTTCACCGCCGACGGCTGGTTCCGCACCGGCGACATCTCCACGATCGACGCCGAAGGCTTCATGAACATCGTCGATCGCTCGAAAGACGTGATCAAGACCGGTGGCGAATGGATTTCGTCGATCGAGCTGGAAAACCTGGCCATGCAACACCCGGCGGTGCGCGAAGCCGCCGTCATCGCCCGCGCCGATCAGAAATGGAGCGAACGACCGCGCTTCATCCTGGCCCTGCACCCCGGCGCCACGTTGAAGGCCGCCGACCTGCGCAAGGTCATCGAGCCCCACGTGGCGCGGTGGTGGATCCCGGAAGACTACATCATCGTCGACGAGATCCCGCATACCGCCACCGGCAAGATCCTCAAGACCGAACTGCGCGCCCTCTACGGCGCCGAGGACCATCCCCTGGCTCAGAAGCTTTAGCCTAACAAGTCCGACCGACAATCGGAGTGCCGGCGATAGCGGCGCCTTATCGTGCCCAAATCCTGGCCAGATCAGGGCCATGTCTGGGGTCGAGGCATCGAAATAAACGCCCCGGAAACGCTATTCGGAGCGCTGCTTATTCACAAAAATATAATAAAATCAATAACATAAAAGATTCGGAGCGCGGCCTAAAGCCCCAATACGACCACATCTACTCCGAATCGCCCGGCGGCAGACTACCGCTTCATCCGCCGCCGCGACGGCAGCTTGTCTTCCATGGACAGGTAAGGCACGACCTCGCCGGCCGGCATCGGCTTGGCGAACAGATAGCCCTGGATCATGGTGCAGCCGAGATCGCGCAAGGTCTGCAATTGCGCGTCGGTCTCGACGCCTTCGATAATGCAGGTCAGCCCCATATCGGCGCATAGCGCCGTCAGCGACTTGACGATCTTCAAACTGGCCGGATTGGTATTGATGTCGGTGATAAAGCTGCGGTCGACCTTCAGCTTGTCCAGCGGCAAACGGTGAACGTGGCTGAGGCTGGAGAATCCGGTGCCGAAATCGTCGAGCGATATCCCGACCCCCAACGCCTTGAACGTCCGTACCGCCGCATGGGCCTGGGTGAAATCATAGGACACCGAGGTCTCAGTGATCTCGAAATCGATGCGTTTCGGCGCCACGCCGCTGCGGTTGATCAAGGCGATCAGTTGCACCACGCTTTCGGCATTGCAGATGTCGTGGGTCGACAGGTTGAACGAAATCCGGATGTCGTCAGGCCAGGTCTTCGCCGCCGCCAGCGCCTTGCCCAGCAGAACCTTGGTCAGGGTGCGGATCAGGCCGGCGCGTTCGGCGACCGGAATAAAGCTGTCCGGGGCGACAAAACCGAGCGTCGGACTATGCCAGCGCGCCAGGGCCTCGAAAGCGACCGCGCGGCCTGTGCGGATATCGACAATCGGCTGGAAGACCAGCGACATTTCGTGCTCGAGATCGGCATTTTGCAGGGCCTGTTCGATGACGCCGTGGCTGCGGATCTGTTCTTCGTGCTCGGCGGAAAACAGCACGGTCTGGCCGCGCAGGTGGCGCTTGGCGTGATAGAGCGCATAGTCGGCGCGTTCGAACAGCGAGGCCGGATCCTGGGCCGATTCCGGATAGACGGCGACGCCGATCGAGCACCCCAGCAAGGCATGCGACGTGCCGATGGCGTAGGGCAGGCGCAAAGTATCGCGGATGGCGATCCCCAGCCGCCGCAGCGTCGTTTCGCCCGGGCTGTCGCCGATAATGATGCCGAACTCGTCGCCGCCCAGTCGTGCCAAGACGACGCCGTTGCCGCACGCCGCCTTCAGGCGCTGGGCCGCCTCGACCAGGACCTTGTCGCCCGTCATGTGCCCATAGGTATCGTTGACCGGCTTGAAGCCGTCGAGGTCGATAATGCCGACGGCGAAGCCGTGGTCCTTCGCCGCCGCTGTCTGATGCGCCTTGTCCAGTTCGGTAAAGAACCAGCGTCGGTTGGCCAGGCCCGTCAGGCTGTCGAGATTGGCGATGCGCAGATTGTCTTCGCTTAAGCGCCGTGTCTCGGCCTGCGACGCCACCAGCTTGGCGAAATCGCGCGAATAGACCAGCAGGATGATGATCATGGCGGCCGATACCAGGGCCAGATTGATCGCCACCGCCTTCAGGCTGGCATGGGGCTCGAAAAACAGGAAATACAGGATGAACGGCGTATTGGCGACGATGGTGACGGTCAAGGCCGCGGGCCGCAGGTGCATCAGGCAGAAGACGCAACCGATGACGGTCAGGGATGTGCAGAAGACGACCTGGCCCTGGGCATAGGGATCGCCGTAAGGGTAGAGCGTGATGCCCCAAAGTGTGAAGGAAAAGGTCAGGACTGCCGCCAGCCGCGTCGTCATCCGCGTATATTTGATGATATAGGCGTCGCTGAATGTCTTGTTGCGCATCCGCCACCACCAGGCGCAGCGCATGATGCAGATGGCCGACAGGCCGCACGGCACGTAGAGCGCCAGCCAGGCCGGCGCGAAATGCGTAAAGGTATAGGCGGCCGCCAGAGAATTGGTCGTCAGGATGAAATAGAGCAGCGGGATTTGCTTGGAAAAAGCGGCGTACTGCGCGCGCATCAATTCCATATTGTCGGTCGGGCTGCGAAAGAGATCGACAAAAGGTTTGACGCTGATGGGTTTCACTTCCGCTACCGTTTCTGGTGCCCTAAAATCCGGGTAAGACTTTTGGCGCTCTTCGACCCGGCCGCCGACCCCCGGTCCTTATGTCCGCTCACGCTAATGCGGTTAGGTGTAGATTCCGTTAGTCGTACCAAATTTTACGCAGCTAACTCGTCCATCTCCTTCTTGACCTTTTCCGATGCCTCAGCGACCTCGGAGAAGGTCACGCTGATCGTGTCCAGGCTTTCATTGATATCGTTGACGGCGGTGACGGCCGACTGCATGTTGTGCGTAATTTCCTGGGTCACGGCGTTCTGTTGCTCCAGCGTGCTGGCGACCGAGGTGACATTTTCCATGACCTTGTTCATCGATCCGGAAATCAGCGACAGCGCCTCGACGACCTCACCGGTGACCGACTGCATGTTGGCGATTTCGCTGGCGATGGTCTTGGTGGAATTGGCCGCCTGATTAGCCAATTGCTTGACCTCCGAAGCGACGACGGCAAAGCCCTTGCCGGCTTCACCGGCGCGCGCCGATTCGATCGTGGCGTTGAGCGCCAGCAGATTGATCTGGCCGGCAATGCTCTGAATCAGAGCGACGACATTGTTCATGGCCGCGGCCGTGCGGTTGAGCGATCCTGCCGAGCTGGTGGCGTTCTCGGTATGGCGAAAGACGCCTTCGACGCTTTGACGGGTAAAGCCCATGCTGTGCGAAATGTCGCGCACGCTCTGGCTCAGCTCTTCCGAGGCCGCAGCGACGGAGTTGATAATCGCGCCGGTTTCGGTCGAGGCCGTGGCGGCGATCGTTGCGCGCTGATGGGCGTCGGAAATGCGGGTGACGACACTGCCGAGGTTCCGGTTAAGCGCCGCACCGCGCATACGGCGTTCGACGGTGTCGGTGATGTCGATGGCGAACTTAACGACCTTGACCACGGCACCGGTGTCGTCGAACACGGGATTATAGGTCGCCTGAATGTACAGTTCGCGGCCGCCCTTGCCGATGCGGCGATACTCGGCGGATTTGAATTCGCCGCGGCGCAGAGCGTTCCAGAATTCGGCATATTCCGGCGAACCCGCCTGGACCTTGTCGCAGAACATGCGGTGGTGCTGACCGACGATTTCATTCAGGCTGTAACCGACGGCGTCGAGGAAGTTCGGGTTGGCGGTCAGCACCACGCCTTCCGGGGTGAATTCGATGACCGCTTGGGCGCGGCTGATGGCGTCGACCTTGCCGTTGAAGTCGATTTCGCGCAGCTTCTGCTCCGTGATGTCGGACGCGAACTTGATCACCTTGACG
Source organism: Asticcacaulis sp. P2_B1 (assembly GCF_056404915.1). NCBI lineage: Bacteria > Pseudomonadati > Pseudomonadota > Alphaproteobacteria > Caulobacterales > Caulobacteraceae > Asticcacaulis > Asticcacaulis sp. P2_B1. The sequence continues at coordinate 149,439 of NZ_JBFUDD010000006.1, read as the reverse complement.
ATCTTGCCCGAGGTATCGCGGATCGGATTATAGGTCGCCTGCAGCCACAGCACGCGCCCGCCCTTGGCGAAACGCTTGAAAACGCCCGAGGCGAAATGACCCTGGGCAAGGTCCTGCCAGAAGCGGCCATAGGCCTCACCCTTGACCTCATCCGGATTGCAGAACAGGCTGTGGTGGCGGCCGGAAATCTCGTCGAGGCTATAGCCGACCGCCTTGAGGAAGTTCGCGTTGGCCGTCAAAATATTGCCGGAGGGCGTGAATTCGATAACAGCCTGGGACGCATTCAGAGCGTCGACAATGCCCTGATGGTCGGCATTGGCAGGTTTAAAAAACATGTACGCGCCCTCATAAACCGATGACGATCTTGCCGCCATATATACTTATGGTTTAAATGATGGACGTTTAAGTTTAACAAGAGATTTACCGGCGACCGTTGCTCCGGGTTGTGCGTGAGATGTCGGTCAGGACGTCTTGACACGGAACGGCGGCAAGGCATTGCAGATATCGACCGCGCCGGCCGGGCGGACGAAAAAGGCGCCGGAACGGTTGGCCTTGGCGTTCAGCCAGGTATCGAAAGTCTTGGTGTCGCTGTCGAGAATCTGGAACGCTGGCCGGGTGGCCGCGTCCATATCGCTGGCCATCTTCGCCGACACGATCTTGATGCGTTGCGTGTCATCCTTGTAAAAACCGAGCTCTTCCGTGCCGCGCGGCCGGTCGGCCAACAGGTCCATGCCGGAAACGATGCGCCCGACGACCGCCAGGTTGCGATCCAGGTGCCGCGGCGCATGGCCGATAATGGTGTAGAGCTGTGTGCCCGATCCGGTGTCGGGAGGCACGTCGCGCGCCACCCCGATCATGCCGTAGCAATGGATCAGCCAATCGGTTGTGCCGTCGCCGGCCACCGGCCAGGATTTGACGTGGCCGACATGGTCGGCATAGGCGTCGCGATAGGGCAGGGCCTTCATGGCGACGCCGGCAGCCGGGAAATCATATTCGGCAGGCGGCACGGCGACGATGCCTTTGGCTTCGGTCTTGTCCTCGTCGGGGCGGCCCCACTGCACGACATAATTGTCCTGAACGCGCAGAATCGAGGCGCCGTCGAAATAACCGCTGCGCACCAGCTGGCGGATATTGGCGACATGGACGGGCGCGAAATCAGGCGCCAGTTGATAATCGACCACGCTGCCGTCGGCCAGGGTCATGACCACAAGGTCCTCGGCCGGCACATCGCGCCAGGCGTCGACCGGCGCTGCGTCGAGCACCTCCTGCGGGCTGGGCGCCGCCGGCGTGCCCTGTTGCGTCACCGGCGCCGCGGCCATCAAACCGAGCGCGGCAATAGCCAGACAGGCCGACATGGCAAGGGCGGTAGGGTTACGCATGGGCTGTCTCCTTCGTTTCGCGTGAGACTAACCTGTAGGAGCGATCCCGCAAGGATAAAATGTTCAAGCCGGCCGGCCGAAAAAGATGGAACACCCTTTTTCCGCGTGCGAGATTCTGGTATGCCTTGCTGCGTGTGTGCGCCATCGCGGTTGCGCTTACCAGGGGGGAAGACATGCTGAAATCGGTTCACGGCGAAATTGCGTCGGATATCAACGGCGCCGACCTGCCCGCCGATACCACCACACCGGCGAAGTTGACACTGGGTGTCGCCGTCGCAGGGGATGTACAATCCGCCGATGACCAGGACTGGTATGAAGTCGACCTGATCGCGGGCCAGATCTATTACTTCATGGTCAGTGGTTCGGGCGTCTCGGCCCTGGCGAATCCTTCTCTGACACTTTATGGACCCAATTTGTTTGGAGAGGTGACAGCCACTCTCGCCAGCGATCACGCCGATGGTTTGGGGGGCAGCGCTTGGGTGAGTTACGAGGTCACTCAGACCGGCAAATACTATGTGTCCGCCTCCGGTACGGGGGGGCAGGGTCACTATACCGTCAAAGCCGTTCAGATGCCTGCCGACCAGATCGACGGCTGGGAAACGACGACCGCGACGGCCACCGAAGGGCAGATGGTCGACGGTGTGGCACAAGGCATCCACGATAGCGACTGGTATGGCATCGACCTGGTCGCCAACACGACATACATGTTCGTTCTGAACTCCAAGCAACAGGGCGATATCGAGGCGCTGACCGATGGCATCCTGTCGCTTAACGTTAGAAAAAGCGACGGAATTTCGTGGAACGTCGCCAGCGCTTCGTTCGCTGGAGATGGCACTGGGTCGGCCACCTTTTATTTCACGGCCGATTTTAGCGGCAAGTACTTCATCGCTGTTGGCTCCACGGTGGTCAACAATCCGAACAACTATCCCTACGTCAATGCCCACGGTGGCGGCTATTCCGTAGGCTTCTCCCAGGCAGCGCCCGATATAGACGCTGCCGGCCCAGTTGACGCGGTGGTTGGACACGATATATCCAGCACGCTTGCCGGTTCCGCCGATACCGATACCTTCGCCTTCCATCTGACCGCGGGTTCGACCTATAGTTTTTATTTCGACGGTCCTTCAAGCAATACCTTGTCCTTTGACGGCGTTGCCAGCGACACTGGCGTAGACGCTCTATATGGTCCCAGGGAATTCGGTGCCGGCCGGGCCGCTCACATCACCTTTACCGCAGCCACCACCGGCACCTATGATCTGGTCGTCAGCGGCGGTACACATATCTTTGATTACACGGTTATTAGCGAACTGGTCCTCCCCGACCTTCCAGCCAGCTCGGCTACAAGCCAGACCTTAACTTCCGGCAAAATGACGCACGGCTTTATTGATTCCAGTGGTGATGTCGACTGGTATGCCGTTCACCTAAAAGCCGGCCAAACCTACGTATTTACGCAGGGCGGGCCCGTTTACAGCAATGAGGCTTTGTCGCTGGTTAATGCCAATGGCAAAGCCCTGAGCTATGTCAAGGTTGGCGGTTACGGCGATCCTGACTCGCTTGTCTATACCTCCACCACAGACCAAACCGTTTATCTTTCGGCCACCGATACCAGCTACGCCACGCAACGCGACTACTTCCTCACCATGACTCAGGTGAATGATCTGGAGGGATCGACGCACGCGACGGCCGTGCCCGTGTCGGTCGCTCAGGCATTTCATGGCGCTATCGATTATGTCGGTGATTCCGATTGGTTCGCTGTCGACCTCGTCGCTGGCTATACTTACGACCTATCAGTGCGTGGCGACAATGGCGTCCTTACGACGTCGCTGGAATTTGAAGCCCCGGCCTATATCGAGGTCCCATTGGTGTCGAACTTCAACAATCCGACCCTTACGTACCGGTTCGAAACCACCGCGACAGGCACCTATTATTTCCACACAACCGCCAATTCCGGTGTCGGCGGTTATACGATAAGTTTTGGTGTGACCGATACGGTGGCGTCCACACCAGCCACGACCGCAGTCCTGACCTTGGGCCAACCGGTCGCCGGCACCATCTATCAACCGGACGGGAGCGTCTATTCCGGATATTCGACCCCTGAAAGCGACTGGTATGCCGTCGCGCTCACGGCCGGGCAGTCCTATGTCTTCGATGTCCAGGGCACCGGCGCGTCACCAATCACCACCCAAGTCGACCTTCGCGATGCCGACGGGAACCCGATCGCTGGCCAACACGGCACGGGCGGTTCGTCGCATCTCGAATTCGCCGCACCCACGTCCGGCCTCTACTATCTGAGTATCAAGGGGGGGGGCAATGTCGGCGGCGGTTATACCGTCAGCGCCGCGGCAACCAACGACATCTTCAGTGGGGTCAACACCGGCACCAGCCTGACTCTCGGTGCCGCCGCGCATAGCACGATCGATGCTGCGGCGGACGCCGACTGGTTCCGGGTCGAACTGACGGCCGGCCAAAGCTATTATTTCACGGCGACGCCCGATGGCGCCAGTCCTCTGGGCGACGCAGCCATCGCGTTGATGGACGGCAATGGCCAACTCATCGCATCCAGCGATCTGGGCGCCACCGCGGGCGCGGCCGGGCTCTCCTGGACCGTGCCGTCCACCGGCAGCTATTTCGTCGCCGTCCATGGCCAGGGCGGTGCGACCGGTGGCTATGCCGTCACGGCTCAGTCCGCACCGCCCCCGAATCCGGTCACCGCCATCGAATCCGGTGCGCCGGTAACCGGCCACACGCTCAAGGTTTATTTTGCCACCAGCGGCCAGACCTATGACGGCCACACGGGGACCGCGTCGTGGAAAGCCTCAGACGTCTCCGCCTTCATGGCGGCGGCCGACGCCTGGTCTGGCGTCGCCGACGTGACCTTCAGCCAGGTCGCCAGCGCCAGCCAGGCTGACCTCGTCATGGTCATCGATTCCCACCTCAGCAATGTGCCCGTGGCGTCCGTTTCCGGTCAGCATGTGGTGTCCGTGCCGCAAAACTGGACTACTGCCGACGGGCTCAATCCCGGATCAGTATGGTATGCCGAATTTCTTCAGGCGGCGGGCTACGCCATGGGCCTGGTCCATCCGGACAGCTGGAGCGCCACCCACGTGCCGTTGGAGCCGGTGCACAACGCGCCGCAATACGGCGATGACGGGCTCAACCAGGGTATCTTCACCGTCATGGCGACGACCGCCCTGTGGACCAATCCGCCGTCCTACGTGCCAGACGGCTACTACGACTTTACCTATGGTTGGCCGATGGGGCCGATGGCTTTGGATATCGCCGCAGCGCAACAGCTTTATGGCGCGGTGACGGCCCATGCCGGGAATACCATCTACAACCTGCCCAGCCTGGCGACGGGTTCGACCGGCTATGTGGCCATCTGGGACAGCAGCGGCACGGACACCATCGTCGCCGGCGCCGGCGATGCACTTATCGATCTGCGGCCGGCGTCCTTGCTGGATGCGGTCGGCGGTGGCGGCTACATCTCCTACAATACCGGTGTCGCCGGCGGATTTTCCATCGCCGCGGGCGTCGTCATCGAGAACGCCACGGGGAGCGCCGGCAACGACATGCTAATCGGCAATGATGCCGACAACATACTTGTCGGCAATGCCGGCTTCGACTGGCTGGCCGGTGGTCTCGGCAATGACCGACTGGATGGTGGCGACAGTGTCGACATGGTGGATTTCAGCCAAGCCGGCCATAGCATCACCCTCGATCTCAACCTCACCACGGCACAGAATACCGGCGAGGGCATGGATTCCCTGATCGGCATCGAAAACGCCACGGGCTCCCGTTTCGACGATACCATAACCATGAGCGCGGCGACGACGGACGTCGATGGTGGCGCGGGCAACGATACGCTGATCCTGGCCGGGAACTACGCCGATTATACCTTGACGGAAAGCCGGGTCGATCTGTGGATCGTGCGGACAGGCAGTCGCGAATTTTACATGCGCAACTTCGAGACGCTGAAATTCAACGATCAGACTGTCAATATTGCGCATACTATCAGCCCGTCAGTCGTGTCCGGCGACTGGACCGCCACGCTATTCAAAAACGGCACCACCGTGCTCACGACGGACGACCTGAATGCCGTGTCGGGCGGCACAGCCACCTTCCAAGCCTATAATATCAACGATTGCGAGATCCTGGTCGATGGCGTATCTGCGTCCACCTTCACCGAGGCTCAACTAGAAGCCGGTAAGGTCAGTTTCCACCATATCTACTCGCCCTATTATACGCCCGGGTTCCAGTTCTCGGTCAGCGGTGATATCGGCAGCAATACGACTCACCAGTTCACGGTGCGCGTGCTGACCGGCAAGATCATCAATGACGGAGAAGCCGGACACGCGGTGAGCGGAACGGCGGGGCTCGATTCCATCTTCGGCAATGGCGGCGATGATACGCTCACCGGTGGGGCGGGCGACCTGTTGTACGGTGGTACCGGCGACGACGTGCTGTTGGCGGACGGGCAGGGGTGGTATGACGGCGGCGCCGGCAGTGACACGCTGAGCCTGGCCAATTTTGCCGGCGGAGTATATTTTTACCTCGCATCCGGTATGCTCTTCACCTACTATTCGCCCGACGTCTTCAGCATCGAAAATGTCATCGGCACTGCCTACGACGATACACTGGGCGGTAATGACGGCGATAACAGGCTGGATGGCGGGGCCGGCGTCGACATCCTGATCGGCGGCAAAGGCAATGACAGCTTCTATGTCGACAATGTGCTGGATGTGGTGCGTGAAAATGAAAACGAAGGGCACGATACCGTTTATTCTACGGTGAATTTAGACCTGATCCTCGTCAAGTCCGTCGAAGACGTGGTCCTCACCGGTGCGGCCTCAATCAATGCCATAGGTAACTATCTCGCCAATAACTTGACCGGCAATGTCGGCGACAACTGGCTGGACGGTGGCGCGGGCGGCGATGTCATGGCCGGCGGGGCTGGCAACGATACCTATGTCGTCGACAATGTCTTTGACCGGGTCATCGAATCCACCGGCCAGGGCAACGACACCCTGAGGACGTCGTTCACAACGACCCTGGCCGCCAATCTCGAAAATCTCGTTCTGACCGGGTCGGCGAATCTCAACGGCACGGGCACCGCCGACGACAACGCCCTGACCGGAAACACCGGTAGAAACATACTTGTCGGCCTGGACGGCAATGATGTCATCAATGGCGGCGCTGGCGCCGACAGGATGACCGGCGGGACCGGTAATGACACCTACTATGTCGACAATGCCGGCGATGTCGTGACCGAGCTAAACGGCGGCGGCAGCGACACCGTTATCAGCACACGCACCTATACCCTGAGCGCGTTTGTCGAGAAGCTGACCCTGACCGGCACCGGCAATACCGCTGGCACCGGCAATGCCTTGAACAACACTATTATCGGCAATGACGGCAATAACAAGCTGATCGGCGGTGAGGGCAACGACAATCTGGGTGGCGGCCTGGGTAATGATACGCTCGACGGCGGCAAGGGCGGCGATACCATGAAGGGTGGCCAGGGCGACGACCGCTACTATGTCGACAACAAGCTCGATGTCGTCACCGAATACGGCAATTCCGGCAATGATACGATCGCGATCAACGGTACCTACACCCTGGGATTAAACATCGAGAACCTGATCCTCACCGGCTCCGGCGTTCGTTTCGGCACCGGCAATGCGCTCGACAATCACCTGACTGGCAATGTCGGCAACAATACGCTGGGCGGCGCCGACGGCAATGACGTCATCGATGGCGGCAAGGGGGCCGACACCATGCGCGGCGGCAACGGCAACGATATCTTCTATGTCGACAATATCGGCGACACCGTCACGGAATATTCCGGCCAGGGCGTCGACAATGTCTTCAGCTCGGTCAGCTTCGTCCTCGGCAACAATGTTGAGAACCTGACCCTGACCGGAGCCGCCAATCTCAACGGAACCGGCAACGGCCTGGCCAATGTCATGGTCGGCACCAAGGGGAATAACAGCCTGACCGGCGGCGCCGGCAACGATACCCTGACCGGCGGAACGGGTGCCGACACCTTCGCTTTCGGCGTCCACAGTGGCCTCGACATCATTACCGATTTTTCGGCGGGCGAGGGGGATAAGATCGACGTCACCGCCTATGCCCACGGCACGCCGCACACGGCCTTCATCACCCAGGTGGGACTCGATTCGGTGATCGACCTGGGCGGAGGGAACGTCATCACCGTGCAGAACACGACATCTACAGATGCCGCCTTCCTCAGCCATATCGTTTGGTAATGCGCGATTGGGTGACGTGACCGCCAAAGAAAAGGCCAGGAGCTTGCCCCTGGCCTTGATTCTTTACGCGTCGTCTTCGGCGAGGGTGCGGACCAGTTCCATTACCTTGCGGCGATGCTTGGCATTCTTGATGCGCGGGAAGGCTTCAGCGATTTCGATGCCCTCCGTCGTCATGAGGAAGCCGTGGACCGCCTGCTCGGACTGCGATTCGGTGAAACCTTCGACCGCTTCGTTCTGGCCGTAGCCCTCGAAGAAGTAGGCGACGGGCACTTTCAGCGTCCGGCCGATTTCGAACAGTTTCGACGCGCTGATCCGATTGGAACCGCGCTCATATTTTTGCACCTGCTGGAACGTCAGGCCGAGGGCATCGGCGAGATCGGTCTGGCTCAGGCCAAGGAATTTACGTCGCATACGGACGCGGCCGCCGACGTGCAGATCGACAGGATTGGATTTGTTGTCTTCGGTAGTCATGAATGCCTCAAATGGGGATTCGCACTGATACGCGCAATTCTTAACTTTGCGTAGCAACTTCTGCGACGCTTGATATCATAAACACTCGAAAGGGGCAAAAATATTGCAACTTTATTACGGATAGGGTGCTTTGGCGGAAAGTTTGAACATAATTGGCAGCCAAATCCATCGCTGGCTGTCGATATTCGCCGTCGCGGTGACGCTTTCGACGGGCGGGCGGATGATTTTTTGCTCGCGAGTCATCTTACCCCGCGTCAGCAGCGCATCTGTTCAGCCGTCCGCTGGATGGTACGACAGATGGCGAGGGACAGCCTAATTTCGCAGCGGCCCTCGCGACGTGGTATGGCGTTCTTCGTCCATCCGTCGGGACGCGGGAGGTTCTGCCTCCCGCATTTCGGGCCTGTTGTTCGTTGTGTCCGCCGGGGAGCGCCATTGCCATAGAAGATGCTAGTCAGATCGGGAAAGTGAGAATAATCAGCCCTGTTATGGAGCGCAAGACGCAGCGGCTGCATCCGAAAGCCGCTTTCGCCCGTAGTGTGAAAATCAGCCGGTTTTCGGCTGGCTTCAACTCGGGGTCTTGCCATGAAAAAGATAGCGCTCACTGTATCCTTGCTCGCCGTCACCGCTCTTGGCGCGACCGTATCCCTCGCCTCTGCCCAGACCTGGAGCGGACCCTATGTCTCCGGGGTAGCCGGGTGGGGCCATGCAACCGGTCACGGCGAAACGCTGGAGTTCGATACTGACCGAAACGGTACATATGGCGACACAGTCAATACCTTTACCGGCAGCAACGCTTTCCAGCCGGGCTTCTGCCGCGGCACCGCCCAAGGCACGGCACCGGCTGATGGTTGTCATAAGGCCGGCGGCGAAAGCGCGCTTGGCCTTCGTGTCGGCTATGACTGGCAAAGCGACGCCTTCGTCTATGGCATCGTCGCCGACGTCACCGGCATGAAGATGCGTGACAGTGTTTCCGGCTTCTCCACCGCACCCGACAACTATGTCTTTACCCGCAAGGCGGACGCTGTTACGGCCATCCGCGGCCGCATTGGTTATGCCTATGACAACTGGCTGATGTACGGCACGGCCGGCTTCGCCTGGGCCGACATCGACCGCACGTTTTCAACCACCAACGCCTTCAATAGTTTTACCGCCAGCAATGGCAAGGACGGCCGCGGTTATCAGGTCGGTATCGGGGTCGAAAAGGCCTTCAACGATCATTGGTCTGTCGGTTTGGAATATCTCCACACCTCGTTGCGCGACCGCGGCGTCTCAGTGCTGGCTGGCCCTAGCGCCAATACTTTTGCCTCCAACCCCTTCCTGATCGTCAACACCGCCGGCACCGACATTCGCCGAAGTGACGACGAGTTCAAGAACGACGCTGTGATGGTCACCGCAACCTATCGCTTCGGCGCCATGTAATTCCCGACCACGCCTGCCACAAATCACCGGACCACCAGGCCCGGTGATTTTTTTGCCTTTTGAGTCATCTTACCCTGCGTAAGCAGCGTATCTGTTCTGCCGTCCGGTGGACAGCATGATTGACGGACCAGGACAGCCTTGCCTCGCAGCGGCCCTCGCGACGTGGTGTGCAAGTCCTGGCCGTTGGTCGGGGTGCGGGAGGTTGTGCCTCCCGCATTTCAGGCCTTTTTACCACAGTACGCCAGGGAAGGGCTTTGTTGTCCATGCGCCCATCTAACTTCGACACTGACACATTGAATCTTTATCGCCTGCGGGCGGAAATGGATTCGTCATATTGGGAGAGCTGGAATGATCAGTGCCATCCTGGAAATCCAGTCCGTTCCGGTAGTGAGGGCGCGTGTGCCTGAGCCCGTCAATCTCAATTTCCTGCTCGAACGCGTCGCCAATGGCGATAAATTGGCCCTGAAATCGCTGTATGGCCTAATATCCGCGCGTCTGTTTGCCGTCCTCCTGCGTATGGTAAGGCGAAGGGAAGTTGCGGAAGATTTGCTGCAGGACGTCTTCGTCACGGTTTGGCGCAAGGCGCATCAGTTTGATGCTCGCCGCGGCAATGCCGAGACTTGGCTATTTTCGGTGACGCGGCGCAAGGCCATTGACCGCCTGCGGATCGCTAGGCGTGAAGTGTTGGGTTTAGCTGAGGACGTCGCCACGCTTGAGCCGCAATATGAGATTACATCTGGATTTGGCGATCCGGAGAGCTATATAACGGTGCGCAAGTGCCTTGACGCCCTGAAACCGGACGTCAACCGGGCGCTTCATCTTTGTTATACGTTTGGCCTTACCCATGAGGAACTGGCCGCCGAAATGCAGGTTCCGGTCGGAACTGCAAAAAGCTGGATCCGTCGTGGACTGGCGCAACTGAGAGACGCTTTAAACGGATATGAGCGAACCTGACGACTTCCTGGCGGCACGTTACGCCCTCGGCGTAGCCGACCTCAGCGAGCTCGTCGCGGCCGAAAAGCGCATGGCCAATGACGAGCACTTTGCAGCCCGCGTATCGCACTACGAAGATATCTTTTCCATCCTCGATCGCCACGTTTCACCGCAAGACCCGCCAGCCGGTCTTTGGGAGCGCATCGAACTCGCCATCGACGATGATGAAAAATCTCCCAATACCCGCAATGTTCGCACCAACGAACTGACTTGGGAACCGTTCCTGCCTGGCATCGAGCGCAAGGTTCTGTTCGTCGACAAGGCGGCCATGGTCAGCGGCATCCTTTACCGGGTTGCGGCCGGCGCCTCGGTTCCCAACCATGGTCACGCGCTCATCGAGGAGTGCCTGGTCCTCGAAGGCGAAATCGAGGTCGACGGCATGACTATTCGCGCCGGCGAACTCCATATGGCCCTGCCGGGCTCGCGCCATGGTCCTTTGAGCAGTCGCCCCGGTGCCCTGGTCTATATCCGAGGCGACCTGAACATTCAGCCGTAATTAATCCATGTGATCCGGGGCATAGCCGGGCGTCGGTACCATCATCAATCCGATTTCCAAAGCTGCGATGGCGATCAGCCAACTGCACGCCACCTTGATGGCGATCCCCCAGCCACGCTTGACAACCATCTGCCCGGGCACGACCAGCAACAGCAGCGGCAAACCCATCAGCACCATCACAGCCCCGCCCTGAACATGCGTCACCAGCCCAGCCCAGAAGCCGGCATTGAGCGCCAGACCGCGCGACAGCCACGGGTTCGGGGCCTTCGGTATATGCACGCTGGCGGCCGTCAGCAGGAGACTGACCCAACAACCGTTAAAGGCGATATCGTCCGACACCCCAGCCCACGGCAGCACCGCAATCGCTGTGGCCGCCACAACCATGACAACTGCCGATTGGCGCGCAATCCTGGGCTCGGCGTAGCTCAGGACCATGCCAACGGCCGCCGCCAGCAGGGCATCGGGAAGAATGGCCCCGCGCATCAGGCCGCTGCCTGGTACATGAAGAAGCAACCGGCCAGGACGATAGCAGCGCCCAGGCCCTTGACGACCAGCTTGCCCTTCGGATGCGCGTAGATCAGGCCGATAACGATGCCGCACACATGCAGCAGGCCGGTGCTGAGCACGAAGCCGGTGCTGTAACCGACCGGATCGGCGGCTGACGGCAGTTCCCGCCCGTGGGCATAACCGTGGAAGATGGCGAAGACGGCGACCAGGACACAGGCCAGCCATACCGGCGCCTTGTAACCGCAGGCAATCACCCCACCCAACCCCAAGACCGACAAGGCTATACCGATTTCGACCGGCGGCATCGGCACGTGCAACATACCCATAAGGGCGCCGACCACCATCATGGCCGGAAAGATGACCGGCAGGGCGACGATCAACGGCCGGCCGAGAATGGCGCCCCACAACCCGACCGACACCATGGCCAGCAGGTGATCCCACCCGGTGAGCGGGTGGAAAAAGCCGGAAACAAAACCGCCGGCAAGGCCCGTGCCGACATGGGCCTCCGCCGGGCAGGCCAAGGCCATCACGGTCATGGCCGTTGCTAAAAAGATTAGGGCCAAAGAAACTGGGGAATGCGGGAAATTTTGCCGGTCATGCGACCGAATGGCCGGCTCGTACGTATAGGTGAGAGGCGGGCGCGGACCGGTCGATGACATGCAGATGTCCTGTGCTGACGTTATGACACTGATACGCTTGAAGAGGGCGAAGCGATGACAACCACCAGCTTATTTCCACACATCGCGCGCAAGGCCGTCGGCCTTTTGGCGACGGCGGCCTTTACCTGCCTGCCGATCGCCGCCTCGGCGCACGATTTCTGGCTACAGCCCAACACCTTCCAACTGGCGCCCGGCGCCACGACGACCATGAGCATCCAGGTCGGCCACGGCGCCAACCGGCAAAAATCGCTGATCACCGCCGATCGCGTTACCCGCTTCGACAGCTTCAGCGTCGGCAGCCATCTCGATCGCCGGCCCGAGCTCAAACTGGGCGACGCCAATGTCGATACGACTCTGCATTTCCCCAAGACCGGCCTGCAACTCCTCGTCTTCGAAACCAACGGCACCTATAGTGAGCTGCCGGATATCCGTTTCAACGACTATATTACCTTCGAAGGCATGACGCCGGCGCTCGATCTGCGCCAGAAGACCAATACCACCACTGCTGATGGCAAGGAGGTTTATAGCCGACGCGCCAAGGCCCTGATCCAGGTCGGGCCGTACACCAAATCCGACGACGCCATCGCCACCCGACCGATTGGCATGTCCTTGGAGATTGTCCCCCTGGCCAATCCATACGCGCCGGAGTTCAAGGGTACCCTGCCGGTGCGCATCTATTATTACGGCAAACCCCTGGCCGGCGCGACGGTGATGATGAATAACCTGCAATTCGACGACCGTCCTACTCAGATCATCAAGTCGGACGCCCAAGGCAATGCGACCTTGAACATCCCTCGTATAGGGGAATGGCAGGCCAATGTCGTGTGGACCAAGCCGATCGCTGGCGATCCAAAGGCAGATTACGAGACCATGTTCTCCAGCCTGACCTTCGGCTACGCGCCGAATTCGCATTGATTTCAGGACGGCAAGTTTTCCTGCGGACAGATAGTAAAAAGGCCTGCATCCCGGATGATGCAGGCCTTTCGCTTTGGCTAAACCACAGTCTTAATGGACTTCCGAGGGTTTGGCGGTCGGATCGACCGGCACCACGTCGCCGGCGGCGACCGAGGCCGGCGCCGAGTTCGGGTCCTTCTTGAAATCGGCCGCGAAGGCCGTGCCGAACTTGGCGTTCGGATCGGCGGGGGGCGGCGGCGTGACGACGACGGTCGTGCCGCTACTGCCGCCGCCGCAGGCGGACAGGCCCAGGGCCAGTCCGGCTAAGGCGGCGAGGATGATCAGTTTCTTCATGGCGTGAATCCTTGTCTGAAATGGATCAATGACGGGCCGAGTAGGGCGCACCCGGCAGCGGATCGTTCAGGTAAGGGAACTTGTTCTGAACGTCGGTGGCCGAAACAGGTGCGCCGTCGGTGAACGGGACGTTACCGACCGACGCATCGGCCGGCGTGCACAGACCCAGGGCGGTAGGATGGCCATTGATCGGCACCGGATAACACAGGGCGCCCATCGCAACGCGCAAGGTGATGTCGACTGTGTCGTCGCCCGGACGGCGGCCGTTGGGATAACCAGCCAGATCGTCGCCGGCGACACCCAGATTGGCCTGGCTGGCGCGCGGCGTCACGGCCACGGCGGTGTTGAGCCGGAGCTCTTCCGACGGCGTCACAGTCTTTTGCTGGTTCAGCGTAGCGATACCAGTCAGGAAGGTCGCCACCAGATCGTTCCGCGGGAAGTTGGTCGGTGCCAGGTCGGCGATATTGGCATGCAAGGTGGCGTTGACCGGCGCACGGAACAGCAGGTTGGCGATCGCCGGGAAGGTCGGGTTAGTGACATAGGCGCCGAACTGGCCGTCGCCGGAAGGCTCCGACGCATTCCACTTGTCCTTGTCGGGCATACCGATGACCAGTTCGTTGACCAGGGGCATGCCGAGACGCGACACCTGCGTATAGGCGCCGCCCGAGACGGTAGGCGCCTTGTAACTCGGGTTCGGATCGACGAGGCGGGCCTGCGGCAAACTGGCTGTCGTCCAGCCGCCGATGACGCCGTTACCGTCGCCCGTCAGGCACGAGATCGGCACTTCCAGCGCCAGGGTCGTGACATTCTTCTTGCCCATGACCTCGTCATTGGCATGGCTTTGGGTGACGCCGCCGGGGAAGCCGCCGCCGTCATGGGCGCCGGGCGCGCTGTCGCCTTCGATCGGCACGAAATTGACCAGGTCGAAGACGGCGCCGAGATTGACGGCGAAAGCGTCGGCGCGTTGGCCGACGAAGACCTTGCCGGCCGTTGCACAGCCAGGAATATTGACGTTATAGATGAATTTGTTGGCATAGGCGGCGTAATCGGGGATCGTCTTGTTGCCGACATTGTCCAACGGTTTGGCGAAGCTCATACCGCCGCCGTTGGCGTCGGTCACGGCCGCACGGGTTCCGGTATGGCGGTCGCCGGTGATCAGGGTCAGGGTATAGGACTCGGTTTCGCCGAGGCTCGGATCGGTCGGTGCGGCACTGATCTGGCCCGCTGCGCGCACGGCGATGGCGTTGGTCGTGCCGCCGATGTTCAGCGTAATGCCCTTGTCATTGACCAGGGTGTTGGTGAACTTGAACTGGAATGTCAGGTGGTCCTTGGCGTCGCCGACATTGTCGACGTGGATTTCATAGACCGCATCCGGGTCCATGGTGAAATAGTTCGGCCCGCCGCCGGGATCCTGCAGGCCCTGATAATTGGCCAGGAAGGTGACATAGCCGTCGCGGCCCGGCTCATAGCTGCGGAACATATAAAAGTCGGTACCGTCGACCTTCGGCGATTTCGTGATGCCGGGGGCCTCACGGTGGCTCGAGGCGAAACTGGGTGAAATACCGGCCAATAGGCCTATGGCGCTTACTGTGGTCAGGATGGCCAAGCCACCGCGTTGCAGAATTCTCACGAAAACCCTCCTGATCGCGAACGATCGTTAATTGTATCTGTTCGGCCCTTGGTTGGATTACGGGGCGGCCGGAATTTCGGATGCGAGGGTGAGGAAATAATTGTCGTCGGTAACGGAGGGCGCCGCCAGCAAATCGCCCCAGGTCCATTCGCCGGAGCCGACGGCCAGTACGACCGTGGTCTGGCGTTCGGGAACCAGGAACAGGACTGGACCGCGGTTGGCCTGGGTCAAACAGTCGGCCCGGGCGCCGGTGATTGCCTTGACCAGCAAGGCGCGCAGCAAGGCCTTGCCGCCGGCTGTCGAGTCTCCCGGCCATTGCCCGTCCCACAAGTTGACGGCGTTGGCGACCGAACGTTGATCGGCCGGAAGCTCGTTCAAGCCCTGACGCACGGCCGGACTTTGCGCAAAGCCGGTGGCGAGCATGGCGGTCAGATTGCAAGGCGTATTCGGTTCCCCCGCCGCCGCCGCGGCCGGTTGGAACTGTTCCAGAGCGAGAGCGTCGCTGTCCGATAAATGCAAGGTGTCGTCGTCGCCCGGATCGTCCGCGTCGGGTTGGGCGGCGGCGACCCATTCCGGCTCAGGCGGCCTCAAACCGTCCGGCGCCGGATTGTCTTGATGGACTTCGACGGTCTTCGGCTTGGCCGCCTTGGGCCGCGATCGTCGCGCAGGCGGTGACGGATGTTGTGCCGGCATGGCGGAAACCAGGCTCGCCATCACCACCTGGCCTTCGATACCGACCGGGGTACGATCGCTTCGGAATTGGAGCGCCATGGCCATAAAGACGAAGACGTGCGCCACGACGACGGCGCAAACGATTCCCGCGCGCTCGACCGAACGCCGGTTCACCATCCTGCGGAGCTTGTCCAGCCACCTCATGCCTGCCACCGGTTGCGACGCCGAAACCCGGACGTCACAGCCCTTACGTCGGCCGGCCGCCTCTGGATGCACGCTCACGTCAATTTCAATCGGTTCATCTCGCCGGTTTAAAAACCCCGACGCCGGTGCTAGGCTGAGGCTCCCGCAGAGGACATCATGGCCGACAGCAATAATCTCGACGAAACCGTCCTGTGGCGTCGCCATATCCATGCCCGGCCGGAACTCGGGTATGAAGAGATTCTGACCTCTGCCTTCGTGGCCGACAAGCTGCGCAGCTTCGGTATCGAAACCCACGACGGCTGGGCCAAAACCGGCCTGGTCGGCGTCTTACACGGCCGTCATGGTCCCGGACGCGTCATCGGTCTGCGCGCCGACATGGACGCCCTGCCGATGCAGGAAATGAACCGCTTCGGCCACGCCTCGACCTTTGCCGGCCGCATGCACGCCTGCGGTCACGACGGCCATACCGCCATGCTGCTGGGCGCCGCCCGCGACCTGGCGCGCGATCCCGAGTTTAGGGGTACGGTCTGCTTCATCTTTCAGCCGGCCGAAGAGGCGCTTGGCGGCGGCCAGGTCATGGTCGACGAAGGCCTGTTCGACCGTTTCAATATCGAAGAGGTTTACGGCCTGCACAATTGGCCGCAACTGCCGGCCGGCACGATCGGCGTCCGTGAGGGGCCGGTCATGGCGTCCTGCGATTTCTTCTCCATGCGTGTAAAAGGCAAGGGTGGGCATGCCGCCATGCCGCACCTGGTCGTCGATCCGGTCGTGGCGGCGGCGCACCTTGCCGTGGCCCTGCAAACCGTCGTCAGCCGCAATGCACCGCCGCACGAGGCCCTGGTGGTTTCGGTGACGCAGATCCATGGCGGCAGCGCCGACAATGTCATTGCGGAATCCGCGGAGCTGCGGGGTACGGTGCGGTCTTTCCGGCCCGAAATCCGCGATATGGCGCAACGAAGGATGGGTGAGATCGCGGCCGGCGTCGGTGCGGCCCTGGGAGTCACGGTCGATTATGACTACCGGCGCTGCTTTCCGGCGACGGTGAACGCAGCGGACCAGACGGCCCATGCCGCCGCGGCCGCGGCAAAAGTCGTCGGCGAGGCTAATGTCCGCCGCCATGAGCCGCCCTCCATGACCGCGGAAGACTTCGCCTTCATGCTCGAAGCCCGTCCCGGCTGTTACGTCTGGCTGGGACAGGGCCACGGCCCCGATACCTGCATGTTGCACAGCCCGACCTACGACTTCAGCGATGCCGTCCTGCCGACCGGAATCGCCTATTGGAAGGCCGTTGTCGCCGAACGGCTGGGCGTTTAACGTCGGGCATGGTTGCACGAAAGCTCGACGAAGAAGCGGCTTTTCATCCCTGACCTGCGGGTTTAACAGGCCACCAAGCCTTGCCCGCCTTGGCGAAATGGAATTCAGCCTTCGGAGCGATGCCCCGGGGGCTTTTACATGCCATCAGCTTTTAATGGCCGAACTGGCTCATCATGGTCGAACAGACCAAACGCACCAGGTCGGATTGCCGCGGGCAGCCGGTTTTCGCCAGCACCTGTTTGAGCTGAAACCGTACCGTGCCCTCGGCCAGGCCCTGGGCCAGGGCGTAGGTATTGACCGCGCCGCCTTCGACGATCGCCTTGGCCAGCCGCGCCTCGGCCGGCGACAGGCGGAAAAGTTTTTCCAGCAGCCGGGCCGGGATATCGAAGGCGGCGCCGGTTTGCGTCAGGAAGAGCGCCACTTGGTCCTCACCGTCGTCCTCGGTTTTGGGCAACGGCATGACCATGACATGCATGGGGTTGAAACCGTGGTCGTCGACGACAAGGCAGCGCTGATCGAGGGTCTCGTCCTCCCCTTGCAAGCAGGTCCGGCGGATCAGGGCGTGCAGGGCCGCCGTGCGGTCGTGACGCTTGCAACTGACGCGCCCGGCAATGACCTTCAGGCTGTCCGAGGATTTCAGCACCTGCTGCGCCGCCTGGTTAGACCATATCAGCCGCGCCTGGGGGTCGCAGATAATCAGGGCCGGTCGCGCCCGGTCGAGGACCTGCTGCATCGCCGCGGACTGACGGACGGTCCGGTTGAGCTTGTCCGACAGAACGATGGCCTGCGACAGGTGGGGCACGAGATCCATGAGGAAGGCGCGGTCCCGCGATGAATAGCCGGTCTTTTCGCCGGGGTGGCGATGCAGGATCAGGCTGAACCCTTCGGTCGGCGCTATGTCCATGCCGGCGAAAATGCCCTTGCCCAGACCGACATCGCCGAGATCGTCCTGAAACCGCCGGCGAACATGGGCCGGCATGGGCAGGTCCTCATCGCAGGCGATACCGACCTGTCCGATGGCCAGGGGCGGCAGGTCGTATTCGGCCTGGAGGCGCGGATTCATGACGTCGTTGACGACGGGCGCATGTTGGGCGGCATATTCTTCGGAATAGGAATCGAAGGCCAGCCATGTCGTTTGCAGGGTCGGCCCGCCGGTGCGCAGGCGCTGGACCACGGCGCTGCGGACATTGATGCCGGCACAAACCTGGTCGAGGAAAGTGCGCCAGCTATCGGGCCGATGCACGGTTTCATACAGCGTCAGTAGCAGATCGTGATGTGAGGCCAGCATGAGCCTGAGCATGTCTCCGGTCATTGAATAGTGCTCAGGGTACTCCGCAACGGATTATTGTCCACCGCCATCGCCGTGCGACCGCCATGAACGCGTATAACTATGATATAAATGTTACATGATATACCTAATTTTGCGCGGCATGGCCTGTGTCGTCCTCGCCTAGCCAAGCTGTAATTCATTGTAAGATAAGCCATTTATCGAAGTGTCGCCCTGGCGCCAACAGGCCCGGTGCGCACGGCATATACCAAACGGGATATGCCGGCCGGGTATGGCGCCGGTAGCGTGGTCCGGTCAGTCACCGTTCCAGGATCTTCCCTTCATGATTTCGCCTAAATCCGCCCGCTTCGCGACCGCCCTCGTCTTAAGCCTGTACGGCCTGTCCGGTGCGGCGCACGCCCAAGACGGCAAGCAAGACGGCAAGCAGGACAGGACGGCCTATCCCGGCGGCACCGGCACCGTGACGGCCGCCGCCGCGGCGCCGGTCAATACCAGCACGGTCCCCGTCGCCATCCAGCAACTGCGCCGCCACATGCTGGATAGCGATGTCTCGACCCTGACCTTCCATAATATGGATGAGCTCTTCACCACACGTACCGTGGGCCGCTCCGGCCCCGTGTGGGATTTGCCGTCGGCGACGGTGCCGCTCAAGGTCAGCTACAGTTTCGCGGGTCAAACCTACAGCCAGGACGACTTCCTCGAGCGTACCTTCACCAATGCCTTGCTGATCATCAAGAACGGCCGGATCGTCAGCGAAATCTATCGCAACAATACCGGCCCCGATACCCATTTCATGTCCTGGTCGATGGCCAAGTCGATCACCTCCATCCTGGTCGGCAAGGCTTTGGAAGAGGGTCGCATCAAGTCGCTCGACGACAAGATCGTCACCTACCTGCCTGAACTGAAAGACAGCGGCTATAAGGACGCCACCGTGCGCCAGGTATTGGAAATGCGTTCCGGCGTCGACTACGAAGAACGCTACGACTTCACCAACCCCAGCACCGCGGCGCGTAACCATGAAACCAGCCTGGTGGAAAACGTCACGCGTTTCGCCGACGCGGCGCGGACGATCAAGTCCAAGGCAGCGCCCGGCACCCTGTTCGAATACAAGACGCTGGACACCGCGGTCCTCGGCTGGCTGGTCGAACGTGTCGCCGGCATGAATGCCTCAGCCTATCTGGCCAGCCGGGTGTGGGAGCCGCTGGGGGCACAGTCCAACGGGTTCTACATCCTGGACGGCGAGCCCGGCACCGGCCGCGAATTTACCGGCGCCGGCTACAACGCCACCTTGCGCGACTACGGCCGGCTGGGCCTGATGATGCTGAACGGCGGCGTCGCCAACGGCAAGCGCATCCTGTCGGAAAGCTGGGTTGCGGAATCGACCCGGCCGGCGACGCCCGAAACCGCGGCGGGCGGTTATGGCTATCAGTGGTGGACGGTCGCGAATTCCAACGCCTATTACGCCGTCGGCCTGCAAGGGCAATTCATCTATGTCGATCCGGACAGTAAGACCGTGGTCGTCAAGCTCAGCTATTTCCCACCGGACAACGACAAGGCCTATGGCGAGGCGCTCAGCTTCATGGCGGCGGCCGCGGCCTGGCCCGCACAATAAGCACATAAAAAAACATCGCTTCAGGGAAAAAGGAATAATCACATGACACACACACCTACCAGGACATGGTGCCTCGGTTGCGCTTCGGCCCTTGCGGTCCTGGCCGCCGGCACGGCGACGGGCGCCTTTGCGCAGACCGAAGCCGCCCCCCCAACCACTCCAAACACGGCCACGACACCCGACGACGATCAGGCTATCGTCGTCGTCATCTCGCAGAAACGCCGGGAAAACCTGCAAAAGGTCGCCGTCTCCGCCGTCGTGCTGAACAGCGGCGCGTTGGCCGGCAAGGGCGTATCGCGCGCCAGTGACCTGCAATATGCCGTGCCCTCCCTGTCTTTCACCGACTCGGGTTTTACCCAGAACGTCAATATCCGCGGCGTCGGCCTGTCGGCCAATACGCCCAATGTCGTCAACGGCGTCGCCACCTATGTTGACGGCGTCTTCCAGCCGCCGATCGTTTCGACCAACAGCTTTTACGACATCGGTTCGGTCGAGGTTTTCCGCGGACCTCAGGGCACCTTCGTCGGTTCCAACTCGACCGGCGGCGCCGTCTTCATCAACAGCCAGAGCCCGAAGCTGGGCGCCCATGAAGGCTATCTCGAAGCCTCGCTCGGCAATTATGATTTCAAGGGGTTCGAAGGCGCCGTCAACCTGCCCTTGAGCGATACACTGGCCGTCCGTCTGGCCGTCGATTCCAAACAGCACGACGCCTATTTCGAAGACCTCGGGCCCAACCATAACCAACCCGGCCGGCTGGACGAGGTCGGCGGTCGTCTCGGTATATTGTGGAAGCCGACCGAGGCCTTCCAGGCCCTGTTCAAGGTCGAAACCGACCGCTTGCAGAACGGCGGCTTTGCCTTCGCCCCGATCGTCGCGCAGCCCTACGGGCCCTATCGCTCACCCAACCGCACGGTCGATTTCGACGAAATCGTCTTCAATAATCAAAGGGCGGCCCAGGACACGCTCGAGCTCAAATACCAGTTTGGCAACGGCATCACCGTGCGCTCGATGTCGGGTTATCAAGACAAGGCTTTCAACACCCAGGACGATTACGACGCCACCAATGCGGCGCGCTACACCACGGTATTGCCGAGGGCCATGGAGAACAACTATGCCCGCGAACAGATCTGGACGCAGGAATTCAACCTGATTTCGCCGACCACCGGCCGCTTCAGCTGGATTCTCGGCACCTATTACCAGCGCAACAAGGTCTACAGCCAGTATCTGTTCCTGTCCGACGGTTTCCCGACGGCTGTCGACAGCCTGACGCGCAAGGAAACGACCGGTGTCTTCGCCCAGGGCACCTACAAGATCACGCCCACCCTGGCGCTCGATGTCGGGGTGAGAAACTCGACCTATAAGGTGACGGGCACGGGCGACGTGATTATCGGCGCCGGTATCCCGGGCTTCCCGCCCGACGGCATCGCGGTTGCCAGCGTCGCCGGCAAGGAGAAAGACTCGAAACCGACGGGCAAGATATCGCTGAACTGGACGCCGGACGACAACAACCTGGTCTATGGTTTCGTGGCGCGCGGCTACAAGTCGGGCGGCTATGCCTCGGTCGTCGACAAGTTTCGCCCCGAAACCGTGACCGATTACGAACTTGGCTGGAAATCGGCCTTCGCCGGCGGCCGGGTGCGCACGCAGCTGGGCGTCTTCCATTACGATTACAAGGATTTCCAGTACAATCTCGTCAATGCCATCACCGGCGTGGCGACACCCGGCAATATCGCCGACGCCACCATCAAGGGACTGGAAGCCAGCGCCCAGGGACGGTTCGGCGACTTCCACATCGATGGCGGTCTCTCGGTCGTCAGCTCGAAAATGGGCAGCGTCACCTTTATCGACCTGCGCGCCTTCGCTCGCGACCACCCCGGCGCCTCGACCCTGCCGCAATGCCCGGCCGGCGTGCCGGACGTGCCCAACTTCTGCTACAACTACGGTTCGGTGACCCACACGGTGTCGGGCAAGCCCAACCTCTATTCGCCGGAACTGTCGTACAATCTCGGCGCCGAATACGTCTTCCATATCGCTGACGCCACCCTGACGCCGCGCCTCAACTATGCCTATGTCGGCAAGCAGTGGACCTATATCGCCTATGATCCGGCAACCGACCTGATCGATGGTTACGGCCTGTGGAATGCGCTCGTCACCTATAAACGCGACACCTACAGCATCGAGCTCTACGCCACCAACCTGACTGACCAAAATTATACGTCGGGCCAATATGTCGACAATGAATTCTACGGCACACCGCGCCAGGTTGGTGTCCGCCTGCGCCTGTCCTATTGACGCGGAGAGAAACCATGACGACTCAAAACACAATGGGACGCCGGCAATGTCTCGGCCTGGGCCTCATCGCCCTGGCCGGGAGTGCCCTGCCCAAAATGGCCTGCGCGGCAGAGATGACATCTTTCGACACGCCAGGCCTGGAACTGGTGATGAACCTCGTCGTCACCTGCACCGATCCGCAAGCCGTCGGCGGTGACGCCGCCAGCAAGGACGGCAAACGCACCGAGATCTGGCCGATCGTCGGCGGCCGCTTCGAAGGCAAGGGCATCCGCGGCGAAGTCATTCCCGGTGGCGGCGATTTCCCGGTCACGCGGCCGGACGGTGTTGAGGTCATCGACGCCCTCTATCGCCTGAAAACCGACGACGGCGTGCAGATCATCATCCACAATAAAGGGCTCTACTATCCCGCAACGGCCGGCGCACCGCAAAGGTTCCGCCTGGTGCCCGACTTCACGGCGCCGGTCGGCAAGTACGACTGGCTGAATCGGGCCATCTTCCTGTCGACCCTGGTCGAGGTGCCCGAGACTATGAAGCTGGCTGGACCGGGGCAAAACGACCGCCTGATCCAGGTTTACCGCGTCAACTGACAAGTATTATAATACCATATACAGCCGGCCCGTATTCGATTCGGAGTGTCGGTTTTGGGTGAATAGCGCCAAAACTACTCCGAATCTCGCTGCGCCAGCCATTTCGGAGGCCTGCTCTCAGCAGGTTTTTATTGACCTGCCAGCGGATCAGGGCGGCACGGCTGCTTCAGGATCGTGCCGCAGGCGGGCAGGCCGGCCGGCACCGCAATGCCCTGCAATTCCCCCAACACCAACCGTGACGGATGCGCCGCGTCGTGCCACACCCGGTTGGTCGACGGTGCCGAAACCGGCGTGAAGCCATACCCCCCCCAACGGCTGGGGGTATCGATCCAGATGCGGATACGCGACCCTGTGCGGAAGACGTGGGCGAACTTGTTGAGCTCGACGCGCCCCAGAACCGGGACGCCGGGCGTCAGGGCGATCATGGTCGCCGGCCGATCCAAAGGCGCCGGCCGCACCATCGTCGCCTGCCCGTCGTCCTGGGCGCGATCCGACATCCTCAGCCAACCGCGCTGGACGAACATTTCCTGACCGTCGGGACGCACCTCGGTCAGGGTCACCTGCACATCGGTGTCCGACGTCGTGGCCGAAATCCACAGGTCGGCGCTGCCCGAGCCATAGGCGACCAGGTCGCGGTCCATCGGGTCGCTGGTATAGACCGCCGTGCCGGCGCGCCAGTCCGGATCCAGCGCCGACCAGCCGTCTTCGCCCGTATCGGCCTCGTCCGTATCGACGGCGACGCCGGGCCGGGGATAGGCGTATTTATCCGGATCGCCGCCGCCCGCCGTGTCGCCCAGGCGACCGCCCGTATCTAGATTGAGCACATAGGGTGTCACCGCCACCGGATAGATCGGCCGGGTGATGACAAAGCTGGGTTTGGCGTCGATATTCAGCTTACCCGGCGTCGCCGAACTGGTCGTCTGCATCCACACCTGAACATGCGGCCTGTGCTCGAAACCGTTGTCCTCGCCCTTGACGAAATGGTCGTAGAAGGCCAGCAGGGTCTGCTGGAACACGGCCGAATCATAGAGGTCGTGCCCGCCATTGGTCTGCACCAGCCACAACTTCACCGGGTCCAGCGTATCCTGGTAATAGCCGCCGCGCGAGGTCACCGCCTCGTCCTGGAAGGCTTCCATCGACAGCACCGGCACGGTGATATTGTGCGTTCGCGCCGCCAGCCGGCGTTGCTCGATCGTCTCGTCGCGCAGCGGATGTTGCAGCAAAAAGGTCGGCAGGGCGTGCGGTTCGGCGCTCGCCATATTGGCCTGAACCTCGGCGATGCAGGCCTGGTCGCCTTCGGCCACGGCGCTGTCGCGCGCCGCCTCCCAACGACTGTGGAGATATTGCCACCAGTTGGCGACGAACAGCGGCGCCGGCACGCCGCCGGGTGCCCAGCTGTCCAGCCGCGGATCGCCCAGCACCATGCCCGGCGCGATCGCCTTCAGGTGCGGCGGCCGCTCCGACGCAGTGGCCAGTTGCGACATGCCGGCCCACGACCAGTTGCCCATGGCGACGGCGCCATTCGACCACGGCTGGGCGGCGATAAATTCGATGGCGTCGCGGCCGTCGCGGCCGTAATCCGGCCCGAGGAAATCGAAAACGCCTTCGGAACAGGCCGTGCCGCGGGCATTGACTCCGACCACGGCATAGCCATGGTCGATCAGCAGGCGGTCCAGGGTCGTCGACATCGATTGGTCGTTCTGCCGGTAGGACTTGCCGCCGATACTGCCGGGATCGTAGCCGCTGTAGTTGACGATGACGGGGAAGGGGCCCTTGCCCTGCGGCAAGAGGGCGCTGTAGCGCAGCCTTACGCCGTCGTGTGTCGTCACATAGCCTGTCAGCCGTTTGGCCCAGAAGGGCGCCATGACCGGCGTATCCGGCGCCACGCGAAACAGATCGCTGGTCTGGGCGTCGAATGAGGTATCCTGGCCGCAAACCGCGGATGCCGTCATCACGGCCAGGCAGGCGGCGCCGAACGCCAGGTTTTTCAAGGTCATGCAGAGTGTCTCGCGCGGAGGCTATCACCGGGCGAAACTGCGCCGGCGGATGCACATTTGCCCGTCACTGACGCGTCCTGCATATCCCAAACGGGATATGGACCTACACTTGGATTTCCGCGGCGACTCCGTTGGCGGAATTTGCCAAATGGTTACTTTCTCTCGGAAAAATCGGCGCCTTCCAGCACTTCGCCCGACGCCTCCTCGGCATCCTTGGCGATGGCGTTTTCGCGCTGGCGCAGAGGCGGTTCCGCCATCGACCACAGCAGGACGAAGGCAAGCGCCATGGCGACCGACGCACCGATAAACACCGGGCGGTAGATGCGGCCGGGATCGTCGACATGGGCCAGGGCCTCGGGCGTCAGAGCGCCGTTGAAACTATTGCCCAGCAGTGCATAAAGCTCACCGAACAGTATGGCGCCGAAGACGGCCACCAGCATGGCGCCGCCCAATGAGCGGAAGAAGTTCATCACCCCCGTCGCCGTGCCCATCTGGTGGCGTTCGACGACGCTTTGCACGACCACCGTCGAGACCGGGAAGGTCGAGCCGACAGCGGCATTGGCGACGACTAGGCAACCGATATAGCTCCACCATTGCAGCCGGTCGGAGATCAGGGCGAGCAGACCGTACATCACCGCACCCAGGGCCAGGCCGACCATGGGCAAAAGCTTGTAACCGCGGCCGGTCTTGCTGCGGCCCATCATCTGGCCGGAGAGGATCGATCCAGCCACTACGCCCAGGCTGAGCGGGGTCATGGCGAGACCGGCCTGGGTGGCGCTGAAATGGTAGATCAGCTGAATATATAACGGATTGTACGCGCCGACCGACATCAGCGATCCCATGGCCAGGGTCGCGACCGCGATGGCGCGCACGATGGTGCCGTTTTTCAGGATGCCCGTCGGAATCAGCGGTTCTTCCGCCAGGCGCAGGCGCAGGCCGAACAGCAGCCAGAAGACCACCGACACGACATAGGCCGCCCATAAGGGCACGCCCATAATGGCGGCGCCGCGCGTATTGATGGCCAGCATCAGGGTCACCGCCGCCACGGTCATCAAGAGGGCGCCGATCCAGTCGATCTTGTGCGCGCGTTCATAACGCGGCAGCTTGGTCAGGCCCTTATAGACGATCCATAGCGCCACGGCGCCGACCGGCAAATTGACCCAGAAGATCGACGGCCAGCCCAGTTTTTCCGCCATCAGTCCGCCGAGAATCGGTCCGCCCAGGCTGGATGAGGTAAAGACGGCGGCGAACAGACCCTGGACACGGCCGCGCTCCTGGGGCGTGACGATGTCGGAAATCACCGTCTGGACCAGGGACATCAGTCCGCCGCCGCCCAGGCCCTGAACCGCCCGCGCCGCGATCAACATGAACATGTTGGGCGACAGACTGCACAACAGCGAGCCCAGGAGAAAGACGCCGATGGCCATCAGCAGGGTCGTGCGCCGGCCGATAATGTCGGCCAGCTTGCCATATAACGGCGTCACGACCGTCGACGACAGCAGATAGGCCGTCACCATCCACGGCAGGTGTTCGACGTCGCCCAACTCGCGTCCGATGGTCGGCATGGCCGTCGAGACGATGGTCTGATCCAGCGCCGCCAGCAGCATGACGACCATGAGCCCCAGGATCACCGCACGGATTTCCTTGCTATCCATGGGCACCGGTTGGGTGGGTGCGGCGTGCGTCTCACTCATGGTCGGATCTCCGTTTGTTATAACTTTACCCCCCGGCCATCGTCGAGGGCAAGGCTTGACTTGGCGGCGGCCATGGCCTTTGCTGGCCGAATTCGAAAAGATACCCTCAGGAGAGGCGCCATGTTCCGTCCTACCGTTCAACGGCTCGTCGCCGCCTGCCTGTTCTTGCCCTTTGTCGCGCAGACTCAGAGCGTGATGGCCCAAAGCGTGACGGACCATGACCTGATGGAGAAGGCCGTGGCCCACCATCCCGGCGCCGATCAATGGAGTATTTACGGCAACGGTCAGGCGCACAACCTGGTCAAGGACGCGGGCGTGCCGGGCGGCTATGCCTTCACCGTCAATGTCACTTCGGCAGGCGCCAATCCCTGGGACGTCGAATCGGGCGTCGTCAACGACACGCCGATTCATAAGGGCGACGTGATTCTGATGGCCTTCTGGGCGCGCGCCGTCACGCCGCCGCCGGGCGCCGATACCATCAACATCGTCGCCCGCGCCCAGCAGGTGACGGCGCCCTACACCGAGATCGGCACGGCCAATTTGACGATCTCCTCCGCCTGGAAGCTTTATTACGCCACCGGCACCGCCACCATGGATTACGACAAGGGCCAGGCCGGCGCCGGGCTGCAACTGGCGACCGCCCAGCAGACCATAGCCTTGGGGCCCGTCTTCATGCTCGACTTCGGTCCCGGCTACGATCTCGCTAAATTGCCGAAAAATTAGCCAAAAAATTAGCCCAAAAAATAGGACGCCTGCGAATTATTTTGTCCTTTGGCGCTGAAACTTTTCGGCTATAAGAGGCGTGCCAGTTTGCCATCAATCACGCAGAGGTGTCGCCAAAGACACCCGGTCACCGACAACACAAACTTGGGAGTATTTTATGACCTTTCCACGCGCCGCGCACCGCGGCCGCTTAGCACGACTGGCCGCCACAACTGCCCTGATGGGCGCCCTGGCCTTCACCGCTTTTTCCGTTTCCGCTCAAGACGCCCCAGCCCCGGCCCCGGATGTCAAATCCTTGCCGTGGATGGATGCCAAGCTGGACGCTACCACCCGCGCCGACATGGTCGTCAAGGCCATGACCCCGGACGAGAAGCTGCAGATGGTCTTCGGCTATTTCTCGACCAATGCGCCGTGGCAGGCCAATGCCACAAAGAATTTCGTCTTCCCCAAGGATGGCCTGCCCGATTCGGCCGGCTTCGTGCCGGGCATTCCGCGCCTCGGCATCCCCAATCAGTGGCAAACCGATGCCGGTGTCGGCGTCGCCACCCAGCGTTCGCCCACCCCGCGTGAGCGCACCGCCCTGCCGTCCGGCATCGCCACCGCCGCCACCTGGAATCCTGAAACCGCCTTTGCCGGCGGCGCCATGATCGGCAATGAAGCGCGCCTGTCCGGCTTCAATGTGCAACTGGCGGGCGGCATGGACCTGCTGCGCGAGGCCCGCAACGGCCGCAATTTCGAATATGGCGGCGAAGACCCCCTGTTGGCCGGCGTCATCACCGGCAACGAAATCAAGGGCATCCAGTCGAACCATATCATCTCGACCATGAAGCACTACGCCTTCAACGCCCAGGAAACCAACCGTTTCACCATCGACACCAAGATAGACGACAAGGCGGCGCGCGAATCCGACCTGCTGGCCTTTCAGATTGCCTATGAGATCGGCAATCCAGGCAGCGTCATGTGCGCCTATAACCGCGTCAACGGCTATTATTCTTGCGAAAACGACTGGCTGCTCAATCAGGTCCTGAAAAACGACTGGGGTTTCAAGGGCTATGTCATGTCCGACTGGGGCGCTACCCATTCGACCGTCGAAGCCGCCAATGCCGGCCTCGATCAGGAATCGGGCTGGGCCTTCGACAAGTCGCCCTATTTCGCCGGCGCCCTGCGTGAAGCCCTCAATAACGGCTATGTCAGCCAGGCGCGCGTCGACGACATGGCGCATCGCGTCCTCTATGCCATGTTCGACAATGGCCTGATCGACGATCCGGTCAAGGGCGACGTCGCCACCACCATCGACTATGCCGCCCACGCCAAGACGACCCAAACTGATGCCGAAGAATCGCTGGTTCTGCTGAAGAACAGCGGCATCCTGCCGATCGCCAAGACCGCCAAAACCATCACGGTCATCGGCGGTCATGCCGATTTCGGCGTCATTTCCGGCGGCGGCTCGTCCCAGGTCTATACGGCCGGCGGCAAGCGCTTCGACGGCGAAGGCCCAGAAGGCTTCCCCGGGCCGCTCTATTACTACCCGTCTTCGCCGCTGAAAGGCATCCAGGCGCGCACCAAGGCCACAGTCACCTATCTCGACGGTAAGGACGTCGCGGCGGCTACCGCTGCGGCGGCCAAGAGCGATCTCGTCATCGTCTTCGCTACCCAATGGACGGGTGAAAGCATCGACGCCGCCGACCTCAATCTGCCCGACGGCCAGGACGCCCTGATCGACGCCGTCGCCTCGGCCAACCCGCATACCGCGGTCGTGCTGGAGACCGGCGGACCTGTCGTCATGCCATGGCTCGACAAGGCCGGCGCCGTCATCGAAGCCTGGTATCCCGGCTCCTCCGGCGGTGAGGCCATCGCCCGCGTCCTGACCGGCGAGGTCAACCCGTCCGGCCACCTGCCGGCGACCTTCCCGGCCTCGCTCGACCAGACGCCGCGGCCCGTCCTCGACGGCGACCCGAAGCTCGACGACAATTCCCATCCGCACAGCGACTACGATATCGAAGGCGCCGCGGTCGGCTACAAGTGGTTCGACCTCAAGGGCGCAAAGCCATTGTTCCCGTTCGGTTACGGTCAAAGCTATACGACCTTTGCCCTGTCGAGCCTGACGGCCAAAGCGGCCGGCAAGGGCCTGGCGGTCAACTTCTCGGTGAAGAATACCGGCAAGACCGCAGGCGCCGAAGTCGCCCAGGTCTATGTCGCTGGCAATGGCTGGGAAGCACCCAAACGCCTCGGCGCCTTCTCGAAGGTCATGCTGAAACCCGGCAAGATCGGCAAGGTCAGTGTCACCGTCGATCCGCGCTTGCTCGCCACCTACGATTCAGCCAGCAAGACCTGGACGATTGCCGAAGGTGACTATCAGGTCATGCTGGCGACCTCGGCCACGGATATCGTCTCCACGGTCACCGTGCATCTCGGCGCCCAGACACTGGATGTCAAAGGTCACTAATGCTCGTCTTTGAGGTCACGTCGGACAAGGCGCGAATCGATTTCGCCCTTGTCTGGCGTTTCCTCAATGAGGAATCGGCATGGGCTCAGGGCATTCCGCGCGACCTGTTCGACCGCGCGATGACCAACGCCCTGTGTTTCGCAGGGTTTCTCGGCGGCGAACAGATCGCCTTTGCCCGCGTCATTTCCGACCATGCCACCTTCGCCAACCTGGTCGACGTCTTCGTCGAACGCGAATATCGCGGCCAGGGCTATGCCACGCGCCTGTTGGAGGCCGTTTTCGCCCATCCCGACCTGCAGGGTTTGCGCCGTTTTACCCTGGCGACGCGCGACGCCCATCCGCTCTATGCTCGCTTCGGGTTCCATGCGCCGCTTTTCCCGGACACCCTGATGGAACGCTACGATCCCGATATCTATAAGGTCCAGCCATGATACGCGCCGCTTTCCTCAGCCTGGCCGCCCTGCTGTGCGCCGCCCCCGCCATGGCCGAAGACTATCAAAGTTCGCCGCCGCGCGTCGAAGCCGTGCAGAAGGACTGGGGGCAATGGCTTGGGCCCTATCGCGCCAAGGTAACGGCCAAGATGCTCGAGGACTTCGGCGAGCAATATCTCTACGCCCCGCGCAACGCCGCGTTGGCCCCGCCGGCCACCGGCGAAAAGCGCGTCGTCTTTATCGGCGATTCCATCACCGATCGCTGGGATATGGGCCGCTTCTTTCCGGGTAAACCCTATATCAATCGCGGCATAGGCGGACAGGTGACGCCGCAAATGCTGGTGCGTTTCCATGCCGACGTCGTCGCCCTGCATCCGGCCGCCGTCGTTATCCTGGGCGGTGTCAACGACGTCCAGGGCGTCTTCCAGGTCGAAACCGAGCAGCAGATCGAGGCCAATTACCTGGCCATGGCCGAGATCGCCGACGCCAATCACATCAAGCTGATCTTCACCGCCATCCTGCCGGTCAACAACTACACCGACAACGCCAAAAGCGCCCTGCGCGACCGCCGGCCGGAGATTCTCTACCGTCTCAATATCTGGCTGAGGACCTTCTGCGCGCAGCATCATTACGGCTTTATCGATTATGGTCCGGTCCTGCGCGATGCCAACGGCCTGCTGCGCGCCGATTATACGACCGACGGCATCCATCCCAATGACGCAGCCTATGCCGCCATGGCGCCGGTGGCGGAAGGCGTGATCGACAAGACGATAAGCGCGCAAAAATAGCGTGTGTCGCCGCCGAAATAGGCGTAAACAAGATACAATAGAAACGATGTTTGCGCACCCTGCCGGTCGCGCCGCAACACGCTGAGGAAGCCGCCATGAACCGCCAGCACTATTACGATCTCATTTCCGAATCCGAAAAGCTCGACTACGAAATCTATCTGTCGACCGAAAAACTGCTGTCCTGCCAGAAGCCGTTCAGCGCCTTCGTCAATGCCGACGAACTGCAGTTCCAGATCGTCCATCAGGTCGAGGAATTGTGGATGAAGCTGATCATTGCGACCCTGCTCGATATCGACGACCACATGCAGGCCGGACATGTCCATAAGGTCGTGACCCTGTTCGCCCGCGCCAACATGGTCCTGAAGCTGATGAGTGAGCAACTCGACCTGCTCGAGACCATGTCGCCGCGCGACTATCAGCAGATCCGTCTGCAACTCGGCAACGGCTCAGGCCAGGAATCGCCGGGTTTCCGCACCCTGATGCGCATGCCGCCGGAATTGTGGGAGACCTTCGAGGATCGCTACCTGACCGGTCGCGGCCTGAGCGTGCGCGATATCTACGACACGAACTATGCCCACGACGACGCCTATACCGTCGCCGAATGCCTGATCGAATTTGACGAACGCATGGCCAGGTTCCGCAGCAACCACATCCTGCTGATCCAGCGCTCGATCGGCATGGGCGCCGCCTCGCTGAAAGGCCGGCCGGTCGAATTGCTTGATTCCGGCGCCCGCCACCGCTTCTTCCCGCAGTTGTGGGCGGTTCGCCATGAAATGACCGACGCCTGGGGCGGCGAATACGGCAAGGTGCGCGACAGTTTATCGGCCACTGTCGAATGAGCTTCCGCGACCGCTTCGAAATACCGCCGGGCGGGCCCTATCTGATGGCCCACAGCGTCGGTTGCCTGCCAACAGCGGCGCGCGGTGAGCTGGAAGCCGCCATGTTCACGCCGTGGGCGGCGAGGGGCGGGGAAGCCTGGCCGTTGTGGCTGTCGGCCGTCGACGATTTCCGCGCCGCCGTGGCCGCCGTCGTCAAGGGCGCCATGGCGGAGATCTGCCCCCAGGCCAATGTCTCGGCCGGTCTGTTTTCGCTGCTGTCCGGCCTGCCGCGCCAACCCGGCCGAGATGTCCTGCTGGCCTCGGCCCACAGCTTCCCGTCGCTGGGCTATGTCCTGCAACAGGCCGAGCGCTTCGGTTTTCGTGTCGAACTGTTGCCCGAAGACGCCGACCCGGGCGACGTCGAGGTATGGGATAGGGCCATGACCAAAAAAGTCGCCGCTGTCCTCGTCATGCACGTCCATTCCAATACCAGTCTTGTCGCACCCGTCGCCGACATCGCCCGCATGGCCGATGAGCGCGGCATTTTCTCGATCGTCGATGTAGCGCAATCGGCGGGCATTTTGCCGATCGACGTCAAGGCCTGGGGCGCCGGCGCCCTGGTCGGTTCCTGCGTCAAATGGCTGTGCGGTGGGCCGGGCGCCGGCTGGCTTTGGTCAGATCCGGTGAAGACGTCCGACTTCCGGCCGGCCAATGTCGGCTGGTTTTCGCATGAAAGCCCGTTCGAATTCGATATCCGCGACTTCCGTTATGCCCCCGATGCCCGCCGTTTCTGGGGTGGCTCACCGGCCATCGCCTCGTGCGTGCTGGCGACCCAGGGTTTGCACGAAATCCACGAGATCGGTGTCGACAAGGTCCTGGCGCACAACCGTCGCCTGCTCAGCCGCATTGCCGCTAGGGTTCCGCAATGGTCGTCGCAGATCGACCGCGCCGGCAAGGGCGGAACCCTGTGCCTGAAGCCCGGTGACCGCATGGACGACATCTTCGCCAAACTGACCGCCGCCGGTTGCCACTTCGATCGTCGCGGCGCAGTGTTGCGGTTGTCCTTCCACCTGTGGAACGACGAGGGCGATGCGGATATAGTGGCAGCGTGTCTGCTCTGACCTCTACCGTCTTTCCAGCTTGATCGCCTTTTCCGGACAGGCCGAGACGCACAATCCGCACGCCCGGCAGGCATCGGCATTGACGGCAAAGCTCTGCTTCCAGCCATGCAGCGTACCCTTGACCTTGGCCATGAAACCGAGACCGGCGCGCTCTTCCGCCGGCAAGATATCCAGTTCGAACACCTCGTACGGGCAAATGACGACGCAATCGGCCTTGCCTTCGCAGCGGCTGCGGTCGATGACCGGCGCGAAGACGCCCGGTTCCTGTTTGCACGAAGGCTCAGCCATGCAGACCTTGTAAACCGCCCCTATAACTGCGGCAAGCCCAGCAAGTGGCCGAAGACCAGCCAGCCGGCAAACAGGCCGTAAAGCGCAGCGATACAGGCCAGGGCCCGGCTATCGACCTTGCCGCGGCGGAACATCGCCCACAACACGACAATGGCCAGCGCCGTCACCATGCCCGACACCAGCAGCGTATTGTCGAACTTCCACGGCGTGAAGAAGATGCCGAGTGCCGACGGGACGGTTGCCTGGATCATCATGGCGCCGGAAATATTGGCCAGGGCCAGCCGTTCCTTGCCCTGACGCACCCAAATGATGGCGTTCATGGTTTCGGGCAGTTCGGTGGCGACCGGGCTCAGCAACAGGGCGACAAGATGCGGCGCCATGCCCAGAGCCGTGCCGATGGCCTCCAATTGGGCGACGAAAACATGCGAGGCGAGGGCGATAACACCCAACGCCGCCACGACCTGCAGGGCGGCCCAGGCAAAATTGGGATTGCCGGGACGGATCTTCAGCGGTTCCAGCTCTTCCTCTTCGTCCGCCATCT
Organism: Asticcacaulis sp. P2_B1; assembly: GCF_056404915.1. Taxonomy (NCBI): domain Bacteria; kingdom Pseudomonadati; phylum Pseudomonadota; class Alphaproteobacteria; order Caulobacterales; family Caulobacteraceae; genus Asticcacaulis; species Asticcacaulis sp. P2_B1. Next base: position 115,558 of record NZ_JBFUDD010000006.1, on the reverse strand, counting down.
CTTCCGCGGTCATTTCGCGCCAGACATAGATGGCGTAGGCGGCCAGGAAAAGAATGCCCAGCCACGGTTTGATGGAAAAAACGACGAGGCCCACGGTCACCTTGACGGCAAAGATGGCCAGGAAGGCCAGTTGGTCGTGGCCCAGCCGTTTGTGGTCGACTTCGACGGCGTGGTCGGCGCGCTTCAGACGCTTCTGATTAAGCCACAAGGCCAGGCCGACCACGCCATAGGCGATGGTGGCCAGCACCAGCGGTCCGCCCATGGCGGCGCCGACACCGATATCTTTTTGTTGTGCCGTCTGGCCGAAGACGACGGCGGTAAAGGTGACCGCGCTTTCGGGCAGGGCCGTACCGAAGGCCGCCAGCACCGAGCCTACGGCAGTGGCGCCGAGGTTCATGTGCTTGCCGCACCATTCGATGGCATTGACGAAATATTCGCACGCCAGATAGATGGCGACAGCGGAGCCCAGGAACAGGATGAGAGTCAGGAGCATGGTCATTCCGGGCCGGGCAAGCGATACAAAAACCAATGGCGCAATGCAGCGGCTTGCCCGGCAAAGGCAATCGCAACATGGCCAAAGGTCTCGCCTCTTATGATCGCGCCACGGAACTATGGTTCCGATTATGTTGACGCGGTCCTTCCGGGTGGAAGCGGCTACTCCCCAATGACAATGCGCGCCTTATGACGGATTTTGCCGGCTTTGGGAAGGGGCAGGGTATCTTTTCCACGCGGCCTTGAGTTCGCCGTGAGCGGAGCCTATTATATACAACGGCGGGTCTTGCTGTGGCTCCCGTGGCGATCAACATTCCTTCTGACCTTAATCACTTAGAACGGGGACTGTCCCTGATATGGACCCTGGTCCTAGTTACATGGTTCCCACCTGACTAGTCAGGTCTGAGAGGATTTAAACGCATCGACACGGTTCTTATGGCGCCGCCAACTTTCTTTGCCCCCTTTACAATATAACGACTCTGAGTCACCTGTGGCTGCGGCCAAATTCCGAGGTGCGGATGCTGATGAATGAGTCGAAGCCGCTCCTGCGGGCGGAAATGAAAAAGCGCCGGACCGCGCTGGCCGTCGCCAATCCCGTCGCCGGCGAATCGGTCGCCAAACACGCCGTCGATGCCCTTGACGCCTCCGGATGGCCCGCCAAACCGGCGATCGTTGCCGGCTATTGGCCGATCCAGAGCGAGATCAGCCCGTTCCCGCTGATGGAAGCCTTTGCCGACCGTGGCTATGCCCTGGCGCTGCCCTGCCTGGTGGCCGACGGCGATTCGTTTCGCATGGTTTTTCGCCGTTTCCGCATCGGCGACCGGCTCATCACCGGGCCGTTCGACATCCTGCAACCTGATGAAGGCCCAGAGGAGGTCGACCCCGACATCGTGCTGATGCCGCTATTGGCCTTTACCGCATCTGGGCAGAGGCTTGGCTATGGCGGCGGGTATTATGATCGTGCCGTCAGCGCCCTGCGTGGCCAAAAAGCCATACAGGCGATCGGAATCGCTTTTTCCGCTCAGCAACTTGCCGAGATACCGTTTGAGGTGCATGATCAGCAACTGGATGGTATATTTACGGACCAGGGCGCGATCGAGGCGCGTCCACATTAGACGGTTTCCCGTCTTGGAATTGGAAGTGTAATGCGTTTTGCTTTTTTCGGTGACGTGGTAGGCCGCGCGGGTCGCGATGCCTTAAGCGAATACCTGCCCGGTCTGAAGCGTCAGCTCGACCTGGAATTCGTCATCATCAATGCGGAAAATGCCTCGGCCGGTTTCGGGCTGTCGGAAAATTCCGCGCGCCAGTTGTTCGACGCCGGCGCCGATTGTCTGACCCTCGGCAACCATTCGTGGGATCAGAAAGAGGCCCTGACCTATATCGTGCGCGAACCGCGCCTGATCAGGCCGTTGAACTATCCGCCGCTCGCCGATGCGCCGGGGCGCGGCGCCAACCTGTTCGAAACCCAGTCGGGCAAGCGCATCCTGGTCATGAACGTGCTGGGCCTGGTCCACATGGCATCGATGGACGATCCGTTCGGCGCCGTCGATAAGCAGCTCGAATCCTGTCCGATCGGCATGGCGTGCGACGCCATCGTCGTCGACATGCACTGTGAAGCGACCTCGGAAAAGATGGCCATGGGCCATTTCTGCGACGGCCGGGCCACCCTGGTCGTCGGCACCCATACCCACGTGCCGACCAGCGATCACCAAATCCTGCCGGCGGGCACGGCCTACCAGACCGACGCCGGCGCCTGTGCCGATTACGACAGCGTCATCGGCATGGACAAGGAAGAGCCGCTCAGGCGTTTCACGACGCGGATTTCGCGCGACCGTTACAAGCCGGCTTCGGGCTCGGCGACGGTGTGCGGCGTCTATGTCGAAAGCGACGACCTGACGGGCCTGGCTACGCGCATCGAACCGATCCGCGTCGGTGGCCGGTTGAGCCAGAGCATTCCGCAAGTCAACGTGCTGTCTGCTGTTGGCACGTGACAAAGCGCTTTTGGCGCGATAAAAGCCGGGGATTCCAGCTATGAGCTGACCAGCTCATAGCTCTTCACCAACATGCGAAAAATTTTTGAAGGACCGTCCCTGCGGCGCACAGCCCGAGAAAATTTTTCTCCACATCGACAAACACGAAAAAGTATTTTGGCCACTTGGCCAAAAACTTTCTTCGTGAAGAGGTTTTTATGGCCGGCCATTCCAAATTCAAGAACATCATGCACCGCAAGGGGCGCGCCGACGCCGTGCGCTCGAAGATGTTTTCCAAGCTGTCGCGCGACATCACCGTCGCCGCCAAGTCGGGTATGCCCGACCCTAACATGAATCCGCGTCTGCGCCTGGCCGTCAATAACGCCAAGGCCGAATCCATGCCCAAGGACAATATCGAACGCGCCATCAAAAAGGGCGTGATGGGTGAAGCCGATACCTACGAAGACATCCGCTACGAAGGCTTCGGGCCCGGCGGCGTCGGCATTATCGTCGAAGTCCTGACCGATAACCGCAACCGTTCGGCGTCGAATGTGCGCAGCTATTTCAGCAAGTACAATGGCAATATGGGCGAATCCAACAGCGTCGCCTTCATGTGGGACCGCCTGGGCCAAATCGAATATCCGCTCAAGGCCGGCAGCGCCGACGCCATCATGGACGCGGCCATCGAAGCCGGCGCCGCCGATGTCGAGACCGATGAGGATCCGGAAGAGGGCGGCCACATCATCTATACCGCCTATGAGGATCTCAATAGCGTCGCCGAAGCCCTGACCAAGTCGCTGGGCGACCCGAAGGCGACCAAGTTCGTGTGGAAACCGAAGACCTTGACGCCGTTGTCGGGCGACCCGGTCAAGACCCTGATGAAGCTGATCGATGCGCTCAATGACGACGACGACGTGCAGAACGTTTTCGCCAATTTCGACATCAGCGACGAAGAACTGGAAGCCCTGGGGGGATAGTTTCTCCTAACCCGGGAAAAAGCGTGGCGCGGGGGAGACTCCCGCATCGCCAATTTTCATTTCCGCTGGATTCAAGGCTTTGTTTAGCGCTTAAAGTATGCGAATATGCCTCGTTAACCATTTTTGTGGGGGCCTGAATGAGAGCGTCGATTGTGATTTTAGCCGGCCTGGGGATTGGCTTGGCTGTAAGCCTGTCGGGCTGTGAAACCTATGGCCGTCGCCACGCGGACTACGGCTATGTCGATCCGCGCAACCAGCAGGAAAAGGCGCAGGAATGCGTCGCCGCCTTCGAGCCGAACGGCAAGGCCCCGCAGGTCATGACCTATGATAGCGACACCGGCACCGAAGTGCATATGAATACCGAAGGCAAGCGCGTCGACGTGACGGCTCAGAATAACCGCAACAACACTTCGCTCGGCATGGGCGGCAAGGTCGGTGGCGGTATCCCGGAAGCCTGTACGGATGCCGACCCGCGTCCCGGCCCGGCCATTCCGCGTTCCGTGCATAACAAGAACGCCTATAACGGCTACCACTAAGCCTTTTAGCCGCCGACACAATTTTAAGCCCCGGATCGCAAGATTCGGGGCTTTTGTTTTGTACGGGGAAGGGACGGGCAACAACGGCTATTGAGTGTCGCGCGTAGCGCAAGACTGTAATCCACAGATCAGCCAGATAAGCACAGATGGCGCTTCGCGCCTGACAAAGCCTGCGGTGAGAGGACATTGTCCTGAAATCTGTGCTTATCCGGCTGATCTGTGGATCGAAACCTGATTTGCGCTACGCGCCGTAAGTCCCGCCATTCCAATAATGGCACGAGTGGGCGAACAACACCCGTATCTATCCGTGATAAACCTTTACCCGCTTAGGGGCGCGACGCGTCGCTCGTATTCGGCGCCACCGGTGCGGCCGGCGGGATCGGCGTACCGGTGACCGGCGCCATGGCGATCTCGGTCATGCGCGGCCAGAAATCGTCGAACAGGTATTGATCATTGGCATCGCCCGGCACGTCGAATTCCGAGCCCTTGTACCAGGGCGTGCAGACTCGTTGCGACGGTTCGATCTTGCCCCATTGCAGGGTCGGGCAGGCGGCGCCGTTGGGATCGACTTCGTTATCGACCGCCCGGATTTCGCCATCGCTGCTGGCCAGGATGCCGGCGGTGCGCATATTGGCGATCTGGTTGCGGCCGATATAGGCGGTGCCGTCTTCGACATTGACGCCGATTTCATTGGCGATGATGGTGTTTTCGATGATGCGTGTGCGCTTCAGCGACGAGGTGATGCCGTGGTCGCTGCGGGCGATCATGCTGTGCGACAGCAGGGCTTCGCCGGAGCCTTCCAGCAGGACGCCCTGCGAGAAGTACAGGACCTTCAGGTCATTCATGCTGAGAATCGAGCCGCCGCTGTCAAGTGTGACTTCGATGCCGGTGGCGCCTTCGCCGCGTTCGAAACCGTGCCAGTCGGCCAGTTGCTGGATGCTGACGCCCTGGATGGCCGAGTCGCCGTCGAGCGTGGCATAGATGCCGCCCGAGGTCGTGGCGATTTCGGAGTTTTCGGCAAACAGGGTGGCATTGGTCACAGCCAGGGCGACCGAGCGCGTCTTGGCGATAACGTGCGAGTTTTCGGTGAGGTTGAGACGGCCGCCGGCGAGGTGAACGGCGGCACCGTCACCCTGATAGCGGATCTCGGAATTCTGGATCGTCACTTCGCTGTTGGCGGCGTCGACGCAGGGCGCATCCTGGCCGCGTGGCGAGCTGAAATAGACGTTCTTCAGGATGACGTGGTCAGCGCCCGGATGGACGCGAACGCAAGGCTGGCCGTCGGGCGCCACCAGGACCGGAATCTGGTTCGGCCCGTAGCCTTCGCCGATAATGGTGATCGAGCGGTTGAGGTCGAGGCTAGCGATGCAGGAACGCGTCTTGGCCTTAAGGTACAGGATGCCGCCCGAACGGATGCGGCGCACAACCTCTTCGACATAGCCGCCGTGGGCGCGATCACAATCGACGACGGCATCGGCTGAACCGCGGCCGTAATAACCATAGTTCTGACCGCGCGAGCGATAGTGGCGCTCATAACCGCACGTCCGCAGCTGAGCATCCAGCAACATGCCGAAGCACGGCTTGATATAGCCGCTGAGGCGCGCGGCATTGTTGCCGGTATAGGTATCGGCATGGGCGGCCGATACGGCGATGGGGGCGGCGGGAGACAGCGCGGTGGCGACCGCCAGCATCAGTCCAGCCAGGCCGAAGCGCAAGCCCCGCTCCGGTGTCGATACAGTTTCAGTCCGTGCGCGCATCCACATGCTTCTTTTCCTTGCACCTTGAGTCCTGAACGCAGACCCCCGGCAAACCAAATAATGGCAAAATCAATAATTACCGAGAATCATTCGACGGCGTGCTGCTGAGCGACGGCGTCGGATCCGACGGGTTACGCGATACCTGGGCGAGAACGGCCTGCAGGCGATCAGCCGAGGGCTGGAAGCCGGCGAGGGCCGAGTCGAGCTGCATGACTACCGATTGCGCCTTGTCCTGATCGGCGACACCTTGCAGGCCGAGATCGAAATAGGTCGACATGGCATAGCGCGCCTCGGGCGAGCCCTGCTTTTCGGCTTGCTGGTACCAATAGAAGGCGCGGGCATAGTCGATATCGACGCCGACCCCTTCGGAATACATGACGGCCAGGACCAGTTGCGAACGCGAGTCGCCGTTGACGGCGGCCAATTGGATAGCGCGGACGCGGTCCAGATTGGTGAAGCGGTCGCCGCTCGGCATACCGATCATGCCGCGCAGGCCGTCGAGCGTCTGCTTCGGCACGTCCTTGGGCTCGAAACAGGCCGCATGCAGCAGGTCGAGATAGTCGAGGGCACGCACGACATGGATGAACGGCAGTTCGTCCATGCGCGACAGGGCATAGGTCGCCCCGTCATCGAGTTGGCTGTCGTCGGAGTGCGGCACGCCGCCATTGGGCGCTTCCGGCGGATAGAATTCGTAGGGCGCGACCCAGCGCTTGGCCTTGGCTTCGACGAAGGAAGCGTATTTGGCACGGTCGGGCGCCGACTTTTCGAAATCCTTCAACAGGACATAGGCGCCGACATCGCCGGTTTCCGAGGCCTTGTAGTTATAGAGATAGGCGTCGACATCGGAGCGTTCGAACAGCGAACGGACATTGGTCATGCCGTAATTATTGCCGCGGAACATGGCGCGGATGGCCTGCGGATTATCGGCCGGCTCGCCCATGGGACCGTATTGGTCGTCATAGAGGCGGCCCAGCGTACGGAAGCCGTCTGCACCCATGGTCGACATGACATAGATGACACGGTCGCGCACCTTGTCGCGTTCACCGGAATCCATCATTGACAACTGATCGTCCAGCATCTTGTAAGCACGTGCGCGCTCATAGGCCCGGCACTTGTCGTAACGCGACGCCATGGTGCCGCCGCGCGGATCCATGGCCCGGCTCATCGGCGCGTAGCCGGACTGATTGGCCAATGCCAAAACCAGCCAAACCGACGATTCGATATGATCTTCGAGGTTCTTATCCGCAGCGTTCAGCGCCGCATAACGGTTGGCCAATTCGAGCTGGGCGAAGAAATCATTGCTGAAGCCGAGGTGGCGGTAATAGCGGATTTCGCGTTCCTGGCCGTTGAAGCCCTGCATCTGGAACATGTCGGGCGGACGCGGACAGGCATAGGCAGCCTGGAGCGGGTCGACGCCGTTCGAGCGATGCAACCAGCCGAAGGTCGAATCGTCGCAACCGGTGAGAGTCGTCGCAAAACCAAGACCGAAGAGTAACGCCGTCCAGTGACGCACGCTTCCCCCCTGTCTCTTGAAGACCTGCTTCGCACCCTCACTCAGGGGCCGCAAAACCGATCCGGTCTGATTACGTTCTGACATCAGCAATCGCTCCGACGGCGTCGGCAAAAATATGGTTAACGCATCTTGTGTTAAGGATTATGAAGACTGTCAAGCGCGCCACCCCCTCTGGCCCCGTTATATCAATGAGCGTTGCCAGATTGTCGCGAAAAAGTAAGAACGCGATAAAGGCCGCATAACCCAAACCCCGTGAGTAAACACCCACCCATGCATCATGCGTCAAATCGAGCGTCTTGGGAAGAAAAAAGTGTTAAGACTATGGCGTCGGCTTAAGGTTTCCCGCAGGGCGTGCTATGGCGGGCACACAGGTCCGGCAAATACGCGTACCAGGAGAAAATTGTGTTCGAGCCCAAACAAACTGCCACCTCAGGTCTAAGCAAAGCCGAAATATATCAAGAGGTTACCCGCGATATTTTGGCGGTTTTGGACGGCGAAAGCGACCGTATCGCCCGCATGGCAACCTGCGTCTCCCTTCTGGTCCAGGCCTTTCCAAACTGGTTCTGGACCGGCTTCTACAGCGTCGATATCGTTAAGAAATCTCAGGGCGTCGACGAGCTGGTGGTGGGGGTTTATCAGGGCACACTGGGGTGCCTGCGCATCGCCTTCAGCCGGGGTGTCTGCGGCGCTGCGGCGGCGACGAAGACCACGCAAATCGTACCGGATGTCCACGCTTTTCCCGGCCACATCGCCTGCGACTCGCGCTCCAATTCGGAGATCGTGGTGCCTGTCATCGATGCATCAGGCGAGTTGATCGCCGTCTTCGATGTCGATTCCGAGCAGTTTGCCACCTTCGACGAGGAGGACGCCACGTACCTCGAAGCGCTGATGAAGGCGGTGTTTGGTTAGGCCGAAGGCCACCAGACTCGAGCATGGCCGCGAGATTCGGAGTGCGGATTTCCCATGAATCGGGCCACAACTACTCCGAATCTTCCCAGCGGCCATCTCGGATTGGCAAAGTCGCGCCTCAGTATTAAGCGTCAGACGACAGAGCTTTAAACCGCGTGGCCATGGCCTTGCGGCGTTCATGGCTGGCCTTCTTGGCCGTTTCGACCGCCAGCACCTCGGTGGCGTTGAGCAGGTGTTCGATGACCCGATCCATATGTTCGTGCATGGCTTCGCGGGCGTCGCCGGCCGAACGCTTCTTCAGGGCGCGCAGGATGCCGGCGTGCTCGTCGATACGCTGTTTCATGCCGAGGTCGGCGGCCCGCGCCAGGATGTTCTTGGCGAGCGGCGAACGGTAACGCCAGTCCCACAGATTCTCGACACAGCTGATCAGCGCGCCGTTGCCGGTGATATTGGCGATGGTCAGATGGAATTCGCGATCGGCCTTTTCGGCCTTGACCGGGTCTCTGTCGTCCATCCTGTCGAGCAGCTTTTCGAGCTCGGCTATGTGCTCGTCGGTGACCAGGGTGGCCGCCATGGCCGCAACCTCACCCTCGAACAGCCGTCTTGCCTCGATGAGTTCGAAGGCGCCGATTTCGGAGTCGGTGATCGGCGTCGCCGTCACCTTGTTGCGCCGGACCAGAATACCGTGGCCGTGCTTGGCTTCGATGAGACCCAGGATTTCAAGAGCGATCAGCGCCTCGCGCAGGGTCGGCCGCGATACCCCGAACTGGAGAGCCAGGTCGCGCTCCGTCGGCAGACGTTCGCCGGGCTTGTAACGGCCCGATTCGATTTCCGCGGCGATGGAGTCGGCTATCTGACGATAAAGTTTCTTGGTATCTGACATGGCTCTGAATATGACGCCAAAACGGCGGAATCGCCGCCTATCTATGACATGACGCGGAACAAAGTCAAAACGGCCACGCCAGGTTACTTGAAGCGGTATAGTTTCAACTGCTGGATGCCGAATCCACCGGCATTGATCTTCAAATGGCGCCCTTGATGGTTTTCATCGCCATTCAACCAGCGTCCGGGTGTCCAGACGCCGTTAACATAACGCCCCTCGACGATCTGTTCGATACCCACGGCCATCTTGTCCGCGCCAGCATCCTCAAACGTTACAACGACACCGGTGCCGGCCACGACGAAGCTGTCGTCCCCTGTCTGGATAATCAGCCCGCCATTGGCGGCGATGTTCTGCTTGTCCTTCGGCGTCCAAGGATCGATGAAGCTAACTGTGAAACGGTAATGGCCCAGCACGAAGGACTGCGGGGTTTCGTCGACCACGCCGTCGAACGAGACGCGCGGACGGAAGCCACGCATACGGCCGGTGCCCTGGGCGTCCAGGATCAGTGGAGACAGCTGAGAGAGGGTGTCATAGGCCTGGGTCAGGTTGGCGCTGTTGTCGGGCGTGATCTTGTCGATGGCAAAGGGCGAAAAACCGATCGAATCGAGCTGGCCGGTAACGTAGAAGGCATTGGCGCCGGCTTCCGGCTTGCCGGCCGAATTGGCCTCCGGGATGAAGAAGGTGTTGTCGGGGCGTTTGAAGCGATCGGCCCAGTCGGTAAAATTGGGGAAATACATGTCGATGGCCAACATGTCGATGTCCGGGCCGGCGGCCTTCCAGATATCGAACAGGTGGGGCAACGGACCGGCGCTGGGGTACTGGCCGGGCGTCTTGCCGGGCCGGATAAGCGCCGCATTGACATACATGGGCAAGGGATATTGCGCCTTGCCGGCCTGAGTCAGGTCATTGGCGAAGACGGCGTAATACCAGGCCTGGAAGACTTCTTGCGCGGCCGTCGAATCGCCGAAGACCTCGTGCCACGAACCGCTCTCTCTCAGCCCGTTGCCTTCCCACAGGTTACGCACATAGGGATCGAGGCCGTCATGGTGGGCCTTGAGATAGGCGATGAGGGCGGCGGGCACCGGCCCGTCGAAGGCGGCCTGGGCCTGCGGGCTGTAATCACGCACGACCGGTAACATGCCGATCTCGTTTTCGACCTGCATCATGACCACCGTATGGTCCGTGTCGAAGACTTTCAGGTGCGCCAGCAGCGCCGCATAGGCCGCCTTGTCCGCCTTCAGGGTGTCGGGATCGAAGGCCGACAAGATGTCCTGGGCCTGGCCCTTGTCGTCCTCCGCCTTCGCATAGGTGGCGTAGTCGTGCTTGACCCAGGCGGGGGCGTAGGTCGACATCGAATTCTTCCAGGCGCCGAACCACAACAGGACCAGCTTGACCTTGTTCTGCCGCGCCTGGCGGATGACGCCGTCGATCACCGTGAAATCAAAATGACCTTGCTCGGGCTCGATCTGGTCCCACTCGACGGGCGTAATGACGGTATTCAGCCCGACGGACTTCAGGGCCGGCCACTGGGCCTGCAGATAATCGAGGCTGGAGGCGCTCGAATTGCTCAATTCACCGCCGAGAATGAGGAAAGGCTTGCCGTCGACGACCAGCTGCTGTGTTGTCCCGTGAGCCGCGAGATGCGGGGGGGCAGGCTGGGCGGCCAGCGCGGGCGCCGTCAGGACCGTCGACGCGAAAAGGGCCCAGGCCCATGATTTTGGCGATAGGGTCACGGTCGGTCTCCGTCATATGGCGAGATAGGTTTTTTGCACCGCATAGGGCGACTATGAAACCGCCGCCCATCCTGCACAAGCGTATAAAAAAGTGATGCACCCGGAAGTGCATCACAGTTGGGAGTGAGGGGAGTGGGGTTGGCCTGCGGGCGACGGAACCTGGGGATCACCCAGGCTCCGCACCCAGAAGCCGTGCCCGCATTTAGTATTGTGCGCGCCAGCCCAGGATAATGGTCTGGCCCGGGTTGTTGAACTGATAAGGGACATTCTCGAAGCCGAGATAGCTTCTGAAGCCCTGGTTATCCAGATTGGTGGCGTCCAGGGTGATGCTTTGATCGATACCGAAAGCGTGGAACTTGTAGGCGGCGGACAGATCGATCTGGTGACGGGCTTTCTGATACCAGTCATAGGGGATGCTGTTCGGCGACGGCAGGGTGCCGATCGTCATCTTGCCGACATTGACATAGCTGATGTGGGTCGAGAACCCGCCATGTTCGTAATAACCCGTCAGGTTGTAGGTATATTCGGGAATGCCGGTCAGAATATGGGCGTCCGAGAAACCGAAGTGGGTGTAGTTGAACGTATAGCCGAGGCCTGCGACCAGGTTGTCCAGGGGCTGGACCCACATGAATTCCTGGCCGGTCAGCTTCACCTTCTTCGGGATGTTGATCGGGCGCGACAGATTGACGTTGAAGCCGTTCAATAGTGACGGATCGGCCGTAATTTGGTCGACCGTCTTGCCCAGAGCGACGCCAATGGCCTGCTGTTGATTGCCGCCGAGCGCCGAGAACGGCACGCCCAGGGTGGGGAAGGGCACGACCTGCGTCTGGTTGATCGTGTAGTTGGTGAGGATCTTCTGGAACAGGGTCAGGCCGACATAGCCGGTCTTGCCGGTATAGTATTCACCGCCGATGTCGAGGTTCCGCGAATAGAAGGGCTTGAGCCCTGGATTGCCCTGGCTGGCGTTTTGGGCGCCCGGATCGCTGTAGCCGAGTTGCGACGTCATTTGCGACGGGTTGGCGCGTGTCATGGTCTTCGACGCGGCCAGACGCAGGTTCAAATGGTCCGTCACATTGGCGACGAAGTTGAACGACGGCAACACGTCCTTGTACTTGCGATGGGTCGTGATGTTGACGATCTGACCGTTGACGCTCGACGGCGAGGTAATGGTCTGTTCCGTCGTTTGGAAGCGATAGCCGATATTGCTTTTGGTCGGCACGCCGAACAGGGTCGAGCGGTTGAGGACCATGCCGTAGCCGGCGCTGATCTTTTCTTCGATGCTGGTCGCGCCGGCGCCGTTATAGGTGGTGCCGGTGGTCACGACGCCGCGGGCACTGGCGATGGCGTCATAGCCGATCGCCGGCGCCAGCTTGTCGAAGTCGGGCGTCACGAAGGTGGTGAAGCCGGCGCCCGACACGCCATCCCGGAACATCGGGGTGGTCATGGTCTTCAGGAAGCCGGGGAGGGTGGCGTCCGTGACCGCCGCTGAATAGGCGTTCCGCAAGGCAACCGAGTTGTCATAGACATTGATCTGACGATTGAAATTGTCGAGCGCCCAGCCGCCCTTGAACGTCCAGTCGCCGACCTCCTTGGTCAGATTGGTGTGGAACGACTTGGTATCGACGACACGCTTGTCGCGCTGGAAGAAGATATTGCCGATGAACATGCGCCAGCCGAGGTTCGGGTTGTTCAGGTCGACGCTGGGCGTGATCGTCGGGATGTCATTGCCTGAATCATTGACATAGGTCGTATTGAGCGTCGTCTGGAACGGCGTGCGCATCTTGAAGAAGGTGACATCGCGTTCATAGGTCGACCGCATATAGGCAAATTCGCCGTCCCATTTCAGGGTGTCCGAAATCCGCCAGTCGAAGCCGGCATTGGCGCTGCCATAGGCCGTCTTGTCGCGGTAGAAATTGCTTTCCTCGAAGAAGTTCGAGTTGGCGAACGTGCCCGCGGTGACGACGTCATTGGCGTCGACCGTCATGCCGATGGGGATCATGCCGCCGTTATAATCGTCGCCGGGGCCGGTATTGCGCACGGCCCACATCATGTCGGAGCGCTCGGCGATCCGGCTGGCGTCACCGCCCAAAATGTCGAGGGTGAACCTCAGGTCCTGGGACGGCCGGTACTCGAAGGCCAGCAGTCCGACCTTGTTCTTGCTGGTGCCGTCGAGGAAATAGGTGCGGCCGAGGCGCGGCAACAACGCACCCTTCAGCTGGTCTTCGGTGACGTCGGGATTCAGCGCCAGCAATTGCGCTTCGGACAAGGCGCCCGGCGTCAGGCCGTTGCCGGTATAGCCGTAAACCGTATTGCTGAATTTGAACTGGTTCGAGCCGGCGGGATTGATGACCTCGCCGGTGTTGAAGCCGCCCGACGACGGAAATTGCGCACCCGGATCGCAGCTCGGGCAGAAGTTGGACAGGTTCGCGTCGCCCCAGCCCACGGTTTCGAAACCGTCGGAATAGATCTTCCTTTCGGACGAGGTGAAGCCGGCCAGAACACCGAACTTGTCCCAGGTCTTGGAAGCGACCGCCGTGATGCGTGGCGAGAATTTGCGCGCGTTTTGGCTATAGCTGTCCTGCAGGGCGAGGACGACATGGTCGCCCTTGCGGTCGAACGGGCGGGCGTTCTGGATGTTGACGGTACCGGCGATGCCGCCTTCCAGTGTATCGGCGCTCGGGCTCTTCGCCACGTCGATGCGATTAAACAGGCCGGTCGGGAACATGTCCAGGTCAACCTGGCGGTTCGGTGAGCTCTGGCCGGTGAAGCCGAAATCGGACGCCACCGCGACGCGGTTGCCGTTCATGCTGACCAAGGTGAAGCTGGACGGCAGGGCGCGCACCGAAATTTGCGAACCGTCGCCGGTCAGGGGATCGCGTTGCACCACCATGCCGGGGACGCGCTGCATCGATTCCGCCAAATTCAGGTCCGGAAACTTGCCGATATCTTCCGAGAAGATGGTTTCGCCGAAATTGGTCGAGTCCTTCTTGGCCTTGGTGGCACTTTGCAGCGATCCGCGAAAGCCGGTGACGACCACGACCGTGGTGTCGTCGGCCGCAGCAGCGGGAGCGGCGTCCTGGGCAAAAGTGACTGTGGCGCCGAGGGCGGACAGGCCCGTCAGCAAGGTCGCGCCCAGCAGCGCGAATTTCAGGTTATGGCGGCGCTGCGCCTTTGACGTGGGCATGATTTCCTCTTTCCTGTTTTAAGCTTGCATTACAGTGCAGGTCTTGTCGTGAAGCCGCTGGTAGCGGTCACATCGCCCTTTGGTAATTGGACAATGTCATTTTGTCAATAATGGCCTGACCAATATGTCTGATTATTGCAGTTCAATAACAGTTGAAAGGCGACGTATCGGCTCGTCGATTACCATCGGACGTCGTGAAATTTTCTAAGAAAACGATTGTTTCAAAGGCTTGTGGCCATGCGTCAGGCCGAATTGGACGAGGTTTCAGCTGTGCGGATATAGGTCAGATGTGCCATTTATGCGACGATCGCCAAAAAGTCCTTGCATTCAACCTTCCCCCGCGGCAAACCAATATATTGGTAATACCAATAATTTGTGATGAGTAAGATGATGGATTCGACCTATCCCGCCGACAAGACGGCGTCCGCCACCAGCGCCGGCGCTTTGATCATCCGTTCGGCCCGCGTGATCGTCACCTGCCCGGGGCGCAATTTCGTTACGCTCAAGATCATGACCGACCAGGGTGTCTACGGCATCGGCGACGCCACCCTCAACGGCCGCGAAAAGTCGGTGGTCAGCTATCTCGAGGACCACGTCATCCCCTGCCTGATCGGTCGCGATGCGCACCGTATCGAAGACATCTGGCAGTATCTCTATCGCGGAGCCTATTGGCGGCGCGGGCCGGTGACCATGTCGGCCATCGCCGCCGTCGACATGGCGTTGTGGGACATCAAGGCCAAGGCTGCCGGCTTGCCGCTCTACCAATTGCTGGGCGGGTCGTGCCGCGACGCCATCATGGTCTACGGCCACGCCAACGGCACCAGCGTGGCCGACACGATCGAAGTGGCGCAAAGCTATCAGGCCATGGGCTATAAGGCGATCCGCCTGCAGTGCGGTGTGCCGGGCCTGCCTTCGACCTACGGCGTGTCGAAGGACAAGCTGTTCTACGAACCGGCCGACAGCGACCTGCCGAGCGAAAACGTCTGGTCGACATCGGCCTATATGCGCATCGTGCCCGAATTGTTCAAAGCGGCGCGCGACGCCCTGGGCGATGACGTCCACCTGTTGCACGACGTCCACCATCGTCTGACCCCGATCGAAGCCGGTCGCCTCGGCCGCGATCTCGAACACTACCGGCCCTTCTGGCTCGAGGACGCGGTGGTCGCCGAAAACCAGGACAACTTCCGCCTGATCCGCAGCCATACGACGACACCCCTGGCGGTCGGCGAGATCTTCAACAGCCTGTGGGACTGCAAGGACCTGATCCAGAACCAACTGATCGACTATATCCGCGCCACGGTCGTCCATGCTGGCGGCATCACTCATCTGCGCCGCATCGCCGGTTTCGCCGACATCCACAATGTCCGCACCGGTTGCCACGGCGCCACCGACCTGTCACCCGTGACCATGGCGGCGGCGCTGCATTTCGACCGGTCGATCCCGAACTTCGGTATCCAAGAATATATGCGCCACACGCCAGAGACCGATGACGTCTTCCCGCACGGCTACCATTTCGACCAGGGCATGCTCTTCACCTCCGAAACGCCCGGCCTCGGGGTTGACATCGACGAAGCGAAAGCCGCCAACTACCCCTATAAACGCGCTTACCTGCCGGTGAACCGTCTCCAGGACGGGACGATGTTCAACTGGTAAGACGAAGACGGCGGCAGGCGCGGCAAGTGATCTGGCGATAAAAAACACAGGATACCACATGGAAACGACTTTTGGGGAAACGACCGCCCAAGCGCTGCCATCCGCCAAGCCAAAACTCGCCGGCATTATCCGCTGGATCGCCGCTGCTTTCGTCCTGTTGCTGTTCACCACTGCCGCTCATGCAGAAGACGGCTATGACCTCTGGCTGCGCTATCGTCCGGTCGCCGCGGCCGCGTCCTATCAACCCCGCGCGACCGCGATCGTCGGCGGCGACAGCCCGACCCTGAAAGCTGCCGAAAGCGAACTGCAGCGCGGCCTCGGTGGCCTGCTCGGCACCACACCCGTAATGTCAGCGACAGCCACCGACGGCGCCATCGTCCTCATCACGCCCGCAGACCTGCACGGCCTCGACCTGCCGCTCGCCAATCTCGGCCACGACGGCTATCTCATCCGTTCGACGACCCTGGACAGCCATCCGGTCACCGTCATCGCGGCCAACAGCGACACCGGCGTGCTCTATGGCGTCTTTCGTTTCCTGCGCCTGATCCAGACTGGCGCCAGTCTCGACAAGCTCGACATCAGCGACGCCCCCAAAATATCCAACCGCATACTCGACCATTGGGACAATCTCGATGGCCATGTCGAGCGCGGCTATGCCGGCAATTCGATCTGGGATTGGTGGCGGCTGCCCGACCTGAAGGACCCGCGCTATACCGACTATGCCCGCGCCAATGCCTCGATCGGCATCAACGGCGCCGTCCTCAACAATGTCAACGCCAAGACCGATTCGCTGACCGCGCCTTATATCGCCAAGGCCGCCGCCATCGCCGATATCCTGCGCCCCTACGGCATCAAAGTCTATCTGTCGGTGCGTTTCTCGGCCCCCAAGGAAATCGGCGGATTGCCGACCGCCGATCCACTCGACCCGGCCGTGCGTGCCTGGTGGAAGGCCAAAAACGAGGAAATTTACGCCTCGATCCCCGATTTCGGCGGCTTTTTGGTCAAGGCCAGCAGCGAGGGCCAGCCCGGACCCGGCGACTATGGTCGGACCCATGCCGACGGCGCCAATATGCTGGCCGAAGACGTGGCGCCCCACGGCGGCATCATCATGTGGCGCGCCTTCGTCTACGCCTCGGAAAACCCCGAGGACCGTTTCAAACAGGCCTATGACGGCTTCAAGCCGCTCGACGGCCAATTCGCCGTCAATGTCCTGGTCCAGATCAAGAACGGCCCGATCGACTTCCAGCCGCGCGAACCGTTCTCGCCGCTGTTCGGCGCCATGCCAAAGACCAACGAGATGCTCGAGGTCGAGATCAACAAGGAATATACCGGCCAGGCGACACACCTCGTCTATCTCGGCGCCCTCTATGAAGAGACGCTAAAGGCCGACACTTTCGCCCGCGGCAAGGGCTCGACCGTGGCGAAAGTCATTGATGGCGAACTCGACCACCACGGCCTGACCGCCATGGCCGGCGTCTCCAATATCGGCGACGACCGCAACTGGACCGGCCACGATTTCGACCAGGCCAACTGGTACGCCTTCGGCCGCCTGGCCTGGGATCCGGAAGCCTCCAGCCGCGATATCGCCGCCGACTGGGTCAAGATGACCTTTTCGAACGACCCCGCCTTCGTCGCCCCGGTCGTCGACATGATGATGACCTCGCGCGAAGCCGTGGTCAATTACATGACGCCGCTGGGCCTGCACCACATCATGGGCACGGGGCACCATTATGGCCCGGCACCGTGGGTCCACGACCAGGCGCGCCCGGAATGGAACCCGGTCTATTACCATCAGGCCGACGCTAACGGCATCGGCTTCGACCGCACCCGGACCGGCAGCAATGCCCTGTCGCTCTATGCCCCCCAGGCCGCTAAACCATGGCTCGACCCCAATAAAATGGACCAGCGCTATCTCCTGTGGTTCCACCACGAACCGTGGACTTTCCGCATGCAGGACGGTCATACCCTGTGGGACGACCTGGTCATCCACTATCAGACCGGCGTCGACCAGGTCACCACCATGCGCCAGACCTGGGCGACCTTAGGCGCCTATGTCGACCCGCAGCGCTTCGAAGCGGTGTCGGCGAACCTCGCCACGCAACAACGCGAGGCCCAGTGGTGGCGCGACGCCTGCATCGCCTATTTCCAGTCGAAGTCCGGCCTGCCCCTGCCGGCCGGTTACGCCCCGCCGCCGCAGTCGCTCGACTATTATGAATCGCTGAAATTCCCGTTTGCGCCGGGCCAAGGCAAATAGTGCCATGCAAATAGCGCCATATGGACTTCTCGTGCCGGGCCTGTAAGGTCGCCTGAACCTGAGGATTGCGGCGCATGTATCGATATCTGTTCGTTTTGGCGGCCGGCTTGGCCGCGGCGCCCGTCCATGCCGAAGCGCCGACCGAGGTGGTCATCCACGCCAACCGCTTCGCTGTCTATCGTGGCGACAAGGCCTTCAGCACGGTCGATATCGACAAGGCGGGCATTGGCCGCAGCGACTCGGTCGACCAGACCCTGAAACTGTACAGCCAGGCGTCCCTGTTTCGCCGTTCCTCCAGCCTGACCGCCAATCCGACCGTCCAGGGCCTGTCCCTGCGCGCCATCGCGCCGTCCGGCGCCGGCCGCGCCCTGGTGACGCTTGACGGCATCCCGCAGAACGATCCCTTCGGTGGTTGGGTCATCTGGGCCGCCATGCCCCAGGACGCCATCTCCCACGCCCATATTGTCCGCGGCGCCGGCGGCGGCGCCTATGGGGCGGGCGCCCTGACCGGTGTCGTCGATCTCGACCTGGCGCCGCCGCAAAGTGTCGGCTTTTACGGCACCGTCGAAGCCGGCGAGGGCGGTAATAACCGCCTGGCGGTAGGCGGTGCGATCGGCGACCTCTCCCTCTACGCCTCGAGCCAGACCCTGCACGGCGATGCAGCGGTGCGCGACCCGCAACGCGGCGCCGCCGACGTAGGCACGTATGGCCACGACAACAGCCTGCTCCTGAATTACCAGAAAGCCCTCTGTCCCTTCGGCATTTGCGGTCAGTTCGACCTGCTGGCCGGCCATTATGACAGCCGCCGCGAAACCGGCCTCAAAGGCGCCACCGCCCTGTCGCAAGGCGAAAACTATAGCCTCAGCTTTACCCAAGCCCCGACCGCCGATGCCAACGGTTTCCGCCTGCAAATCTGGCACAAGGATTCGGACCTTGCGAACCGTTCGGTCTCGGTGGCGCCCGGTCGCGTCTCCACCACCCTGGCCAACGACCAGGTGGCGACCCCGGCCTCCGGCGACGGCGTCGCCTGGGCCATCCGCCACCAGACCGCCGGCAATGAATGGGAAATCGGCGTCAACGCCCAAACCAGTCGCGGCAAGTCCGAGGAATATTACCGCTATATGCCGGCCGCCACCCGCTTTCGCCAGGCCGGCGGCAATGCCTCCCTGGTCGGCCTCTACGGCGAAGGCAGCATGGCAAGTGGCCCATGGACGGCGACCGGCGCCCTGCGCGTCGATCAATGGAAAACCTATGACGGCCACCGCCATGAGACTGACCTGACGACCAGCCTGACCATCCTCGACCTGGCTCCTGAGGCGCGCAGCTATGTCATCGCATCCGGCCGCCTCGGCGCCGACTATGCCCTGTCCGATGCCACGTCCGTCCGCGCGGCCGCCTATACCGGTTTCCGCCCGCCGTCGCTCAACGAGCTCTACCGGCCGTTCCGCGTCGGCAATGACGTCACCGAGGCCAATCCCGACCTGAAGCCGGAAATCCTCACCGGTATCGAAGCCGGCATCCGCCACGGTTCGCTGATCGACGCCGACCTGTTCTACAATGTCGTCCAGGATCCGGTCAGCAATGTCACCATCGGCACTGGTCCCGCCACCTTCCCGACGGCGGGTTTTATCCCGGCCGGTGGCACCCTCCGGCAACGCCGGAATGTCGGTCAGATCGAGGCTTACGGGCTGGAAATGCAGGGGGCCGCACCGCTCACGAGCCACCTGAGCTTGACCTTGTCGGCGACCCTGACCCATGCCCGCGTGCGAAAGGCCGTCACAAATCCGCAACTCAACGGCAAACGCCCGGCCCAGGCGCCGGACAATAGCGCCACGCTCGGCCTGAGCGCCGATTTCCATCCGCTGACGTTTTCCGCCGATCTGGCCTTCGATGGCGAAGCCTATGAGGACGATCTCAACACCCTGACGCTCAAGCCGTCGCGACGCCTCAACCTGCGCGCCGATTATACCCTAACAGATCACCTGACGGCCTATGCCGATATCAACAACGCGCTCGACGACCGCGTCCAGATCGCCCACAGCGGCGACGGCACCCTGAGCTTCGACAATCGCCGCATGGTGACGGTAGGGCTTAGTTTTCGGCAGTAGGGCTGCCGACGAGATTCGGAGTAGTTTTACCCTTTTCAAGGAAAACCGGCGCTCCGAATCTCGGAGGCTGGGGCAGAAAATAGTAATATATTACCTTGGGCGAATGACGTAGTCCGAGCTTGCCGAGTAGTGCCCAAACGTTCAAAACCAACCCAGCTTCAACCCCGCCAGATAGGCACGGCTTTCGCTCAACGACGTCATAATCGGCTTCACATAGGGCGCTTCCTGTTCGACGAAATAGCCCTTGACCCCGATCCTGTGCGCCGTCGTGAACACCGCTTTCCAGTCGATCATGCCGGCGCCGACCTCGACCGAGCGATAGCCGACAGGCGCCGAAGCGTCCGCCACCATGTCCTTGACGTGCAGCAAATCGATGCGGTCGGCATATTTTTTCATCATCGCCACCGGATCGCGCCCGCCAGCCGCCACCCAGCCGAGATCCATCTCCAAACGCAGGTCGGGGCTCGACCCGACCAGGATGTCGTAGCCCGTCGTCCCATCCCCGTTTTCGCTTGGTAAATCACGGAACTCCATCGGATGGTTGTGATAGGCGAATTTCAGTCCGGCCGCTTTCACCTTCGGCGTCATCATCGCCAACTGCTCGGCATTGGCTTTCCACGCATCCAGAGTCATGGCCTCGATCATGGCAGCAACCCAGTCCTTGGCCGAATCCAGCGCCGCCAGCGGTTTGGGCGACGAGCAAACCAGCCATTCCGCACCCAGTGCCCTGGCATCGGCGATCTTCTGATCGAGCCCGCTCATCAGGTCGCCCATACTGGTGTGCGCCGAACGGCAGGTCAGCCCGGCATCCCTGATCATGGCGCCGAACTCGGCCGCCGTGTGGCCGATCGTGCCGGCGGTTTCGACGACGTCGTAACCCGCGTCCTTCACCGCCTTCAATGTGCCCGGAACGTCTGTCTGAAGTTGCGCATTGACGGCCCACAATTGTACACCCAGCGGCCACATTTTCAGCACCCCTTTCGCTGAGACGGCGCCAGTCGTGGCCGCGGCGCCCAATCCCGCGGCAGCGCCCAACAGAAGGTGACGGCGGTTCAAAGTGCCATGATCCATGACGATTTCCTCTCGGTTTTTATCGTTTATAGCCGGCCTTAAAGCACGGATTGTAATCGATAACAACCGGTCGGGACTGCGGCCGTTGGCGCATCCAGGCCCTGCGAATCCCGCGTCGACTCGGCGCAGTCACTTAGCCGATATTGCCTTGCGGACAGCCGTTGTCCTCATTTTCATGTGGCATTTTCGCAACTGCAGTTTTGGCTTCAATACCGCAGGCGTGGTCAGGCCGAGTCATCGGAGGACGCATCTGTGTCTTGATTTTAAAAAGTTATTTGCATTAATGAAATTAAAAATTGGTTTTATAGTTTTTGCCATTGGTAACATTTTGGTTCGTTTTAAAAAATAAAAATTTTGTTCTAAATAACATGCAATTGACATTTAAATTCCATGGAATTAGCTTCACCTGGCCAAACTACCTTTAATATCAATCATATGAGTAACGTATCGGATTTAAGTTTGATGGCGGGCGGTTAGGGTCAGGATCGGAGGCGTGCCAGTTTTAGCGAGTGACGCGCCTCCAAATTGGACTGCATAAATTACGTGATGAAAAGTAATTTTCACTCACGCGCGTAAATTTTGGTTCGAAAAGTCCTGAGTAGCCAATAGGCACCGGCCGAATGGTTGCGGGCGAGCAAAGCAACGGCAAGCCGCGATCATCGCGATGCCGGCGCAGTTGGGTTGAAAACAAGACATGAACCAGACCACATTGGAGGAAGAAATGAGAACCAGGGGAAAGCCCTTTAAGTGCGTGCTTCTCGGCGCGACGATGCTGATGGGCGGCTATGGCAGCGTGCTCCACGCCCAGGATGCCGCACCCAAGGCGGATACCGGCGACCAGGCCGAGGTCGTCGTCATCACCGGCTTCAAGAAAAGTTATGCTGACGCCGTAAGGGCGAAGCGTACGAACATCGAAATTACGGACGGTATTTCGTCCGACGGTCTGGGTCGCTTCCCGGATCTTAACGTGGGCGAGGCGCTGCAACGCATCCCCGGCATCCAACTCAATCGCGAAGCCGAGGGCCGGCAGGCATCGATCAATCTGCGCGGCATGCCGGGCAACTATGCGCGTCTGACCCTGAACGGTCAGGCCATCGCGGCGCCGCCGATCCAGGGCGCCACCGGCGGGTCGGACGGCGCTGCCATGGGGTCTTTCAATTCGGACATCTTTTCGGCCTTCATGATCGAAAAGTCGCCGATGGCGAACGCGCCGGCCGGCGGCTTGTCGGGCAATATCGATATGCAGATCGCGCCGGCCTTGTCGCGCAAGGACGGCGGTTTCTTCAAGGCCGCCCTGGAATATAACACGCTCGGCAGCCTGAGTTCACCGGCCTATACGCTTGGCTATAACAAGCATCTTTCGCGTGATTTCGCCGTGTTCGGCACGGTGGCTTACAAAAAGGAGAACTTCCGCCGCGATGAGCTCCGCTTTAACGGCTATTCGCGTTTGAACCCGACCAATACCGGCCTGAGCAACGCCCAGTTCGCCTCGCAGTACGGTAGCTATTATTCGGCGACGGGCGATTCCTGCTCCGGTGTCGATACTTGCTCGTTGTCGTCGGTCCTGGGCACGTCCGACTATAATACCGCGGCGACGGGCACCAGCGGTCAAAAAGGCCTCTACGTCCTCAACACCCTGCGTCAATATACGCGAATGAATGTCGGGGAATTGTGGACCGCCTCGGCGGGCATGGAATGGCGGCCCAACGACAATACCAAGCTTGGCCTGACCGGCTTCTATACCGACCGGAATTTGCCGGATACGGTGCAATATTTCCAGATCAACTCGTTCTGGGACGGCGCCGGCACTGTCAGCCCCGTTGGCACGCCGGTCATGATGAGCGACGGCCGCGCGCTTTACCAGACCGTGACCTGGAATAATTATCCGGGCAAGTCATCGACCCGTCTGTACTCGCAGCACGCCGGCGATCACGGGCTGTTCGCCAATGCCGAATGGCATAATGAAGACTGGAACCTGACCGGCGTCCTCGCCTCGTCGAGCGGCACCAACACCTCGTCAGAAACAGAACTCGACCTAGTCACCAATTCAATCCCCGGCGGCAATGGTTTGAGTACGACGATCAGCAATGGTCTCGGCCACGCGTCGGCGGTCTCCCAGGTCATTACGCCGACACCGCAAAACGTTATTTTCGCCATGCCGTTCCACGATGCGACAGGCGGCGCCTATCAACCCGGCTACTGGAACTGGACTGCCGGCGATCAGGAAGACCTCTACACCGCCGACGGCCGCTACACCCTGAATGTCTCCGGCACGGTCAACAAGGCGTGGAACTCGGTCGATGCGGCGCAGTTCGATGCCGAACGGCAACTGCACTTCGGCCCCGTCACCAGCATCCAGGCTGGGGTTCGTCTGGAAAAGGACGGCTATCACGAACGTGGTTTCCGTAACATGGCCTATGGCATCCAGTCGGACAAAATTACCCAGTCGATGATCATCGCACCGCCCGGAGCGTCGGATTTCATGGACGGCAAGGTCGCCATTTCGAGCAATTGGCAAGCCATCGATCCGTTCGCCTTCCTCTCAGCGGTCCGTCCGGTATCGGTGTGGATGAATCACCCCCTGTCCAGCACCGGCCTCAACAACTACTACGAGGATGGCGCCTATTACGAACACCAGTTCGATATCGAAAGTACTCTGACGTCGGCCTATGTTCAGGCCAAGTTCGACACCTCGGTTATCGGCCATCGCCTGCGCGGCAATCTCGGCGTGCGCAGTGAAGCGACGGACGAGACCTACACGACCTTGAGTCCGATTTTCGCCAACGCCACCGTCGAGTCGAATTTCTGGGCCGGGTACGGCAGCCCCAGCGATATGAGCACGACGACCTATAAGCGCAAATACAGCCACCTGCTGCCGTCGGCCATCTTCGTGATGGACCTGCGTGACGACATGGTTATCCGCGGCGCCTATTACGACACCTATGTCCGCCCGGATCCGCGCACGTCGAACAACTCGTCCTATACCACGGTAACGACCAATACCCAGCAATCGACCACGACAAAGACGGTCAAGGACGTCAATATCAGCTTCAACAACAGCCGCCTGAAGCCCTATACGGCTTCATCCAAGGACCTGTCCTGGGAGTGGTACAACCGTCCGGGTGGTCTGATCTCGGTCGCCGTTTTCGAAAAAATCCTCAAGAACCGCGTCGAGGGCATTTCGGATCCGGCCATATTGTGTCCGGCAAACGGCGGCGGCTGGGGGTACGGCACCCTGACCTGGGACGGCACCTTCTGTAAGGCCAGTTCGTCGACTGCGGCGCTTGAGTATCATATCAACGCCAACGGGTCGTATAACGTCGATAAGCCGACCTATGTGAACGGCCTCGAGCTCAACATCCAGCAAAACTTCGACTTCCTGCCAAGCTTCTGGAAAAACTTCGGCGGTGCCTTCAACTACGCCTTCACGACGGCAAAGCAACGCGGAGCCGGAGCGAAAGCCGCGCCGTTCCCGGGTATTTCGAAGTTCGCCTATAACGCCATCCTGTACTACGAAACGCCGAAGTTCGGCATCCGCGGCGTCTACAACCACCGCACCACCTATCCGCTGACGGCGGCCGGCACCTATACCGGCAATTCCCGCAACGCGGCTGAACGTGGTCAGTTGGACATTGCCGCGTCGTACAATCTGACGGACAGGCTGACCCTCTCGTTCGACGGCTACAATGTGACGAATTCTCCCGTGAAGGAATTCGAAGTCGATCCGCGTCTCGTGCGATCGATCAAGTATGACGGCCGTACCTACACCTTCACCCTGAAGGGCACCTTCTAAATTCTGCGGCTGGTTCACCCGGCCGTACGGGAGAGGCGAGAATCAATGGCCATTTGCGTGGCCGTTGCTATCGCCCCAAAAGATCGCAAGGGCTCTGCAGCCCTTTCCACCGAGGTTCCGGCCGGCAATGCTCTTTCCTGGCGGCGCCGGCAAACTTGAAGCCTGGCCTTAAGGGGCCAGGCTTCCTTTTCCACTTCAGATGCCTTCCGATCGCCGGCTGCGGCAACCGAGGGCCCACCGAATCTTCGCCAAGGAGTCGACATGCGCAAACCGGTCACAAGGGTGATCATCGCCGGTGGCGGAACGGCCGGCTGGATGACGGCGGCGTGGTTTTCCAAGGTCCTGCGCGACGACCTCGAAGAGATCATCCTGGTCGAGAGTGAAGACATCGGGACCATCGGCGTCGGCGAGGCCACGACCCCCTATATCCAGATTTTCAACAAGACCCTGGGCATCGACGAAGACGAATTCATCAGGTTTACCCGCGGCACCTTCAAGCTCGGCATAGAGTTCGTGAACTGGGGCAAGCTTGGCCACACCTATCATCATGCCTTCGGCAAATATGGTCGCGAGTTCGGCTCTCTGCCCTTTCACTCAGTGTGGTTGCGGCATGCCCTGGAAAACAACGCGCCGGGGCTTGAACCCTACAGCCTGGCGGCGCTTGCGGCCTCGCACAACAAATTCATGCGTCCGACCGGCGCCAATTCGCCCCTGGCGGAACTGGCCTATGCCTATCATTTCGATGCCTCTCTCTATGCGCTCTTCCTCCGCGATTTTTCCGAAAAACGCGGCGTAAAGCGCGTAGAGGGCAAGATAAGCCGTGTTCTGCTGAAAGATGACGGCTTTATTGAAGGCCTTGTCCTGGATGGCGACAGACGCCTTGAGGCGGACCTTTTCATCGACTGCACAGGTTTCAGGGCGTTGCTCCTGGCGGAAACATTGAACATCGGTTTTGTCGACTGGAGCTGCTGGCTGCCCGCAGATCGCGCTTTCGCGGTCCCCACCCAAAGGCAAGGCGAGATCCCGCCGTTCACGCGCTCCATCGCCCACGCGGACGGCTGGCAATGGCGTATTCCCTTGCAGCACAGGGATGGCAATGGCCTTGTTTTTTCGAGTGCCTTTGCCGACGAGGGCCAAATGCTCGACCGTTTGTGCGCGAACTTGCCGGGCCAGAGATTGGCAGATCCGCGCCTTCTACGCTTCGCGACCGGACGCCGGGAAAAGTTCTGGCATAAGAACTGCGTGGCGGTCGGACTGTCGGCGGGATTCCTCGAACCGCTGGAATCGACATCGATCATGCTGATTCAAAACAGTATCGTACGCCTCCAGTATCTCTTCCCCGACATGGCCTTCGAGCCGGCCGACATCGATACCTATAATCGCGACATGGTCCGGGAATACGAAGAGATCCGTGACTTCCTGATCCTCCACTATCATGTCGGCGAACGGGACGACTCGGAATTTTGGCGCCATTGCCGCCATATGAGCATTCCCGAAAGCCTGGCCGACAGGCTTGCCTTATTCAAAAGCCGCGGCCGAATCCCCGTTGAACGCAACGAGCAATTTCGCGTCCCCAGTTGGTTCGCGGTCATGTACGGGCAGGGCTTGAGGCCGCGCGCGCCCGACCCACTGGCGCTAAGCATCAAGACGGCCGACATGAACCGCTGGCTATCCGACACGCGTGAGGTCATCGCCAACTGCTGCGCCTACATGCCAAGCCACCGGGACTTTCTTAAAAACATTTGCGGCGGTGACCTGAAATTATGACTGGTCGTCAGCGATGGGGGCTTGCCTTAATGGCGCTTATGAGAATAGATTGCGTATATGAAAATCAGTGGAGTCGAGACCATGAAGACCATCGTTTGCGAGCGGCCGTTTTCTCTTGAAATGGCGCAACGGGATCGCCCGGTTCGAGCGGCGGGGGAAGCCCTGGTGCAGATCAAGCGCGTGGGTCTATGCGGCACGGACTTTCATATCTTTTCGGGCAATCAACCCTTTCTCTCCTATCCGCGGGTGATGGGGCATGAATTGGCGGGGTATATCGTCGAGGTCGATGAAAATTCACCGCTTAAACCGCAAAGCCAGGTAACGATAAATCCCTACCTGCCATGTGGTCGATGTGTCGCCTGCCGGAAGCAGAAGCCGAATTGCTGCGTCAACATCAAGGTCCTGGGGGTGCATATCGACGGCGGCATGACGGAATATATTTCCGTCCCGGAAGCGGCGATCGTGCCGGCGGAGGGGCTAACGCTGGAGCAGGCGGCCATGGTTGAATTCCTGGCGATCGGCTTACATGCGGTGCGTCGCGGCGCTATCTTGCATGAGGAGTCGGTCCTGGTGGTCGGGGCCGGGCCGATTGGCGTGGCCGTGGCTATCTTTGCCGGCCTGGCCGGTGCGGAGGTGACCTTGATCGACACCAGTATTGAACGGCTCACCTATGCCCGGGATGTCGTGGGCATCGCGAATGTCGCCGTAGCGGATGACCAGGTCGCCGCCTGGTTGGAGGCGCGAACCCGGGGCGAGTATTTCGACGCCGTCTTCGACGCAACCGGCAGCGCCGCAGCGATCGAAACGGGCTTTGGTTATGTGGCGCACGGCGGCCGCTATGTCCTGGTCAGCGTCGTCAAGGACATGATCAGTTTTAAGGACACGGAGTTCCACAAGCGAGAAATGCAATTGATCGGTAGCCGGAACGCTACCCGCCATGACTTCCAAATGGTCATCGATCTGATGCGGGCGGGTGATATCCCGACTGATGCCTTGCAAACCCACGCCTTCGAACTCGCGGAAGCTGCAACGGTCATCCCGGCCTTAAAGGAACGGCTTTCCACCGTGTTGAAGGCGATCGGAACATTTTGATCGCACCTGACGCTATTCCTTCCCTGAAATCTCCAGGGTAATATGTTTGGCGGCCTCGCTCAGCAATTCCTGGGCGCGGTCCATATGCACGATCTGCGAGCCATCTATCATCTTGAGAAACGGCACGGTGAGGGCGGCGGCAATGCCACCGTGGAAATCGAAAATCGGATAGCTTATGTCGGTCACGCCCAAGGTCCTGGCGCTCTCCATGCGCTCGTAGCCGCGTTGGCGGACAGCGTTTAGAAGAGCTTTCAGACGAGGATCCATCGGCTGGCTGGCGTCGGCAACGGAGTTTTCTGAAGGGTCGAACGCCAATAAGACATGCCCCGAGCAGGTCGTCTCGAGATCGATTTCGCTGCCGATTCGGACATGAAATCCCGTTGGGCCCGGGTTTTGATAGCGCATTACAACCAGGCCCTTTCGGTTGTTGCGGATGACCAGATGGCACGATTGGTCCGTCGCGTGGGAGAATGCCTTCATGAAAGGGGTTGCGACTGCCGCAAGTTCTTCGGCTGGTGTCGCTTTAAACGCCAGATCCAGGACAAGGGGCGTTACGCGATATTTGTCGCCGTCATCCTTCCTGAGCCAACGCCGGCGCTCCATCACCATTATAATGCGGAAAATTTCGCCCATGGACAGCCCGAGCCCTGCCGCGATCTCGGAGATCGTCAAGCCACGCGGAGTTTTCGCCAGGAGTTCAATGACATTGAATCCCTTTTCAAGCGCCGGCGCGACATAAGAGGCGCTGGTGGTTTGCGTGTTGGTTTGGGGAATAATTTTTTCGTCCATAGAAGTGGATAGAATGTTGCGGTTGATGAGGCAAGACCAGATCTGCCGCAAAGGCATGGGTGAGGTCAATGTCCTTACCGATATTTGATGCTCACGCCAGACTTGGCCTGCGTTTCCTTATCTCGCATTTGCTAAGGTGCCAGGGCTGAATATCGGGCTGAACAGGAGAGACACGATGGATACCGCTGCCCCGCTGGTGAGAGAACCGTTCGACGACAGTATCGACACCGCCCTGATCATCGACGAAGACGACGTCAAGCGCCCCAATCCGGCGCGCCGCCTGCAGGCCAATGTCGAGAATTTTCCGGTCACCAGCATCGTGCTGGCGGCACTTTTCGGCGCTGGCATGGTGGCCCTGAGCCTGATGGTCGGGCGCGCTGTTCGCGGTCAAAGCCTTACCTATTAAGGTTTAGCGGCTTACCTTGGCCTCGATATCGCCCAGTACCGATTGCAGAGCTTCGAGATAGAGCGGCTTGACCATGTGGTGATCGAAGCCGGCTTCGCGCGTCAGGCGGCGGTGTTCGCTTTCGCCCCAGCCGGTCTGGGCGATAAACACGGTCTTGGCCAGTTCGGGCATAGGTTTCAGGTGCTGACACAGCTCGTAACCGCTCATACCGGGCAGGCCGATATCCAGCATCATGACATCGGGACGGTATTGCGGCGCTATCTCGAGCGCCTGCTTGCCGTTGGCCGCCAGCTTGTAGTCGTAGCCGAGCATCTCGACCAGCCAGCCCGTGGTCTGAGCCAGGGCTTCATTGTCTTCGACGATCATGACGCGCATGGTGGCGCCGCCTGGGCTGCCGTCAGCCATGGGAACCTCCGCTGGGTGCTGGCGGAACGCTTGATATATTTGGCAATTTCCGACCCCTGGTGTGGCGGCATGATACGATCAAACCGCCGTTTGTCCAAGCGGCACAATGCGGATTTTTATATAAGAGGAAAGCTGGGAGCGGACGGGCTATTTATAAAATAATGATAAGCGTCATATTTCACCCAAGCCGACCCTCCTAGATACTTTCCTTTTCACCCGCCTGGATGTCGCTCAGCAGTTTGGTCAGGAGATCCAGGCTGACCGGTTTGGTGATATGGTGATCGAAGCCGGCTTCGAACGCCCTGGCGCGATCGCTTTCCTGGCCCCAGCCGGTTTGGGCGACGATGACCGTATCCTTCAAAGTATCGTTGCGGCGCAGGGTGCGGCAGACCTCGTAACCGTCCATGCCCGGCATGCCGATATCCAGAAGGATGACGTCCGGATGCGACGTCTCCGCCGTCGCAATGGCTTCGCGTCCCTCGTGGGCGACGGCGGAATGATGGCCGATCAGTTCCAGCATCCACCGCGTCGTTTGGGCGGAATCGATATTATCGTCGACGATCAGCACATCGAGCGGCGTTGTGGTCCGCGTCGCCCCGACATCGTCCGCGGCATCCTTCGGTCCATGCTGGGCCGGCAAGGGCAGGGCTATGGTGAAGGTCGAGCCCTTGTCGGCGCCGGCGCTTTCCGCCCGGCTGGTGCCGCCGTGCATGTCGACAAGCTTGCGCACCAAAGCCAGGCCGATGCCCAGCCCGCCCTGGCTGCGGTCGAGGTGGCAGTCGACCTGAGTGAACAGGTCGAAGACATGCGGCAGCATGTCCTTGCCGATCCCCAATCCGTTGTCGCTGACGGCAATCTCGACCCTGCCGCCCTTGCCAGTCGTGTCGGCCTTTACCGTCACATCGACGCCGATCCGTCCGCCTTCGGGCGTATATTTGGCGGCGTTATTGACCAGGTTGCTGACGACCTGGGCCAGCCGGGTCGCGTCGCCGTCGACCCACAACGGCGCTTCCGGCATGGTCACGGTCAGGGTGTGGCCGTCGGCGTCGATCAGCGGCCGCGCCGATTCGAGCGCCGCATGGACGACGTCCTGGATGGCGATACGTTCGCGGCGCAGCTCGATCTTGCCGCGGCTGACGCGCGATACGTCCAGCAGATCGTCGATCAGCCGCACCATATGGGTCAGCTGCCGATCCATCATGCCGCGAACCTCTTCGGCGCGCTCGCCGTCCGGCGACATGCGCAGGATCTGCAGGCCGTTGCGGATGGGCGCCAGCGGATTGCGCAGTTCGTGGGCCAGGGTGGCGAGGAACTCGTCCTTACGCTGGTCGGCCTCCTTCAACGCCTCGGCCTGGCTGCGGCTCTCCTTGAGCAGGCGGACGTTTTCGTTGGCGATGATCTTGAGATGGTCGCGCTGGGCGGCGATCTGCTGGCGCTGCAGGTACAGCTCGAAAAACACCGACACCTTGCTGCGCAATATATCGGCTTCCAGCGGTTTTTGCAGGAAGTCGACCGCGCCCGCCTCATAGCCGCGGAAGCGCCGCGTCCGGTCCGCCATGCCGGCGGTCAGGAATATGATCGGGACATGCTTGGTGCGTTCGCTGCCGCGCATCAGTTCGGCCAGTTCGAAACCGTCCATTTCGGGCATCTGGACGTCGAGCAGGGCCAGAGCAACATCGTGCTTCAATAGCAGCTCCAGGGCCTGGCGGCCCGTTCGCGCCTTCAGCATGACCAGGTCGTCGCGGCGCAGCAGGGCTTCCAGCGACAACAGGTTTTCTTCCAGGTCGTCGACCAGCAGGATATGAACGGGACTCGTTTTCAACGGAGTCATGGCACCACGGCTTTCTGCAGGTAGTGGGAAATGTCTTCCAGTGTCATCGCCATGGCCTCGGGGACCTGTTCCAGGGCCGCTTCCGGCATGGCGCTGGCGAAGGCGTCTTCGGGTGTTTGCACCAGGGCGACGCCACCGGCGGCCACGATCGCCTTGAGCCCTTGCGCACCGTCCGTATTGGCGCCGGTCAGGACTATGCCGATCAGTCCCGGCCCATAGGCGTCGGCGGCGGTCTCGAACAGGACATCGACGCTGGGGCGGGAGAACAGCACGGGCTCCTCGCTCGACAGGGACAAGGTGCGGTCCAGTTCGACCAGCAGGTGATAGTCCGGCGGCGCGAAATAGACGGTGCCGGGCGCGATGGCGTCCTTGTCCTCCGCCTCGACGACCTTGACGGCGCATTTGTTGTCGAACAGTTCCGCCACCAGGCTCTTGCCCGACGGCGGCAGGTGGATGACGACCAGGACCGGCAGGGGATAGTCGCCGGGCAGGCTCGGCAGGATGGCCGATAGGGCCTTAAGACCGCCGGCCGAAACGCCGATGACCACGGCTTCCGCCGTTGTCGGGCTTACCTTCACGGCCTTCATGACTTGTCCCGTTTCTGGTACAGGCGCTCGTCGCGGGCGAATTCCGTAAAGGCGTCAACCGACGACGAAAAACGCAGGGTCTCCTTTGACCCCAGCCCGAGGAAACCCTTGCGCGACAGCGAGTCGCGGAACAGGCCGATGGCGCGGTCCTGGAGTTCCTTGTTGAAATAGATCAGCACATTGCGGCACGACACCATCTGGGTTTCGGCGAAGACGGCGTCGGTCGCCAGGCTGTGATCGGAAAAGACGACGTTCTTGCGCAGCGACTTGTCGAACGACGCTGCGCCATAGGCCGCATTATAGTAGTCGGACAGCGAGGTGCGGCCTCCCGACAGGCGGTGGTTTTCGCTGAACAGCTTGAGGCGGTCGAGATCGTAGACCCCGGCCTCGGCGCGTTTCAGCGCCTCGTTACTGATATCGGTGGCATAGAACAGGGTGCGGTCGAACAGGCCCTCCTCGCGGAACAGGATGGCGAAGGAATAGAGTTCCTCGCCGGTGCTGCAGCCGGCGATCCACACCTTGAGCGAGGGATAGGTGCGCAGGTGCGGCACCACCTTTTCGCGGATGGTGCGGAAATAGAGCGGGTCGCGGAACAGTTCGCTGACCTGGACGGTAAGATAGGGCAGAAGTTGCCCCAGCATGTCCGGATCATGCAGCACCAGGTCTTGCAGCATCGAAAACGACCGGCACTGGAAATGATCGCGCGCCTGCAGCAAACGCCGCTTGATCGACGCCATAGCATAGCCGCGGAAATCGTAATGGTAGCGCTGGAAGATGGCCTCCAGCAGCAGCCGCATCTCGATATCCTCAATCCTTTCGGGTGTCTTGGCCGAAGTCTTGGCGGATGTCCTGGCGACTGATTTTGGCGGCACTGTCATCTTATCGCGGCATCCAGACCCGCACCAGCGATATGAGCTTTTCGACGTCGAGCGGCTTGGCCATATAGTCGTTGGCGCCGGCTTCGATACAGCGTTCGTGGTCGTCCTTCATCGCCTTGGCGGTCAGCATGATGACGGGCAGCTTCTTCCATTCGCTCTTCTTGCGGATCTCGCGCGTCGCCGTCAGCCCGTCCATCTCCGGCATCATGACGTCCATCAGCACCAGGTCGACGGCCGTTTCCGGATTGCCCTGCGATTTTTCCAGCGTATCCAGCGCTTCCAATCCGTTGCGGGCGATCGAGACGGTGGCGCCCAGCGGCTCGAAAATATTGGTGACGGCATAGACATTGCGGACATCGTCCTCGACGATGAGGATGCGCCGGCCCTCCAGCATGGCGTCACGCGACTTGGCCTTTTTCAGCAGCTTTTGCTGTTCAGGTGACAGTTCCGACACCACCTGGTGCAGGAACAGCGTCACCTCGTCCAGCAGGCGCTCCGGCGACTTGGCGCCCTTGATGATGATCGATTTCGAATAACGCCGCAGCTTCTGTTCGTCGTCATAGCTGAGGTCGTGGCCGGTATAGACGATGACCGGTGGGAAGGAATAGGCGTCCTCGTGGCTGAGCGTCTCTAACAACTGGTAGCCGGTGGCGTCGGGCAGGGACAGGTCCAGCACCATGCAGTCGAAGGTCTGTTCTTTCAGCTTGTCCAGGCATTCCGCCGCCGTCCCGACCGCCGTCGTTTCGACGTCGTGGGCCCTGAGCAGCTTGGCCACGCTTTCGCGCTGGACCTTGTCGTCCTCGACGATCAGCACATGGCGCACGCGCTGGGTCAGCCGGCTTTCCAACTGCTTGAAGGCGTCGACCAGTTCCTCGCGCTTGACCGGCTTCAGCATATAGCCGATGGCCCCCAGCGAGAGGGCCGTGTGGGTATAGTCGCTGCCCGAGACGACGTGGACCGGAATATGGCGGGTGCGGGCATCGCGCTTCAACCGGTCGAGGACCGACAGACCGGAATGGTCGGGCAGGCCGATATCGAGCACGACGGCGCTCGGCATATATTGCTGCACCGTGGCCAGCGCCTCCTCGGCGTTCTGCGCGATCAGGCACAGGAAGTCGAGATCGTGGGCCAGGTCGTAAAGGATACGCGCGAAGGCGTCGTCGTCCTCGATGATCAATATGCTGCGCTGATCGCCGGTTAAGCGGTCGCGGTCGTCCTGGACGCGCGATGGACGCAAGGTGCGCGCCGGCATCTCGGGGGGCGGTGCCTGGACAGCCGGTTCCCGTGGTTGCGGCTGCGCCACCGGCTGGATGACGCGGGCGCTGACCTGGGCCGGGTCGTAGGTGAGGGGAACGCTGACCGTAAAGGTCGAGCCCTGGCCCAGCTTGCTGCTGAGCTGGATGCTGCCGCCCAGAAGTCGCGCCAGCTCGCGCGAAATCGACAGGCCGAGGCCAGTGCCGCCGTATTTGCGGCTGATCGTGCCGTCCGCTTGCCGGAAGGCGTCGAAAATCGCCTGCTGGTGATCGTCGGAAATGCCGATGCCGGTGTCGATGACGGAAAAGGCGATCCGGTCGGCGCCCATCAGCGACAGTTTGAGCTCGACCGAACCCTTTTCGGTGAATTTGAAAGCGTTCGACAACAGGTTTTTCAGCACCTGCTCCAAGCGTAACCGGTCGGCCTCGATGAAGTCGGGCAGGTCGTCGGCCACCGTCGTCTTGAATTTCAGGCCCTTCTGGTTGGCGACCGGATCGAAGGTCCGCGACATGTCGCGCACCATGCGTTCCAGCGATATCGATTCAGGTCGCATTTCCATCTGGCCGGCCTCGATCTTCGACAGGTCGAGTATGTCGTTGATCAGGGTCAGCAGGTCGTTGCCCGACGACTGGATCGTCTTGGCAAAAGTGACCTGTTCCTCGGTCAGGTTGCCGTCCGTATTGTCGGCCAGCAGCTTGGCTAGGATCAGCGACGAATTGAGCGGCGTACGTAGTTCGTGCGACATATTGGCCAGGAAGTCGGATTTGTAGCGGCTGGCCTGCTCCAACTCGTCGGCCTTCAACTGCACGGCCTGCTGGCTGCGCGAAATGTCGTCGCGCTGCTGCTCCAAAATCGAGGCCTGTTCCTCCAACTGGGCATTGGTCTGTTCCAGCTCGGCCTGTTGTTGTTCCAGGCGGAAGTGCGACTCCTTGAGCGCGCGGCCTTGTTCTTCCAGCTCCTCGTTATTGACGCGCAGCTCCTCGCCCTGGCTTTGCAGTTCTTCGGACTGGCGCTGGGTTTCCTCGAGGAAGTTTTGCAAGGTGGCGCGGTAATTGGCCGATCGCACGGCGACACCGATGAATTCCGACACCCGCGCCATCAGCTCGATCGTATCGTCGCCCAGGGGATGGATGAAGCCCAGTTCCACGACAGCGTCGATCACGTCTTCCGATTCGGCGGGCGCGATCACCAGGTGCTTCGGGCGCCATTGGCCGAGCGCCGCACCAACGCTCAAATGACTGTCCGAGACATCGCGCAGGATGATGGTCTTGGCTTCAACGACCGCCTGCCCCAGCAGTCCGTCACCGCGGCCGAAACTGGCCGGCACGTCGCTGCCGGCCGGCACGCCGTGGGTGGCGACACGCTGATAAAGGCCGTCCACCCGGGCAAAGAAGGCGCCGGCATGGGCGTTGCAATATTTGGCCAGGAAGGCCAGGACATGCTCCCCGATTTCACCCACCGTCTGTTCGCCCATCATGGCCGTATTCAGCCCGACCTGACCGGCCTGCAGCCATTCCTCACGCCGGCGCATGGCCGAGGCCCGGCTGATCATCCAGGTGATGCAGATCGACAGGATGACGCCGATTACGGCGGTGACGATCGTGCTCGCCACCGCCGTGGCATAGGCATTGTCCATCTCGGCCAACCGCACCTGACGCAGGTCGGTTTCGGCCTGGTCCATGGTGTCGACTATGGAGCGGATAGCGTCCATGTCCGCCTTGCCGCGATTGGTCAGGACCTCGTCCAATGCCGGTTGAAAACCGGCGGTGCGACGCATCTGGATCGTCAGGCTCAGCTCATTGAGCTTGGCGGCGATATGCGATTTCAACGGTGCGATGCGGCGCATTTGGTCGGGATTGCCGGCGACCTCCTGCTCGACCTTCAGCACCTGTTCTTCGATATTGGTCAGGGCGGCATTATACGGATCGAGATAGCTGGTCTCACCGGTCAGGATATAGCCGCGCTGGCCGGTTTCAGCGTCCTTCATGCTCGACAGGACCTCGCTCAGCCCCAGCAGGACCTCGTGGGTACGAGTAACCGCCGTGGCGTCGCGGCTATAGGTACGAATATTGAGATAGGAGACCGTTCCGCTGATGATAAAGAAGACGGCGATCAGGGCCAGGCTGAGCGAAACCGTCAGATCCATGCGAGTCTGTTTATTAGGCAGCAAAGCGAAATTTTTCGTTGGCATTACGTCATCCCTTGAACCCGTGCGCCAAAAATCCGCGCGCCGAAAAACCGGGCAAGCGCCTCCGTCCGTCGGATGATCGCCGCGACCCTAGGGGCACAATGGTAAGCATCCAATAACGAGCACGCGTACCTGTATAAATTAGCCATAAGCGCGAAGTCCGGACTCTTTGTCAATCTTGACGTTTGCACCATGGGACCGGTCGACTCTTGCTTTTTGCCGCCGGAACGAATATAGAACGCGGTGTATGCCTCGTCCTCAAATCGTTTTGCCGCAATTCTATTATCACGATCATTTTAATGAAATGATCGGCTTCGTCACGTCGATCTATGGCGACATGCTGGGCGACGCGGAACGGGCTTTCATTGCCGATTTCGGTCGCCTGGATCAATGGGCGCAATGCCTCTATATCCGCATGAGCAACCGCAAGAAGGCGGTGTTTTGCGTCGGTGACCTGCACTACGACGAAATCGGCGATATCTGGGGCGGCCTGGACCAACTTCGCGAGCACGGATTTATCCGCCCCGTCGATGCGCGCGACTATCGCGACTGCCTCGACGACCTTGCCAAGCCCGACCTGGTCGACCTCGCCCGCGATCATGGCGTGGCTTTCAAGTCCGGCTGGCCCAAGGCGCGCCTGGTCGATGTCGTCCACGACACCGTGGCCTATGACGCCTTCACCGAAAACAAGAGCAGCGACCGCTTCGTGCCGCGACACCGCGACACTGTCGGCTTCCTGCTGTACCTCTATTTCGGCAAACTCAACAACAACCTGACCTCGTTCGCCCTGCGCGACATGGGCGTGGTGTCGGTGCGCGCCAAAGACAGCTATCAGGCGCGCTTCGAGGATATCGCCGAGGCGCGTTCGGGCTATTTCTATCATTCGACCCTGAAAACCCTGAAGGCCGGCGGTGAAGCCCTCGCGCTTGCCGATAGCGTCGACACCTTTCCGCCGGCCGAGACCGATTTCACCCTGCGTCTGCGCGACAATGTTCTGTTCGCGCTCGGCCAAGCCTTCGAGAAACGCAAGGACACCGCCCGCGCGCTCGATCTCTACGGCCGCTCGACCGCGTTCGACAGCCATGAGCGCACGGTCCGCCTGCTCCACGCCACCGGTCAGATGGAAAGAGTCCAGCTCATGCTCGACAGAATGATGGCCAATCCGGATCACGACGAGGAATATATCTTCGCCAGCGATTTCCATGCCCGCAAGTTCGGCGGCCAGAGGACGGGCGTCTTCACCGACCTCCTGCGCAACTGCGAAATTATCCATGCCGACGAACTCTATCGCGGTCACGCCGAACACGCCGCCATCCGCCATTTCGAAGCCCGGGGCTGGACGGCGCACCATACCGAAAACGGCCTGTGGCCGGCCCTGTTCGGCCTCGTCTTCTGGGGCGAACTGTTCGAAGCGCCGGGCGCCTTGAGCTCAGGTTTCGACTGGATGCCCAAGGCTTTGAAGGACCGCACCTTCCATATCCGCTTCGCCGAAGAAATCGGCGCAAAACTGGCCGCCATTCGCGAAGGTGGTACCCTGTCCCTGATCAAGCAGACTTTCCTGCACCACCAGGGCAAGGAGAACGGCCTGTTCGCCTGGTTCGATGGCCTGCCGCTATTGATGTGGCAATTCCTCGACGCTGCCCCGCCTGCGGCGGTGGCCAGCATTCTGGAAAAGATGACCCAGGATTTCCGCGGCATGCGCGACGGTTTCCCCGACCTCCTGGCCATCAAGGACGACACCGTCCGCTTCATCGAAATCAAGGGCGAGGGCGACCAGATCCGCCGTCACCAATTGGCGCGCCTCAACCTCTTGCGCACGGCCGGTTTCCAGGCGGACATCTGCCGCGTCGCCTATCGCGTCGATCCTGACCAGGTCTATGTCGTGGTCGACGTCGAAACCACCGGCGGGCGGCCGCCTAATGACCGCGTCACCGAGATCGGAGCCGTCAAGATCCAGCACGGCCGGGTCATCGACGAATGGCAGTCCCTGATCAATCCGGAAAGACGCATACCGCAGTTCATCACGCAACTGACCGGCATTACCAATGCCATGGTCGCTGACGCGCCGACCTTCGCCGAGATCGCCGACGACTTCGCCGCCTTCATGGGCAATGCCATCTTTGTGGCGCACAATGTCAATTTCGACCACGGCTTTATCGCCAGCGAATATCGCCGGCTGGAGCAACGCTTCCACTACCCCAAACTCTGCACTGTGGCCTCGATGCGCCGCTACTATCCCGGCCTTGCCGCCTATGGCCTGGCGCCCTTGACGCGTCACTTCGCCATCGACCTGACCGACCATCACCGCGCCTTGGCCGACGCCCGCGCCGCCGCGCAGTTACTTAACCTGGTCAATGAGCGCCGCCTGCCGGCCGTCGACGAGAGTCTGCGCAAGATCGGTTGATCTCGCGTTGGGACCCAGTTTAGTAAGGGTTTTTATCCGCAGATTACGCAGATTGCGCAGATTAAGTGGGCTGCTACCGCAGCCCGCTGCGGTACGACTGGTGCGCTCTTTGACGCGAAGCGTCGACAACGATCTACAGACGCTGCGCGTCAAGTAAAGCCACTGCCGGAGTCGCATCAGGGACGCGGTAGCGTCCCACTTAATCTGCGTAATCTGTGTAATCTGTGGATAAAACCCTTACGATACAAGCCACTACCACAGCCCTATCCATCGCAGCGCAGTTGAAAGCGGAAACACGCCCCACCCAGGGCATCGCGCCTTGGTTCGTGATCCAAAATTAACGCGCTGCCATGGCCTTGGACGATCTGCCGCGCCAAACTCAACCCCACGCCCGTGCCGGTCGCCTTGGTCGTGTAAAACGGCATAAACACCGAATCCGCCTGATCCTCCGGGATGCCCTTGCCGGAATCCTCGAGATGAAACACCACGACATCGCCGTCGCGCTGCAAACTCAGCCGCACACGCGGCGCTTCCTTCTCCAACGCCGCCTGGGCCCCGTTGTTTAACAGGTTCGACACGCACAGCCACATCTGGTCTTCATCCATCATGACGTCGACATCGGCCTCCATGGCCTCATGCTCCAGCACGACTCCGCGCTCACCCCATTGCGCTTCGAAGCTTTCGACCGCCACCTCCAGCCAGTCTTTCAACGACACACTCCGCACCACAGGTGGCGGCAATCGCGTCAGCGCCCGATAGGCGTTCACGAAGGCCGTCAACCCCTCGGTCCGCGCCACCACCCGCTCCAACGCCTTGGCCGCCGTCGCCCGCGATTCCGGCGTATCGTCGGCCAGCAGGTCGAGCGCGCTCTTGCTCATCGATGCCACCGGCGTCAGGGCGTTCATCAGTTCGTGGTTCAACACTTTCAACAGGTCGCGCAGGGCGCTGGCCTCGGCGGCGCGGACATCGGCCGAGATGTCGGTCAGAACGGCCAGGTGCGAGACATGATCTTCCTGCGCCATTTCCGACAGGTGGACGGCGTAGGTCTGGCCCTTCCACTTGATCTGGCCGGGCAGGGCGGACAAGACGCCGGCCTCGCCCAGCAGCACCTTGCGGCTGGCCGCCGGCAAACCGTAGGCAACGTCGAACAAGGTTCGCGCGGCGCGGTTGACGGCGATCAATTGCCCCGTATCCGGCTGCAACAGCAGGGGCGAAGGTGTCTGGTCCAACAACACCTGCAATCGCCGTCGCGACAGTTCGGCGGTGAAGATGGCGCCCGCCTGATGGCGCTTCAACAGGTCGCGGCCCAGCGTAAAGGCGCGTGTATTCAAGGCCATGGCGGCGAGCGTCACCGCACCCAGACCGCACAACAGCGCGCTGGCATAGAGGCCATGGGCGAAGGCCAGCCAGCCCAGTCCGCCCAGGACGAAGACGCCCAGCTGGCCGGCCAGAGGGAGGAGGGTGCGGCTAAAGACCATGTTTTTCCATGCGCCGGTAAAGGGCCGCCCGCGTCAGGCCGAGATCCTTGGCCGCCTGAGAGATGTTAAACTGATGGCGGTTAAGCGCCGCGGTGATCAGTTCGCGCTCCGATCGTTCCAGATTGAGGTCCTGCGGCACGACGGGTTGCGGCACCACCCGCGGCGCCGCCAAAGCCGCCTTGATAGAGGCCAAAAAGCGATCATTGTTCCATGGCTTGACGACGAAATCCTGCGCTCCCATGCGCATGGCCTGGATGGCGATGCTCATGCCGCTGTGCCCAGTGACCACGACCACCGGTAATTGCGGTGTGACGGCCATGCGTTCCTTCAGGAAAGCCAAACCCGCCTCGCCCGATGTATCGCCGCGGCGGAAATTGAGGTCCAGCAGCAGGATATCGGCTGGCTCGGCATCGAGCGCCGCGCGGGCATCGTCCGGCGTCTGGGCCATCCTCAGATCGAAGCCATGCCGCGTCAAAACCAGCCGCGCCGACTCGAGCACATCGGCGTCGTCGTCGAGAAACAGCGCCTTGATGCGGCCGTGAGGGGAATCGCTAGACATGTTCGAAAACGGACACTTTAAGGGTGGTTCAGGCAGTGATTTTGCCGGAAAATGATCTAAAAGTCAAATAAAAAGAGTGGTTTATGCCTATTGCTAAACCTGTGTTAGCTTCTTACCATGCCCGATACACCTCTCAATCCGCCCCCGTCCTTCGCCTCCGCCGGCCGCACCGATCGCGTCCTGGCGCGCAAATGGTGGAAGCGCCGTCCGTTCCAGATCGCCGCCGGCGCCGCGACCTTGGCCGCGCTCGCGGTCCTCATCATGATCGTTGTCCCACCGGCCAATACGGTGACCGTCGACGGCAACAGCATAGACAGCGGCGAGGTCGTCCGCGCCCCCTATCAGGACTATATTGCGCTGCGTAGCGAGGTCATGCCCCTCGACGTCATCTATATCACGGCCCAGACCAACGGCCGCGTCGATACAGTCATCGCCCAGGACGGCCAGCAGGTCACGCCCGGCCAACCGCTCGCCCGCCTCAGCAATCCCGACCTGACGCTCGACGTATCCTCGCGCGAAGCCGACATTTCCGGTCGCCTCAGCGACACCAACAGCCAGCTGATGAACCTGCAGACCCAGCAAAAGGCTAGCGAACAGACCACGGCCGACGTCACCTACGCCCTGCACAAGGCCGAACAGGAACTGGCCAAACGCCAAGCCCTGCGCGCGCAAAACGTCCTGAATGACGCCGCCGTCAAACCCTATCTTGACGAGGTCGAGTACCAGAAGTCCCGCCTCAACGCGTTGCAGCAAAGCCAGGGCTCCGAAGCCGCCTTCTACAAGGACCAACGCCAGCAGATTCTGGCCTCCGCCAACGACCTGCGCCGATCGCTGGGCGAAGTCCGCCAGGGCCTGAGCGCCCTGACCATCTCGGCGCCGACGTCCGGCCGCCTGACCGACTTCGATCTCAAACCCGGCCAGGCCGTCAAACAGGGCGATCCGCTCGGCGAAGTCGATTCCGAAGGCACCTACAAGCTGACCGCCCAGGTCGACGAATTCTATCTGTCGCGCCTGGCGACCGGTCAAAAGGCCCAGGCCAATGTCCACGGCCAAACCGTCGGCGTCCATATCAGCAAGGTCTTCCCCCAGGTCACCAATGCCCGCATCACCGTCGAACTCGAATTTGATGGTCAAATGCCGACCGGTTTGACCCGCGGCGAGGCCGTCGACGTCCGTCTCTCGCTGGGCGATACCCAACAGGCCCTGTTGGCACCGGCCGGCGCCTGGGTCAACGACACCAACGGGACCTCGGTCTTCGTCCTCAACGCTGCCGGCGACAAGGCCGACCGCCGCACCATCACGGTCGGCCGCCGCAATCCCGAATTCGTCGAAATCCTCAGCGGCCTAAAGCCCGGCGAGCGCATCGTTACCGGCGGCACGTCCAACCTCGTCAAAGCCCAACACATCCATCTCACCAAAAGCAAGAACACCGAGTCCTGATCATGACCAACCTCATCGAGCTGCAAAACATCACCCGCCTCTACCGGTCCGACGAGATCGAAACCACGGCCCTGCACAATATCTCGCTCGGCATCGGGCGCGGCGAATTCGTCGCCATCATGGGACCGTCGGGGTGCGGGAAATCGACCCTGCTCAACATCCTCGGCACGATCGACCGCCCGACCGCCGGCGCCTATTTGTTCAGCGGCCAGGACCTGGCCAAGATGAGCGAGGTCAATCTCGCCAAGCACCGCGCCGCCCACCTTGGCTTCATCTTCCAGAGCTTCAACCTGGTCGACGACCTGACCATCTATGAAAACATCGAACTGGGTCTGCTCTACCGCAAGGGCCTGAAAGGCTCGCGCCGCACGGCCATCGAATCCGCTATGGACCGCGTCGGCATCGCTCACCGTGCCCGCCACTTCCCGCATCAGTTGTCGGGCGGCCAG
This sequence comes from Asticcacaulis sp. P2_B1, assembly GCF_056404915.1. Taxonomy (NCBI): domain Bacteria; kingdom Pseudomonadati; phylum Pseudomonadota; class Alphaproteobacteria; order Caulobacterales; family Caulobacteraceae; genus Asticcacaulis; species Asticcacaulis sp. P2_B1. Next base: position 73,198 of record NZ_JBFUDD010000006.1, on the reverse strand, counting down.
CAGCAGCGCGCCGCCATCGCCCGCGCCATTGTCGGTCAACCCGACCTGATCTTGGCCGACGAACCGACCGGCAATCTCGACACCGAAAATGGCGCCCAGGTCATGGATATCCTGAAAGGCCTCAACAAGGCCGGCGCCACCATCATCATGGTCACCCACTCGCAATCCCACGCCGATCAGGCCTCGCGCCAGGTCGACATTCTCGACGGCCAGCTGGTCGCCTCCGTCCGCCAGGTCCTGTGAGGAAGTCATGTTGAAAAGCACCTTCACCGCCTTTTTCCGTTCCTTTACGCGTCATCCGCTCTATGGCCTGCTGAACCTGCTCGGCCTGTCGCTCGGTATCGCCGTCTTCATCACGCTTTCACTGTTCTACCGCTTCGAGACGACCTACGAGCGCTGGATTCCCAATGCTGACAAGTTATATTTCGTCGAAAACGCCTGGCTGATGTCGGGCGTGCAGGGTGAGCCTCAACCCTACACCTCCGGCGGCATGCTCGATGATATCCAGACCGATTACCCCAACATTGCCGGCACCCGGTTGTGGAGCAACAATGTCACCGTCCATATCGGCGCCCAGAGCACCCAGGAACAGATGATGCTGGTCGACGGCGCCTTCTTCAAGGTCTTCGATGTGCCGTTGGTCGCCGGCGACAAGACGACAGCCCTGGCCTCGCCCAATTCGGTCATGGTGACCCAGGAGATGGCCGACAAGTATTTCGGCGGCAAGGCCATGGGCAAGACCGTGCGCCTGACCGACGAACAAGGCACGTTCAACTACCGCGTCAGCGCCGTCATGAAGACCTTTCCGTCCAACAGCCAGCTCAATTTCGGCTTTGCCCGCGTGCTGACCAGGCCCTACATGAACTCGGTCGGGCGTTGGAACGCCTACGGCTCCCAGCGCATGCAAACCGTCCTGATGCTCAACCAGCCCCAGCAGGCGGCCCAACTCGACAAGGCCTTTCCGAAATTCATTGACCGTCACGCCGCCGGCCAATTCGGCACGGACCAACCCAGCAAGATTCTGACCACGACCCTCTTACCCATGGTCAACGACCATCTCTCCGATCCGAAAACGCGGACCTCGGTCTATGTCCTGGGTATCGTCGGCATCCTGGCCTTCTTCATCGCCGCCATCAATTACATCAATCTGGCAACCGCCCGCGCGGGCATGCGTGCCAAGGAAGTGGCGGTGCGCAAGACCTTGGGCGCGACCCAGGGGGCCTTGCGTTCACAGTTCCTGCTCGAAGCCTTGTTGACGACCCTGATCGCCGGCTTGATTGGGCTTAGCCTGGTCGAGGTCAGCCTCAAGGAGATCAATACCTTCGGCGACCTGCACCTCAAGCTCGACTATGCCGGCGAAGCCGTAGCCCTCGCCATTGCCGGCGCCTTCATTCTGTTCGTAGGCCTTTTGGCCGGGCTTTATCCCGCCTTCGTCCTGGCAGGCTTCAAGCCGGCCCAGGTCCTGGCCTCGTCGCGCAGCCCGGGCGGCGGCCGTCTCGCTATCCGCATCCGCGAAGCCCTGGTCGTTCTGCAATTCACGGTCGTCGTTGCCTTCTTCATCATGGTCGCCGGCTTCCTCAGCCAGATCCAGCACATGAAGACCGCCGATCTCGGCTTCAGCCGCGAAGGCGTCATGGTGACCGATTCGACCACCGATCCTGCGCTGAGCGACAGCCAGCGCGCCGCCATCTGGGCCGCCTTCCGTGCCATTCCGGGCGTCCAGGCGGTCACCGCCGGTACCGGTGCACCCGGCGACAACTCCTTGACCAACAACACCAATATCGTGCCGACCGGCTATACCGGAGCGGATCTGTCGATCACCTTTATCGCCACCGGGCCCGACTTCTTTTCGACCTATCAGGCCCGTCTCCTCCACGGCCGTCTGTTCGATCCGGCGCGCGGTGAAGACCTGTATTACCATACGGCGGCCGACGGCAAGCGCACGGGCCCGCTCGACACGACCTCCGTCAGCAGCGTAGTCATCAATCGCCGCGCGTTGAAACTCCTGCACTACAAATCCCCCGAAGCCGCGGTCGGGCAGATGGTCAAGTTCGACGACCATCCGGCCCGCATTATCGGCGTTATCGACGACATGCGTTTCCGTTCGCCCAAGGACCCGATTCCCGCCACCCTCTATGTCTATGACGACCAGCCTAACGACCACGCGATCACCGGCCTGCGCTATGCCGGGGTCAGCGAACCCGACATGCGCGCCCGTATGCTGACAGCCTGGCGGTCCATCGCACCCGACGTGCCGTTCAAGGCGGTGTCTGCGACGGAAAATGTCGAACAGTTTTACAAACCCGACCGCAACCGCTCCAACCTCTTCAGCGTCGGCGCCGGCGTGGCGGCCCTGATCGGCTGTATCGGCCTCTACGGCATGGCGGCCTTCAATACCTCGCGCCGCGCTCGTGAAATCGGCCTGCGCAAGGTTCTGGGCGCCTCGGGAGGCAAGGTTGTCGGCCTCCTGGTCGGGCAATTCCTGCGCCCGGTCGTGCTCGCCAATTTCCTGGCCTGGCCGCTCGCCTGGTACGGCCTGAAAACCTGGCTGGCGCAGTTCGACGACCCGATCGCCATGAGCCCGCTCTTCTTCATCGCCGCCTCGGGCCTGGCCATCGCCATTGCCCTGGTCACCGTCTCATGGCTCGCCTTCGCCAGTGCCAGCACGGAACCCGGCAAGGCTCTCCGCCACGAATAAGACCAACGGCCAATGGTTTTGACGTTAGCCCCCGGCGTGACTGGCAAGAAACGGAGTAGCCGGGGCCCTTTTCGCGCAAAATCCGCACTCCGAATGCCAGATGGCTGGCTGTGAGCCGTCTCTTACGGCCGTTTAACCGGGCGGCAGGGTACAAACTCTGCCGCCCAATTAAAGGGTATTATAATACTTGAAACAAGGGCGGCTCCCGTCATTCGGAGTGCGGGTTTTGCGCAAATAGGGCCTGAACTACTCCGATTCACGCCTAAAGCCGGCTACAGGAAAAAGTCGGCCGCGCTCAAAGCGACCGCATGGCTAAGCACCAGTTGGAAGTCCAATCCATTGGCCTGGACATGGGTATCCGTGCCGTCGAACCAGAAACGGATCTGCCCCGCGGCGCTGAACGCAGCCTCGCCGATAAAGCTGAACGCATCGTCGCTGCCGCCAGCTATGGCGTCGACGGCGCGCAGGTCGATATTGTCGCCCGGACGGAAATCGTGAACGGTATCGACCGACCCGAAATCCAGCGCCGAAAACACGAAGCTGTCGCGTCCCCAGCCGCCGTAAAGATCATCGCTGCCGCGTCCGCCTTCCAGACGGTCGTCGCCCAGTCCGCCATCCAGCCGGTCCTGGCCGTCATAGCCCTGCAGGCTGTTCGCGCCGCCGTCGCCGCTCAGCCGGTCGTCAAAGGCACTGCCGCCGATATTCTCGAAGCCGGAAATATGGTCACCGCCGGCATCGCCATATTTCGCCGTCCCCAGAGCCAGGTTGATGCTGACACCCGACGACGACCCGGCATAGCTCACCCGGTCCGTCCCGGCGCCGCCGCTCAGGGTGTCGCTGCCGACCCCGCCTTCGATAATGTCATTGCCGTCGCCGCCGTCGACCGTATCATTGCCCGAACCGCCCAGCAGATAGTCGTTGCCGCCCATGCCCGACAGCACATCGGCGCCGCCATTGCCCTGCAGGCTGTTGGCCCCGTCATCGCCGCTGAAGCGGTCGCCGAAACCGCTGCCCAGCACATTTTCGAAACCCGACAGGTGATCGCCCGTGGCGTCCCCGCCCGAAGCCTCGCCCAAGCCGAGGTCGATAACGACCCCAACGAGCGACGCGCCATAGCTGACCCGGTCGACGCCTGCCCCACCGCTCAGGCTATCGGCGCCGATCCCGCCCTGGAGGGTGTCATTGCCGGCCCCGCCGTTCAGGACATCGTCGCCACCACCACCGTTGAGCACGTCATTGCCGCGCATGCCGCTCAGGTGATTGGCGGCGGCATTGCCGGTCAGGCTGTCGCCTGCATCGCCGCCGATGACGTTTTCGATGATCGTGCCCCGGGCGATCGTCAGGTCCTGGCCATTGATCAGACTGGTCTTGCCGTCATGCAGGTCGACGCGCAAGGCCGAGCTCACCATGGCGGCATTGATCGTATCGATGCCTGCCCCGTCACTCAGCGTGTGCGACGCCGTGACGCCGGCCAGCGTGCCGAACTCGTTGTTGTACAGGTAGGTGTTGTCATCGCGTACCGCGTCGCCATAGACCGACAAGGTGGCGGCATTGAGCGAGCCGGGCCGCGCGCTGCCATTATTGGTGATGATCACCTGCCAGGTGCCGGTCGGGTCTTCACCGAGAAAGGCATTGGACGAAAACGTCCACGGTATCCAGGCCGTCGCCGTATAGCCGCTGCGGTGCGAGAACAGCAGGCTCGACGTCCCAGACGGCGCAATCAGGGTAACGGTAAAGCCGCTGATATTGTCCTGGGCGATATCGAGAAAAAGCGTGACGCTGTCGGCGGTCATGCCGCCCGCGATGACGAAATTGATATCCGTCTCGCCATAGACYGGCATGGCCACCGCCTCGGCCAGGTCGGCGGTTCGCGAATCTTCGTTGGCGGAGGTGCGGCTCTCCGTCCAGCTTTCAGCCAGGCGCACGGCCGCCCTGGCGTCGACCAGGCCGAACCCGTAGGTGTTGGAAAAATGCATGCCGGCGCCGTTCAGGTTCGACGACGCGTTCAGCCCCCACGGCACGGCTTCTGACCATGTCGGTTCCGCGCCGATATCCGAGCCGACATGGCGCGCCGACAGGGCCAGGATGTCGCGGACGTCGCGCCAGCCCAGATTGGGATTGGCTTCCAGCATCAGGGCTGCCACCGCGGTGATTTCCGGCGCCGCCGCCGACGTCCCGCCGAAATGGGTGGTGTAATCGATGGTCACCGGGTCATAGACCGGATTGGTACCGTCATTATTGCCCCAGATGCCGGTCAGGTCGGTGGTGGTCACGCCGCGGCTGAGATAACCGCCGCTCGTCAGGCCGCACACCAGATAGCTGGCCCCGCCCGATGAATATTCCGACACATAGCCGGTCGAATCGACAGCGCCGACCGTGATGGTATGGCGCTCATTCTGGAAGCGGCTGCTATTGGCGTCGGGATGGGTGCGGTCCTGACGGTTATTGCCACCGGCAGCCACCAAGATCGTGCCCAGGCCACCGCGCCCTTCATCCGCCGCCGCCTTGTAATCGCCCGCCAGCTGCGTCGCCCAAAGGAAGCGATCGTCTTCATTTTCGAAGATGACACTGCTGCCATAACTCATATTGACGACGTCGAAATCGCGGGCATGCGGCATGGCCAGCATAAGATAACTGGTAACGATATAGCCGGAAAAGCTAACCGGCATTGACGTCACGGTAGCGCCATAGGCGATGCCGGTCATGCCGATGCCATTGTTCGCGACCCCGGCAATGACGCCGGCGCATTCGGTGCCGTGGGCGCTGGCCGTGCCATCGTAATTCAGCCCCTCGATCCTCAGCCAGTCGTTATAATTGGCCGCGATATCCGGATGGGTCATTTCGATCAGGCTGTCGATGACCGCGACATGGACGCCGTGGCCGGTATAGGCCAGGCCGCCGCCGCCGTCCCATACCGGCAGCAGGTCGATATCGAGGGCGACATCGGGCGTGGCCGTGCGGTCGATATACCACTGCAAGGGCAGATACGGATCGTTTGGAACAGTCATGTCCTGACTCCCTGAGGCTGGCTCTTTGTTGAGCTTTTGGGGGCACTGTCTACCGTCTCCGCCGGCTTGTCCAGTCACGTAACCAAGTTATTGTATACAGGCTTCCGTATCGATTCATGACTCCGGGCAGATGTAAAATGCTCCGTATACATTGTGTGTTCAGGAGTTCCTCATGCCGATCAATTCGCCCCACGTGCTGCTCGTCATCGATGTCCAGAAAGGCTTTGTCACCCCCTGTTCGCAACATATTGTCGAGCCCCTGGAGAGCCTGCAATACGATTTCGACCACGTCGTCTTTGCCCGGTTCTATAACCCTGATCGATCGCCGTTTCGCCGGATTCTTAAATATTACAAGCTGGCGCCCCAGAGCGCGGAGGCGCAGCTTGCCCTGGAGCCGCGCCCCGACGCCACCTTTATCGACCGGCCGCTCTATACCTGCGTTACACCGGCCTTGCTGGCTCAACTCAAGGCCTGGGACGCCGACACGGTCCATATCGCCGGCATCGCCACCGAAGCGTGCGTGCTGAAAACCGCGGTCGACCTGTTCGAACACGACATCCGGCCGCTCGTACTCGAAGACATGTGCGCCAGCGACAAGGGCGCGGAATTCCACGACAGCGCGCTGAAGGTCATCGGCAAGCTGATCGATCCCGGCAACATTATCCATAGCGGCCTGCACGACGATGCGGCTGGGCAAGATGTAACCGCTCCTTATCCCAAATTTATGTGACGCCGGTCACCGCCTATATCGAACTTACGACGCTGCGACCAAGGTGGCGCCATGGATAATGTCACTACGGATATTCCGGGCTTCACGCCCGAAACCCTGGCTGTGCGCGATGAATTCCGTCATCGCCGTCGCAGTGTCGCCACTTTCAGGCTGGGCGACCGCACGATCGAGGTCCGTCCCGGCCGCGATACCTTGTGGCTGGTTGTCCGCAGGCGGGGCAAGGGCGCCATCGCTTTGCGCACCATTCCATGGGCCGGACCCTATCGTGTCGGCAAGGGCCGCAAGGTGCGCGGCGCCGTCCATTGGCGCGTCGAGACGGTCACCGGTATATGGACGATCGTGCTGCGTGTGCTCGGTAACGACATGATGCGTCTCACCCTGCGCCTGACGCCATCCGAAGACGTCCTGCTGACCTTCTGGCCGCGCGACCTCTATCCGCTCGACAATGACGACGACCCGACCGGCGCCATCGGCCGGGTCGAAGCCGGACAGCGCGGCTTTAACGGCGGCCTGTGCTACTTCACGCTCGACCAGCCGGCCTTCGGCAGCGTCCTCTATATGCAGAACCTGACGGCGCTGAACCCCTATTTCAAAGCCACCCATACCAAGCCCGACGGTGTGGTCGGGGGCGAGTGGCCGGAACTGGGTTATCAGCCACCGACGGCGCCCATGGGTAATTCGCCGCCGGTCAATCCGCTGCCGGCCGGTGAAACCTGCGTCATTTCGGACGCCCTGGTCGCCTTCGGCCACGCTACCGAAGTCAGCGAAACCGATAGCGCCAAACAGTTCATATCGCTCCTCGCCGCTGTCTATCCTTATCTCGATAAGCCGGAGCCCGCCTTCCACGACTGGCTGGACCGCGCCGATCGCACGGTCCACGATCTCAACCATGCCGCCGCCGCGCGCGAAGAGCACTACGGCCACCTCTACCTGCGCCCCTATGTCGGCGCCGAAGTGCCCGACAGCATGGTGCAGATGACCGTCCTGGCGTCCTTGCACGCCTACGAGCAGGCTTTTGGCCATTCGAGTGTCCTGGCCGAACGCCTGGCCGAAGGTATCGGCCGTTTCTACGACAAGGATCTCGGCACCATCCGCCGCTATCTTCCCGATATCGGTCCCGATAAGGACGCCGCGGCCGTCGATTCCTGGTATCTCTACCATCCGCTGATGAACCTGGCGCGCCTCGCCAAGGCCGGCGACAAGACGGCCGAACGCATATTTCGCGACTCGCTGGGCTTTGCCGTCAAGGCCGCCCATCATTTCAAATATGTCTGGCCCATCCAGTTCAAGGTCACCGACTTTTCCGTCATCACCAAGGCGCGCAGTCCCCAGGGCCGGGGTCAGACCGATGTCGGCGGCCTCTACGCCTATGTCATGCTCCAGGCTTGGGACCTGACCGGCGACGACACCTATCGCGCCGAAGCCAAGGCCGCGCTGAAAGCCCTCGAAGGCGTACGCTTCAACCTGGCTTACCAGACCAATCTGACGGCGTGGGGCGCCGTCGCCTGTCTCAAGCTGTGGCTGACCGAGGGCGATGACGCCTGGTTCGATCAGAGCTGCGTCTTCATCGCCAATTGCCTGCACAATTGCGAACTGTGGGATTCGCAGATCGACCATGCGAAGTCCTATGTCAATTTCTTCGGCCTGACCTGTCTGCACGACGCGCCTTACATGGCGGCCTATGAAAGCTTCGAGGCCTTTTCGGCCTTCGATGAATACCTCCGCGCCGGCGGCGAGCGCCTGCCGTCCGATGTTCGCAAACTGCTGTGCGAATACCGCCGCTATGCCCTCGATGTCGCCTGGTATTTCTACCCCGACGCCTTGCCGGAGGAGGTCGTCGCCAAGGACAATATTCGCAACGGCCATATCGATCGCAGCCTGTCGTTTCCGCTGGAAGACGTCTATGGCGACGGCCAGCCCGCCGGTCAGGTGGGCCAGGAGGTCTATGGCTGCGGCGGCGCTTTCATCTTCGCGGCGCGCGCCTTCTTCGATTGCGGCAAGGCGCCGTTTCGCTTGTTTTGCGACTACCCGGCGACCGTCACGGAGCGCGACGGCGCGGTTTTCATCAAGGTCGACGGCCCGAAGGGCGGCACGGCCACCGTCCGCATCCTGCGCAAAAGCCGCAAACACATGCCGGGCCTGTCCCTGCGCCTGAACGACCAGGCCGTTCGCTTGCACCGTCGCGGCAAGGATTTCCGCGAATATGCCATACCCGCCGACTCCGCCCTGGTCCTGACCTGGACCAAGGCGTGACGTGAGGCGGTTTTAAGCCGCCACGACAGGTCTGCGCGGACGCAGCAGGAAAACGGCGCCGATAGCCGCAGCCAGCACGCCGGCACCGGCCATACCGGCCAGCAGCATTTGCGCTTTCGGGATATTGCGCGCCACGGCATCCATGCGCTGGGCACGGCCGATTTCGGTGCTGGGGCCGGGTTCGCTGTAATCGCGCACCCTGTAATCGAGGTGCGGAATGCCGGGTTCGCGCGCCGGCGCATCTTCCGGGGCCAAGGCGTGCGGCAGGGGCGGTTCGATGTCGTGGGCGACGGTGTAATTGTCCATGGCGGACTCTCCATTTTTGAGCTCAGGCGCCGGACTGGGCGCCCCCCATGACTCCTCGCAAAAGCTCGGGCGGCCACTTGGCCTTGCCAGATTGCATGACGCTTAGCTTATGCAACCTGGAATGCGGAGCCTTCACCCTAGGCATTCATCCATAAAATTGCCGCACCACATGAAGCTGTGCTTGTCAAAAGGCGGTAAGCCTGGCGATCTCTTCGGCTGCGGCTTGACCCGATCGAAAGGCGCCGGCCAACGATGCCGGAAAGCGCGGATCGAACGTATCGCCGCAAAAGCCGACACGGCCTTCGAAGCGCGGTCCTGTCCGTTTGCCCCCCGGCAGGCAGGCGCTGTAGGCGCCACGGGTGAAGGGGTTGCCGACCCAGCCGGAACGGGTAGGCGCGCCGACCATATGTTTTTCGAAATCTGTCAGTTGCTCAACCGGCGCCAGGACGCGAATCAGGTAGGCCAAGGCCGCGGCATCGTCCATGGCTTCGACTTCGGCCGCATGCTTACCGCAGACGAACAGGGTGATAACCGGCTGGCCGGCGCTATGGAGATGGCAAAAATGGGGTGGGTCGCCGTCCAGTAGTTCCAGCGCGAAGTCGACGGGTATGTTCCGCGCATGGAAAAAGGCCGGATCGACCTCGGCTATGATCTTGTTCATCGTGCCCATGGTGATGCCGCCGAGATAATCGGTCATGGCGGAACCGAGCGGTGGACTGAAAGCGATCGCCTCCGACTTCAGCACGCCCAGGGACACGGTCACCAGCACATAGTCCGCATGCCAGGTCTCTGCAGTGCTATGTACGACGATGCCGTCGGCATCGGCGCTGACACCGGTCACAACCGTATCGTAGCGAATATCGCCCGCGTCCTCGGCCATCGACGCGATCACCGCGCCCACACCGCCGTCGGGTTGCAGGCCGCCCGGCGTGTTCTCGTCGGTGAGGAATTCCATTGCCGACGGCTCCAGCGGCGGCTCGACGCCGTTCCATAACTGGCCGAACACGGTCAGCATCCTGCGCGCCCTGGCATCCTTGCCGAGATCGGGCAGGGGACAATCGGGCAGAGTGCCGGCCCTGATGCCGTCTGCCTTACCTTGGTCCACGACGCTGTCGAGCCAATCCTCGCTGTCGGCGTGGCGCGTCGTGCCGTTCTCGCAGATCAACATGCCGCTCTCTTCGTCGGCGCGGTAACCGATACCGTAGCTGTCGAGAAGGGGCTTCAAAGGCGTATCTTCGCCGTGCAGCCAATGGGCGCCGAGATCGACCGGCGTACCCGTGGCGGTCGTCACCGTCACGGCGCGGCCACCGGGATGGCCAGCCGCTTCCAGGATGACATAGCTGATGCCGCGCGCCTTCAATGCGAGCGCTGCCGCCAACCCCGCCATACCCGCGCCGATAATGATCACCTTGGTCATACCCGCACCTTCCGGAACCCCGCCATAAAAAGGCAATGCGATTGCCCGGCAGGCAAGTCAAGTCCGGGTGGCTTGCCAATCCCGGCGATGCGGCCCAAGCTCATCGGTTCGCGCGAAAGAGCTTTCATGTCCGCCACCACGCTCAAATCCGAAGAGACCCCGCTGGCCGGCCTGCAACGCCTGACGCTTGAGCAGATGGCCGAGATCCTCGACGCCGCGGCGACCACAGCCGATGACCGCGCCCACCGCATCCATCTCGGCTGCAAACGCATCCGCAGCTATCTGCGCCTGATGCGTCAGCCGCTCGGCGAGGAACGCTACGGCTACGAAAACGTCTATTTCCGTAATCTGGCGCGGCCATTCGGTCAATTGCGCGATATCGAGGTGGCGCAACAGACTGTCGACGCCCTGATCGCCGCCGAACCCGATGCCCTGTCGCCGGCCGAAATCGACACCCTGCGTGCCGTGGCGAAACGCCTGCCCGTGCCCGACAGCGAGGACATGTCGAAGACCCGCATCGCCGCCGCCATCACCGCCGCCCAGGCGCGCTTTGCCACGCCGGTCGATGGCCAACTCGACCTGAAGCGTGCCGTCAAGCACCTCTATCGCCGCCACCGCCGCAGTTTTGCCAAGGCGAACAAACGCCGCTCGACCGTCTGCCTGCACGAATGGCGCAAACAGGCGAAATATCTGCGCTACGCCCTGGCGGCCTGCATCGAGCTGTGGCCCGCCGCCGCGCCCTGGCGCAAGCGCCTGAAAAAACTCGGCGATCTGTTGGGCGTCGACCACGACCTGGCCAGCCTGCACGACGGCTTAAGTACGACGGCCGCGGCTTCCAAGCCCGACGCCGTCATTGCTCGCCGTCGCGCCGTCGTCCAGGCCAGGGCGCTCAAGCGCGGCGACCGGCTGTGCGAAGCCAAGGCGGGCGCCTTCTTCCGTCGTATCAGCGACAATCAGCCCGCCTGAGGCCTTTTCCTGAGCAAGGGATACAGTTCGACAGCCAGGATGGCGGTGAAGATCAGCCCGCAGCCGATCCAGCTGATCAGACCCAGGCGTTCACGCAGCAAAACGGCGCCGCCCAACGCAGCGAATAGGGCTTCGGCCGACATGATGATGGCGGCGTCGGCCGAAGGCGTATGCTGCTGCGAAAAAGCCTGGAGCGTAAAGCCGATACCGCCGGAGACCACGCCGGCATAGAGCAGGGGCATCAGGTTGGCGGTAAAGCCGGTCCAGGAAACGCCCTCGGTCACGCCGCCGAGCCCCACTCCCATAACGGCGCAAAATACGCTTTGCATCAAACAGATGGTCACCGGCCGCTGGATACGCCGCATCAGCATACCCATCAGATTGATCTGCACGCCGAAAAACACGGCGCACAACATGATCAGCCAATCGCCTGGCGCGAAACGTGACAAGGACGCGCCATTGAGCAGATAGACGCCGGCCATGGCCAACAGACAGGCCGGCCAGACTATGACCGATTGACGGTGACGAAACAGCAGCAGACCGATCACCGGCGTGCACACGACATAGAGCGCGGTCAAAAAGCCCGCATTGGTGACGCTGGCGCTGACCATGCCGGCCTGCTGGCACCATACGCCGCCGAAAAAAGCCAGGGCCGTACCGCACATCAACAGCCAGTCCATCCGCGACATGTGGGGTTTGTCGGCCTCGGCGCGGCGCTCCATGACGAATAACGGCAGGACCATCAGGGCGGAAAAAGCCGAACGGATGCCGATAAAGCCGAGCGGCCCCAATCCCACCATACCGCTTTTCTGCGCTACGAAGGCCAGTCCCCAGATGGCGGCGGTCAGGAGCAGCAGGCCGTCGGCCTGGAGGCTGGTCATCTTGGCGAACATGGCGTGTCCTTAACGGGATCGTCGTACCAGTTCAAGCGGCTACCGCTTCAGAAGGAGCCCATCTCCTTGAGGGCCGTCTCGGCATAGGGCAACAAGTCGGGCAGGGCGTAGAAATAATGGATCATGCCGTCGTGACGCGTCAATCGCACCGGCACACCGGCCTCATCAAGCCGTTTGGCGAAGGCCTCGCCTTCATCGCGGAAAGGGTCGAATTCCGCCGTATGGATATTGACTGGTGGCAAACCGCCGAGCGATTTGGCCCGCAGCGGCGAGACTGCCTCATTTTGACGCAGCGCAATATCGGGACACCAGGCGGCGACATCGGCTTCGAAGGCGGCGCGTTCGATAAAATAGCCCGTGGCGAACGCGGTCCGCGACTCGGTTTCGCCGGCCAGGTCCAGAATGGGACAGATCAACAGCAGGCGATCGATCACCGGCCCGCCCGCGTCGCGCCCTTTCAGGCACAAGGCCGCGGCGATGGCGCCGCCGGCAGAATCGCCCGCCACAGCAACCGGTCCCTCCGTGGCCAATAGGTTCAATGCCGCCCAGGCATCGTCGAGTGCGGCCGGGAAAGGGTGTTCCGGCGCGCGACGATAATCGAGTGCGACCACCTTGCGTTTGGAGGATAATGCCAGCCGGCGGCAGACGCCGTCATGGGTATCGAGACTGCCCGCCACCCAGCCTCCGCCATGAAGATAAAGCATGACACCTTGGGCGCCGTCCGGCGTATAGACGCGCATGCCGACGTCGTCGTTCAGCCGGCGATCTTCGACATTGGCCACGACACAACTCGATCCGCCGGCCATTTTTGCTAGGGTTTCCAAGCCGTTACGCCGCCCGGCGACGTCTCCGGCACCGCTATCGCGGCCGGCCGACAGCATGCGCAACAGGCGTTGCACGGAAGGGTGAAGCTCGGCCATATCAGTAAAAATCCGGATTCCAACGGCGCGGCGTAAGCACGGCCGTTGGCAAGGGCAAGCGCCCGCCCGAGCTTATGCGAGGAGCCCGGCGGCGCTTGAGCCAAATCAAGCGGCGATGGCCATGTTCGAAATCATCGCCGTGATGGCGTTCACCGATCGGAAGTTCTGCGGCACCATATCGGCCTGCGGGATAAAGATGTCGAACTCGGATTCGATGGCGAGCATCAGGTTGACGGTCGCCAGGGAGTCCAGCCCCAGTTCGCGCAATTCCCGTTCCGGCGTGACGTCGTTGGCAGCCAGGGTCTTGCCCGGATGGCGGCGCGCCAAAACGCTGACGACCTGGGTGATAATGCGTTCATTGAGGGTAACGGGCTGAGCCGACATGGGATTCTCCAGATGGGCGATGTCTGATTGCAGGACACATGTCCCACTCGAAAAAACTGGAATTCAAGTTCCGTGCCAATCGTTTATCAAGGATTATAAGGTATTCAGATGCTCAGCCGCTCCCCTGGGGATAGGTGTGCCGTGGCACGCCACTTGCTTGTTTGGGGAATATCAGCGGTCGATTGTCTTGATTTCGGAAGCGGACCGCTTGCGATGAATGAACCAGAATGGGGAATATCACCATGGCCGTAGCCGCTCGCAAGATTGACGCCACAGAGGTACGTGGTGAGGACTTTAGTGTACGTGCCGGCCGCGCCGCCGCCGTCGCCGCGCAATTCGCCGCTGTCGTCGATCGCGACGCCCGCTTCCCCGCCGAAGCCTTCGCCGCTCTGAAGGCCGAACAGCTTCTCTCCATGATGATCCCGGCCGAATTCGGCGGTGAGGGCGCCGACGCCGGCGCCGTTATGGAGGTCTGCTATCGCTTGGGCCAGGTCTGTTCTTCGACCGCCCTGATCTTCGCCATGCATCAGGTCAAGGTCTTCTGCGTCATTCGTCACCATCACAACTCGCCATGGCATGGCGATTTCATGCGTCGCATCGCGCAAAACGAACTGTTGCTCGCGTCCTCGACCACCGAAGGCAATGGCGGCGGCGATGTCCGCTCCAGCGCCGGCGCCGTCGTCTACAGCGGTTCCAATATCTCCCTGACCCGCGACGCCACCGTCATGTCCTATGGCGCCCAGGCCGACGCCGTCGTCACCACGGCCCGCCGTTCGCCCGAAGCGGCGCCGTCGGACCAGGTCCTGATCGCCTTTGAAAAGGCCGACTACACGCTCGACCCGACCACCTCGTGGGATACGCTCGGCATGCGCGGCACCTCGTCGGCTGGTTTCAATTTCAAGGCAGAAGGCGTCGAACATCAAATCCTGCCGGAAGCCTATGCCTCGATCCATACGGTTTCGATGGTGCCGTCGGCCCACCTGATGTGGTCGTCGGTCTGGGCCGGCATCGCCGCTGGCGCTGTCGAAAGAGCCCGTCTCTTTACCCGTAAAGCCGCCCGCGGCGCCGGCGGTCAATTGCCCCCGGGCGCCATCCACTATACCAAGGCCTCGGCCCAGTTGCGCCAATTGCGCGCTTTGTTGATCGCCAATCTCAGCCGCTTCGAAGCCCTGGCCGACGATCACGCCGCCTTGCAGGCGACCGATTTCCAGACCTCGATCGCCATGTTGAAGGTCGAAGCCTCCGAATTGGCCGTCGCCACCGTGATGAGCGCCATGCGCGCCACCGGCCTGTCGGGCTATCGCAACGACACCGACGTCAGCATCGGCCGCAGCCTTCGCGACATCCTGTCGTCGCCGATCATGATCAATAACGAACGTATCGTCGCCAACCTCGCCGCCTCGGTGATGTTGTCGGAAACTCCCCTTTCCCTTCGCGATTAATGGAAGACTCCCATGAACAAGCCCCTGCTGAATAAAGCCGCCGTCCCTGCCGCGTCGCGTGATTTAGAAACCCTGAAGTGGCGCCTGTTCCGTCCCATGGGCGCCGACGGCGTCTATGCCCGTACCGGCCTCTATGAAGGCGTGGTCGAGGCGCTGACCGCTTTGATCAGCAAGAGCCGTCCGGCCGGCGCCGAAATCTTCCGCTTCCCGCCGGTCATGACCCGCGCCATGATCGAGCGCTCGGGCTATCTCAAAAGCTTTCCGAACCTGCTCGGCTGCATGTCCTGCATGAGCGGTACGACCAACGAAATTCTCAATGCCGTCAACAGCGACGACTGGACGCAAGGCTTAAGTGTCGGCGATCTCGTCCTGTCGCCGGCCTCGTGCTATCCCGTCTATCCGATTGCCGCCGAACGCGGCCCGGTGCCGGATGAAGGTTATATTTTCGATGTCGGTTGCGACTGCTTCCGCCGCGAGCCGTCCAAGGACCTCGACCGGTTGCAGTCCTTCCGCATGCGCGAATATGTCCGCGTCGGCACGCCGGAGCAGATATTGAGCTTCCGTACCGAATGGGTCGAACGCGCCCGCGCCATCGCCGACAGTCTCGAACTGCCGCACACCATGGAACTGGCGTCGGATCCGTTCTTCGGCCGCGGCGGCCAGATCATGGCGATGAGCCAGGTCGAACAGCAATTGAAGTTCGAGCTGTGCATCCCGGTGATTTCCGATGAAAAACCGACCGCCTGTATGAGCTTCAACTATCACCAGGACCATTTCGGCGAGGTCTGGGACATGCGCGGCCATGACGGCGTACCGTCGCATACCGGCTGCGTCGCCTTCGGCATGGATCGTCTGGCGGTCGCCATGTTCGCCACCCACGGCACCGACATCGAAGCCTGGCCGGTCAGCGTCCGCGGCGTCTTGGGCGTTTAAGGGATTGTCCGCAGATTGACGCAGATTTTAAGCGGTGATTTTTCAGCGCTTAAAATCTGCCGTCTGGAACGCCCTGAAACTTAAGACGATTTATCCACAGATAAGCCAGATCAGCACAGATTTCATGATCACGTCCAAATTTGGCGTAGACGTTGGATAGCGCTCCAGGCGCGAAGCGCCATCTGGCCTTATCTGGCTTATCCGTGGATGACCCTTCAATAGGTCAAGCTGCTCGCGGCTCGACGGGAAGGCTCTGAAAAATCACCGCTTAAAATCTGCGTTAATCTGCGGATAAGCCCTTACGCCGTCGCCCCAGCATCGACCGTCATGACCTGACCGGTGATATTGCGGCCGGTCTCACCCATCAAAAAGGCCACCATGCCCGCGACATCCTGAGGCTCGGCCAACCGGCGCAGGGCCGAGCGGCGCTTGACCTGTTCGCGGCCGTCGTCGCCGAGGCCCGCCGTCATCTCGGTATCGATAAAGCCCGGCGCGATGGCATTGACCGTGACGTTCAAACGCCCGACTTCGCGCGCCAAAGATTTGGTGAAACCGACCATGGCCGCCTTGGTCGCTCCATATACGGATAATCCGCTATACCCGGTCGAGGCGATGACCGAAGCCATGTTGATAATCCGGCCTTTGCCGGTCATCATCATATCGCGCACGGCATATTTGCCGAGCATGATCGGTGCGGTGATATTGAGCTTGATCAGGGCGTCGATCTGGCTGGCATGCATGTTGGACAACAGCCCGTCCGTGCCCAAACCGGCATTGTTGACCAGGCCGTAGAGCGGTCCGTGCGCCGCCTTGGCGTTGCGGATGATGGCCTGCAAACCGTCGATGTCGAGCAGATCGGCCGCCACGTGATGGATGTTCGCGTGCACCGCCTGCGCCTTGGCCAGCTCGTCCGACATGGATCGTGACACGGCGATGACGTTGTAGCCGCCTGCCGCCAGGGTCTCCGCCATGGCCAGTCCCAGGCCGCGGCTGGCGCCGGTAATCATCACATTAGCCACGCTTGCGCTCCAGTTTTCCGCCGGCCGTCATCGGCAGGCTGTCGACAAAGGCCAGGGACACCGGCGTCTTGGCGACGCCGAGATAGGTCCGGCACGTCGTGAGGATTTCCTGCTTCAGTTCAGGACGCGAGGTACTCTTCAACACCACTTCCGCTGCCACCAAAGCGCCGGTAACCGGATTCTTACGGGCATAGACCCGCGACAGGTCGACATCTGGATGGCGATTGATAACAGCTTCGACTTCTTCGGGATGGATCTTCAAACCGCCGACATTGATCAGCCCGGCCTTGCGTCCCAAAAACAGACAGCGGTCGCCGCGCAACTCGATCATGTCGTCGGTATTGACGTAGCCGTCGTCCTCGATCAGCACCGGCGCATCATAGCCGAGATAGCGCGCGGCGGTGCGCGTTGACCGTACATGCAGGACGCCGTCGACCAGCTTCATGGCGACCGGCGTTTCGCGATCGAGATAGGCGGCAGGAAAACCTTCTAGCCCGTCGGTGACTTCAAAGCCGACCCCAGCCTCGGTCGAGGCATAGGCATGGCCGACCCGCGCGTGAGGAAACGCGGCCTGCAAACGGTCGAGAATGGCCTGATCGGCGATCTCGCCGGACAAACGGACATAGACCAGGGGCAGGTCGCCAATGCGCGGACTCATCAGGGCGTGGCGCCAATGCGATGGCGTGCCGGTGAGATGGGTGACGCCCAATTTCGCCAGGCGCACCAGATAGTCTTCGGTCGTCTCATTCGGGCCTGTAACGCCGAGACTGGCGCCGCCCAGCAAGGCACGCAACAGGATCTGCAGGCCGCCATAGCGGCGAATATCGTAGAAGGTCGCCCACACGGGCGCTTCCGCCGCCGTTCCGTTACGGATGGCGCCGGTCAGGCCGTCCAGCGTATGGACGACCAGTTTCGGCAATCCCGTCGTGCCCGACGTAAACAGCGCCCATTCGGTTTCGCACACCAACGGAGCGTCGGCCCATTCGGCCGACGGGGCGAGGGGCTGCATGCGATGGACCGGCACGGTTTCCGGGCCGTCGGCAACGATCAGGTCGATCTCGGCCGTAGCCAGGACCGTATCGATATGTTCGCGTTTGAAATCGGGCGGACACAGCACGATCCGCTTGGCCAGTCCGTCGAGCGCAACCAAAGCCGCAGCCGCCGAGGCCTGGCCTTGGGTCAGCAACAGAATGGATTTACCGGCATAGACCTGGGGCGATCCGGCCAGAACCTGACCCGTCAGCAGATCGGCCAGGCGAAACCCACCCTCCGGTCCATCAAGGCGCGCCGCGGCATCGCCGCCCGCCAAACCCTGCGCCAGATAGTCCCGCAGACGCATCTCAGCGCTCATACAGCTTGACGAATTCGCCGAAGGTGACCGGGAAAAACGCCGTGTCGGCGTCGGAGAACGGATCTATGCCCAGTTCGTCTTCCAGGCGCGCGATGGCGATGGCGAAGCACAAGGAATCCATGCCCGACGCCAGCAATTCGGTGTCGTCGTTGAGCGGCTTCAAGGTGATGGATTGATTGGCGGCGACGTCGGTGAAGACGGCGGCGATGGTGTCGTGGGTAGACATAAAGAAACATTCCGTTCTGGAGGGCCAAACCACAGATAAATCAAAACGTTTAAGGGAAAATATACGTCACCGGCATAATGTTACGTGACACCCACAGCAGAACGCAAAAAGTGCCCGATACCGCTGCCCCATCCGTAGCCGCCGCCATTCGCTGCCGTCTTATCGAAGACGCGGATCTCGATGCCGTGGCCGAACTCCTGGCACGCGGTTTTCCCGAACGCACGGTCGACTACTGGCGCTCCGGGCTCGAACGGTTGCACGCCTTACCCGCCGGCGATCATCCGCGCTACGGCTACGTGCTCGAAGACGGCGCGCGTCTTGGCGGCGTGCTTCTGACCCTTTATACACCAGGCCTCGACGCCCCGCGCTGCAACCTCTCCAGCTGGTATGTCGAACCCGATTATCGCCATCTCGCCATGCATCTCGACCGCGCCGCGACGCGCGACCGCAAGACGACCTATCTCAACATCTCGCCTGCCGAACATACGCGCAAACTGATCCAGGCCCTGGGCTATATTTCGCTCAACGAAGACACCGTCATCGCCCTGCCGTGGCTGTCGGCGCCGCGCGGCGTCA
The DNA here is from genome assembly GCF_056404915.1 of Asticcacaulis sp. P2_B1. NCBI lineage: Bacteria > Pseudomonadati > Pseudomonadota > Alphaproteobacteria > Caulobacterales > Caulobacteraceae > Asticcacaulis > Asticcacaulis sp. P2_B1. The sequence goes on along the minus strand of NZ_JBFUDD010000006.1, from coordinate 54,076 downwards.
AGGTCGAAACCTATGGTCCGCACCACGACGCGGTCCTCTCGCCGTTCGAAGCCCGCCTGGCCCGCGACCATCAGACCTGGGGCTGTATCGCATTGGTCGCCGGCGACAAACTGTTTGTTTTTCAACATAAACGTCTGCCGGGCATCGGCTATGGCGCCGTTCATGTCCTCTATTGTCCGTCCCCGGACGATGTGGTCCATTTCGCCGGGCCGCTGGGCCGGGCCCTGCTGAAACGTGGCCTTTTCGCCTGGAAGATTGACGCCGCCGCTGTACCGAAGGGCCTGTTCGGCTGGCATTTCACCGGCCGTTCGGCACGCTGGGCCAAGGGGCCGAACCCGCCGCATCTCAACAATCTCAGCTATACGGAGCTTGCCGTCTTTGGCGCCTGATCAAATGCATGCTCAAACCGTGACACTCACCCAAACCGCCGGCCAGGCCCTGGTCGAACAGCTACGCGCCTATGGCGTCGAGCATATTTTCTGCGTGCCCGGCGAAAGCTATCTCGCCGTCCTCGACGCCCTGATCGACAGCGGCATCACGGTCACCGTCTGCCGTCAGGAAGGCAGCGCCGCCATGATGGCCGATGCGGTCGGCCGCCTGACCGGCAAGCCAGGTATAGCCTTCGTCACCCGGGCGCCCGGCGCCACCAATGCCTCGGTCGGTATCCATATCGCCCAGCAGGATTCGACGCCGATGATCCTGTTCGCCGGCCAGGTGTCGCGCGCCGTCAAGGGCCGCGAAGCCTGGCAGGAAATGGACTTCGCCGCGGTGTTCGGCAGCCTGACCAAGTGGGCGGTCGAAGCCGCCGATGCCGCCGAACTCCCCGCCATGATCGCGAAAGCTTTCGACATTGCCAGCGCCGGCCGCCAGGGCCCCGTGGTCATGGCCTTGCCGCGCGACCTGACGGCGGAACGCATTGCCGTCAAGGCGCCGCCGGTTCTGACCGATCCCGTCATCGCGCCCAAGACCGCCGATCTCGAAGCCTTCCGCCAGCGTTTGCTGGCCGCCGAACGCCCGATCGCCATCCTCGGCGGCAGCGGCTGGACGCCCGAATCCCGCGAAGCCTTCACCCGCTTTGCCGAACGCTACGACCTGCCGGTGGCGACCAGCTACCGCCGTCTGACCCTGTTCGATCCGTTACATCCCAACTATGTCGGTGATGTCGGCCTGGGACCCAATCCCAAACTGATCCAGCAGGTGAAAGACGCCGACCTGGTTCTGTTGCTGGGTGGTCGCATGGGCGAAGTGGCGTCGCAAAACTACACCCTGTTTCCGGTCGGCCAGGACGATCCGCGCCTCATCCACGTCTTTCCGGATGCATCCGAACTGGGCCGAATCTACCGCCCCGCTTTAAGCATCTGCGCCACGCCGTCGGCGTTTGCAGAAGCGCTCGATACCTGGCCTGAAATCGACGCGGCCTGGGTCGGGCAGGCCGAAGCCGGCCACGATGCCTATCTCGCCTTTACCGAAACGCCAGTAGCACAACCGGGTCCCGTCAATATTTCCGAGATCATGATCTGGCTGCGCGACAACCTGTCGGCCGATAGCTTCCTGTGCAATGGTGCCGGCGGTTACGCCGCCTGGATCCACCGCTTCTACCGCTTCCGCCAGTTCGGCACCCACATGGCCCCGACCTCGGCCACCATGGGTTATGGCGTGCCGGCGGCCGTGGCCATGAAGCGGTTATTCCCAGCGCGCACTGTGCTGGCGGTTGCCGGCGATGGTGATTTCCTGATGAACGGCCAGGAGTTCGCCACGGCCATTCAATACGGCCTGCCGATCATCTGTATCGTTTTGGACAATGCCTCCTACGGCTCGATCCGCATGTCACAGGAACAGGCCTATCCCGGCCGGGTGTCGGCGACCGACCTCGTCAATCCCGACTTCGCCGCCTATGCCCGTGCCTTCGGCGGCTTCGGCGTCACGGTCGATAAGACAGAGGATTTCCCGGACGCCTTCCGCGCCGCCGAAGCCAGCGGCGTGGCCTCGATCATCCACGTGAAATACGACCAGGACGGCCTGACGCCCACTCTGACGATCAGCGGTTTGCGGGCCAAGGCGGGGGGTTAGAAAATCTGATCACGTTCGGGCTGCGGAGGGAGACCGTCGCCGTTACCTAGCACGGCCATTGGCGTGAATCGGAGTAGTTTTGACCCTTTTCAAGGAAAACCGACACTCCGAATGTAGAAGGGGCATATCGTAACTGGTAATATGTTACTACGCCGCTTGCTCCAACTTCGACGCGTGGGCAAACGCCCAATACAGTTCGCGCGCGCGTTTGGCCACCGGTCCGACGTCTAGAACCCGATCGTCTATCCCCGTCAAACCGGCGACTTTCGAAAAATTGCCGCACATGAAGATCTCGTCGGCGGCGTAGAAATCGTCATAGGTCAGCGAGACTTCTTCGACTGTCATGCCGTCTTTTTTCAGCAGGTCGATGACCCGCGCTCGCGTCACCCCGGCCAGGAAGACGCCTGTCGCCGCCGGCGTCTTCACCACCCCATCCTTGACCATGAAGACGTTGGAATTGGCCAGTTCGGCGATATGGCCGTCGGCGTCGCACATCAAAGCATTGCCGAAACCGCGCGCCGCCGCTTCGGTCATGGCGCGACCGTTATTGGGATAAAGACACGACGCCTTGGCCTCGACCGGCGCCATATCCTTGACCGGCTTGCGGTAGGGCGACAGGGTGATCTTCGGGCCGTTGATCGGCGGCATGGGCGCCTCGTATAAACACAGGCACCAGCGCGTGCTGTCGGGATCGGGACGCACACCGCCGCCGACGCCGCCGGCTTCGGCCCAGTACATCGGACGGATATAGAGCGCCGCGTCGGCGGGGAATTTCGCCGCGCCTTCCATCGTCAGTTCATGCCAGCGCGCTTCCGACACCAGCGGCGTCAGGCCCATGGCCACAGCCGAGCGGTTGGCCCGCGCCAGGTGCTTGTCGAGATCAGGCGCCGCGCCGTCGAACCAACGTGCACCATCGAAAATCACCGAAGCCAGCCAGGCGCCGTGCGTCCGCGGTCCCATAATGGCGTGATTGCCCTCGTGCCAGGCATCTTCGTAATAGGTCCAGGTCTGGGACACCGGCTTCAGGGTTTTAACGTCGCTCATAGGAAGTCCTTACAGTCTCAATGCGCCGGTCTGAATGCGGGCATAATCTTCGTTGCTCAAGGGCACATAGCCGCCCTTGGGTTGCCGCCAATAGATACCTCCCAGCGCCGGATCGAAGCCGTCGCGCTGATAGGCCGTCTTCTGGTGTTTGAACGTGTCGGTCACCGCCAAACCGTCGACAACGCGGATAAAGACCGGTTGCGCATAGGCTGGCAATAGGGTTGCCAGATCGAGCGCTTCGGCCGCGAAATCTCCGCTGACCACCGCCATGCCGGCGCGACCGTCCGTACCCGGAATCGCCACGCCGAAGACGCAGGCCTCGGCAATACCGGCCTGTCCAGCCAGGGCCGACGCCACTTCCGTCGTGGCGACATTTTCGCCTTTCCAGCGGAAGGTGTCGCCGATGCGGTCGACGAAATAGAAGAAGCCCTCGGCATCCTGTTTCATGACATCGCCGGTGCGGAACCAGGCGTCGCCGTCGTTTAATACGTTGCGTATCACCTTGCTGTCGCTATCGGCGGCCGAGGTATAGCCTTCGAACTTTAAGCCCTGGTCGATCCGCCCCAGCACTTCGCCGGCCTCACCGACCGCGCACAGATGCGCCCGGCCGTCACCATCGCGGACAATCCCATCGTCGTCACGGCGCACGATCACCGCCGGTGGCTGACGTAAGAGAAAGGGTGGAAACCGGCCGATGGCACCGACCTTGCCCTCGACATTGTAGAGCGAAAACGTACCTTCGGTCGCGGCGTAAAATTCGATAACCTGCTCAGGTTTAAACCTCTGTTCGAACGCCTCCCACACTTCGGCGCGCAGGCCGTTACCGACCATCAGTCGCAGGCCATGCTCTCTGTCGTCCGTACGCGGGGGGGCAGCCAGCAGATAGCGGCACAGCTCTCCGATATATTGGAAGATGGTGCACTGCTCGCGCCGGATATCGTCCCAAAAGGCGCTGGCGGAAAACTTCTCGCGCAACACGACGCAGCCGCCGTTCAGCAGCACGGAACCGATAGCGACAACACCCCCGACACTGTGGAACATCGGCAGGCAATTATACATGCGGTCGTCCGCGGTCGTGCCGGTCAGACCGGCGAACCATCCGGCCCAGCTTAACACCCGGCGGTGGCTGACGATCGCTGCCTTGGGCAGGCCGGTCGTTCCGCTGGTAAAGATATGTAGTGCCGGACTCGACAGGGTCACCGCCACGGCGGACGGTTCTATCGCATCTTCCGGAAATGATGACAGATCGGGCTCGACATGAATATCCGGTACCACGACCATCGAAGCCGCCGCTTCACGCGCGCGTGCTTCCAACCGGCGATCGACGATCAGATGCATCACACTCGATGCCGCCAAACAATGCGCCAGGGCCGGCGGCGGCAGTTCGGTATTGAGCAATGACGCCACCGCACCGGTGCGTGTTATACCCAGCCACGCCGCCAGATAATCTGGCCGGTTGGGCATCAGCAGCCCGATCACCGTGCCGGGACCGGCGCCCAGGCTCAGGGCCCACCGCGCATATTGCCGCGATCGCCTGGCCAGCCTGTCATAACTATAGGTCTCGACCGGCGACGACAGGGCAGGGGCCTCGCCGAAGCGCTCCGCCAGCCGGTCGATCACAACCGGAAACGTCGCCAACGGATCGCGCATCAGCCGGCCGGTCGAATCGAGCGCTCGCGCCCAGACGCGTGACGCCGACGGTTTCGCTACGGTAAGATTTTGTTCAGGCTGTCCGTTCATCAGAACCAAAGTCTCGCATGCTAAGGCTTAATATCCCGTCATTGCTGCAAGTCGCTTGCCAGGGGAATTATGGTGCAAAGTTTGCATCTGATCACGCGAAACCCGGCCCGTGTTCCAAATCGGGCCAAATTAAGACCAGTTGACGGAGACGGATGATGCGGATCGAGACACAGGCCCTGCACAGCGGATTTGACGCCGACCCGGCGACCCATGCGGTCGCCGTGCCGATCTATCAGACGGCTTCCTATAGTTTCGACACCGCCGATCACGGCGCTGCCCTGTTTAATCTTGAGGCCGAGGGTTTCCGCTATTCGCGCATCAACAACCCGACCGTCGATATCCTCGAAAAGCGTGTCGCCGCCATGGAAAACGGCTCAGCGGCCCTGGCCACCGCCTCGGGTCAGGCGGCCCTGCATATTGCCTTTGTGACCCTGGCCGATATGGGCGGCAATATCGTCTCGGTGCCGCAGCTTTATGGCGCCACCCACACCCTGCTCAGCTCCGTTTTGAAACGCCAGGGCATTGAGGCGCGCTTCGCCGACAGCGACCATCCCGACGATATCGAAAAGCTGATCGACAAAAATACCCGCGTCGTTTTCTGCGAAAGCATCGGCAACCCGGCCGGCAATATCTGCGACATCGAAGCCCTGGCCAAGGTGGCGCACAAGCACGGCATCCCGCTGATGGTCGACAATACCGTGGCGACGCCGGTCCTGCTGCGTCCTATCGATTTCGGCGCCGATATTGTCGTCCATTCCCTGACCAAGTTCATGGGCGGCCATGGCACCACGCTTGGCGGCGCCATTGTCGAATCCGGCCGCTTCCCGTGGAAGGACAATGCCCGCTTCCCGGCCTTTAACGAGGTCGACGTCTCCTATCACGACCTGGTCTATGCCGACCATTTCGCCTCGCCCTTCACCGCTCGCGCCCGCGCCGTTTATCAGCGCACCATGGGCGCCGTCCTCTCGCCGATGAGCGCCTTCCTGCTGATCCAGGGCATTGAAACCGTGTCTTTGCGCGTGGAGCGTCACGTCGAAAACGGCCGCAAGGTCGCCGAATTCCTGCGCGACCACCCGGCCGTCGACTGGGTCAACTATGCCGGCTTTGCCGACAGCCCCTACCATGCCATGGCGCAGAAATATCTCGGCGGCGAAGGCTCGTCGCTGCTGACCTTCGGCGTCAAGGGCGGCCTGCAAAACGGCAAGGACTTCTATGACCGCCTCGGCTTGATCAAGCGCCTGGTCAATATCGGCGACGCCAAGTCGCTGGCTTGCCACCCGGCCTCGACTACCCATCGCCAGATGGCGCCCGAGGTCATGATCAAGGCCGGCGTCCGTCCCGAAATGATCCGCCTCAGTGTCGGCATCGAACACATTGACGACATTCTGGCCGACCTCGACCAGGCCTTGTCGGTGGTCGCTGTACCCATCGCACACCATAAGGCGGCCTGACCATGTTCGATCCTGCCCAACCCCCGCGGTTACGCATCGGTCTTGTCAACAACATGCCGGACTCGGCCTATGCCGCTACCGAACGTCAGTTCGAAACCCTGGTGCGCGAAGCCGCCGGCGATCGCCCGATCGAGCTGGTCCGCTTCCATTTCCACGCCACGCCGCGCAGCGAACTGGCCGCCGCCGCTTTGGCCGTGCGCTCACGTCCAGCCAGTGATATCGTCATTGCTGGCCTCGACGCCGTCATCGTCACGGGCGCCGAGCCGAAAGCCGCCCATCTTAATGACGAACCCTATTGGGCCGAATTCAAGGCGCTGACCGACTATGTTCGCGCTACCCGCCTGCCGGCCGTCTGGTCGTGCCTGGCCACCCATGCCGCCTTGCTGCATGTCGTCGGCATCGCTCGCCGCCGCCGCGATACCAAACTCAGCGGCGTCTTTTCCTTCTCGGCCGACCCGTCCCATCCGTTCAATGACGGCGCCAAGGTGATACGCACGCCGCATTCGCGTTGGAATGCCCTGCCGCTCGAAGACCTCCATGCCGCCGGCGCCCATCTGCTCTCCGTGTCGGAGCACACCGGCGCCGATACCTTTACGCTCGACGCCATGCCGGGGTCGCTCTTCCTCCAGGGCCATCCCGAATACGATTCCGACACCCTGGCGCGCGAATATCGCCGCGACATCAACCGCTACCTGGCCGGCGAACAGGCATTCATGCCGTCCCTGCCAGCCAATCTGTTCGATTACGATACCGAACTTGCCTTGAAAGAGATGACGGCGGCGGGGCCCGATTCCGAACTTCTCGGCGCCCTGGACAAGCTTCTGGCCAGTCCAGTTCCTACGCCGCCATGGCGCAACGACGCCGTGGCCCTCTACCGCATGTGGCTAAACCACAGCGTCCTGTCTCAGCAACCGATCGTCACCATCCGGGGAAATTACGCCTATGACTCAAGACATTCAGATCGCCTCCACCGCCCAGGCCACCTATAAGCCGGCGCCGATTCCGGCCGACTGGGTCGTGGCCGGCACGCCGACCGCGACCAATTCCGTTCAGTTCCTCAGCGCCGACAAGCTGCAATTCACCCTGTTCTGGCATTGCACGGCGGGTTCCTTCCGCTGGCATTACGACGAAGACGAAACCATCCAGATCCTCGAAGGCGGCATGACCCTGTGTTTCGACAACGGTTCGACCCGTCATTGCGGCCCCGGCGACCTGGTTTTCTTCCCGGCCGGCACGACGTGCGTGTGGATCATCGAAAAGGAAGTGCGCAAGCTGGCCTTCTTCCGTGAGCCGGCGCCGTCCATCTTCGCCGTGCCGATCCGCCTGATGCGCAAACTGGTCGATAAATCCGGCCTGCGCCGCCTGACCCGTGGCGAGCCCGGCCGCGCCGCGCCAGTGATGACCGAGGTCAGCGAAGCCAGGTGACCGTCTACTGACCGTCCGGCGGTGCGGGGTTATCATACAGGGTCAAAACGACGTTGCGGCCATTGCTGTAATTCCACCCCTTCACCACGCTGACGACGTGCGGCGTGACTCTGGCGGTCCTGGCCGCCGCCAGGAACGGCGCCTCATAACGCGACTCGACGAACAGGGGCTGGCCGTCCGTCAAGGCCGCGACAGCTCCCTGGGCGTCCTCGTTGAGCAGTTTGGTTTGCGTCCCGATGATAAAGACGAAGCTCGGCTCGGCATAACCCAACACTGCCACGGGACCAGGCGACAGGCCCTGGCGCGGATCGAGGTGGGCGGTCATCAGAGCCCGGGCCATGTTTTGTGACACCCACATCGGCTTTAACGAAGCGAACAGGCTGATCAGGCCGAGGTGCGAAACGATGCCCGCCGCCAACAGGAAGCCGAAGGCCGAACGCGGGTGCCGTCGCCAGAACAGCCAGCCGGCGAAGATGGCGACCGCCAGGGCCGCGGCGCCGACCGCCACGACATAGACCAGGGCGCCCGGAGCACCCAGTTGCTTCCATGCGGCGACGGCGAGAGCGGTCAGGACCAAGCCGCCGATCAGGCCCAGGACGACATTGACGATCTTCGCCCACAGCTTCAACGGCACGTCCAACGATACGGCACACAGCCAAGCGAGCGCGCCGAAGGTCGGCAGCGGATAGTGCGGCAACTTGGTCGGCGACAGCTCGAAAATGATAAAGGCCGGCAAAAACCAGGCGATGGCGAAACGGATGGCGGCCTCGTGGCGGCGCACGATGGCCGTCTGTACGGCGCCGCCTAACAGCCACGCCATGGGAAACAGCGTCGCCGGCAGCAGCAGGGTATGATAGCCCGGCCACATGAAATGGCCTTCGGAACCGCCGTTCAGCTTGCTGGCGAAGTCGTGGCCGACAGCGCCGACCCAGAACTGACCGTCGGTGGTGACGGTGATGGCGACGAACCATGGCCCGCAAATGGCCAGGACCAGGATCAGTCCCCAACCCCAACTCAAATGTTTGGCCCAGCGCACCTTGCGGTCCCACAGGAACAAGGTGATCAGGGCGGCCGCCAGAACCATCGGCCCGATAATGATCTTGATCATGATCGTGCCGGCCAGGGCCAGCCAGAAGACGAGTTTCAGCCGCAGCATTTTCGGCTTCGGGGCATCGGCCGCCAGGTCGCGCGTGCGCAGATAGATCTGCGCCAACGCCGCCATCATCAGAGTGATCAGGCCGCATTGCACCGCGTCGGTCTTGGCCCAGAAGGCCTCGGTCGACAACATGAAACTGGCGGCGAACAACAGGCCGGCCTTGGTGCCGACGCGCGTGCCGAAGGCTTTCGAGGCGCCCCAGGCGCAGGCGAAGGCGGCCAGCGCCGCCCCGAATAATGACGGCAGGCGATAGGGCAGGATGTCGCGCTTGGCGACATTGGAGGTTAATTTGACGGCGGCGACTTGCAGCCAGTGGATGCCGACCGGCTTCTTGTAACGCGGCACATCCTGGACATTGATGTCGATATAGTCGTGGCTTTCCATCATCTGGGCCGAAGCCTGGACGAAGCGCGATTCGTCGCGATCAAGCGGCGGCACCATCATGGCGCACGGCAGGCCGACCAGGAAGGCCAGCAGCGCCGCCAGTAAGGGGCCGCGCATACCGTCAGCTATTAGACCAGGAAGGTGGGTTTGCAGGAAATGCAGCGGCGAAAACGAACGGACAGACATAAAACCCCTTCGGCGAGCTGCTCTATTTACGCTTGAGACTAAAGGGATTATGTAATACCCGCAATTACTTACACGATCGTGACCCGATCCCCAGCCTGAGCCGCGATCATGCCTTTAACTGTCTCTGTTGTCGTCCCCGTCTATAACGAGGAAGGCTCCGCCGTACAAGTCGCACGCGAGATCGAAGGCGCTTTCGCCGCGGTCTATGGCGCCGGCGAGTTCGAAATCATCTTCGTCGACGATTGCAGCCGCGACACCACCTTCGCCACCCTGGTCGCCGCCAGGGCCGAAATCCCCGCCCTGCGCGTCCTGCACCACGAAAAAAATGTCGGCAAAAGCGGCGCCATCCGCACCGGCGTCTTCGGCGCCCGCGGCGATATCATCGTCACGCTGGACGGCGACGGGCAAAATCCGGCCGCCGATGCCGTGAAAATCGCCCGGCGCCTCGGCGCGTCCGGTCCGGAGGTCGGCATGGTCGCCGGCGAACGCCGCAACCGTCAGGACACGGCGTCGAAAAAATGGGCGTCGCGGTGGGCCAACGGCATCCGCAAGGCCATGCTCAACGACAAGTCCAATGATACCGGCTGCGGCCTGAAGGCCCTGCGCCGCGATGTCTTTTTGCGTCTGCCCTATTTCGATCAGATGCACCGTTACCTGCCGTCCTTGGTGACGCGTGAGGGTTTCGAGACACTTTTTGAGACGGTCGATGATCGCTTACGTACCACAGGTCAGTCAAAATATACCAATCTGGGACGTTTAGCCGTAGCCTTATCCGACCTGCCGGGTGTAATGTGGCTAAACCGCCGTTTGCGCCAGCCCGGACGCATCACAGAGGGCGGCAAATAGGCCGGGTGACGAGGAGGAGGTTTGATGCCTCATCTAGATCGAGAAACGCTTGCAACCGAGGCTGCGCTTGGCTTTTACGATGATAAGCCGCAAAAGCCTGACAATAGGGGGTCGACCTTGATTACAGCCTTTCCGCTACTGCTCATTCCGGTCGCCATGTATAATTTGCTGGCCATCATCTCGATGTTCAGCGGCAACGACGCCGGCGCGGCCTACAGCGCCACCAACCAAATCCTGTTCAGCCTGCCCATGCCGTCATCCGGCACCAAATGGGCGGTCAGCGTCGGCGACATCATCCTGTTCGGTTCGCTGATCTGTCTGTTCTTCGAACTGCTGAAGTCGACCAAGTCGGACAAGGTGGCGATCATCAACCACTCTTTGTCGATGGTCCTGTTCATCGTTTGCCTGGTCGAATTCCTGCTGCTGCGGCCGTTCGCCACCTCGACCTTTTTCCTGCTGATGTGCATGACCCTGATGGACGTGCTGGCCGGCTTTATCGTCACGGCGATCAGCGCCCGGAAAGATATCGACTTCGGCCACTGAGGCTGTCGCTCAGTCTATCGAAAAGCCCGCCGGTGCGTCCGGCGGGCTTTTTAGTTTTAACCACGAAAAGCACGAAAATAAGGGAAAAGCACGAAAATCCAGGATGTCTTCGCGCGTAGCGCCTCAGCTTGCCATGCCGCATTTGAGGGGGTGGCCCTGCGGGCACAGATTTAAATAGTGCTCGATCTTTTCGTGTTTTTCTCTTTTTTCGTGCTTTTCGTGGTTAAAACCTTAAGCCTTACCCGAACACCGCGAAAATCAACGTCACCACCAGGGTATCGAAGGCGCGGGTCAGCAGGCGCGAAGCACCGGGACGGGATTTTTTAGCCTGGAAAAACGACAACACGCACAACTCCGCGAATGAGGAGTGTCAGGCGTTGCAAGTCGCGTGCCGCGAAATAACCGCAAGCGCAATCCGAAAAGTGCCGCCCACTTTTCGGTTAAATTGCGCGTCAAAACAAGATGCTAGCCCATTTCGCGTTTCTACCAAACGCGAAATGGGCTAGATTTCAGTCTTGGTGACGCGCCCGGGTGCCGGTCGGCGGTCGTTCGACCCGGAATATTCCGACTTGAGATAGGTCGATTTTGCCCGCCCCAGCGTTTCCGGCCCGCCGCGTAGGCCGCGCTTCTCGCCGCCACTGAGAATCTGGGCGGCATAGGTAGGATCGTCGATCATACTGCCCACGCGCGGTTTGCGGCGCGGCGCATCATTCGGCGTGTGCTCGATAACGGGGCCCGAAGGTACAGGCAGGCTGGTGTCGGAATCGCTCATGATCACCAGCCTACTGCAAAAACCTGGCCAGTTTTAGCTTTTCTTCGCAAGCTGATCGATCTGGGCCTTCATGGCTTCCATCTGCTCACGCAGTTCGCGCACCTCGTTGGTCTCGGCGCGGGGCGCCGCAGCCGCAGCGGCCGGCGCAGCTTCGCCGCCTTCGGTCGCGGCACCTGGCGTCGCGCCGGCGGCATTGGCAAACGAGAAGGGCGAGAACATACGCATGGCGCGGTCGAACATGGCCAGGTTCTGCGATACCTGTTCGTCAAAGAAGCCCAGACCCGGCGTGCCGCCGAAAGCCTGCGAAAACTGCGAGCGGAAACGCTCCTGCTGCTTGGCGAAACCGTCGAGCGACATTTCGAGATAGGTCGGCAGCAGGTTTTGCATGCTGTCGCCGTAGAAGCTGATCAATTGACGCAGGAACTGGATCGGCAGCAGGTTTTGCCCGCGGCTCTCCTCTTCGAAGATGATCTGGGCGAGGACCGAACGCGTGATATCGTCGCCGGACTTGGCGTCGAACACGACGAAGTCGACACCCTGGCGCACCATGTCCGACAGGTTGTCGAGCGTGACATAGGAACTGGTGGCCGTATTGTACAGCCGCCGGTTGGCGTACTTCTTGATAATGACGCGGTCGCCTTCGTTGCGTTTCGCTCGCTTGGTTGTCGTTGCCGTATCGGCCATCTGAGTCTCTCCTGTACTTTTTGCTGCGCGTGCGGTCTGTGCCGACGTTTATGTTGCACCCCAGTAAACCCTTTTTTTGCTTGTGCGTAAAGAGCATGGGTCACAACCTACCGTGATCGAATGTTTTCAATGGCTTACATATTGTGTCATGCGCCATTTATGCTCAAAAGGGCCCCAAAGCGCCCCCAAAGCGGCCCAGAATCATGCTGCATGCCGTGCTGCGCACAAAAAGTTGACTGAAACGGCTGAAAATAGGCCGCTTTTTGCATGACGCGCTCATCACGATGGGGCACGGTCGGCGTCATAAACTGAAACCAGTGTTCAAGGGTTCGAGGAAACGCGAAACTTGCTTTCGCCTGTCAGGTGCCTTAAGTCCCCGGCCATTCGCGTTAAACGCTTGTTGCCTCAGGAGAAATAGTCATGTCCGTCAATGAAGTCGTTATTGTCGCCGCCGCCCGCACGGCCGTTGGGTCGTTCCTCGGCAGCTTCGGCGCCATTCCAGCCCACGATCTTGGCGCCCATGTCATCAAGAGCGTCGTCGAACGCGCCGGCCTGCAACCCTCCGACATCAACGAAGTCATTCTCGGCCAGGTTCTCCAGGCCGCCCAGGGCCAGGGCCCGGCCCGCCAGGCCTCGATCAAGGCCGGCATCCCCGTCGATGCGCCGGCCTGGTCCCTGAACCAGATCTGCGGTTCCGGCCTGCGCGCCGTGGCGCTTGGCGCCGCACAGGTCGCGCTCGGTGAATCGGCCATCGTCGTCGCCGGCGGCCAGGAAAGCATGTCCATGGCCACCCACGCTGCCTATATCCGCGCCGGCCAGAAGATGGGCGACCTGGCCATGGTCGACACCATGATCAAGGACGGCCTGTGGGACGCCTTCAACAATTATCACATGGGCCAAACGGCCGAGAACATCGCCACCAAGTTCGGCATCAGCCGCGAAGAGCAGGACGCCTTCGCCGTCGCCTCGCAGAACAAGGCCGAAGCCGCCCAAAAAGCCGGCAAGTTCGACGCCGAAATCGCCCCCTATACCATCAAGGGCCGCAAGGGTGACACCGTTGTCGACAAGGACGAATTCATCCGTCACGGCGTCACCATCGACAGCATTTCCGGCCTGCGCCCGGCCTTCACCAAGGACGGCACGGTTACCGCCGCCAATGCCTCGGGTCTCAATGACGGCGCGGCCGCTGTCGTGCTGATGTCACGCGCCGAAGCCGACAAGCGCGGCCTGAAGCCGTTGGCCCGCATCGTGTCCTCCGGCATTTCCGGCGTCGACCCGGCCATCATGGGCACCGGCCCGATCCAGGCCACCCTGAAGGCCCTGGCCAAGGCCAACTGGTCGATCGGCGACCTCGACCTGATCGAAGCCAATGAAGCCTTCGCCGCCCAGGCCATCTCGGTTAATCGCGAACTCGGCTGGGACACGTCCAAGGTCAATGTCAACGGTGGCGCCATCGCCATTGGTCACCCCATCGGTGCCTCCGGCGCCCGCGTCCTGACCACCCTGCTGTTCGAAATGCAGCGTTCGGGCGCGAAAAAGGGCCTGGCCACCCTCTGTATTGGTGGCGGCATGGGTGTCGCCCTCGCTGTTGAATCTGTTTAAAAAATCCTGGGAGAAGAGAATATGGGTAGAGTTGCACTGGTCACCGGCGGTACGCGCGGCATCGGCAAGGCCATCGTCAAGCGTCTGGTCGATGCCGGCCTGACCGTCGCCGCCGGCTATGCCGGTAATGAGGCCGCCGCCAAGGCCGTCGCCGAGGAATACGGCGTCACCATCGTCAAGGGCAGCGTCGACAATTTCGACGACTGCAAGCGCGCCGTCCAGGAAGTCGAAGCCAAGCTGGGGCCGATCGAAGTCCTGGTCAATAACGCCGGCATCACCCGCGACGGCTTCTTCCACAAGATGACCAAGGAACAGTGGCAGGACGTCATCCATACCAATATGGACAGCGTCTTCAACATGACCCGCCAGGTCATCGAAGGCATGCGTGAGCGTAATTACGGCCGCATCATCAATATCTCGTCGATCAACGGCCAAAAGGGCCAGGCCGGTCAAACCAACTATTCCGCCGCCAAGGCCGGCATGATCGGCTTCACCAAGGCGCTGGCCATGGAATCGGCGTCGAAGGGCATCACCGTCAACTGCGTGGCGCCGGGCTATACCTCGACCGAAATGGTCCAGGCCGTGCCGCCGGCCGTGCTGGAAAAGATCGTCGCCGGCATCCCCGTCGGCCGTCTCGGCACGCCGGAAGAAATCGCCGAGATCTGCGCCTTCCTCGCGTCCGACATGGCGTCGTTCATTACGGGTGCGACCATAGCCGTCAACGGCGGCCAACACATGCTCTGAGGCGTGAAGATGGTCTGCAAAGCATCATCGTTCTGTGCTTCCTAGCTCGTGTACAAGCGTACACGTCGCGTCGGATGCTCGAACGCTAATACTTTTCGACTCTTCTTGACGCCTCAGCCGCCGGTGCATGAGAAGAAAAAGTAAGAGAAAAAGAGGCGTGGCCAAAAGGTCACGCCTTTATCGCACCTGCGAATGGCCTGAATTTTAATTAACATTCGTCTTAAATCTGCCCAAGTCGGTTCCTAAAAATCGACCCAATGAACAAGCCGTTTTTCCATCTTCTGGCCCGTATTTTCGGGTTGTGTTTGCTGATAGCCAGCGTCTCGTGCGCGGCGTCAGCCAACGCCCAGGCCATGAAGTCGCTCCGGGACGCCATGTTCGGCCCCAGGCACGGCCAGGACGGCCGCACCCAGGCGCCACCCAAGATCGCGCACTTTACCTCGGAAGACGGCGAAAGCTTTATCCTCGACGAATCCGGTGGCACGCCGCTGATGCGCTTCGACGGCGACAACGAAGTCTTTTCACTGACCGCCACGCCCGGCCCCAAGGGCGACGTCATCTATAAGAACGATATCGGTCAACCCGTGCTGAAATCTTCGCGCTGGGGCGGGATGATCCTATTCAGCGACGACCGGCCCATGGGCGATCCCGCCGCCATGACCGGCAAGGCCGACGCCTTCGTCCCCGGCCGCATGACGCCGACCCTGCTGTTCCAGACCCTGGTCCGCGCCAGCCGCCGCGCCAGCATTGCCCTCGGCCGCAATCTCGGCTTCGACGCTCCCGACGTCACGCCCGGCACCGACTATCTCTATGCCGACGCCGCCGATGTCACTTCCGCCGCGCTCGTCAAGGTCGCCGCGCAAAACAACGGCAAACGCGTCCTGGCGCCGATCCAGCAAGTACAATTGCTCGAAGGCCGCCCGCCCAGCGCCAATGTCGTCAACGGCGTCCTGGTGCTGAAACTCGACACCAGCCGCGGTACATGGGGCGGCCGGCCGTCCTCCAAGCGCATCGTCAATGTGCTGATGGCCTCCTATAACGTGACCATCGGCCACTGATCAAAACACGTCCTTGGCCGCTCTCAGCTCGCCGAACTTCGCCGCCTGGGCCGCGAAATCCTTTTCCCGCAATGGATAATAGAGGAACGGATTGGTGGCGATTTCCTCGGCTATCAATGACGGCACGGTCGCCAGCCCATCCTCACGCATGTGCCTGACCTTGGCCGCCCGCGCCTGCAAGGCCGGGGTTTCCCCCAGGCTTTCGGCAAAACGCAGGCTGGCCAGGGTATATTCGTGGGCGCTGTACAACACCGTATCGGCCGGCAGTTCGCTTAAGCGCAGCAAGCTGCCCCACATCTGTTCCCGCGTGCCTTCGAACAAGCGACCGCAACCGAGCGGAAACAATGTGTCGCCGATGAAGGCGTTCCCACCCTTGGCATCGACATAGCCGATATGCCCCAGCGTGTGGCCTTCCAGATCGATGACGTCGAGCCGGGTTTCGCCCAGCCAATAAACGTCGCCGGCCTCAATGACATGATCGAGCGGCCACCGCTTGGCGACCTCGGCCGGACCGTGGATCGGACAGCCGAAACGCGCCTGGACATCGGCATTGCCGCCGCCATGGTCGGGATGCCAGTGGGTATTGAGAATGACGTCGATGCCGTGCAGGCCCAACCGTTCGACCGCCGCGATGATTTTGGCGGCTTCGGGTGTGTCGATACAGGCGACCCGACCGGTGGCTTCGTCCACGGCGAGGAAGCCGTAATTGTCCGTCAGGCACGGAATGACGTGTATTTTTAGGCCCATCGTAGGAAACGCCTTGATATCGTGTAAACTGATTACCTATGTAGGGTTTCAGTTCAAAATAGGAAAGACGTTTGCGCCGTTCGGTCGAAGACCTCAACCGCTTTTATGCCAGTTCCGAAGGGACGGTGGCGCGCAAGCTGGTCGGTGACAAGTTGTCGGAGGCCTGGCCCGATGTGCGCGGCCTCGATGTCCTGGGCATCGGCTATTGCACACCCTATCTCGGGCAATTCAACGAAGCGCGGCGGGTGATCGCGGCCATGCCGGCCGGGCAGGGCGCCGAGATCTGGCCGGCCGATCTGCGGGTACGGGCGACCCTGGTCGAAGAGGACGCCCTGCCGTTTCCGACGGCCTTGTTCGACCGCATCCTGATGGTCCATGCCCTGGAAGAATCTCCCGTGCCGCAGGGCTTGTTGCTGGAAGCGTCGCGCCTGTTATCGCCCAATGGCAAGCTGATCCTGGCCGTGGCGGCACGCGGCGGCTTCTGGGCCCATGCCGAAAAGACACCGTTCGGGTACGGCCAACCCTACAGCCGTTTACAGTTGGAAAGCGCCTTGCGCGACGCCGAGTTGGAGCCGCTCGCCTGGTCCTACGCCCTCTATACCCCGCCGCTGCGCTCCTTGCTGGGCTGGGCCGGTCCGCTGGAAAACATCCTGCCGCGCATTTGGCCGCTGAAGGGTGGCTTGATCTTGATGGAGGCCGGGCGCCGCCCCTTCATCGCCCACACGGCAAAGGTCCAAAGCTCCATCCTGCAGGACCTGCGCGGCGTCCTGGGCGTCCAGCAGCCCGTCCCCACGTCCCGAGAAATCGCCTAAGTTTCGGGGTCCAGGGGGCTGTGCCCCCTGGCCTTAATACACTTTCTCGCCGATATAGTTCCCCGACGGACTGTATCGGCACACCAGAAAATCATTGCTGCCATTGGATGCATGCGCGCAACCCACCTCGGTCGTATTGCGCCACACCATCTGGGTATAGTGACCGACACTGGCCCAGTTGCCGTCGCTGCTGACGTCCGGAAAAGTACCGTAAACGAAATAACTCTTCTCATCGGCCCACAGCTGCGCCAACTGGCCGTCCGTATAGCCGCCGGCGCTGCCGGCCGCCAGGTTTTCACCGTTCGGATTGATATCATTGCCGGCATGTTCCAGACGATCGATGCTGGCCAGGTGATCGGCCCAGCTTTGCGCGCCTTCGGCCAGACTGTCGCTCCAGGTCAGCGGCGCCACCCCGACGGCGGCACGCTCGGTATTGTGGACGGCCAATACCTGATCGGACAAGTCACTGGCCGTAGCTTGCGTGGTGGTGGCGGCGAAAATGGCGGCAAGAATAAGTGTGCGCACGACATGGTTCCCCTGACCCGTTCACCTTAGGCTGGGCTGCGGGCAAGCCAAGTTACATATGCTGTGAGGAAGTGTGGCGCTTGCCCGGCGCTAGAGCAAAAATGCTGCGCAGTTTTGCTCTAGCGTTTTGTTTTTGCGCGCAATTTAACCGAAAAGTGCTGGGCACTTTGTCGGATTGCGCTTGAGGCGATTCTCCGCCATAGCAGGGGGCATGAAACAGCTTGTCATCATGCGCCATGCCAAGGCCGAAAAAGAGGCCGAATCCGGCGAGGATTTCGATCGTCAACTGACCTCGCGCGGCCAAGCCGAAGCCACCAGCGTCGCTCAGGCGCTCAAGGCCTATGGCGTCAAACCCGATTTCGCCCTGGTATCGGCGGCGGCGCGGACGCAAGGCACCTTTGCCCAGGTCGCGGCCGTGCTGGGCGATATCCCGGCCCTGGTGTCGGAAGATTTCTACAATGCCGGCTCGGACGCCCTGCGCCATGCGATCGAAGCCCATGAGGACGATGGCACCTGTGTCCTCGTTGTCGGCCATAATCCCGGCATACAATATCTCGTGGCGGAATATCTCTTCGAAGGCGCCGCCGGCCCCGAGGTCGTCGACAAGGTGCGCGGCAACTTCCCCACGGCGACCGCCGCCGTTTTCGAGGTCGATGCCGCCGGCCGGCCGATCTATGACGGACTCTATCTCGCCAAATGATCTATGCCCTCGCCACGCGCGCCCTGCATGTTTTGCCGCCCGAGACGGCCCACACGCTGACGATCGGCCTGTTGCAGGCCGGTCTTGGTCCTGTCTCGTCGCTGAAGACGCCGGAACTGGCGGTCGATGTGCCCTTCGACGGTGGCAGTTTGCACTTTCCCAACTGCGTCGGCCTGGCGGCAGGGTTCGATAAAAATGCCGAGGTGCCTCTGGCCATGGTGCGCGCGGGCTTCGGATTTGCCGAATGCGGCACGGTGACGCCCTTGCCCCAGGACGGTAATCCCAAGCCGCGGCTGTTTCGCCTCAGCGAAGACGAGGCGGTGATCAACCGCATGGGCTTCAACAATAAGGGCCTGGATGTTTTCCTCGGCCATCTCGAACATATCGACGCCCATAAGCACAAGGCCGTCATCGGCCTCAATATCGGCGCCAACAAGGACGCCATCGACCGCATGGACGACTATGTCGCCGGTCTGAAACGGTTATGGGGCCACGGTTCCTACTTCACCATCAATATCTCGTCGCCCAATACGCCGGGTCTGCGCGCCCTGCAGGGCAAGTCGCACCTCGATGAATTGCTGGAACGCGTCCAGGATGTCCGTCAGGCCCTGGTGCGGGTTTCGGAGCGCAACTTCCCGATCTTCCTCAAGATCGCGCCGGACCTGAGCGAATCCGAAATCGCCGATACGGTGGCCTCGGCCATGGCGCATGGTCTCGACGGGTTGATCGTCTCCAACACAACCTTGTCGCGGCCGCATCTGGCATCGCGCTTCGCCAATGAAACCGGTGGGTTGTCGGGAAAACCCTTGCTGGGCCTGGCGACCGAAGCCTTGAAGATGGCGCGCGCGGCCAGCGGCGGCAAGTTGCTGCTGATCGGCGCCGGCGGTATCTCATCGGGCGCCGATGCCTATGCGCGCATCCGCGCCGGCGCGTCGATGGTGCAGCTCTATTCGGCCTTGGTCTACAAAGGCCCCGGCCTGGCCGATGATATCCGCCGCGACCTGGTCCAACGCCTGAAAGCCGACGGGTTCAAGTCCGTGTCCGAGGCCGTGGGAACAGGCTGAAGCAAACAGGTTCAGGGAGCGACCGGTGTCTCCAGCTTGACTGACCGCATCACGTCCTCTGCCCAGCCAATCTCATTGTCGAAGCCATAGGTGACCGTGACAATCACGAAGCGCTCATATCCCCGAAACAAGCCGATAAGAGACGTTTCATCGGCTATTTCGGCATCGCCGCGAAATATGACCGCGCGAAAATCATCGGCGTCTAGCCGCATATGTTCCTCGCGCCCGGGCAGGCTGGGCCAGGGCAGTTCCCCCGTCGGTTCCGCATAGGCGACAGTGGTGGGATCGTCGTCGGCGGCGTAAACATCCATCTGTACCGCCCTTTCGCCGTATGTCAGGCGGAGGCGACTGGCTTCCGGTTCGTAACTTCGGTACACATAGCCCGGCATGATTACCGAGCAGCCGTCAGGCACGCTCCACCGCCGCGGCCGGCGCCAGAAACCGATGCGTTCCGGCTCGCCGGGGGCGGCCAGTTCCTCGCCGTCCATCAAGATGGCCAGATCGCGTTCATCGTCTTCGCTCAGGGGATGACCCATCTCGGCTGCCCGCCTCGCCAGTCCTGCGGCGCGCACCAATATTTTCGCCTCTTCGTCGTCGCGCGCCGGGTGCCAGGGGACGTGCATCCACAACTGGCATAGCGCCATGCGGTGCACGACCTCGCCGGTAACGCCGTCGTCCCACCACGAATACCAGGCTACCGGATCGGGGTTGTCAAAAAATGCGAGGTCACAAAGTCCGAGGGGGCGGGCAACGTAGGAGGGCTCGACGAGATTGAATTCCGTCGGTTGCGACAGCGCGAATTGCTCCGAACGAGCGTACTCCGATGACCTCGGGGACTCGGTATCTTGCTGCAAGTCTTCCGCCATAGCAGCGCGCAGCGCGGAGATATCGCGACTTGCGGCATAGCCGGTTTCGTCGTCGATCTTCCAGCTCAGCCCTAACGCTTTCTCGCAATGGTCGAGAAATCCCACGACAAAGGCATGATAACCGGGGCCGGCCGACGACGTGCGCGCCTGCATCAGGACTTCGCCATAGTCGGAATGAAACCTGACGGGCTCCTCCGCCGGATGAAGGGAGAGATACCAAATCTTGCCTTCGACATAGCCTTGATAGACAGGCTCAATGCCATGGCGGGTGCAATAGGTCAGGGCTTCATTGGCGAGGCATTGCAAAATTTGATCGCCACTTGGGCCGCCCAGCCCTAATAGGCCGCGTTTCAGCTTGCTGAAGGCTTTCAATCCCAGGCCCATAACCCCCCCTCGATCGCAGTCAATTCGTCGGCGTTAGGTGCTTAGAACGGACTGAACTTGTCCATCAGGTTTTGCGCCACCGGAGCCGCTTGCATATTGGTGATGTCGCCGCGGCCGCCGTAGGAAATCCGCGCTTCAGCCAGTTGCGTATGCTTGATCGTATTGGTCGAGGAAATATCTTCCGGTCGGGCAATGCCGGACACGGTCAGAACACGAACTTCGCGGTCGGTGCGGACCTCCTGGGTGCCCTGGATGATCAGATTGCCGTTGGGCAGGACGCCGGTAACTATGGCCGCGATAGTCACCGAGATCTTTTCGGCGCGTTTGACCGAACCGTTGCCGGCAAAAGTCGAGGAACTGTCGGCACCCAGCGCCTTGGACGCATTATAGGCGCCCGGCAAAATTTTCCCCAGGGTCGATTCAAGGCCGAAGATACTGGGCGTCGCCGCGTCGTAGGACCCGGAGCGCGAGCGATCGGTGGCATTGGTGGTCTGGGCCGAGTCGTTGATATCGACCTGAACGGTCAGGATATCGCCGACACTGCGGGCGCGCTGATCGTTGAAGAAGGTGCGGGCGCCAATGCGCCACAGCGAATTGGACGAAGCCGGCTGGGTGTTCGGCTGCGGGTACAGGACGGCCTGGTCTTGCGGGACCAGCGCGGCGGGATAGCCCATGGCGCTCATCTGCGGACCCTTGACGGCGTCTCTGACCGAAGAGCAGCCCGACAAGGCGATAAGGGCGGTGGCGGCAAGGAGGATACGGGTCTTCATGGGGCTTTATCCTTTAACGCGAAGACAGAAATTGACGGGAACGCATCTGGTCGGCGGCCTGGCCGGCGACGGCTTCGCCGGGACCGGTAACGACAGCGTCGACCAGCTTTTTCGAAACGGGGTTCTGAACCTGGATCACATCGCCGACGGCGCCATCCTTGGTCGCCCGGCCGCTCATGGTCAGGCTGAGGCCGTTCTGGGTCCAGGTGACGGAGACGGATTCCTGACGCTTGACAACGGTCGGCGAGGTCAGGTCGGTGGTGTGGATGATGGCGCCTTCGCGGATGGGAAAGCGCACCGTCTTGCCGATCACTGCCTGGACATTGCTGGGGACATTGCCGCTGGTGGCCGCGACCTGGCGGTAGGTCAGGTCCTCGGGTTGGACGATATCGCCGCTGTTCATGGCGTGGACGAAGGTCAGGACCGAGACATTGCCGCCGGTCGCTGTGTCGCCGATAACGGCCGAAGCCGGTTCCGCCGGTTGCCCGTCGCCGCCGGCGCTGACGATGATGCGACGCAGGCCGCGCGGATTGTCCCAGGTGGCGCCATTGCGGGCGGCGATCGACTGGACGACGGCGGCATCGAGAATGGCCGTGGCGCCGGTGCGGGTACCGAGCACGACGCCCGACTGGGCGCCGGCATTATCGAAAACGTCGCCGAGCGTGATCGTGCCGTCGCCGTCGCTGACATCGGACTTGAGCACGAGGGTGGCCGATTGGGCGAAAGCGAAAGATGGAGCCATCAAAAGGGCGACGACTAAAGCGAATTTTCCAAGGCCCTTGGGCCTTGGCAAGGGCGAACGCCCGCCCGAGCCTATGCGAGGAGCCATGCGGCGCTTGAGCTGAAAAATGTTCATCTACTTAGCCCCGTGCCAGCTGGCTGGTCGTCTGCAGCATTTCGTCCGCCGTGGTGATGACCTTGGAGTTCATCTCATAGGCGCGTTGGGCGACGATCAGGTTGGTGATTTCGCTGACGGCGTCGACGTTCGAGCTTTCGGTATAGTGCTGCAACAAGGTGCCGAAGCCGACATCGCCGGGCGTCGAGATATTGGGCGCACCCGAGGCGCCGCTTTCGAGGAACAGGTTGTCGCCGATGGCGTCGAGCCCGGCCTCATTATAGAAGGTCGCGGTCTGCAATTGCCCGACGATGGTCGGGGCCGTGGTGCCGGCCTGGCTCACCGACACCTCGCCCGATTTGGAGATCGAGACGCTGGTCGAGTTCTGCGGGATGTTGATATTGGGTTGGACCAGGTAACCGTCGCTGGTCACCAGGCGCCCCTGGTCGTCGACCGAGAAATTGCCGGCGCGGGTATAGGCGGTTTCGCCCGACGGCATCAGGATCTGGAAATAACCCTTGCCCTCAATGGCGACGTCGTAGTCGTTACCGGTCAGAGTCGGGCTGCCCTGTTCCATGATGCGGTAGACGGCACCTGTCTTGACGCCGGCGCCGATCTGGATGCCGGTCGGCACGACGGTGCCGGAATCCGACGACTGGGCGCCCATGCGCTCGACATTCTGATAGAGCAGGTCCTGGAATTCGGCCCGCTGTTTCTTGAAGCCGATCGTGTTCATGTTGGCGATGTTGTTGGAAATCACTTCCACATTCATCTGCTGGGCGGCCATGCCCGTCGTGGCGGTTCTTAAAGCGCGCATCGGTTATCTCCTTACGCTACGCGGCCCAGCCGTTCGACGGCCGTGCGCGACAATTGGTTGTTCTGATCGATGATGGCGGCCAGGCTGGCATAGGCCCGATTGATCTGGACCAGCTTGGTCACCTCGACCATCGGATTGACATTGGAAGCTTCGAGGAAGCCCTGACGCAGGCGGGCATCGGCCGCCGGCACCGGGGCCGCATTGGTGGTCAGGCTATAGGTGCCGTCGCCCTCTTTTTGCAGGTCGCTCATATTGGCGATGCGCACGATATTGATCCTGCCGACGCGGACGCTTTGTCCCTGCAGGGTTTGCGAGATAATGCCATCCTGCGAAATGACCGGCTCGCCGTTCTTGGGATCCAGCACGATGGGGCCGCCGTCGCCCTGGACCGGCAGACCGTTTTTGTTCATCAAGGCGCCGTCGTCGCTCATGGTGAAGGCGCCGTCGCGGGTATAGACATCGCCCTTGGGACCGCTCAGCACGAAGAAGGCGCCTTCGCCGTCGATGGCCAGGTCCAGCGGCGCGCCGGTCTGGGTAAAGGTGCCCTGGCTGAAGTTGCGGCCGACGCCGTTGTCATAGGCAAAATTGGCAGGCGTGCGGATCGGATCGTCATAGGCCGGGGCGCCGAACTGCGAATTGACCAGCAATTGCTCGAATTTGTAGCCATTGGTGTTCATATTGGCCAGGTTATTGGCGGAGATATCCAGTTCCCGCTGCAGGGTGATCTGGCGCGACAGGGCGACATAATTGGCATTATCCATGTGCGCGGCTCCTCTTAGACAAATGAACTCAAAGGGTTAGGGCTACGGCTGCTGATTTGGCGATCAGCGGCGTTAACCATGATTTTTGAGATGTGCAATTGCCGTGCCAGTCATGGTTAATTCCGCTAATGGCTTGATTTGCAAAGATAAGTGGCAAGATCCCACGAATCCCTCCACACAGGCACACGGCAAAAAATGCCGCCTGAACGCAACGCGAAAAACGTCTCGTTAACTATGTTTGGCGATAGTGAGGGTTCAGGCGCCGATTTGGGCGCTTTAAAAATTGTTTAAGATTTGGGCTCAGAATGCGCATTCGGGGTTCCATGCGCATGACGGGTGTTAAGCTTGGCCAAACCGGATAAGAAGAAAAAGGAAGAGGCGCCGCCCGTCGACGACGCCGACGGCGAGGGCGCAGCCAAGCCGAAAAAGAAGTTCCCCATGCTGATCGTCATTATCGCCGCGGCCGTCTTGGTCCTGGCCGGCGGTGGCGCGGCAGCCTATTTCCTGTTCCTGGCCCCCAAGCACCCGCCCGCAGCGGAAGCCGGCAAGGAGGGTGCCCACAAGCCCGAAAAGAAGGAAAAGAAAAAGGAAGAGAAGAAGGAAGGCGGCGAGAAGGTCGACCCCAAGACCCAGCCGACGACGGCCGAAGGCCCGAACGGCACGACCTATTTCACCCTGCCCGACACCATCGCCAACATCCAGGCGGCCGACGGTCACGCTTCCTACCTCAAGCTCAAACTGACCTTCGAATGCCCGGACGATGAGACGGTCGATACCCTGACCGAAAACATGCCGCGCATCAATGACGTGCTGCAGGGCTTCATCCGCGAACTGCGCCCGGAAGACCTGGCCGGCAGCGAAGGTAATTACCAGCTGCGTCTCGAAATCCTGCGCCGTATCAACCTGGTCATCGCGCCGCACAAGGTCAGCGCCGTGCTGATCGAAAACATGATTGTAACCTGATGGCAGAAGAAGTCGATCAGGAAGCCATGATGGCAGCATGGGAGGCGGAACTTGCCGCCGAAGCCCAGGCTGCGACCGCCGGCATCACCGCCGACGGCGGCGACCTCGCGGCCGAATGGGAAGCCATGGTCGGCGGCCAGGGCTCGATGGGCGAGCGCTTCAACATGCCCGTCGGCGCCGAGCGCATCCTCAACCAGGATGAAATCGACAGCCTGCTGGGCTTCGATCTCTCGGAAGACGACTACAACGAACGCTCCGGCATCCGGGCGATCATCAATTCGGCCATGGTGTCCTATGAACGCCTGCCGATGCTCGAAATCGTCTTCGACCGGCTGGTGCGCCTGATGACCACCTCGCTGCGCAACTTCACCTCCGATAACGTCGAAGTCTCGCTCGACAACATCTCATCGATCCGTTTCGGCGACTATCTCAACTCGATCCCCCTGCCGGCTATCCTGGCGGTGTTCCGCGCCGAGGAGCTCGACAATTACGGCCTGCTGACGGTCGATTCCAATCTGATCTATTCGATCGTCGACGTCCTGCTGGGCGGCCGCCGCGGCACCGCCGCGCTGCGCATCGAAGGCCGGCCCTATACCACCATCGAACGGGTCCTGGTGCAGCGCATGGTCGAGGTCGTGCTCAACGACGCCCGCGCCGCCTTCGAGCCGCTGACCGCCGTCAATTTCAACCTCGACCGCCTGGAAACCAATCCGCGTTTCGCCGCCATCGCCCGCCCGGCCAACGCCGCCATCCTGGTCAAGCTGCGCATCGACATGGAAGACCGCGGCGGCCGTATTGAGCTCCTGTTGCCCTATGCCACCCTGGAGCCGATCCGTAAAATGCTGCTGCAGCAATTCATGGGCGAAAAGTTCGGCCGCGACAATATCTGGGAAAGCCACCTGGCCACCGAATTGTGGACGACCCAGATGGAAGTGCGCGCCGTCCTCGACGAACAGCAGTTACCTTTGTCTCAGGTCTTGAACCTGAAGGTCGGAGAGACGATTGTGCTCAATGCGCAGCATGATTCTCCGGTACAGCTGCGTTGCGGCAGCATTCCGCTGACGACCGGGCGGATGGGGCGCAAGGGGCACAATATCGCGGTCAGGGTCGACGCGCCCTTGGCTTCGACGACCAAGCGCCGCTTGACGCAGTTCAAGAAGAAGTAGGGGGCCGCGGGTCATGAGCTTGACCTTGATTATGGATGTCGTTCTCGGCGTACTGCTCATCGTGGCGGTGCTCCTGGGCCTGCGCCTCGACAAGAAGCTGGTGGCGCTCCGCGCAGCCCACGAAGGTTTCGCCAAGGCGGTCCACGATCTCGACGATGCCGCCATCCGCGCCCATGCTTCGCTGAAGGAGTTGCGCGGCCACGCCGACGAATCCCAGGATTTGCTGCACGGCCGTGTTCTGGCGGCGCGCGACATCTTGCACAAGCTCGATACCCAGGTGGCGCGCGCCGAACGCGTGCAACGCGAACTGGACAAGGGCCTGACCACCTTCGACACGATGCAGACCATGCGTCAGGAAGCCGCCCGTTATCAGGCACCAGTCTTGCAGGCCCCCGTCATCCAGGCGCCCATGCGGATGCCGGAACCGGCGCGGTCGCGCTATGACGACGAGCCGGTGCCCAAACCTGAAGCCTCCAGACCCGAAACCCGCCGTCCGTTCGATCGCGACATCATCCGCGACGACACGCCACCACCGGCCATACCTCCGGCCAGGCCTCGCAACGGCTACAGCCGGTTGCCCGAGGTCAAGCCCGAGGACGACAGCGACATGCTCGACAAGGTCCAGATGTCGGAACTGGTCGTCGCCAATCTGAACGAAATGATGCGCACCCTGACCCTGCCCACGCGGCAGGTTTCGTCGTTGGAAGACGACCTGTTCGGCGGCCCGACGACGGACGCCGCGCCCCAGGGCCGCAAAACGCCCCCTTTTAAGAGATAGTAACCCATGGCCATGCCGCGTTTCCTTCCCATCGTCTTCGTTGCCGTGGCCGGTGTTCTGGCCATGAAGGCGATCACCAGCCTCGACGCCGTGCCGGACATGTTCCATGCCGCCCAAGCCTTTGCCGCGGATACGACGAAGAAGGCGGAGGCCAAAAAGGCCGATACGAAGCCGACTGCCAAGGCGAAAGCCGACGAGACCGGAAAAGGCGACGATCCGAGCGAAAGCTATACGGTCGATCCTGCCCTGATGGCCGCCGCCGCCGGCGCCTCGGCCAGCGACGCCGCGGCGACCGCGCCGGTGGCGCCGATCTGCGCCACCTCGATCGACGACCTGGCCAAACAGGCCGGCATGTCGCCCAGCGAACTGCAGATCCTGCAAAATCTCGGTACCCGCCGCGCCCAGCTGGACCAACGCGAAGCTCAACTCAATACGCGCGGCCAACTGGTCGATGCCGCCGACGCCAAGCTCGATGCCCGCATCCAGCAACTGACCGACCTCAAAGGGCAAATCCAGGGCCTGCTCGACCAGGCGACCAAGGTGCAAAACGACGATACGACGCGCCTGGTGTCCGTCTATGCGGCGATGAAACCGAAGGACGCCGCCGCCGCCATGACCATCATGGCCGACGATGTCCGCCTGCCGATTGCCGCGCAAATGAAGGACCGCGCCCTGGCGGCGATCCTGGGCGCCATGACGCCGGATGCGGCGAAGGATTTGACGGAAAAACTGGCCAAGCGCATGCAGCAGGCCAATGGCTTGCAGCAACAGCTGAACAAGGTCACCAATGGCGGCACGGCTGCGGCGTCACCGCCGGCCAACGCACCGGCTCAGGCCGCCGCCAAACCGGCGGCCGCGGCCCCGAAAAAAGGCAAGTAAACTATCGGGCCGCCAAGCCCTGCATCGCCGCAAAAAGCTCCGAATCGAAGCCGCAGGCATGGCGCATGGCATCCGAGGTTTCGACCAGCTGGCTGAACATCGCGTCGGTGCTCAAACGGCGCGAACCCTTGGCCGCATGGGCGGCGGAGGAGCGGGCGGATTGACGAACGATGACATGATACATGGCAATGACCTCGGTTATTCTCGACCATATCAGGATAGGCGGGGTCGGATCACGAAGCCATTCCGTTTGTTACAGCGAGTTACAAGGGCGAGGTAAGGAAACTCGGGTCTTTTTCAGGGCAATTGTGGCGGATTGGGCCGCGTTTCCCTTGAAATCCAGGGATATTTTCTCGCCCGTGTTAACAAAGGTTAAACCGATCTTAGCCATGGTTAACGGGCTATGATTCGTGCCCGAAAACCGTCTTCCGTGAGCAAGACCCTGCCGCTGCAACGCGCTGTCGAACGCGCGCGCCTGCTGCTGGAACAGGAACGGCCGAAAACCAAAACCCGGCCCCTGAGCCTCAACATGGCCCTGCGCACGACGGCGGCCATTGTGGCGGCGGCCAGTTTCGGCCTGACCGGCATAGCGGCGGGCGATACGCTCAATCTCGGCCAGGTCGCCTCGCGCTCCGATATCGACATCCGCGTCGGCCGCAACAAATCGTCCGGCCGCATCGAAATCTACGGCGCCATCGGCAGCCGCGCCTCGGTACGGCGCGAAAACGGCCAGGTCGTCATTCGCCTGCCCGGCCAGATGAAGCCGGACCTCGGCGATATCCGCTCCAATCCGCCGGTCGGCATTGCCGCCGTCGACCTGAAAAGCGATCCGCGCGCCAACGAACTGTGGCTTAAGGTCGCCGACGGTTACGACACCCATTTCGGCCGTGAAGACGGCGCCGTCTATGTCCAGATCGATCCCGCGGCCGCCAAGCCCGACGCCAAGGACGGCAAGGGCATCAGCATCAACCTGCAGGACCTGCTGAAGGGGGATCCCGCCAAGACCGCCCCGGCCGGCGAGCATGTCAATCCGGCCGTATCGGTGCCGGTGGTGGCGCTTGAGGTCAATACGATCGACGGCGGCAAGGACATCGCTTTTCCGTTTGCCGGACCGGTGGCCTCGGCCGTCTTCCGCCGCGGCGACTCGGTATGGATCGTTTTCGACAGCGAGGCCGACCTGCGTTTGCCGCCTGAGCTGAAGGACGGCAATATCGTCCAGGACGCGCAGTGGACGCACAATGACGGCTTTACCGCCCTGCGCCTGAAGGCGCCGACGGTCGGCAGCCTCTCCGTCCTCAATGACGGCCTGGTTTGGCGCGTGCGCCTGGGCGGCCAGGCGCCGAACGTCAAGCCCAGTGAAGTGTCGGTGATCCGCGACGACTCGGCCGGTGTGCCGGGCGTCAATGTCAATGTGGCCGGCGCCACCAAGATCGCCTGGATCCGCGATCCGTCCGTCGGTGATCGCATGGCGATCGTCACGGCGCGCGGTCCGGTCAAGAACCTGACAACCGCCCGCACCATGCTGGAAGCAACCCTGGCCTCGACCGCCCAGGGCGTGGTCGTCGAACGCATGACGCCGGACGTCAAGGTCGTGCTCGACGGCGACCTGGTCGAGGTATCGCGGCCGAACGGCCTGACCTTGTCGGCGATCGATCCCAATGCCCAACCCGGCGAGGCCAGGCTCGAATACAAGAGCGCCCTCTATCCCAGCCTGGTCAACACCGATTGGTCGGCCTCGCCCAAGGAAGGCTTCCTCGGCCGCTACAACGCCTTGCAGGTGGCCGCCGCCGATGAAGGCCAGGGCGGCGCCGGCGCCCCGACCAAGGCGCGATTGGCCCTGGCCCGCTTCCTCGTCGGTCAAAAACTCTATTACGAAGCCCAGGGCGTCCTCAACCTGGTCGCCAAGCAGGCGCCGCGCGCGCTCGATGATCCCCAGGTGCGCGGCCTGCGCGTCGCCGCCTTAATGCTGTCCGGACGCTACGCCGACGCCACGGGCGACCTGTCGTCAGGGCAATTGATCGCCGATCCGGCGGCCCGGCTGTGGCAGGGCTATGCCGAAACCAAGAGCGGACATTTCGCCGACGCGCAAAAGGACTTCAAGGCCGGCCTCAAGGCCATGGATGCCTTCCCGGCCGAGTGGCGGGCGAAATTCGGCGCCGCCTATGCCTATGCCGCCTTGCAGAACAAGGATCAGAAGACCGCCGAAGCGATGATCGGCTATGCCGTCTCGCAGGACGTCGAGCCGCTCGACAAACTGGCCGCCTATCTCATCGACGCCCAGATCATCGAGGCCAGCGGCGACAAGGCGCGGGCCCTGAAAGTCTATCAGGCCTGCGCGCGCGCGTCGGACGACAGCATCGCCGCGCCGGCCATGATGCACGCCGCCATGCTGTCCTATCAACTGAACCAGCTGTCGGCCGACAAGACCCTGGCCGTGCTCGATACCCTGCGTTTCCGCTGGCGTGGCGACGATACCGAGCTGCAATTGGTCAGCGATATGGGGCAGATCTACCTGTCGCAGGGCCGCTATCGCGAGGCCCTGGCGACCTTGCGCGGTGGCGGTCAGGCCTTCAAGGACAGCCCCCAGGCCTTGCAGATCCAGACCTCGCTCAATACCGCCTTCCGCAGCCTCTTCCTCGGCGGCATGGCCGACGGCCTGCAACCGATCGAGGCGCTCGGCCTGTTCAACGACTTCAAGGAGCTGACGCCGATCGGCGCCGACGGCGACGAAATGGTGCGCCGGATCGTGCGCCGGCTCGTCGATGTCGACTTGCTGGACCAGGCGGCGGACCTGCTCAACTACCAGGTCAATAACCGCCTGGACGGGGTGGGCAAGTCGGCGGTGGCGGCGGACCTTGCGGCAATCTACCTGATGAACCACGACCCGCAAAAAGCCTTGCAGACCCTGTGGAGCACGCGCACCACCCTGCTGCCGAAAAGCGTCATGTCCGAGCGCCGGGTGCTGGAAGCGCGGGCGCTCAACGAACTCAACGAGCCCGACAAGGCGCTCGATGCCCTGGGCAACGAAAATTCRGCCGATGGCGAAGACGTCCGTGCCGATATCTACTGGCGGCAATCGGACTGGGCCAAGGCCGCCGCGGTGCTGGAGCGCCAATTGGGCGACCGCTACAAGAGCGACACGCCGCTGACCCTGAGCGACGAGAGCCGGCTGATCCGCGCCGGCGTCGCCTATAGCCTGCTCAAGGACCAGGCCTCCTTGACGCGCCTGTCCGGCCGCTTCGGCAAGTTCGCCGACACGGCGTCATCGCCCGATGCGCTGCGCGTGGCCCTGGCGCCCATGGACGGCGGCGCCGTCAATGCCCGGGACTTTGCCCTGGCGGCGGCCGCGACCGACAGCTTCGCGGGCTGGGTCGCCGGCATGAAAAAGAAGTTCCGCGAAAAGGACAATGCCGCGGCCAAGGCCGTCGCCGCCACGCCGCCGCCCGCGAAGAAGGCATGATCTACTTCTATTCGCAGACCGAAGCCTTCAGCGAATTTTCCAATTTCTCTCCCCATGGCATCGAGATGGATGGCGTGTGGTGGAAGACGGTCGAACACTATTTCCAGGCGCAGAAGTTCAGCGACGAGGCTTACCGGCAACGCATCAACAAAGCCTCGACGCCCAAGATGGCCAAGGCGCTGGGTCGCACCCGCGAATTTCCGATTCGGCCCGATTGGGACGAGATGCGCGACGCCGTCATGCTGGCGGCCGTGCGCACCAAGTTTCGCACCCACAAGGTCTTGGCCGAATTGCTGCTGTCCACCGGCGAAGAAGACCTGGGTGAAGCTGCGCCGGGCGACTATTATTGGGGCGTCGGTGGCGACGGCAGCGGGGAAAATCGCCTGGGCCTCATCCTGCAGCGGGTCCGCGGCGAACTGCGTTCCCTTTAACCGCTATTAAGACAAACCCTCTATGGTACCGCCAGAATCACAAAGGGACGGCACATGGTTACGATCAATTCGGGTACGGCTTTGGCCGGCAAGTGGCGTTTTCCTGTCATCGGCGGTGTGGCGCTCATCCTGGCGCTCGGCGGTCTTGTCTCCTGCGGCCAGACCATCCAACCCGGCAATGTCGGGGTCAAGATCCGCACCCTGGGCCCCAATGCCGGCGTCGACGCGACGCCCGTGCCCTCGGGTTGGCATATTAATCTTCTCGGCGAACGCATTGCCGAGTTCCCGGTCATCCAGCGCACCTATACCTATACCAAGGAGGTAGACGAACGCGGGCCGGAGAATGAAGAAATCACCTTCAGCGACAACAACGCCCTGCCGATGACGGCGGACGTGCAGCTGGTCATGCGCATCGATCCATCCAAGGCGCCATCGCTTTACACGCGTTATCGCCTGAGCTTCGACCAACTCTTCGAAGGGCCGATCCGTAACGACGTGCGCTCGGCCATCGCCGCCGAAACCGAACTGGTCAGCGTCGAATATCTTTACCGCGGCGGCCGTCAGGTCGTCATCCAAAAGGCCCTGGCGCGCGTCAATCGCAAATGGGAGCCCCAGGGCGTCAATATCAGCCAACTGGACTGGATCGGCACCATCCGCTACCCGCAGGTGATTCTCGACTCAATCCAGATGAAAACCAAGGCCGACGCCGACGCCTCGGCCGCCCAGGCCCAGGTAGCGGTCGCCAAGGCCCAGGCCGATGCTCAGATCGAACAGGCGCGCGGCCAGGCCGAATCCAACCGCTTGCTGGCGGTATCGATCGCCTCCAGCCCGGAAGTCGTGCAGTTGCGCGCCATCGAAAAGTGGGACGGCCACCTGCCGACCGTGACCGGCGGCTCGGTGCCCTTCGTCAATATCGATAAGCGGTAACGCGCTAAGACCAAGTCGCATTAACCTTGCCACATTTCCGCCTGTATTCACATCCGCGTGATATGCGTCCGGATTCGCTTTTATCTCATCTCGCACAAGCGTAATATATGTGCGTCGCCCGGTTGATACAGTTTTTCGGGGCGATGAAGGCGAATAAAGGCACATGATCGYCACATACATATAGAAGCCGCAAGCTAAACATGCGCGGCAACTCAAGCAGACCCAGGATATCGAGCCCAGCGAACTCTATCCTCTAGTCTGACAGTCGAAGTCTCGGCACAAGACCCATCCGATTTATCCCATCGGACCTTATCCGAAACCTTTGGACATTTGAGTCTCTTCTTGCAAGAGGCGCCGTAAGCTTGCGCGCAACATCAGCCACACGATGTCAAAAGGTTTGGGGGAAGGGCGTGAACTGCGCTCCGGAAGAGGTATCATGTTGCCTTTCCGGGTCGAGTTTGGGGGCAGCGCGCCCTTTGCGCCGGCACCGAGCGGGGGCTCGGGGCTGGCGGAGTCTGCGGGAGAACACGTTCCCATTTGGGGGCATAACGTGTTTGGGGAGCAGGCGGGAGGAGGGAGGTTGCCGGGGGGCAGCCTCCCTTTTTTCTTGTCCTATGCCGGGCGAGGCTGTGCTAGGGTCGCGGAAAATATGGGTGGACATCATGATGACGACTTTTAACCGCCGGGGCCTGATAGCGGCAACCCTGGCCGCAAGCGTGTTAGCCACGACGGCGAAGGCCGGCGCGAAGCCTATTCCCGTCATCTTCCATACCGATATCGGTTACGATGTTGACGACACCTGGGCCCTGCTGTTGCTGTTGCGGCGGCCCGAACTCGACCTCAAACTGGTCGTCACCGACGTCAGCAATATGGCCTACCGCGCCCGCGTTGCGGCGAAACTGCTGGTCCTCGGCCATCGTGAAGACGTCGTCGTCGCCGTCGGACCCGACGCCACCGATGCGCCCGGGCCGCAAAGCGACTGGGTCGGCGAATTCGAGCTCAAGGACTATCCCGGCAAGGTGCGCTATGACGGCGCCCAGGCCATTGTCGACACCATCATGGCGTCGCCCGAGCCCGTCACCATCATCAGCACCGGCCCGGCCACCTTGAGCGCCGCGGCCCTGAAGCTGGAACCGGCCATCGCCGCCCGCGCGCGTTTTATCGGCATGGACGGTTCGGTACGCCTGGGCTACGGCGGCGCGCCCACGCCGGCGGTCGAATATAATGTCAAGATCGACCCGGCCGCTCTGCGCGCCGTCTTTGCCGCCGACTGGCTGTCCTGTTCGATCACGCCGGTCGACACCTGTGGCCTGCTGATCCTCGACGGCGACGACATGCAGACCGTGCGCAACAGCTCCGACCCGTTCGCCCGCGCCTGTATCCGCAACAGCGAGGTCTGGTTGCCCAATGCGCCGTGGATGCCCAAGGACTTCGACCTGACAAAAAACAGTTCGACCCTGTTCGATGCCGTGGCGGTGGTTATGGCCTATGACGAAAGCGACCTGGTGATGGAGACCCTGAACCTGACCGTCACCGACGAGGGCATGACCCTGATCGACCCCAAGGGCCGGCCGGTGCGCGTGGCAACCTCATGGAAAGACCTGGCGGGTTTCAAAAAGCGCATGGCCGCCGATTTGACCAGCAAGCCTGCCTAAGGCGTCTTCAGAATCCGTCGGATATTCATGTCGTACAGCGTTGCCGTCAGGACGATGAACCCGGCCTGTACCAGCAGTACCCAATACAGATTGAACCCGAAGATCACCGGCGTGAATTTCGTCACGACGACCATCAGAGTCAGCGCTATGCCAAAGGCCAGGCCGCCGAGCAGCAACGCTACGAAAATGACCGCCGCCACCATCGTCGCCGAACGCAGGCGTTCGACCTGCTTCTCTGTAACCGGCACAGGCACGGTGCGGATGGCATAGGGAAAGAAGACGAGGCCGTCCTCCTTGGTGATCCCGAACAGTGGTCCGGTCAGTTGATCGGTCGGCAGCATCTATCCGCTCCCCAGCGCCGGATGGAAACTCTGCACCAGCGAGCCGGCGACGAGATGCCAGCCGTCGACCAGAACGAAAAAGATCAGTTTGAACGGCAAGGACACCACGACCGGCGGCAACATCATCATCCCCATGCTCATCAGCACCGAGGCAACGACCAGGTCGATGACGAGAAACGGCACGAACAGCAAAAAGCCGATCTCGAAGGCCTTTTTCAGCTCCGAAATCATGAAGGCCGGCGTCACGACGCGGATCGGCAGATCCATCTTGTCCTCCGGCATGTCGATCTTCGACAGCCCGACGAACAACCCCAGGTCCTTCGGATCGACCTGGGCCAGCATAAAGCCCTTCAACGGCTGGCTGGCGGCGTCGAAGGCCGCGGGCATTTCGATTTCCTGGTCCATCAGCGGCCGGATGCCATCCTGATAGGCGGCCTGATAGGTCGGCGCCATGACGATGGCCGACAGGAACAGCGATAGCGAAATGATGACGGCGTTGGGCGGGCTTTGTTGCAGACCCAATGCCGTGCGCAGCAGGGACAGCACCACGACGATGCGGATAAACGACGTCGTCATGATGACGATCGACGGCGCCAGGGACAGCACGGTCATCAGGCCGATCAGTTGCACGACGCGGGCGCTCAACGAACCGCCCTTGCCGAGGTCGACATTCACCGACTGCGCCAGGGCGTGATAGGGGAAGACCATCAGCATGAAGCCGACGATAAAGGTCGCCAACACGATGAGGTTGACCGTCTTCGGGCCTAAAGGTTTCTTCACCGGCGCGGGCAGGTCGGCTACGCTAGAACAGGTCATCGGCGGGGTCCGCGGAGGGGGCAGGGCGTTGCGATGGTGTCTTGGTTCCCGGTTCGGTCAGGTCGTGGCCTTCGCCCAGCAGGATCAGGCGTTCTTCGTCGTCGAAACGCACCAGAACCAGCCGGCGCGCCGGATCGAGGACCAGGGTTTCGACAACCTGAAGCCGGCGCTGGCCGCGCGTCGACTGCAATTTCGCCATCAATTGTGGCGCATATCGCCGCAAGGCATAGGCAAGGCCGAGTATCAGGCCCAAAACTACGGCCAGTGCAAAGATTGCGCGCAGGGTCTGCAGGATATCCATCTTTACCTTTTAGATCACGCATTCTGCCCGAAAAATGGGAGACATTTTTCGGAATGCGTTCGCCTTTTATGCGTCCGCCATGGTTAACAGCCTGTTTACCTAAAGGCTTCGTTAACCAAAAGGTGGGCATAATTTGCCCATAGTTTGGGACTTTTCTCTCATTAGGTTGAGTCGAGACGATTCGCTAAGCGGAAAGGCGGACAAGATGGACACACAAGGCGTATCGCTGCTGGGCGCGCTGCAATCGCGCATGGGTTGGCTGAGCGACCGGCAAAAACTGGTGGCCGAGAATGTCGCCAACGGTTCGACGCCCGGATACAAGCCGAAAGACCTCACGCCGCAGGACTTCTCCGCCCTGGTCGCCGGCCAGAACCCGCAAGGGTCGTCGCTGGGCCTGACCCTGACCAGCGCCATGCATATCCAGCCCGAAGGCCTGACCAGTTCGGGTTCCAAGGCGGTGGTCAAGCTCGACTCCGAAACGACGATGGACGGCAACAGCGTCGTCCTCGAAGAGCAGATGCTGAAAATGTCGGAAAGCCGGCTGCAGTTCCAGGCCGCCGTCGGTTTCTACGAAAAGTCGCTCAACATGATGCGCATGGCCGCGAAAGCCCCGGGTAAGTAACATAAATGATCAACAACAAACCCATCAATGCCGATCAGACCATGGCCGTCGCCGCCAGCGCCATGAAGGCGCAGCAGGCGCGTATGCGCATCATCGCCGAAAACATCGCCAATGCCGACTCGACCAGCAAGACCAAGGGCGGCGACCCCTATCGCCGTCAGACGCCGGTCTTCACCTCGGCGACGATCGACGGCGCCACGGGTGTGCGCCTGGCCGAAATCGCGCCGGACACCTCGCCCTTCGCCATGGATTACGACCCGTCGCATCCGGCCGCCGACGCCGCCGGCTATGTCAAGAAGTCGAACGTCGACCCTTTGATCGAAACCATGGATATGCGCGAGGCGCAGCGCGCCTACGAAGCCAACCTGAACGTCATCGAAACGGCGCGCGCCATGACGCAAAAAACCCTCGACATTCTCGATAAATAGGAACTGACGCATGACGCCTTTGGTAGCGGCGCGCGCCTACGGGGCGGCGATGAAGCAGACCCAGACCCTGGGTAAGGACGAGGCCGGCGTCAACGCGCCCGACTTCGGCAAGATGCTGCAGGGCGCCATGGAATCGACCCTGAAGTCGACGCAGAACGCCGAAACCATGATGACGCAACAACAATCCGGCAAGGTCGAACTGATCGACGCCATCACCGCGGTGGCCAGCGCCGAAACCTCGCTGCAAAGCGTCATCGCCATCCGCGACCAGGTCATTTCCGCTTATCAGGAAATCATGCGGATGCCGATCTGACGGATCTTCGCGACGAGCCTTCGAATAAATACTTGCCCTAAGTTTATACATAAATGTCGTCGGCTACCGCAATTCGTGGTACGTCGCCCCAATAGTTAGTTGGGTTTTGGGGGGCGTGATATGGGGCAGATTTCAGGTACCGACGGCGACGATGTTTTACACGGAACGCCGGGGGACGATACGATCAACGGCGGCACAGGTCATGACACGGTGTCCTACGCCGGTGCCACCGCTGGAGTCACGGTCGACCTGAGCGCAGCGACATCCGAGGCTGACGGCCCGCAAGGCCACGACACCTTAGTGTCCATCGACGGCGTGATCGGTTCCGCTTTCGATGATGTCATCACCGGTCAGGATGCCTTCCAGGAAAATACCGTCTTCGTCAGCGCCGCTGTCGATGGTGGCGTCGGCAATAATGATTCCTATCGGCCACTCGTGTCTCCGGACGGCCAGTATGTTTTGTTCAGCAGCACCGCCAGCAATATTGTGGCGGGCGACATGCCCGCCGGAAATACGGACCCCACTTACGGCCAGGATCTCTTTTTAAAAAACCTGACAACAGGTGCCATTACAAGAATCAATAGCGACGTCCATGGCAATATTGTACCGGCTGATATTAGCGACTATTTTCACGCCAGTCATACCTATACCTTTTCCGCGGATGGACGTTCGATATATTTCAGCTCCCTCAACTACCCCGAAGACCGAAACCTTGATGCCACCCAGATTATCTACCGCAAAGATATTGCCAGCGGCGCCTTAAGCGTCGTTGCCAGCCAGGGAAGCGGTTATTTCTGGACCAATATCAATGTCTCGGCCGATGGCAAGACCCTTTATTATGAACAGTACCATAAGGTTGGCGGCAATTTTCGAACCGATGTCTTTGCTCGCGATACCGCAACGGGACACACAAAAAGCCTGACCAACGATGCAGGGCCTTATTTGAATGGAGGTAGCGCCTACAGCCTGTCAGCCGACGGTCACTGGATGGCCTTTATCGGCAACAGTCTGAACCTCACTGGCCAGGGTCTGTCGGACACGCGCGCTGACATTTTTCTAAAGAACTTGTCGACCGGCGAGGTCCGTGTTGTCGGACATGACGACGCTTTTTATAGCTTCTCGGCCAATGCGGCGCCGCCGCAGGTCTCCGCCGATGGCACCAAACTCCTGTTCGTAAGCGAAACGCCAAACCTCACGGCTGACGACAGCACGACAGATGCCAATATTTTCATCATGGACATCGCCACTGGCGTCACAACCATGGTGCCCAGCAATGCATCTTCCTTCAATCTGGAAACCCACGCGCCGCATTTTGTCGGCAATACCCACATGATCGCCTTTGTCGGTTACGACCCCACGATCAATGGTATCAACCAGCCAGATTTTCTCGACCTGATGATCTACGATCCGGGCACCGGCACCACCCATACCGCCGCCTATGACCTGCTTTATGGTGGTGACGACGCCGGCAATGAATTCGGCCTTTCGTTTTCGGCCGATGGGTCTGTTGTGGCCGTCAGTCCGCTCGACCTAGCCAATGGCCCACCGGGAACCCTGGTGCGTGGCGATACCAACGGCTACGCCGATGTCGTCGCCTTTGATCCGCGAGTGCCTGTTTCGATCGCAGGCGACGATCGTCTGAGCGGTGGTGACGGCAATGATTCCCTGTTCGGACTTGGCGGGATGGATTGGCTCGACGGAGGCAAGGGCAATGACAGCCTGGACGGCGGAAATGGTAACGACACGCTGATAGGCGGCGCTGGCGACGATCGCTACATATTGCGGCCAGCCACGATACTGGATTGATAACCGGCGTCGATACGATCATCGACTCAAGTGGCGAAGATACATTACGCATTACCGGCACCGCGACAGCCGGCGACCTGAATTGGCAGATCGACGGCGAGGACATCTATCTGGCCGTTGGTTATGTCGACCAACCTTCACATCAGTACAATCACATCCGCATTGTTGGTGGTGCGCTCAACCCGATCGAGCATATTGTTTTTGACGGCTCCGTTGCCGGCGCTAGAGTGACCGGTGGCACAGGGAACGAGAGTCTGACCGGAGGCGCGGGCAGCGATACTCTGGACGGGCGTGCAGGCGCCGACACCATGCATGGCGGTGGCGACAGCGATATTTATTATGTCGACAACGCCGGTGACGTCGTGTCGGAGGAATCAGTCTCCGGCGTCGATGATGGCGGTGTCCGCGACATGGTGTTCGCATCGGTGTCCTTCATCCTGGCCGATCATGTCGAGAACCTCTTCCTGACCGGGCCTGGGAATCTCGACGGCACCGGCAATGGCGTCGATAATCTGATCGTA
This sequence comes from Asticcacaulis sp. P2_B1, assembly GCF_056404915.1. Lineage (NCBI taxonomy): Bacteria > Pseudomonadati > Pseudomonadota > Alphaproteobacteria > Caulobacterales > Caulobacteraceae > Asticcacaulis > Asticcacaulis sp. P2_B1. Next base: position 14,683 of record NZ_JBFUDD010000006.1, on the reverse strand, counting down.
GCCGGCGCTGGAGACAATGCCCTGAGTGGCGGCGCCGGCAATGACTATCTGATCGCCGGAGCCGGCGGAGATACGCTGTCCGGGGACGCAGGCGCCGATATCTTGCGCGGTGGCATAGGGGCGGACCATCTGGATGGAGGCGCAGGCTTTGACGCCGCCGATTTCAGCGATGGCAAGGCAGGTATCGTTGCTTACCTCGACAACAGCGCGTCGGGTAGTGGCGATGCCTTGGGAGATTTCTATGTCAGCATCGAAAGTGTCACCGGAACGGCTTTTGACGACAGACTGTTCGGTACGTCCGCCGGAGATCAGCTGAACGGCGGCGCCGGCAATGACTATCTCACTGGCGGCGACAATATTGCCGGCCTGTCACCCGACAATCTCAGCGACTATGACGAGCTGAACGGCGGGGATGGCAACGATATCCTGGAAGGCGGGCCAGGCCACGATGTCATGGACGGCGGTGCCGGCGTCGACGTGGCTTCCTATCGCCATGCCGGTATAGGGATATTGATCAATAACCAATCTCCGAATGACAATTCCGGCGATCCGGCCGATCCGGCGACCGGCGATATTCTGAGCAATATCGAAATCGTCTGGGGCAGCGACTACAACGACAACATATTTTTCACCGGCGGCCAGATTTTCGGCTACGGCGGCGATGACATTATCTACGGCTACGCCGAGAACGATTACATCGATGGTGGCGAAGGCGCCGATATGATGATCGGTTCTGCGTGGACGTCATTGGGGAATGACACCTATGTCGTTGACAATGCAGGTGACACTGTCAAGGAAGACGCTGACGCCGGGACGGATACCATCATTTCGTCGATCAGCTATGCCCTTGGCGCCAATCTGGAAGACCTTACACTGACCACCGGCGCCCGTAGCGGCACTGGCAACGGCCTGAATAATGTCATCACCGGCACGGCATCCGTCAATACTCTGTACGGCATGGCGGGTGATGATGTCCTCGATGGCGGCAAGGGTGGCGACAAGATGAACGGCGGCTCGGGTAACGACACCTATTATGTCGACAATGCCCGCGACGTCATTATCGAGCTGCATGGCGGCGGCAACGACGTGGTTATCAGTTCAAAGTCCTACACGCTGAGCAATGAGGTCGAAAAGCTGACCTTGACAGGTACTGGTAATATCGCGGGGACAGGCAACAACCTCAATAACACCATCATCGGCAATGACGGCAATAACAAGCTGGTCGGCGGCGAGGGCAACGACAACCTGGGCGGCGGCCTGGGCAATGATACGCTCGACGGCGGCAAGGGGGGCGATGCCATGAAAGGCGGCGCCGGCGACGATCGCTATTACATTGATAACAAGCTCGACGTCGTAACGGAATTCACGAACTCCGGCAATGATACCGTGCTGATCAACGGCACCTATACACTCGGCGCTAATGTCGAAAATCTACGGATCACTGGCTCCGGCGTTCGCTTCGGCACAGGCAATACACTGGATAACCTGATGACCGGCAATATCGGCAACAATACCCTGGGCGGCGCCGACGGCAATGACGTCATCGATGGCGGCAAGGGGGCCGACACCATGCGTGGCGGGATGGGCGACGACGTCTTCTATGTCGACAATACGGGCGACACCGTCACGGAATATAGCGGCCAGGGAACGGACAGTGTCTTCAGCTCGGTGAGCTTCATCCTTGGCAACAATGTCGAGAACCTGACCCTGACGGGCGCGGCCAATCTTAACGGAACCGGCAATACCCGCGACAACATCCTGGTTGGCAATACCGGCAACAATAGCCTCGACGGCGGAAAAGGGCACGACACGCTGACAGGAGGCCTGGGCGCCGACACCTTCGTGTTTTCCGCCCTTAGCGGCAACGACACCGTCACCGATTTCTCGGCCGTTCAGAATGACCGGATCGATGTCTCGGTCTACACGCACGGTGTGGCCCATACCGCCTTCATCTCGCAAAGCGGCGCAGATACGCTGATCGATCTCGGCGGTGGAAACGTCATCACGATCCAGAATACGACCGCGACCGACGCCAGTTTCCTTAGCCATATCGTCTGGTAGGTCGGGCGAAAAGGTCGCACGCACCCTTGGCGACCAGTGCCCTGTCATTTGATTACGATCAAAGACGCATGCAGGCGGCGCATACATAAATCACGGCCATGATTTGGGACGCCTGTTTGTCGGGCGTCCCGCCGGCCTGCCGCCATTTCAAATCTCTTAAGATTGGCTCCAAGCCGGTGTGAAAGCAACCCGCGGTGCCTACCGGCACCCTTGCCTGAGGATTTGCCATGCCCCTGCCCAATACCAAGCGCTTCATGTCCAATCTCGTCCACAGCGTCGACGGCGGCTATACTCTGACAGGCAGCGGCGCTTTGTCGCAGACCCTGGTCACCTTCCCCTATTCGCGTTGGGTGTCGGGTATCACGGATATCAATGGCGACGGCATTCCCGACATTATCACCGGCGGACCCGGCGACGATGATACCGCCTCCAATGCCGGCCGTATTTTTGTCCGCTTCGGTACGGCGACCGGCGGCACCACGACCGACATCACCGATACACCAGGGGGGATTTACATCCTCGGAGTCAGTGCCGGCGACCTGGCTGGCACCGCGGTCGGCAGCGTCACCGACCTGAACGGCGACGGCAAGGCCGAGATGCTGGTCGGCGCTCCCATGGTCGACAAGGGTACGGCGAGCGATGCCGGCGCGGCCTTCGTCCTTTGGGGCAGGGGCAGTGGTGAAATCGATCTTGCTGATCCGTTCGCCGGTGACGGTGGCGGCTATGTCATCAAGGGGGAACTGGCCGGCGACCACGCCGGCGCGGCCATGGCCTCGATCACCGACCTCAATGGCGACGGCAAGGCCGATATCCTGGTTGGCGCTTTGGACAACGACGCCGGCGGCAGTAATGCCGGCGCCGCCTATGTCGTCTGGGGCAAGAGCTCTGGCTCGGCCGTCAATCTGACCAGTGTCGCTACCGGCACCGGCGGGTTCCGCATTGTCGGCGAAGCGGCCGGCGACGCCGCCGGTGCGGCGCTCGGCTCAATCCACGACCTCAATGGCGACGGCAAGGCCGACATCCTGGTTGGCGCCACCGGCAATGACGAAGGCGGCACGGATGCCGGCGCGGTCTATGTCGTCTTCGGCAAGTCGACCGGCACCCAGGTTAACCTGTCGTCCATCGCTGCCGGCACTGGCGGTTTCAAGATCATCGGCAATGCCGGCGACGCCATCGGCATGGCCATGAGCGACATCGGCGACGTCAATGGCGACGGCAAATCGGATATCCTGGTCGGTTCGTCCAACGGTGACGCGGCCTACATCGTCTTCGGCAAGTCGACGACGACCTCTGTCCACCTTTCTGACGTAGCCAATGGTATCGGCGGCTTCATGATCACCGGCGAGAGTGCCGGCGACCTGGCCAACCTGTCGGTTACCGGCGGGGTCGATCTCAATCGTGACGGGGTCGCCGACTTCGTCATCGGCACGCCGCACGAAGGCGAGGGCGGGTTCAACGCCGGCGCCGTCTATGTTGTCTGGGGCGGCGCCACAGCGACGGTCGACCTGTCGGCGGTGGCCATGGGGGCGGGGGGCGCCAAGATCGTCGGCAATCTCGGCAGCCTGACCGGCGCCGTGGTCTCGATCGTCAACGATATGAACGGCGACGGCACATCCGACCTGATCATCGGCAGCCCGGGTTCGGGCGAGTCGGTCCACGTCGTCTATACCCCGGCGGGCTGGCTGCCCGACACCAATATCTATGGGACCAACGGCGACGACGTCATGGGAGCCGGTTATGGCGGAGCGCACACGATCGGCGCCGGCGACGACCTGATTTTCGCCCTGGGCGGCAACGACACCATCGCCTCGGGCCTGGGTAACGACAGCATCAATGGCGGTATGGGCGCCGACGCCATGACCGGCGGCGCCGGCAACGATACCTACTATGTCGACGACAGCGGTGACACGACGATCGAACTGACCGGCGAAGGCACCGACACCGTCATCGCCTCGATCGACTGGACATTGTCGGCCAATATCGAGAACCTGACCCTGGACGGTTTCGGCCTGACGGGCACCGGTAACAGCCTCGCCAACACCATCACCGGCAGCGACAATGCCGACACCCTTAACGGTAAGTCCGGCGCCGATACCATGATCGGCGGTCTCGGCGACGACACCTACTATATCGACAATACCGGCGACATCGCTCAGGAAGCGGCCGGCGGCGGCACTGACACCGTCATCGTCAACCGCAACTGGACCCTGGGCGCCAATCTCGAAAACCTGGTGCTCACCGGCGCGGCCTATGCCGCGACGGGCAATGCGCTCGACAACACCCTTACCGGCGGCAGCCACGACGATACCCTGGACGGGGGCGCCGGAGCCGATCGGATGATCGGCGGCCTGGGCAACGACAGCTACAAAGTCGATAACGCCGGCGACACTCTTGTCGAAAACGCGGAAGAAGGCACGGATACCGTCACGGCCAGCGTCGATTACACCCTGTCCGCCAATGTCGAAAACCTCAAGCTCACCGGCACGGCCCGCAGCGCCACGGGCAACGCGCTGGCGAACAGCCTGACCGGCACGGCGGGTAATGATATGCTGGATGGCGCGGGCGGCGCCGACACCATGACCGGCGGCGCGGGCGACGATACCTACCGTGTCGACAACGCCGGCGATCTGGTCGTCGAAACGGCCGGAAAGGGTACAGACACGATCAACACGACGCTGGACGGTTATGTCCTGAGCGACAATGTCGAGAACCTTGTCCTGTCCGGATCCGCCACACATGGTACGGGGAATGCTTCGGACAACAGCCTGACAGGCACGGCGGCGGCCGATGTGCTGGACGGCGGCTTGGGCACCGATACCATGACCGGCGGGCTCGGCAACGACACCTATCGCGTCGATAATGCCGGCGACGTTACGGTCGAGGCGGCGGGCACCGGTACGGGCGTCGACACGGTCATGGCGTCGGTCGCCTGGACGCTCGGCGCCAATATCGAAAAGCTGGCCTTGACCGACAGCGCTCACAGCGGCACGGGCAATGAACTGGACAATACGCTGACCGGAGGCGCGGGTAATGATGCGCTCAATGGTCTGGACGGCAACGACACCATCGACGGCGGGGCCGGTGCCGATACCATGTCCGGCGGGGCCGGTAATGATACCTACTATGTCGACAATGCCGGCGACGTCATCGTCGAAGCTGTCGATGGCGGCACGGATACGGTGGTCGTCAGCTCCGACTGGACCCTGTCCGCGGGCTCGACCATCGAAAATATCCGCGTGTCCGGCGGCGGCCATGCTCTCACCGGCAATGACGGCGACAACACCCTGTCGGGCAGTTCCGGTCACGATACCCTGGACGGCGGCGCCGGCGACGACGTCGAACTGGGGGGTGACGGCAATGACACTCTGGTCAGCACCTCCGGCCACGATTCGCTATCCGGCGGCAGTGGTGACGACGTTTATGAAATCCATGGCGGCGCTGCCCATATCGAGGACTTCCTCGGCCATGATGAACTGGACGCCCATGAAGCCACCGGCGACAGCCATATCGACCTGTCGGGTGAAACCGATACCGAAATCGAGAATGAAGTCTGCGATTTGGGCCAGGGCGGCAATACGGTCGGGCCGCTCGATGTACAATTCCTGCAAGACCTGACCGGCTCCTTCGGTGACGATATCGCCAGTGTCCGCTTGCTGGTACCCGGCATTGTCGCGGCCCTGCAGGCCGTCCAGCCGGACAGCGAATTTGGCCTGTCGAGCTTTATCGACAAGGCGGTTTCCCCCTTCGGCGCGCCAGGAGAATGGGTCTACCAACTGGAACAGGGACTGACGGCCAACGCGGCCGATCTGGCGGCCGTCTATAATGCGATCACGACTCACAGTGGCGAGGACCTGCCCGAGTGCCAGATCGAATCCCTGATGCACCTGGCCCTGACAGCGGCTGATGTCGGCTTCCGCCCGGATGCCGCGCGCTTCGTCGTCGTTTTCACCGACGCGCCCTTCCACGTGGCGGGCGACGGCGCGGCCGGCGGCATCACCACGCCCAATAATGGTGACGCTGTTCTGGATGGCGTCTTCCCGGGCACCGGCGAAGACTATCCGGCGATCGCGCAGCTGGCCGCCGCGCTCCAGGCCGCCAATATCATTCCGATCTTTGCCGTCACCGCCGATGTCACCACCTACTACACCGATCTCGTGGCGCAACTGGGCCGCGGCACCACGGTGACCCTCACGGCCGACAGCTCGAACGTCATCGCCGCGGTGACCGGCGGTCTGACCGAAGCCACGCGCACCGTGATCGAAGACGCCACCGGCGGCACCGGCAACGACACCCTGATCGGCAATGACGCCATCAATGTCCTGCGCGGCAATGACGGTCGCGATCATCTCGACGGCCGTGACGGCAATGATACCCTGGACGGCGGCTTGGGTAATGATACCCTGGACGGCGGCAAGGGCGTCGATACCCTGAAAGGCGGCGCCGGCAACGACCTTTACTATGTCGATCTCGGCGATGTCGTTACCGAAAATGCCAATTCGGGCGCCGACACGGTCCTCAGTTCATCGACCTTTACCCTGGCCCTGAATGTCGAAAACCTGACCCTGACCGGCTCGGGCAACCGCTTCGCCACCGGCAACGCGCTCGACAACCATGTCATCGGCAATGTCGGTAACAACACCCTGGGCGGCGGCGCCGGTAACGACGTCATCGACGGCGGCAAGGGCGCCGATATCATGCGCGGCGGCGCCGGTGACGATCGCTTCTACGTCGATAATACGGGCGATAAGGTCACCGAATACGCCAGTCAGGGTACCGACACCGTTTGCAGTTCAGTCAGCTTCGTCCTCGGCAACAATGTCGAGAATCTGATACTTACCGGTGTCCATGCCATCGACGCCGATGGCAATGGCCTGATCAATACCCTGGTCGGCAATATCGGAGATAATATCCTGAATGGCGGCGCCGGCAACGACACCTTGACGGGCCGGCTGGGGGCAGACACGTTCGTCTTCGGCCTCGGCAGTGGCGCTGACATCATCACGGATTTCTCGTCCGGTCAGAACGACAGGATCGATGTCTCGGCCTACACGCATGGTGTGGCGCATACTGCCTTCATCTCGCAAAGCGGCGCAGACACGGTCATCGATCTGGGCGGTGGAAACGTCATCACCATCCAGAGCACGACGGCGACCGACGCCAGTTTCCTCAACCATATCACCTGGTAGCCGCGTCTTCCAAAGCCGCCGATTGCACGGCCGGTCTTTATAACCTTGTTAGGGCTTTATGATACCGTCCGGCTGAACATCGGGGACGAATCATGGCGCACCTTATCGGCACGGCAACCGGCGACAGGGGCGTGCATGCCTTGCACGGTGCGGATGGCGACGATCTGATCGAGGGGTTGGGCGGGGACGACGAGCTGTTCGGTGGCGACGGCGATGACGTGCTGGACGGTGGCACGGGTGGCACGGGTGGCGACATCATGCGCGGTGGTCTCGGCAACGACACCTATTATCTCGACAATGCCGATGATGTGGTCCGTGAATATAGCGGGCAGGGCGTTGACACCGTCGTGACTCGCGGCAGCTATATCCTGGGCGACAATCTCGAGAACCTCGTCCTCGACGGACATGCCGATCGCATCGGTAGCGGCAATGCCCTGGACAATCATCTCACCGGCAATGACGGCGCCAATGTCCTCGATGGCGGCGACGGTAACGATAGGTTGGACGGCGGTCTTGGCGCCGATATTTTGCGCGGCGGCACGGGCAACGACACCTATTTCGTTGATAATTCGGACGACGAGGTCAGGGAATATGCCGGCCAGGGCAGAGACACGGTCCTCAGTTCCGTCACTTTCCGCCTGGGCGCCAATATCGAGACCCTGTCCCTGACCGGCATGGCTGATCTCAGGGCGGTTGGCAATGCGCAGGACAACCACCTGATCGGCAATGACGGCAATAACGCCCTTTATGGCGAAGGCGGCGACGATTTCCTGCGTGGCGGGGCCGGTGACGATATTCTGGTCGGCGGTGCCGGCCTGGACTCGCTGAATGGCGGGACAGGCAACGACATCTATTTCCTTAGGAACGGCAGTGGCGAGGACGATACCGTCCACGAAAATGCCGGCGAGGGCATTGACGAAATCAGGGCCGACATTAATTACAATCTTCCGGCCAATATCGAGAACCTGACGCTTTCGGGTATGGCCATCTATGGCAATGGCAATAACGACGCCAATGTCATTACCGGCAACTATCGCAGCAACCGCATTGACGGCAAGGTGGGCGCGGATACCATGATGGGCGGTGCCGGCAACGACACCTACTATGTCGACAATTCCGGTGACAGGGTTGTTGAAAATTCCGCTGAAGGGTTCGACCAGGTTCAGGTGTCATCCAGGACAGGCATAACCTTCTCAATGGGAGCCAATGTCGAAAACATGACGGCCGACGGTGCGGGAACCTTCGACCTGACTGGAAACAATCTTGACAATGTGATCGCACTCAATGGCGGCGACTATGTCCTGGCCGGCGGTGGTGGTGGCGACACCTATGTCTTCAGCCAAAGACTGATGGGGCACGCGGTCATTACCGATTACAGCGACGACGACGTCATCAGGATCTTCGACACCCATAACCAGGGTCCTGTCACCAGGACGCAGGTGGGGGCGGATGCCGTGCTGGATCTCGGCAACGGAAAATACATCCGTGTTGAAAATCAGTCGATTTACGCGCTCGCCGTTCAGGTAAACGCGCTTCCGGGCCATGTCGGCACATCTGGCCACGATGACATAGCTGGCACGCGTGAAGACGATACGCTGCTGGGGCTGGATGGCAATGATGCTATCCATGGCGGCGGCGGCAACGACTATATCGACGGCGGCACCGGCGCCGATTGGATGGTGGGCCGATACCCGGGGTCCCAGGACCCGATCGACAGTGCGCATCCCGACAACGATACCTATGTCGTCGATAATATCGGCGATACCGTCACCGAAACCTATGCCGGCGACTTCAGCATCGATACGGTCAGGTCCTCGATCAGCTATGTATTGGGGGCCAATCTCGAAGTCCTGGTCCTGACCGGCACGGCCGATCTTGACGGCACCGGAAATGCCCTGAACAATAGTCTGATCGGCAATGCCGGCAATAATCGCCTCGACGGTGGCAGCGGCGACGACACCCTGACCGGTGGCGGCGGCAGGGATCAACTTTTTGCTGGCGACGGCAATGATGTGCTGAGCGGCGGCCAGTCGGCGGATGTCTTCAATGTCTCGCCCCTTGCCGGCCAGACCCAGCTCATCAACGATTTCAAGTATAGTGAACACGACAAGATCAATATCGTCGCTGACTACAGTGAACCCGTTGTCTATACCTTGACCCAGGTTGGCGCGGACGCCTGGATCTCGATCGAAGGCGGGGGTGTTGTGGTCGTCAAGAATCACTCAATCGACGACGGGCATTTTGTGACGTCCATCAAGGTCAACGGCCGCGCCACGATTTACGGCAACTCCGGAAATAACAATCTCTTCACCCCCGGCGGCGATGTCGTCATCTGGGGCGGCGATGGCGACGATGTCTTGCACGGCAGCGGTTACCACGCTGAAAACGGCAATAGCGGTGATGATTATCTCGACGGCGGCACCGGCACCGACATCATGTATGGAGGCACTTACTACGATACCGGCAACGATATCTATGTCGTCGACAATGTCGGCGATGTCGTTATCGACGAGACATCCAACCGCATCTCTGCCGCCCGAAATCATGACCTGGTCCTGGCGTCGATCAGCTATACCCTGGGCGACACGATCGAAAATCTCACCCTGATCGGGACCGGGGATATCAACGGAACGGGCAACGGACGTGCCAATGTCCTGGCGGGCAACAGCGGCCACAATATTTTGAGGGGCGGGGCCGGGGGCGATACCTTTGTTTTCACGCAGGGCAGCGGCGCCGACACGGTCGCCGATTTCCGGGTCGGCCAGAATGACCGGATAGATGTCTCGGACTATACCCACGGCACGCCGCAAACTGCCATTATCTCTCAAGCGGGCGCCGATACGCTGATTGATCTCGGTGGTGGAAATGTTATCACCATACGTTATATGTCGGCGACCGATACGGCTTTCCTTGACCACATTATTTGGTAATATTTTACCGTTTCCAGGCAAAATAATTACACATAACGCAGTTCGTTCTATTGTTGTCGTGACGGTAAGGGCGTGTTAACCCTGTCATATTGGGCCGGGCGTTCCGCCTGGAGGCGATATTTCAGGGGATATTTCTATGGTCAGCATGCTTAATGTCGGCGCTCAAACACGCGTCAATACCTATACCTCCGGCGCTCAGCGCCAGGCCCAGGTGACCACACTCGCCGACGGCACCTATGTCATCACCTGGACCAGTGCCGGCGAAGACACGGGCGGCGACGGTGTCTATATGCAGCGCTACAGCGCGACCGGCCATAAGCTGGGTCTCGAAACCAAGGTCAACACCACGGTCACCAACGACCAGAATGCCTCGGCGGTCGCCGCGCTCGAAACCGGCGGCTATGTCGTCACCTGGCAAAGCAATCTGCAGGACGGCTCCGGTTACGGCATCTATTCCCAGCGCTTCGATAATACGGGCACCAAGGTGGGCGGCGAGGTGCGCGTCAGCACCGCATCCAGCGGCAACCAGGCGACTCCGTCGGTCACCGGCCTGAACGACGGCGGCTATATCGTCTACTGGAACAGCGTCCAATCCGGCAGCGGGATCTATGCGCAACGTTACGATCAGGCCGGCGTCAAGGTCGGCGTCGAAACGCATGTCAACACGACACCCTACAACAACTATTTGCAGGATTCGTCGATCACGGCCCTGGACACCGGCGGCTATGTCGCGACCTGGACGGCTCTCAATGGCGACAGCACCGCCGAGAATATTTACTACCAGCTGTTCGATGCGGCCGGCGCCAAGATCGGCGGGGAAACCCAGGTCAATGTGACGATCGCCGAATCCGTCTACAATCCGGATGTGACGGCGCTGAACGACGGCGGTTTCGTCGTTGTGTGGACCAGTGACGGCGATATCACAACCATCCATAGCCAGCGTTACGATGCTTCCGGCAATGCCCAGGGAGATGAGGCGGTGCTCGGCGCGGCAGGGTTCACGAACACCGAGACCTCCGTGACGGCGCTTGCCGACGGCGGCTATGTCGTGGTCTGGGGTGCCGACACCACCATCCTGCTCCAGCGCTTCGACGATCAGGGACATGCCATCGGCGGCACGTCCCTGGTGGTGCCGGAGCGCGTGGGGGCCACCATGCTCGATCCCGATGTCTCGGCCCTGAGCGATGGCGGTTTCGTCATCACCTGGACCGACAGCAATCTCGATGGGTCCGGCAGCGGCGTCTTTCAACGCGCCTTTTCCAACRCCGCTTCGCAAGCCGGCGACCAGACCCTGTACGGTACCTCGGGCAATGACGTCCTGGATGGCGGCACCGGCGCCGATACCATGATCGGCGGCAATGGCGACGACACCTATTACGTCAACTGGGCGAACCACGACGTCGTCTACGAAGCGTTCAGCGAAGGCTATGACACGGTCGTCAGCAGTGTCACCTATACCCTGGGCAGCGATGTCGAAGCCCTCACCCTGACCGGCTATGCCGCGATCTCCGGCATCGGTAATTTCGACGACAACGCCATTACAGGTAATGCCGGCGCCAATGTTCTCGATGGCGGCGGCGGCAACGATACGATCGACGGCGGCGGCGGCAAGGACACCATATATGGCGGCAACGGTGACGACGATCTGAGCGGCGGCGCCGGCAATGACACCCTTTATGGCGAAGCCGGCCATGACGACATGCATGGTAATGACGGCAACGACACCATTACCGCCGGCGACGACGGCAGCACCATCACCGGCGATGCCGGCAACGACATTCTTTGGGGGGGCGCCGGTAACGACAATGTCGACGGCGGCGCCGGCGATGACAACCTGATCGGCGGGGACGGCTCCAACATCCTGCAGGGCGCTGACGGTAACGATGCCGTCTACGGCGGCAACGGCGACGACTACATGACCGGCGGGACAGGCGACGACTATCTGCAGACCGGTAACGGCAACGATGGGGCGCACGGCGGCGACGGCAACGACACGCTCATCGGAGAAGGTTCCGGTCCGAAATATCTCAATGGCGACGGCGGCGACGACACCATCGAAGGCGGCGTCAACAATGACACCATCACCGGCGGCTCGGGCGACGATTACATCTATTCCTCGGCCGGCATCGACCTGATCGACGGCGGGTCGGGCGTTGACACCTATTATGCCGGTCAACTCGGCGGAAGCGCCAACATCAACCTGGCCACCGGCCGTGCCGGCCAGGGCGCCGGCAATGTCACGACTCTCACCGGCTTCGAAAATGTCACCGGCACGTTTTTTGGGGACGTCATCGTCGGCAACACCGGCGACAATGTCATCATCGGCGGCCAGGGCGGCGACCGCATGTCGGGCGGCGGCGGCAACGATACCTATTGGGTCGACAATTTCAGCGACACGGTTATCGAAGGCGCCAATGCCGGCTATGATGTCGTCCACAGCTATGTCGATTTCACCCTGGGCGCCAATATCGAAGACCTGGTTCTGGAAGGCTCAGGCAATATCTACGGGGGCGGCAACGCGCTCGACAATACGATCTATGGCAACAGCGGCGACAATTCCTTTAATGGCGGCGGTGGCGTGGATACCTTCTACGGCGGCGCCGGCAACGACATCTATTTTGTCGATAACGCCGCCGACTTCGTATCGGAAGAATCGTCGGGGCCCGGTACGGACGACGGCGGCACCGATCTTGTCTATACGACGGTGTCGATCATGCTCAACCCCTATATCGAGAACCTGACCGTGCTGAGCTTCGACGGCAATTTCGTCCTCGGCGGCAATGAGGCGAATAACATCATCATCGATTCGACCAGCGACAGCGGGGGTGCCGGGCACAATACGCTTTACGGATTCGGCGGCGACGACAGTCTGCAGGCGTTTTCCACCACTGACACGCTTTACGGCGGCGCCGGCAATGACAACTATTTTCTTTATGGTGCCAATGAGACGGCTTCGGAGCAGATGGTTTCCGGCACGGACGACGGGGGGACCGACACGATCTTTGTCGGCGCGAACTGGACCCTGGGCGCCGGGTTCGAGAACCTGTCCCTTCTGGGCGTCGGCAATTTCAATGGCACAGGCAACGGCTTGACCAACATCATCATCGGCAATAGCGGCAATAACGTGCTGGATGGCCAGGCCGGCGCGGACACCATGCAGGGCGGCCTGGGCGACGACTTCTATTATGTCGATTCCCAGGGCGACGTCTGTGACGAAAGCGGTGGCGGCGGCACGGACCAGGTCTATGCCTCGGTCAGCTATGCCCTGGTCAGCGGTATCGAGAATTTGAATCTGATGGGCGCCGGCAATACGCTGGGCATCGGCAACAGCGGCAACAACATCATTATCGGCAATGGCGGCGCCAATAGCCTGACCGGCAATGACGGCAACGATACGCTGAACGGCGGGGCCGGCACCGACAGCCTGACCGGCGGCCTGGGCAACGACACCCTGACCGGCGGCACCAGCGTCGACAAGTTCATCTTTTCCGCCGCGGCCCTCAACGGCCTCGACCATATTGCCGACTTCAGCCTGAATTTCGACAAGCTGGTCTTCAGCCATAACGACTATGCCTTCGCCGCCAACCATGTGCTGACGGCGTCCGAGTTCACCTACGGCACGACGGCCGTCGGGACTTCGGCCCAGTTCATCTACGACAATGTCAGTCACACCCTGTATTACGACAGCAACGGTACGGGCGCCGGCAATATGACGGCCCTGGCCATCTTCGATAACAACGTCAAGATTACCACGGCCGATTTCCTGTTTACCTGATAGTCCATACCCGCCGGGCGCGGCCTATGGTCTGGTAAGGCCGCTCACCGGAAATTGTAACGTGCGAAATCAAAGCGCCATGATACTGTCCCCGCAATAATAAAAGCGGAGGACAGGGTCATGGCGCACATAGTGGGCACGGCCGGCGACGACCGAGGTGCTGCGGCACTGCACGGCACGACGGGCGACGATGTCATCGACGGCCTGGCCGGCAATGACGAGCTCTATGGTGAGGACGGCAACGATATCCTTGACGGTGGCACCGGCGCCGACAAAATGTGGGGCGGCACGGGCAACGATACCTATTATGTCGACAACAACGGCGACCTTGTCACCGAACTGTCGGGTCAAGGTATCGACACGGTTATCAGCTCCCGCCTCTACACTCTCGGCGCCAATGTCGAAAACCTGACCCTCACCGGCACCGGCAACAGTCAGGGCAATGGCAACAATCTGGCCAATACCATCACCGGCAATGACGGTGGCAATCGGCTGAACGGCTTGGCTGGCAACGACATTCTGATCGGTGGGCTGGGCGACGATACGCTCGATGGCGGAAAAGGTATCGACACTTTGAAGGGCGGCCTTGGCGACGACCGCTATTATCTCGACAGCGCGTCGGACAAGGTCACCGAATATTTCCAGCAGGGCAACGACACCGTCGTGATCAACGGCACCTATACCCTGGGCGCCAGCGTCGAGAATCTGATCATCACAGGCACGGCCGACCG